>JAYODI010000186.1:0-2619 GCA_038279365.1 Candidatus Latescibacterota bacterium | reverse complement strand
CAAATAGATTTAACGGGTTCTAAAATTTTAGCCGTAGATGATGTGCCTGCAAATTTAGATGTGCTCAGCCAAGCTCTGGAAGCCGATGGGTATAATGTGCTGGTGGCGACAAGTGGTGAGACCGCTTTGGATTTGGTCAAACGTATTGAACCCGACTTGATTTTATTGGATGTGATGATGCCCAGAATTGATGGCTTTGAAACCTGTCGGCGGTTAAAAGCCCAAGAAAATACAAAAGATATTCCGGTCATTTTTTTAACCGCTCGAAGTGAACTGGAGGGCGTTTTGGAAGGGTTTTTAGCTGGGGGGATAGATTATATCTCAAAACCATTCCAAAAAGAAGAGGTTTTGATTCGCATCCGCACACATTTGGAGCGGACGCGTTTGGCCAAAGACCTGGCAGATTTGAATGCGCATTTGGAACAAAAAGTGGAAGAGCGCACCTTACAGTTGCAGCAAAAAGTTCGCGAATTGGAAGGAAAAGACCGCATTGCACAACATCTGTTGACTTTTCATACTTTACAGGAAACTTTGGCTTTGGTTTTGGAGGTCATTGCCGATGTTTTGGATGTCAACAAGGCCGTGGTTTATTTGATGGATGAGGGAACTTTTAAACCTACCGCTGCCATTGGGCTTGAGGCTTCAAAAGTGTTGGTTCCTGAGGATTTATTGCCCCAGATCGTTGTTTTGGATGCGCGTCAGGCCGCATTTGAAGAGATGATAAGTCGTCGAGCTGTTATTCAAGCAGGCACTGGCGATTCCTCCTTTGTTTTGATACCCATATTGCGAGGCTCAGATCTTTTGGGGGTAATTGAAGTGGATCAGTCTGGTGAACCTGGAGACGTTGCTGAGGATGGCATTTTGGCATTGAACAGTTTTGCACTACAAGCGGCTGTGGCTATTAGTGATGCACAAATACAGCAAAATGCCAGTCAGTGGAAAAATCAGATGGATGATGTGATGAACTTAGAAGATTTGTCTGAGGATTTGGATGCTTTGGAACAGTTTACGTCAAAGCGCGATGAATAATCGCTGATTTATTCTCCTGAAATTTAATAAACATTTGAAATTTTATACATATTGGTTTGTAGAATAATTATGGCTAAAAAAAGCTTTGATAAATCTATACGCAAACGCATTCGAAACAATGCTTGGATTCGTCTGGAAATTTCGGATAATGCACGCTTGGCGTTTATACGGGGAATGTTTTTATATGGTGATACCACCATTGAAGTCAAAAACATTGTCACGACATTAAATAAAGAGTATGGGATTGTATCTGGTATTGATGAGGAGGTACTTGACCGCATTTTAAGCCAGGTAAAATCTGAGCCCAATCGCACATTTTCCAGCAAAGGTGATGTCATTGTTGCACAAGCGCCAATGCCCGTACAAGTGCGAGACGGTGAAATTGATTTTTTATTTTTAACTGAAAAGTTGAAACGCAATCCGTTGCCTTATGAAGCACTCAAAAAGGCCTTTGAACACTCTGATCCTTCTTCAATTTCACGGGCGGGTGTGCTTGTAAGAGCCACTTATCCGGGAGAAAAATTAGCCATCTGTCACCCCCATCAGGCAGGTAAACCCGGAGAAGATATTTTTGGGCGTATTGTGACCCCCGTTTCGGCCAGATTGCCCCGCCGTGTGATCTTGAGTGCTGGTGATCATGTGCGAGAAGAAAATCGCACTTTTTTTTCTGAAATATATGGGTATGTGTGCGTATTAGACGACGTGATTTCTGTCATTCCACCCATATGGGTTGCACCCGATCGTTCGGTTGTTCACCTGATCCATTTCCCGCAAGCCGAACCTGTGTGTATGCCTCAGTTGGTTTGGCTGAATCAACTGTTAGAAAAAAAGGAACTCAAGCAACACCTTACGCCTGAAGATTTGGTGCATATCCATCAGTTTGTGGACGAACGGGCTTCGCGTAGTGGTCATATGGTGTTGGCCGATGGTGTGCAACCTGTTGCGGGTGAAGATGCTTATTTAATACTGCATTTTGGTAGTGAAGATGGCAACATATTGGTCGATGGTCGCATTGATGTTGTTGCGCGCAGTGCCTCATTGCGCGTCAAAAATGGGCAAGGAATTGCAGAGATTGTTCCGCCCAAAGATGGGATTCCTGGATGTAACTTGATGGGGGAGCCTATTCCTGCCCCGATGGGGAAGATGTGTCATGTAAAAATAACCGAGCGCATACGTGTTGAATTGGAAAATGAACGGCCCAGATTTTTTTATGCCAAAATCGATGGAAATGCTTCATATAATGGCAATACATTGGATGTGCGCAGTGTATTGCGTATTGCGGGTGATGTGGACCAAAAAATGGGCAACATAAAAACCGATCAAGATGTGGAAATTCTTGGGTCGGTGCGCCCTGGGGTTCAAGTCAGTTCGGGTGGCAATGTGCTTATTGCTGGAGAGGTAGGAGATGGGGTAGCGATCACGGCCAAAGGGGATGTGATTGTGGGCAATGGGATTGCGGGCAAACGCGCCAAAGTTGTGTCTTTGGGGCAGGTTTCAACAAAGCATTTGGATGGATGCTCGATTGTTGCGCGAAAAGATGTGCGAGTGGGCGATTATGTCAAAGATGCCCAAATCAGGTCGGGTGGACGT
>JAYODI010000185.1:0-2629 GCA_038279365.1 Candidatus Latescibacterota bacterium | reverse complement strand
AAAATTTTGCCAAGTTGCGCAAGATACTACCTTTTTGGAAATCTTATTCTGCGAAATTTACACCTCCTAGTCAAATAAGGCCCATTACCATAACGGCCCGTTTAGGTCGCACTCATAAACGCCCAACCATTCGGTTTCAGCGAGATAAAACAGTAGAATACCTCACACATTATTTCAACGTAGACACAACACGCATTTCCCCCAAAGCCTACTACCAAGAAATGCAAAACGCTCGTGTTTGTGTCTCACCCTTTGGTTGGGGTGAAATGGCCTATAGAGATTTTGAAGCCATTCTTTGTGGTGCTGCACTGTTTAAGCCCGACATGTCCCACATTGAAACATGGCCCAATATCTATCAAGAGCATATCACATACGTGCCATATCGGTGGGATTTCACAGACTTTCAAGAGCAACTGTCTTTATTGCTGTCACAAAACACTTGGGTAGGTATTGGAGAAAGTGCACAAAAAGTTTATTACCAAACGCTTTTAACACCCCAAGGACAAGAAGAATTTTGCCAACGTTTTATCAACATTGTTCGCCAACACAAGTCATAAGTCTGGAGGCAACGTGTCTCTGCTTGCATCCTTAAAACGACACCTCCCATTTAGATATCAGCTTAAATCGGCAGTGGCACACCTGCAAACGTGGCCCGAACGCAAAAAGATGGCTCTGGCCCCATTAGATGCTGTGCGCGTTTCATATGGTCAAAAACACGTCCCTACCCGCAACGAAATCGCTTACGGAGGAATGGTCAAATTTCAGTGGATGCAAGAACTATATCGCAATGACTCGGCCTATTTCAACATCCTTTATATGGTGAGCAGTCAACCCCCATTGGGCGCAGAACACATAGCAAAAACAGCCAAAAAAATTGGTGCAAAATTAGCTTGGAACCAAAATGGCGTCGCTTATCCTGGGTGGTATGGTTGGCCTTGGAAAGAGCGCAATCAACGCATGGCAAAAGTGCTGCATATGGCCGATCATGTTTTTTATCAAAGTCACTTTTGCCGCATGGCTGCTGATGAATTTTTGGGTGTATGTAAAACACAATCTGAAGTGCTCTACAATCCAATAGATACAGAAACGTTTACACCACCCCACACCCCCTCTGAGGGTCTGATTTTATTGCTTGCAGGCAATCAATACCAATATTATCGGTTAGAAAACGCGATCAAAACCTTGGCCATCGTAAGAAAACAACACCCAGATGCACGACTCATCGTAACGGGTAAATTGAATTGGTTGCCAAACCCAAAAGAAACCGCTCGCATAGCCGAACAACTCATACATCAGCAAGGCGTTTCCAATGCAGTGACATTTCTCGGCCCATACCAACAATCAGAAGCACCTGATATTTTTAGAAATGCACATATCTTGCTCCATACACGCTACAACGATCCTTGCCCAACCGTGGTTTTAGAAGCCCTTTCAGCAGGCCTTCCTGTTGTCTACTCAAACAGTGGTGGTACACCTGAACTCGTTGGCCCAGATGCAGGTATTGGCATTGAAACAGAACTCAACTGGGAACAAGAACACCCTCCAACGCCTGAAGCATTGGCCGAGGCCGTATTAAAAGTCGCCTCCAACCACACAGGATATGCACAAAAGGCCAGAGAAAGAGCCGTCACACATTTTGATCTTAGACCTTGGTTACAACGCCACAAAGAAGTATTTCAAAAACTATTACACACATAACAACCACCACGTCATTAGAAAAATTTTCCGATCTAATTATTGAATGTTGTTCTCTTCACAACGCAAAAAACTTAACACACTGTTTTTATAAGCTTTAAACACCCCCTCGGCAATCTAAAAAAACCTAATGAGCTTGGTATAATAGTTGCTAATCTTTTTGTCGTAAGTGCCGATAAAAAGGATAGGGTGTAATT
The DNA here is from genome assembly GCA_038279365.1 of Candidatus Latescibacterota bacterium. Classification (GTDB taxonomy): domain Bacteria; phylum Latescibacterota; class UBA2968; order UBA2968; family UBA2968; genus JABIFK01. The sequence goes on along the minus strand of JAYODI010000185.1, from coordinate 737 downwards.
TATTGCACTCATCCCACCCAATATTCCTACCCCCAAGACCATTCTAAACCAATCTATTTGAACATTGGATGACAACGCTCATGAAGGACGTATCCATACTCCGGTTCACATTCTACTTGGCCATGATCAGCATTTTTTGCGTTGGCCTATTGGGATTTTTATGTACGCTCCTTCCCTATGAATGGGTCAAATTTCAACTCGATACCCTTTCGGTTGATGGCAATGCAAACAGGTTCACACAAACGGTTTATCACAATATAATTTTTAAACTCTACCTCTTTGCAACAGCCTCTGTTATTCTATCCTGTATTGTCTTTTTATGTCGTCACTTTCTTTTAGAAAATTTATATAAGGCGTATCAACAGGTAAAGCAGGCATCAAGAGAATTTTGGACAGATACAAAACTGTATGTACACCACATACACCGCGATCCTGATACCTTACATCTATATGGACTCGGCCTGATCTTATTCGGAGGGATTGTCTTTCGAGTTTTATATCTATTCCAACCCATCCGACACGATGAAGCCTTTACATTTACCAACTATGCCTCAAAACCACTCTTATTGGCATTGTCCAACTATTCATTTCCCAACAATCATCTCTTTCATACGTTATGTGTTCACTTTTCATTTTTAATTTTTGGCAATCAAACTTGGGCGATACGCCTTCCAGCATTCATTGCTGGCACAATCACACTCCCAATTGCTTATTTATTGGCCCGCGCACTTTATAAC
>JAYODI010000102.1:0-18165 GCA_038279365.1 Candidatus Latescibacterota bacterium | reverse complement strand
CGCGACGTAACAAAAGCATAATCAATAAGTAATTTACAGGAAGCCTTGAACAAGGTTTAGCAGTAGCCCATGAATAAAAAAACGGATATATTTGCAACACAGGGAGCATGCAATGCCAACCATATCTATGTTTTACGGCATCATAGTTCGAATGTATTTCGCGCCAGGAGAACACAATCCACCACATTTTCACGTCTACTACAATGATTACAAAGCAACTGTAGACATTCGCACGTGTGAAATGATAGAAGGCAATCTGCCCCGTAAACAACAGAAATTAACTCTGGCCTGGGCAGAGCTTCATCAAGAAGAACTGATGGCAGATTGGGATTTGGTTATGAATGGAGAAAATCCATTTAAAATTCAACCACTGCAATAAGGAGGATATGAAACATGTATCCATCAGTAAAAAATGTATCGCCCAACGAAGACTTCACACTTGCTATCATATTTGACAATGGTGAAGAAGGTATTCTCGATATGAAACCCCATCTCAGCTTTGGTGTTTTCCAAAAAATATCGGATTATGAACATTTTAAACGTGTTCGCGTGTCATTTGATACAATTGAATGGGATTCTGGTGTAGATCTCGACCCAGAATTCGTGTACAACAAATGCAACATGACAACACACGCTTAGCCACAATAATCAGAGATTCAATCTCAATGACCTACCCAACAACCATTATTCGCAAAATCAAACGCCCCGAAGGCATCGCGCGTTGGTCTGCTTACATCATCAACAAAGATCGTTACGGCCAATGGCTCTACAGCCCAAAAGGCACCCTCTTTAGAAGTCAAAAAGGGGCAGTGATTGGCGAATGTGAAGTGGGGCAAGGCAACCGTGACGCAGGTCTCCACGTGATGCACCTCATCCCAAACAAAGCCTGGTGGATCGCCACTTGGTGTGTGGACCATATCGCCATCGACATCTGCACACCTCCCACGCGCATTGATGATGAGTGGCATTACACCGACCTTGAACTCGATCCCATTGCATTCTCCAATGGGCGCATTATCGTTGAAGACGAAGACGAATTTAGCGACGCCTGTAACGCAGGTCTCATTCCTCCCAAAGAAGCCACCGAGGCACGTTCAGCCACAACCACAATGGTCGAACACCTACGCCATCACATCGAACCCTATGGCCAAGTCGGTTGGAACATGTTAAACCAAGCCATAAGCCTATCCTTGCCCCCCATCCGAGAGCTGAAACACATCTCACTCGAAAAACGATAACCCATGTCAGACGCAAAATTCAACATTACCCAATCACTCGTAAGCGAGTTGGTCGCCACACAATTTCCCCAGTGGGCACACCTGCCCATCAAACCCGTTGCAAAAAGTGGGTGGGACAACAAAACATTTCACCTCGGCACAACCATGAGCATACGTCTCCCCAGTGCCAAAGCCTACATTGAGCAAGTGGCCAAAGAACAAACGTGGTTGCCCAAGCTCGCGCCTCACTTACCACTTCCTATACCCACCCCAATCGCAATGGGCACCCCTTCCCAAACCTATCCCTATCCATGGTCCATCTACAAATGGCTCGATGGCGAAAACCCCACCCACCAAAACATTTCCGATCACACTCAGTTTGCAACCACACTGGCACACTTCCTCATTCAACTCCAAAAAACAGATCCCACAGACGGTCCGCCACCTGGCACACACAATTTTTATCGCGGCGGTCCACTCACCATTTACGACACCGAAACCCGTAACGCACTCACTGCCTTACACGGCCAAATAGACACCCACACAGCAACCGCCGTTTGGGAAACCGCCCTCAATGCCACCTATCAAGGCACACCCGTCTGGCTCCATGGTGATGTCAGTGCAGGAAACCTGCTCGTCCACAACGGTCACCTCTCTGCCGTTATCGACTTTGGAAGTTCTGCCGTAGGCGATCCGGCCTGTGACCTCACCATTGCCTACACATTTTTATCCGAAAAAAGCCGCGAAACCTTTCGCAAAACCATTCAGGCAAACGATGCAATGTGGGCACGCGCACGTGGTTGGGCTTTGTGGAAAGCCTTAATCACGCTGGCACAACACATAAACGGTCCAGCTGTAGATCCAACAGACATCCAAAACATCATCCACGCTATCCTCGCAGATCACAAATACACCGCATAATATCTACCTCATAAACCGCTTACCCCATCTTACCCAAAAACCACGCATCAAAAAATCTTCCATAAAAATCTGATCCTATCTAACAATGCCCTAAAACCATAATCTCTCAGACATCCCTCTTAAGAACAGTTGCAATATAAAACGCCGTCAATTACTATGTTGGCAAACGTTTATCATATCTCTAACGCAATTTCAAACACGCTTTGTCACGAGGGTTCACATGTCTGATAACACCATCAATCCAAAAGACTGGTCCGATTGGGAAAAATACCGTGATCAGGTCATTCACCCAGCCACCACCATCAAACCCGAAGATATCGCACGCGCCCAAGAGAATATTCAAAAACACGATTGGGCAAAAAGTTACACCGATACGTTGCGCGAAACAGCCGAAGAGATTGCCCAACAAATCTCGCCCGCGTATCTCGATAACATGATCGAAACCACCACACCTGGCTGTGTAGGCCCTTGTCCAGCCTGCCGAGCCAAAGGCCTGCCGTGGCACCCCAATGGGCAATGGTCGTGGTCACCCGAAGAACCCAACAACCTTCAGTGTTCTGTTTGCAAAACCGTCTTCCCCAATGCCGAATTTCCCGAAGACATCGCCATCACATCCACGTGGGGAGGTGTTGAGCAAACCTTCACCTTTGTCGGCGGTGATACCTTCAAATGTTTTGCTTATCACCAAGCCCGCCCCAGCATCTCAGGCATCACACGTGTGCGCAAAGTGCAACACATCTCCAGCCAATTACAAAACCTTGCCCGAGCCTATGTGCTCACAAACGACACGCGTTATGCACACGCCGCCAAAACCATCCTCCTACGTTTTGCCCACGTGTTTCCAACCTACCTCGTTCGCGCAGGTTATGGATATGGCGAATACGCAGGCATGGATCCCAAAATTGCCGCCGAACACATTCTCGACCTCCCTCAAGATGAACTCGTTTACCCACCCAACACACCCGACCGAAAAATCTTTGCAGGATATTGGGCCGCCAGTCGCATTGGCACTTCGGGTATGGACGGCGGCTGGGTTGTGCGCATGGCCGATGCCTACAGCCTCACGTGCACCGCACAAGACAACGGCAAACCCATCTACACCCACGAGGAACGCCTTAAAATAGAACGCGACCTCCTCCTCGAAAGCACTTACCTCGCCGCCTGTGACACATCCATTAACAACAAATCGGTTGGCAACCGTGCAGGCGCCGCCGTTGTGGGCATGTGTGTCGGGCATCCGGGCCTTGTTCACTTTGGTCTCGACGGGTTTGTCAAAACCGTGAACGATTGGTTTTTACCCGATGGTGGTACATCCGAATCTCCCGCTTACGCCATGATGACCATGAACGGCATCAAACCCTTTGCACTCGCCTTTCGCGATTACAGCGACCCCATAGGTTATCAAACATCTACAGGTATACGGCTCGATCACTTTAATGCTTGCAGAGACACCCTCTATGGCGATTGTTGGCAAGCCCTCATCTACACCTTACAAGGCGATCTTCACTTCCCGCCCTCTGCCGACTCGTATCAATCCACCACCATCAGCGTCTCCTTTGCAGACCTGCTCACACTTGCTTACCCTACAAATACACACATTGCACTCCTCAAAGAACTTGCCGCCAAAGATCCATCAGAAGGTGCTGATCAAGCCATCTTCAACCGCGATCCCCATTTTGCAAACCAAACCGCGCCCCCACTCAATTTGCCCGATGTGGTCTTTCCGTATCTCTCGCAAGGGTATTTACACACCGGAGACGATGGGCGTAAGAGCCTCGTCTCCCTCAACGCGGCAGACCACGCCAACCATCATCATATAGATGGCCTCGGCCTTTATTATTGGAAAGATGGGCGCGAACTCTTGTCAGACCTCGGTTATCTCTGGGATCACCCCGACAAATACCAAACCGCACGCACAGGTGCCCACAACCTTGTCATGATCGATGGCAAAGACCAGCTCTCACGCGGTCGGCACGGCACCTTTCATTTGTTCTCCGTCACGCCCACCATCAAAGCCATGGAAGCTTCTTCCGATGGTTACGGCTCAGAATCCACTTATCAACGAACCCTTGTCCAAATAGACCACGGCAGTGCGGGTTCTTATCTGCTCGACATCTTTCGCGCATCAGGTGGCCAAACCGCCGACTACATCTTTCATGGTCCCACCAACACCTACCAAGTCAACGGGCTTAATCTCACCCCCTCACAACCCGTCAACTTTGGCGAAAATGGGCTCGATCTCACAGATATCCATCACGCGCAGCAACAAAACCCGTGGCACATCTCTTATACATATGATGACGGGTACACCTTCGAAGCCTTCGCTCCAGGAAGCGCAAACGAATCCATATTCATTGGCAACGGATGGGGCCAGCGCGACCACCGCAACACCGATGTAGGAGCCACACTGCCCTACGTCATTCGTCGCGTTGAAGGACAAAACAGAAAAGACATATTTGTCTCCGCTTTTGTCGGCAACCAAGGCAAACAGACCTTGGTCAAATCCATTCAGGTGCTTCCCTTACCCAGCAACGCACCCCAAGATGCAATCGCCATTGCCGTTCAAACCGCCCACGGCACCGACATCGTCGTCAGTCAATTGCAAACAACCCCCATCACCCTATCTACAGAAGTGGGAGACATCACCACAGATGCACGCCTCGCCACCCTATTAATCAACAATGGCTCACCATCTTCTGCCAGTCTCACCGGGGGGACAAACCTCTCGACAACCAACATCGAACTCACCGCACCCAATGCCACATTAAGCGGGCGTATCCTTTCAAACGAATCCCTAAATGGCAATTCTTATTTTGATCTCGACAGCAACCTGCCACACATTCAAAACCTACAAGGTCAAACCCTTTTCGCCATAGACGATACAAATAAGCACGGTTATCCTATTCGTCACATTGAACCCACAAATACCGGTTGCCGAGTCTTCACCAAACACAATCACCAAGGATTTGAAGCCCGTCACGCCACAAGATGGGAAATACCAGTCACAACCACTTGGAGCGCATAAACCACAATGAATGTGATATCCAAAAAAATTTTAAATCCACTCATTCAACCCACCCTCATCATTGGTTTTTTATTTATGGCACACCAACCAACCCCTGCATACGATCCCCCCGCCGACCCAAATGCCACAGCCGATGTCAAAAAGGTATTGGCTTATCTGGGGCACATTGCCGACCAAGACAAAGTGCTCAGTGGGCAATTTCGCCACCACTATCACGCCACAGGAAACTGTGTGGGCATATTTGAACAAACAGGCAAATGGCCCGCCATTCTTGAACATTATTTTTATTGTCAAGGGGCCGACAACAGCGATGCCGAAAATGAAAAAAGGCGACAACTCTTTTTAGATTATTGGAACGAAGGTGGGCTTATCAGCATTTGGGCGAAACTCATTGTAAGACACTCTGGTGTCAAAGAAGAACCCGGCCCGTGGTCAGACATATGGCAAACAGGCACACCCAAAAACAACAAACTGCTCGCACACTTTGAAACCTATTATGTACCCCACATGAAATGGCTTCAAGAAAAAGGCGTCGTCCTCATCTTTAAACCGTATAACGAAGAATTGGAATACTTTAAAGAAATAGAAGATGAGGATATGAAAAAGCTATGGATATGGACCTTTGAATATTTCACACAAACCCAAGGCCTCCACAATCTCATTTGGTTTTGTGCCGCAAACAGCGGCGGTGACAAATTCCAAGACCGCTACCCCGGCGATGCCTATGTCGATATGATCGGCTTCTCCGATTATGTCACAGACAAATCGGCCACAAATCCCCGCATTGCCAGTTACAACACCATGACTCAAAACCATCCCAACAAAGTTTTTGCCGTGGCCGAAGAAGGCTGGACCGATACAGGCCAACCAGAACCCAACACACAAGACGCCCGCGAAATCATCGCCCTCATCAAAAACCACATGCCCAAAAGTGCCTACTGGCTCTCTTGGAGTGGGGGATGGTCACCTGCCATGCAAAAACACAGTCGCGAACTCTACAACGATCCTTGGGTCATTGACAGAAGCGAGGTCAATTGGAAAGACACACCCGAATAAGGCAAACAAAACCCAGTCAAGTCATACAACATCGAAGTTAAAACACTTTAAAAAGTGGACTTTTTTGCAACACGGTGAGGGCGTTTTCAAGATGAGAAATGGAACATATAACACATATTGGTTGTGGATTTTGGTAGGATTGATACTCCCCACAAAGGGAATCCCAGCCGAGGAGAACAACATGACAACACCTAAAAATTACGAAAACGATATGATCATCATCAAAGAACGCATGTTGGCCCCCTTCAAAGAAGCCCCCGACATGGATCGTGTCACAGACTACCGTCAAACGCTCCAACCCGATGGGCACTGGGAAGAAGTCAACTACGAAGGAACCGCCACAACTTCTTGGGAGCCAGCACAACACCTCAGTCGTTTGCTCAGACTCACACAGGCGTGGTTCTCTCCCGACTCTCCCCTATACCAAAATCCCGAATTGGACAAACAAATCAACACCGCCCTCGACTATTGGTTGCACAAAGACCCGCGCCGCAAGTGGTGGTGGGATGCCATTGGTGCACCCGGCATGCTCTCACAGATCATGCTCATGCGCGACGGCCATCTAAGCGATTTTCAAATGACCAAAGGCGGTCAAAATCTCGAACGTGCCATCCTTGGCACAACGGGTCAAAACTTGGTGTGGCAAGCCGAAATCACCGCCCGACGCGCCGTATTACAGCGCGATGCCGATCTTCTACGTCGCGCATTTGAACTCATCGCCTCCGAAATTCGCATCAGTGACGACGAAGGCATCCAGCCCGATTTCTCATTTCACCAGCACAAACAGGTGATTTATAACCATGGTTACGGAGCTGGTTTCACCCGTGACAATGTGCGACTGGCCAATCTCACAGCAGGAACAGCATTTGCCTATGCACCAGAAAAAATTGCACTTTTATCGCACTATATCTTAGACGGCTCACAATGGTTGTCACACAATGGTCAAGGCGATTTTGGTGCCCGAGGTCGAGAAATTGCCGTTCCTCGCCGAGGCAGGCGATCTGCCGAATATCTTGGCCCAGCCGCAGAAGGCATGCTCACATTACCAACTGGGCGCGAAGAAGAATTTCAAGCCTTGGCCAATCGTGTAGCAGGAAAGCCAGCGCCCCCACTTGTCGGCAACAAACATTTCTACCGAAGTGATATGATGGTGCACCATCGCGACAATTGGTACGCATCAGCCCGAATGTATTCCACCCGCACCTTCAACACAGACGGTCTCTCAGGAACCGATGATGGCCTCCTCAGTCATTATTTAGCCGAAGGCGCCATGTGCATCATGCAACACGGCAACGAATACGGAGGGCTTTATCCTGTGTGGGATTGGCAACGCATTCCAGGTACCACCGTAACACTGGAACCCCACATCCCCGGAGAACCCAAACGACAAGGCGAATCGGCATTTGTGGGCGGCACATCAGATGGCACAATGGGTGTTGCCACTTTCGACCTCAAGCGGGAAACACTCAGCGCACAAAAAGCGTGGTTCTTTTTTAACAACATGGTCGTGTGTTTGGGCACAAACATCAACAATACCGCAAAATACGATGTAATCACCACAGTCAACCAATGCCGCTTGGCAGGAGATGTCACATTAGGCAAAGGCAAAACCTCCGAAACCTTCCCCGAAGGCGAAACCCTCCAAAACGTAGAATGGGTTCACCACGATGGCATCGGATATCTGTTTCCCAAAGAAACCCAAGCCCACTTAGCCACAGGCATACGTACGGGCGCGTGGACACGCATCAGCGCACAACGATCTGATGCCACCGTAACAGACAGTGTCTTCACCCTCACCATTCCCCACGGTGCCAGCCCAAAAGAAAAAGCGTATGCGTATGCCATTTACCCAAACATAGATGCCAAAGAAATGCCCAATTTGGCAAATAAAGCCCCCTTTGAAATCATTGCAAATTCGGCACAGCAACAAGCCGTCTGGTCCGAAGAAGATCAAACACTGGGCATCGTATTTTATCAACCCAGTCAAATCCATGCCGCAAACTGGCACATCACAGCAGACCAACCCTGTGTAATACTGCTTCGCCATACCGACAATGTGTGGACACTTTCAGCAGCCGACCCAACCGCCGGTGAGGGTACACTCAACTTAACAGTCAAACAAAACAATGAAACCGCTCGTCAGATCAGTATGTCACTGCCCACAGGACTCAATGCAGGTTCATCCGTACACACAAAACTCTAAGATCAAGCAAAGACAATCCCCCATGAAAAACAAACCCAACATTGTACTTTTTGTTCCTGACTCCTATCGGGGCGATGTGCTCAACCACCAAGGCAATCCAGCAGCCGTCACACCCAATCTGGATGCCTTGGTCGCGTCCGATGCCGTTTCCTACAGCAATGCCTTTGCACAAAATCCCGTCTGCACACCCAGCCGATGTTCCTTTATGACAGGCTGGTACACACATGTTCACGGCCATCGGTCCATGCGCAATATGCTCAAAGAACACGAACCCAATCTTCTGTCTGTCCTCAAAAAAGAAGGGTATCACATTTGGTGGGGGGGCAAAAACGATCTTGTGCGCGTTCAAAAACCAGAAGACTACCTCCACTATTGCGACACCAAGTTTCAACCCAAAGGCAAATACACCGAACACATGCCATACAAACAAGCCCCACCCCTACAAGCAGATGATCCACGACACGGTGCATTCTATCGCGGCGTACTCCCCAAAGAAGGGGATGGCCCACAACATTGGGATGCAGACACCGCGTGTGTGCTCGGCGCAGTTGACATGATCAAAAACCAATCAAGCGATCAACCCTTTGTCTGTTATTTACCCCTTGGCAAACCTCACCCAGCCTATTACGCCGAAGAAGACTTTTACAACGCCATCGACCCAAACAAACTCCCACCACGCATTCCCACACCGTCCCAAGAGGCAAACCTTCCCAAGATTCTCGATGCCTTACGTGAAGGGTTTCAAAGCGACAACATCACAGAAGACATGTGGCGCGATGTCAAACGCATCTATTATGCCATGTGTGCCAAAATGGACGACCTCTTTGGCAAAGTGGTCAATGCCCTCATCGAACAAGGTTTATACGACAACACGTGGATCTTCTTCTTTTCGGACCACGGTGACTTTACGGGCGATTATTCTCTCCCCGAAAAAACACACAGTACCCTACAAGACTGTCTCCTTCACGTGCCGCTCGTCATCAAACCACCAGCCAATGTGCCCGTTCAAAATGGCAACCGCCAACACCTCACCGAACTCTTAGATATCACCGCAACACTCTACGATCTCTTAGACATAGATCCCGGTTATGCCCATCAAGGCACCTCATTGCGTGATTCACTATCCGGTGATGAAACACCCATTCACGAAGCCGTTTTTGCAGAAGTGGGTGCTCGAAAAGGCGAAGATGCGTTCATCAACACAGATGTTGACCAAATGCCACCCAACAGCTTTTACGCACGCCAAAGCCGATCCGCAATCCCCTCTCACAAAGAAGGCTCTCACGCTGTGATGTGTCGTACCCCAAAATACAAATATATCCGCCGCTATTACACAGGCCACCATGAACTCTTTGATCTCAAAAAAGACCCACATGAAACACAAAACTTGAGCGGTCACACAGCATATGCAAACATAGAGCACCAGATGGAAACACACCTTTTAGATTTCTTCATGCACACAGGTGATGTGCTTCCTCATCAACCCGACTCTCGACAGGTTTAAAAAGTGAAAATTCTTTACGCCAATGACCTCCACGCGTCAGGCCCATTTCCAGCACACTACCCAAAAACAGAAATCGCCGTGCCAAAATTCTTCGAAATGCTCAAAGAAAATCCACACGGCGTAGATCGTGTTGTGATCGGTGGTGATTGTGTCAACCGAGGTGGCGCAGAAATTGAAGAAATCCGTTGGATGCATGCCCAATTGGAAGCCACGGGTTTGCCCTATCATGTTGTGGCAGGCAATCACGACATTGCACCGTCAAAAGCCTTTGCCGAACGCTACCCCGGCATGGAAGACATGGAAGACTGCCCTTTAGAAAAAACCAACTTTGGGCAAGTTTTTGGCAAAGCAGGCATTCGCTCGGTTGTGCATATGGGCACATGGCAACTCGTTTTGTTCTCCATTCGCGACGAAGACACAGACGAACAAGTGGCTTGGCTTTCTCGGCAATTAACCCGCCCCAAACCCACACTCATTATCTGCCACTATCCACTTGTGCCTTCGCGCAAAGGTGGCTTTTGTCACGAATGGGGCTACAGCAGAATCAAAAATGTCATTCCAGCACTCACCGAACTCATTGAGCAAAACGACACCCACGTGCGTGCTTATTTTTGTGGTCACCAACACATCAACAGCAAAATGCCAATTGGCGACACCCTACAAGTTGTCACGGGTTCTGTAGGCTTAGCCACCTGTTGTTATCGCATTCTCGAATTTACCGGATACAAAATAAACGTCACCACCCATCGTTTACCAGACATTCCCAATTGGTTAGACGATGCCATGAATCCAGATCGATCTATTGACGAAAACCACCCCACACTTAAAAGTTATCACTGGGGTAATGAAGACGAACGCACATTTGAAATTTCCGTCAAATAAAACCAAAGGCACCATGAAACACTTACATATTCAAACACCGCTCATCGAATCTTTGCACATAAGCAACAACCCCAATGCACACATCTGGCTCAAAATGGAAGCCCTGCAACCATGTGGATCTTTCAAGGCCAGAGGCATGGGATATGCTTGTCAACAATATGTCCAAAAAGGTGCCCAAGCACTCGTTACATCATCTGGTGGCAATGCTGGTTTGGCTGTTGCCTATTCGGGTCGCCGCCTCAACATTCCCGTCACCGTCGTCGTTCCCATAACCACCAAAAAGCGCGCCATAGACCTCATCAAAAGCGAAGGTGCAAACGTCATCGTCACGGGCGAAAATTGGGATGCCGCACACAGTTATGCAACAGCCTTATCCCAAAAAGAAGGCGCGGCCTACATCCATCCCTTTGACGATCCCCTCACGTGGACAGGTCACGCTTCGATGATTGATGAAATATCTGAAACAGGAATCACACCCGATGCAATCATCTTATCGGTGGGTGGAGGCGGGCTTTTGTGCGGGGTTGTAGAAGGTTTACAACGAAACAACTTAAAAAAAGTGCCCATATTGGCCGTAGAAACCAAAGGCGCAGATGCATACGCAGTTGCCGCATTGGCAAACAAACATGTGGGCATTGATCACATCACAAGCATCGCCACATCACTCGGTGCCAAAAAGGTGGCCCAACAAGCTTTTGAATTGCGCAACGCACACCCCATCATCAGCCATGTGGTCACAGACAAAGACGCCGTTCTTGCGTGTGACCGCTTTCTCGAAGACCACAGAATCATGGTCGAACCTGCCTGTGGAGCCAGTTTATCTGCCGTTTATAACAACTGTGAATTTCTAAACAACAAACAAAACATCATTGTCATTGTTTGTGGCGGTGTAGGTGTCACCCTTGCACAATTGGCCGAATGGCGTCAATACGTATCCACCCACTAACATTAAAAAAATGGTCGAAACAAGGATAGATCCGCACTTTATGACACGCGCTCCAAACCTGTGGACCTGGCGATATCTCAGGACAACGCCTTGCACTATTTGGCAACTTGCTCCATCCGATCCATGTTGTTGGTGACCATTAGAAACACGCCTTCAAATACAGTAAAAGCCTGCTCCAATTGATTAAAACCCATAGGTAAACACAATGAACATCAATTATTTTAAACTCATCTTCTCAATTGTCATTTGCCAATTGGCAGGCGTTATTGGATCGTTTTTTACAGTATCATCCGTCTCTACTTGGTATGTCACCTTAAACAAACCCTTTTTCAATCCACCCAGTTGGCTTTTTGGACCCGTTTGGATAACCCTTTATTTTCTCATGGGTATTTCTCTTTACCTCATTTGGAACAACGTTGACAAAGACACAAAATCAGCTCGAATTGTTTTCTTTGTTCAACTGGGCTTAAACACCTTATGGTCACTCTTATTTTTTGGTTTAAAAAGCCCATTCTTAGCATTCATTGAAATCATCGTCCTTTGGTTATTTATCTTGCTTAACATATTGTTCTTCTATCAAAAATCAAAAGCTGCATCTTATTTACTTATTCCCTATTTCGTGTGGGTCAGTTTTGCTTCTGTATTAAACTTCTCCATTTTTTATTTAAATTAAGTCGTAAAACATAAAAGCGATTCATCCATCACAAAAAACATTCACCGATTTTTCACGCCATTCCACCGTACGGCATACTACGCAAAAGCCCACCACCGCACCCAAGGCCACAATCGCATCTTTCACCTACCCCACCATTTCTCTCGCCTATAATTCAAAAGAGCCTCACCGGGTCAATCCCCGCATCTACAATCTTCACCGTCGAACAATAAATTTGACTGCCTATATGACCATCCTTCCAGAACGTATAAAAATATTATTTTTCATAATGAAATCTGTCCTATATTCTAAGCCTTAGCACAAACCATATCAACTCTTACAAACAGGCATACAATGAACCAATCCCCGCAAGACAAAGTAAAAAACTTTAAACCACCTCCCAAAAAATATCAACCCAGAGGCCTACCCATACTCTACGAAGATCGCGACATTTTGGTTGCCAATAAAATAAATGGTCTCCTCACCGTCAGCACGGATCGCATTACAGAAGAAACCGCCTACTATCGCCTCAACGAATATGTCAAAAAAGGCAATTCAAAATCCAAAAACCGCGTTTTTGTCGTACACCGCCTCGACAGAGACACATCGGGTGTTATCATCTTTGCCAAAACCGAAGAAGCCAAACGTCATCTTCAGGATGAATGGAAAAACTTTAAGAAAAAATATTATGCAGTCGTGCACGGCATCTTACCCCAAAAAGAAGATGTTATCACATCTTACTTGGCAGAAAACAGCGTCTTCAAAGTCTTTTCAGTAAGCGATCCTAAAAAAGGAAAACTGGCCAAAACAGGTTACAAAGTGCTGAAAGAATCTGCCGACTTCAGCTTGCTCGAAGTCGATCTCATCACTGGGCGCAAAAATCAAATTCGTGTTCACTTTGCCGAAAAAGGCTTTCCCGTGGTGGGTGACAAATCGTATGGCCAAAAAGGAAAAGGCGTCAAACGACTCATGCTGCACTCCGCTTCACTTACCATCACACACCCCTATTCCAAAGCAGAAATGACTTTCGACACAAAAGTGCCCGCACACTTTAACGCACTTGTCTCAACCTAAGGAGTTGCAATGTTCCACCCTAATCGTGTACGCACTTACTTGACTATCGGGCTCCTGCCCCTCTTACTGGCCACAACAATCTATGCATCCGAAGTGGGGCGCAGATTTCCCTCCGAACGAAAAACATTTGTCGATTCACTCACAGGTATCACCGTCACAGCCCTAACCACAGACCCCGCCTCAGATATGAAAACCTATCAAACCCACCCTCAATGGACGCATGATGGCCAATATATTGTCTTTCGATCTAACCGCACAGGCAGCTACCAATACTTTGCGTATTCCGAAGCCACGGGTGAATTGATCCAACTCACCCAAGCCCCTGTTGGCCCTGTTTTTTTATCACGCAAAGAAGCCACCATGTACACTCTGCAAGGCAAACGAAACGAATCGCCTTCACTTGTCGCCACCAACATAGGTGCCCTATTGGGCGACAGTGCCACTGGCAAAGTTAAAAAACCAAGTGCCTACAATAAAGTCATTGCCACCTTTCCCAAAAACACAAACCAATCTGGCGGGTTCAGCCTCGATGCCAACGAAACCCACGCCTATGTGGGCATTCGCACCACCCCCAACAAAACCGATACCACCTACGCGCTCCAAAGTGTCGATCTCAAAACCGGTGCCATTTCCACCGTCATCGACTTGCCTTTTCGCATTGGCCACGTACAAGCCAATCCCTTTAAGTCTGGCGAAATTCTCTACTGCCACGAAACAGGTGGCGATGCCCCACAACGTATGTGGCTCGTCAATGCCGATGGCAGCAACAACCACCCCCTCTATCAAGAAGCCCCAACCGAGTGGATCACACACGAAGTGTGGGTCACCGAAGATTATGTGTTCTTCAACATCTCAGGTGGTCAAAAACCCACCGACCCACGCAGGCTCAAACCACACGGCATCGCCTCCATCAACGTGCGCACAAATGAAGTGATGTTTCACGATCAAATTCCCGTGGCCTCCTACTGGCATTGCGCCGCCACACCAGACCGCAGACGTGCCATTGGCGACTCTCACAAAGGCGACATCTACCTCATAGACCTCGTCAATGGGGGGCGTAAACTTCTCACCGCAGGGCATCATCCCCGTGGTGGTCCCGCACATCCACACCAAAACTTCAGCCCCGATGGACAACGCGTACTGTTTGGCTCCGACTACTTTGGCAATGCAGATATGATGACCATCTCCCTGCCAGAATGACACATAAAATACCAATCAAGAGACAACCAAATACAATTTGCCAAACATAAACATTTTGTTTACTTTTTTATTGCTTATGATTTGCTCATTTTCAGACGCAGAAACGCAACGCTTTTTTTTAACGGGAAAATCGCGCCGATATCCTCCCTCTATACATATCCGTGCAGCAATGCGACTCACACAACTAAACGCAGCAACACGTTTAAACGACCTCCGATTACCACCATCGAATCGTTTGGAGCCCTTAAAAGGCAACCGACTTGGTCAGTGGAGTATCCGCATCAATAACCAATGGCGCATTTGTTTCCGCTTTGAAGATGGCAATGCAATAGATGTTGAAATTGTTGATTATCATTAATAGGAGATGCCCATGATTAAGAACGGCTTACCCCCCATACATCCAGGATCATTCTTGCGTGAAATCATAGAAGAATTAAATATTTCTCAGGCAAAATTCGCCCGTACAATTGGCATTTCACCTATGCGCGTATCGCATGTGATAAATGGTACACGCCCCATAACAGCAGAATTGGCCCTTTTATTTGGCCGTGCCTTTGGTCAATCACCACAATATTGGCTGAACCTGCAAGTAGACTACGATCTTAAGATCACCGAAAAAAACATGGGTGAGCAATTAAAAGGTATCTCCGAACTATCCTCGGTTTGAGCAACCAACCTGCCTGATTATTCACCCAATAATGTAACACTTACATTCAGATATTAACCCAAAACACATCTTTATCAAGAGCACGATATCAATACAAACCTCATAACAAAATGACGAACCATATACAATTATTTTAATTGCACTTATCACAAATCTATTTCCATATGCGAATCTTTTTTCTAAAAAAAACTTGACATCACTCACCCAACCGACCTATCTTCAGCCTCGGTAACAAATCATTTAAAACTCAAGAGAATCAACATGACCATCTTTACCCGCCAACATAACAAACCCATGACCGCGACAGCTTCAGCTATCGTGGCCAATGGTCATGTACGCTCCAATATGGGTCTTGGTCGTAATTCATCTGCCACGATTAAGAATGAAGGACATAAAAAGCTACTTCGGCGGGCATTCATACGGATATAAACAAACGCACATCCATTGATTTGAACCCGCCGAAGCCTTGCTTCGGCGGGTTTTTTATTTGTTAAAACCCATTCTCTATCACCACAAAGGTGCGTCAATGTAAGTTTTACTGACCGCTGAAAACTGAAAGCTGACCGCTTCTTAACCATGTCCTACGAACGCAACATACAAAACTACACCCTCTATCGATTCTTCTACGGCATGCTCATCATCGGCCCCGTCATCACGCCTTATTTCCGATGGAAAGGCTTGAGTTATACCGAAATTATGTGGCTACAATCCATTGCCGCATTATCCGTTGTGATCTTTGAAGTGCCCACGGGTGTTGTTGCCGACAAAATTTCGCGTCGGCTTTCATTGCTTTGTGCTGGTCTGTGCCTCGGCATCGCACTTACCATCTACATCCACACACAATCTTTCTACGCCTTTGCGTTTGCCGAAGCCCTCTTTGGTCTGGGGCTCACCTTTGGCAGTGGTGCAGACTCTGCCTTGTTATATGAAAGCCTTCATCGTTTGGGCCGCGAAGACGAATATGCCCGCATCGACGGGCGTGCCGCCTCATTCATCTTTGCCGGACAAGCCGTAGGGGTTGTTATCAGCAGTTTGCTTTACACGCTCAACCCCAACCTCCCCTTTTTGGATCAGCGTGGGCAGTGCTTTTACTGCCAGTGCATTGGCCATGCGCTTTGTCGAAATTGAAAGAGAAAAAAGCACCCAAAGCTATCAGGCACACATTCTTCAAAATCTACACCTTGTCATCAAATCACCCCGCATTCTTTGGGTCATGGGGCTGTCAGCCCTTATCGGTTTTGCAAGCCGAAGTGGTTTTTGGCTCTACGAACCCTACTTCACACATGTCAGCATCGACATTGTGTGGTTTGGTGCCATCTTTTGTTTCTTCAACATCATTGCTGCCTTTTCGGCCAAAGTATTGGTCAACCACATCAAAAAATATCGCATTGCTTTACTCGTCATGGGTCTGCTTTTGGCACTCTCATTTTTATTGCCCACATTCTTTATTATGCCAGTTGCAATCGTTTTTTTAGCTCTCCAACAAATTGTGCGCGGTGCTTATCGCCCCACGCTTACAGGCTATATCAACCGACAAATAAAAGATCAAAATCGCGCCACAGTCATATCCATTGTCAGCTTATCAGGCAACTTAAGTTTTGCATTTTTTTCGCCCCTCTTGGGCATGTATCTCGACCACAACGGCACCATCGCAACCTACTGGATTGTCGGCGTCATCACACTCACAGGCATCTCTCTTCTCACCCTCTTAAGACGCGCACAAAAATCGCCCATCGCATTAGAAACGGTCTAAAATCTTCTGTTTGCCCAACAGAAAGGGGATCTATGGATACGCAATACGATTACCAAATGCCGGCCTACACCACCCTCTTGGTCACAGACCTGCACCACTCAACACGCTGGTATTGTGACATTCTCGGTTTTTCACTTATCTCACAAATGCCAGGGCCCAATGGGCAACCCTTTGTATCGCACTTGCGCTGGGCGCCTCATGCCGATATCATGCTCATAGAAGAAAACCACACCCACCCCGCACCCCTCACAAAAGGAACCGGCGTCACACTCAATTTTTCGGCCCTGCGCGAATCGGTAGATGCCATTGCCACACGCGCCCGCAAACACAACGAATTGCAAATCTCAGGACAACACAATCGCCCTTGGAACACACGTGAAGTCATCATCATAGACCCCAACGGCTATCGGCTTAACTTCACAGAACCCTTGCGCGAAGCACTCCCAAACGAAGACCTCATGACCCAACTCACCCAATGGTTAGAAGAAGGAGCTCTCAACTAAATGCCCATCACCTATCAAATAGGCAATGACCTCAACCTCGATGAGGTTATCGAACTTTACAAAGCATCCACGCTGGGCGAACGTCGCCCCATAGACAACAGAACCTGCATGGCAGGTATGATCGAACATGCCAACCTCATCGTCACCGCCTGGGACGAGAACCTCCTTGTTGGCATCTCACGCACCGTCACCGATTTTCATTTTTGTGCCTATCTCTCTGACCTTGCCGTAAGAGAAACGCATCAAAAACAAGGCATTGGCAAAGAACTTATTCGCCGCACCCAAGCCGCACTCGAACCCACAGCAGGCTTAATTCTACTTGCCGCCCCTGCCGCTGCCGAGTACTATCCCCATATCGGATTTGATCACCACCCCCGTGCCTGGACACTGGGTGCAAGACAAGAACTCACGTAGAAAGATTTCGAATAGACGAATGGACGAATGGACGAATGGACGAATAGGCGAATAGGCGAATAGGCGAATGGACGCAAAGATTTTGATTCGCAGTTTCGTTGATTCGTGGTTTCGCAGTTTCGCTGATTCGCAGTTTCGTCGATTCGCA
>JAYODI010000101.1:0-18186 GCA_038279365.1 Candidatus Latescibacterota bacterium | reverse complement strand
CCCCGCAAAGAGATGACCGACTTTGCAATCACCAAATTGATATTCTGTTCCAAACTCTCATGCAAACGGCGTTTCCAATGACCCACTGGGTCTGGGTGCGTGGCATGCACATTCACATACACTTCGCCATCGTGAATCTCCACAGGATAACTCTGCAAATCATCGGCAAACGGATCAAACGTACATCCACTGGCCAAATCAAATCGGGCATGGTGCCAATGACAAATAATAATCCCATTGTGAATACTGCCCTCACTCATCGGATAGCCCATATGTGGGCATCGGTTATCCACTGCCCGAATCGTCCCTTCTGAATTGGCCAATGCCACAGAACGCCCCGCCACATTCACCGCCACAATATCGCCTTCAGCAATGTCTTCAACTTTTGCACACGCCACAAATTCACTGTCTGTCACAGCCATCACATATCTCCTTCTATAGGTGGTCTTTTATGTTCACCCCAAAGATATACACTTTCTCATACTACCGCATCGCCCCGAGGACGGGTTTTGAACCTGGTCTTTGGTACAGGTTCAGTCTATTATATCTCATGATAAACAACCCAAAATGAAGAGCAACCTGATTTAAACTCTATCATCTTCATTGCCACATTTAGCAAATAGCAGAACAGAAAAAAGGCTACACAATGTGTAGCCTCTCATTTTCAACAAAATTTTATTCTAATTTTAAAATTCTAATAATGATATCGCGCCTGTAAAAATTCAATCCGATCATCAGTGACACGATATACAATTCGATGTTCACGCGTCAAACGCCGTGACCACGTACTCCCATCTAAATATTTCAATGGCTCAGGTTTACCAATACCCCGAAATGGGTCGCGCGTGATGGCCGCAACAAGATCTAAAACACGAAGCGCTATTTTGCGATCTGTCGATACCCAATATTTAAGATCCTCTCGAAATTCAGGATGAAAAACGGTATCTCGATCTTTGTTTTGCTCACGCTTCCTCCGACTCAAGCCCGACCTCCCGACGCAAATCCGCCAAAGATTGTGGAGGTTCAGTCTTGGCACGTGCCCGATTGAGTGCCGTCATCAAACGTTCTGCATTTTTAGGTGAACCTAATAAATGTGCCGTTTCAATCAAGCTCTCCAACTCAGAAGCCGCAATCAATGCAACTTGTTCATTCCCACGCCGATTGATAAGCACAAAATCCCGATTGTCTGTAACTTCCCTGCAAATGCTTGCCAAACTGGCGCGTGCTTGGGTATATGTTGTTTCACGAGGCATTTTGACTCCTTTTCGATATGTACAGGAAAACAGTACATAAAAATTCTTTATTTGTCAATGTAACACCTCAAATATTATAACAAAAATCTATACAATCACAGATTGGAATTGAAAATTGACATTGAGTTGGGGAATTTAGTGAAAAAAACCCTTGATAAAAATAAAGGCTCTTTTATAGATCAATATCACAATGTTGTATCAGGTGTTTATATAGCTCCTAAAGTTCGACAATCCGTGAGAAAAATAACCTTTTCACGGTGGCCACTCTTTCAGGGAGATTCAGGGATAAGCATTTTTTGGAAACTTTGAAAATTTTAGATCGTGCTGTTCAATATCTTAAACAAAATCCTGAAATATAATCTCACATATTCAGAGTATAACACCCAAGACATTTATCTCTTTTGGCATCTAAATCACCCCCCGCTCCCTCGCAATCGCCACAGCCTCCGTCCGATTCCCTGCCCCAAGCTTTCCCAATATTGCACTCACATGAAACTTCACCGTGCGCTCACTAATTGTCAACTGATCCGCAATCTCCTTATTCAACAACCCCGTCGAAAGCAACTTCAGCACTTCCCCTTCTCGTGGCGTCAAAGCATCGGGTTCAGGGTTGCTCAACCGATCCAGTAATTTAGACGCCACCAACGGTTCCAGCAACGATCCACCTCCATGCACCACACGCACTGCCCGAAACACCTCATCTCTTGGTGCACCCTTTAAAATATATCCCTTCGCCCCCGCCTTCATCGCCGACACAATCCGCTCATCCGTATCAAAAACCGTAAACACAATCGTTCGCACACCCACCCCATCGGCTTGCAAACGCTCCAGTGTGGCCACTCCATCCAACACAGGCATCTCCAAATCCAACAACATCACATCGGGTTTGTGAGCAACAATCTGCGCCAGTGCCTCCTCCCCATTGCCCGCCTCACCCAGCACTTCAAAATCGGGCTGCGTAGACAAAATCGCCACCAAACCATCACGCACAATCGGATGATCATCCACCACCAAAATGCGAATCGACTCACTCATAAACCTAAGACTCCAAAGGAATATCAAACAACAACCGCGTCCCTTCATGGGGCGCACTCTCAACCACCAACGAACCCTGCAACAAACGCACCCGCTCATTCAACCCAATCAACCCATAATGATTTTCAGGTACCAAATCAGGGTCAAACCCACACCCATCATCTTCAATCACCAAATGCACACGGTCAACCGTCATCGTTAAATGCACACGCACCTGCTCGGCTTGCGCATGTTGCCTCACATTGCTCAACGCCTCTTGAACCATCCGATACAGTGCCACCTCAACCCGCACCGGCAAAGGCCGATTGCCCGTCTTTTTCAACTTCACAACAATCTGATCCTGCACACTCTCCACAAGCACATCCAACGCCTCACCCAAACTACGCCCCTCCAAAGACACCGCCCGCAAATCCAAAACCGCCCGCCGCGCATCTTCCAAATTATGTCGCGCCAACTGCATCGCATCTTGAATCGTAGCCGCCATCTTCTCTTTAGGCGCATCCATTTCAATTTGCGCATCCAATGCATCCAGCCGCAACAACACCGCCGCCAAACCTTGCCCCAATGTATCGTGCAACTCCCGTGCAAGCCGATACCGTTCCTCAACCGCACCCAACGCCACACTCTTCTCAAAAAGACGCGCCCGTTCCACCGCAATACTCAACAAATCACCAATGGTATTGAGCAACCGCAAATCTTCCTCAGACAACTCACGCCATTCCGTACTCGCCACATTTAAAATGCCCACCTTCTTATCTTTGGCATACAACGGAATACTCGCATGATATTGCAACCCATCCGTACCATCCACCAAATTTTTCAACCGACTACACGCCACCACATTCACATTTGCCGCACCCGTCAAATCCCCTCTTAAATACGTATCCACACAATAACACCACCCCTCCATCCGCACAGGTTGATCACGCAAAACCGGTGGCAAATTCTGAGAAGCCGCCAAATAATGCGCACCCGTATCCTCCCGAATCAACCAAATCCAACTCGTCTCCAAATCAAACAACGCAGCCACATTTTTCAATGCCGCATCCAATGCCTGATTCAAATCCACCGACAAATTAAGCGCGTGCGCAATCGTATTCAAAATCTGCAACTCCCGATTCCGCTGTTGCAACAACTTCGTCTGATCCATAGTCTCCACACTCACACTAAATGTCAACCATCCATCACAACACCCATCACAAAAACCCATCACGCACAGCGCATTTTCCCTGTGTTACATACGACAACTTCAGCAACACATCTTGTAGGACACTACCCTATTGTGCATCCACAAACGATATTTGCGCTGTGCAGCCCTCCCGGCATTTGAGGGACGGCCTTTTTTGCATACTTTTTTTGGCTGTAGAAAAAAAGTATGTCGCCGAAGGCATAACAAGAAAAAACCCAAATCAAGCAGTGATGCCAGTACGCTACCCATCCTCATTCTTCTGCGACAAATCCCGCCACAACTGCCGCATCTCCTCACAAGAATCCAACAAATCATCCAAACGCCCCTGCGCATGCACACACCCATCTTTAAGCACAACAATCTGATCCGCACGACGCAAAGCAGGCCGCCTATGCGAAACCGCCAAACACGTCACATCCTCTCGGTTCAAAAGCTGTGCCCACAACTGGTGTTCCGTATCCACATCCAACGCACTCGACAAATCATCAAACACATACAACTCAGGCTCCCGCACATACATCCGCGCCGTTGCCGCACGTTGCACTTGCCCACCCGAAAGCTTCACCCCCCGTGCGCCCACACGCGTATCCAACCCCTCTTCCATATCTTTCAAATCCGGCTCCAAAATCGCATCTCGAATAGCACCCTGCAAATCCACCTCACCTTCAGGCAAACCCATCAAAATATTATCGCGCAACGTATCGCTAAACAAACGCGGCACCTGAGACGTATAGGCACACCGAGGCGGCACCAGCACATCCCCTGGGTTTTTCACCTCCTCACCATTCCACCAAATCGCACCCGCATCGGCTGGCAAAAGCCCCAACAAAGTACGCAACAACGTGGTCTTACCCGCACCAATACGCCCCGTCACCACCGTAAACGTACCCCGTTCAATTTTTAAATCAACAGACGCAATTCCCCGTTTGCTATCGGGAAATTGAAACGAAAGCCCCTTGGCTTCCAACACTTTCAATTTATCCGACTCTTTTTTCTCTAACTTTGGCACCTCAGGCAAATCACCCTTTAAATACACATCACTGTGCAAAACCAATTGTTCAGGCGGTGCATCAGGCACCATAATCTGCAACCGATCCATAGACACACTTGCCTGTTTCGACTGCGCCATAATACGCCCAGCCCGCCGTGTAATCTCCGTCACAAAACTGAGGTAAAAAACAAACAGCGAAAAATCACCCACCGAAAAATCGCCCATCCGCATCGACTGCCCCGCCATAATCAAAATGGCTCCTGTTCCCAAATTAATCGTGCTCCAAATCACCGCATCCAACATGCGATTAAACACACGATCTTTCAGCGTGGTTAACCGCCGTTGATCATTCAACACATCAAAACGCCCTAAAAGACGATCTTCTGCATGGGCCACCTTAATCGCCTGAACATTGCCAAACATTTCACCAATAAAACCTGTCACATGCCCCGTTGCCTCTCGGCTTGCTTCGCGATATGTACCAATACGCGTTAAGGCAACATTCACAATCACCATCACCAAAACCAAGGGCGCAAACACCACCAACGTAATTCGTGGATCAATCTGAACCATCACATAAACAGCCATCACCGAAAACAAAAATTCGCCCACCATAAAAGGCAATGAAGAAATAAACATCGGCATCTCATCCACATCACCTCGAAAACGACTGATGGCCTCACCCGATGTATCGGGCAACGCACGTGCACCCGGTCTGTTAAAAATATGCGTCAACAAATTTTTACGAAGCAAGGTGCGCAATGCAAACACCGTGTTAAAATGCAATGGAATATCCACAAAAATAAAAACCGAACGCAAAACCGCATTCACCACAAAAAAGGCACATAATGTATACGGCTCAAAACCCATCTGCCCTTCATTTGTCAACGTATCAAAAAACTCATGTGTCAACAAACCCACAACCTGTGGTGCAACGGCAAAAATCAAAATACGCAAACCACACATCAACAAATAATTCATCGTTCGAAATCGAAACAGCCGCCATACATAATGCCGTGTTTTCATGCCAACATATCCTCCATGCCAGCACGCAACAGTTTGGCAAACCGCGAAGTCGATTGCTGTTCCAACGCCACACGCTCACCATATTCCACAATACGCCCATTCTCCAAAATCATAATATCATCTGCACGCGCCACCGTATCCAACCGATGTGCAATCACAATGGCCGTACGATCTTGTATCAACCGATCCACCGCTTTTTCAAGGTGATGTTCTGTGGCTGGGTCGAGCCGAGAAGACGCTTCATCCAACACAATCACATCGGGGTCTTTCAGCAAAAACACCCGCGCAAAAGCCAACAGTTGTGCCTCACCTGCCGAAAGCCCACCCTCAGATGCCAACTCCGTATTCAGCCCATCCGAAAACGTTGCAAACCAATCTTCCAACGCCAAATCCTCAATCGCCCGATGAATGTCTGCATCAGAAATCGTTGCGTCAAACAATGTTAAATTATCTCGCACAGAACCCTGAAACAATTGCACATTTTGCGTCACCATCGCAATGCGATTACACAAATCGGCCTGGTCTACATGGCGCACATCCGTATTGCCCAAAATCACAGCCCCTTGCCACGGGTCATACAAACGAAACAACAATCGCGTCAACGTCGTCTTGCCACTTCCCGTGCGTCCCAACAAACCCAACACCCGCCCAGGTTTCAGCGTAAAATCCACGTCGTGAAGCACCACATCGCCCTCGGCATACCCAAACGCGACATGATCAAACCGCACAGACAAACGCCCCTCTTCCAACACATCACCCCGCCCCAGTACAAGCTGTGACTGCATCTGTGTAAACTCCGAAACACGCTCAATACTGGCACCTGCCCGCTGCAAATCTTCAAGCTGAAACGTAATGCGCTCAATGGGGCGCAACAACATATTGGTATAGTGAAAAATCATATACACCGCACCCAGCGAAAAAACCTCATGGGCGTACAAATACGCCCCCACGCCCAAAGCCGTTGCATTGCCCACTGCCCAAACAATGCCCGATACATTCACCAAAATATTGATCATCAAAGCCGACTTGAGTTCTTTCTTGAGCCATGCCCTTGTGCGTTCGTAAAATTGCCGCAAAACAAAAAATTGCGCCCGACTGGCACGAATATCTTCTGCGCCAGACAAACGCTCTTCCAAAAACCCAAACATCTTCGCACTCTCTTCCCGCGTGGCCTTCATATGCGGCACAGCAATCTTGCGCAACCGCAACGCAATGGAAAGTGACAAAATCGTAAACAACGTTAAACCCGCACCCGCCCGCCAATCTTCAAAAAACAACAACACCAAAATGCCCACCATCAACAACACATTGCCCAACATTTGAATGGCAAATTGAGAAAAGAAATTGCCCAACGCATTCACATCACCATCAATGCGCTCAATCATTTCACCCGGTGTACGACCATTGTGAAACGACATATCCAAATTTAAACAATGGCGCGCCAAATCCCTTCGCAAGCTGTTGGTCGCGGTCCAACTCACATTTTCACCCACATACGCAGACCACACAGAAATCCCTTGCTGCACCAAAGACACCGCAATAAACAACAACGCGATATACGTCAACACATCCAAGGGTGTATCCGATTTAACCGTGTCTATAAACCGCCGAATAATCTGCGGGCTCACCAACTGAAGACCTATATCCACAAACAACAAAACAGCCAACAAAATCACCCGACGCATCTGTGGTTTCAGGTGTTCCGACAACAGTTCACGATAAGACGTCCAAGTATCAGTCATAGAGGCGTTCATTCATAAAATGAGAAAAAACAAGAATAAGTTATGATGAAGTCAGTTCGTAATTATGTCAAACAAAAAAACCCGTGAGAAAATACTCACGAGTTTTAGATCCTGCAAAAAACGTATCCATCATGCCCGAGGATGAAACGTCTTATGCACCTCCTTCAAATACTCCCGATCCACATGTGTATAAATCTGCGTCGTTGAAATATCGGCATGTCCCAACATTTCCTGTACCGCCCGCAAATCCGCACCGCCTTCCAACAAATGCGTGGCAAACGAATGACGCATCGTATGAGGGCTTACCTGCTTCTCAATCCCCGCAACCTTCACATACTGTTTCAAAATTTTCCAAATGCCCATACGCGACAGCTTGCCCCCACGAAAATTCAAAAAAACTTCATTGCCCGAATGCGGCTTCATCAAGGTCGGACGAATATTGTTCAAATACGTCGTCACCCACGCAATCCCCTCCGACCCAATGGGCACCACACGCTCCCGACTCCCTTTTCCAAACACCCGTATCACTTCCATATCAAAAAACAAATCTGACCGAGACAAAGCAATCAACTCCGACACCCGCAACCCCGCCCCATACAAAATCTCCAACAACGCCCGATCTCGAATTCCCAAAGGCGTTTCCAAATCTGTTGCCAACATCAACCGCTCAATCTCATAAATATTCAACACCGATGGCAACTTCCGCCCCAACTTCGGTGGTTTAATATGCTCCGTTGGATCGTGTTGTGTAAACCCTTCCCCCACCAAAAACCGGTGAAACATCCGCACCGCCGTCAAATTGCGCGCCACACTCGACGCCTCAAGCCCCATCTCCGTCAACAAATTCAACAACGCCGACACATCCTTCTGCGAAATCTCTTCTGGCACAAAAATCCCCAAATCCGTCAACACCTCCAAATACCGCGTCAAATCCCGCTCATACGCCCCCGACGTATTCTCCGCCAACCCCCGCTCAAGCCCCACATGATCCAAAAACCGCCGCAACACATCCATCAACCCCGGCGCAATTTCTATAGACGCATCCACAATCATAACCACCTCATTCTATCCAAAAAAACAATCAGCAAAACCCATCACGCACAGCGCACCATTCCCATTTGCAAAGAAATCTTCAACACCTCTACTCTCGTAGGCCACTATCCCCCATGTAGCCCCAAACGGTATTTGCGCTGTGCAAGCCCCCGGCGCTTGAGGGCGGCATTTTTTGCATAGGCAGGATAAATCCTGCCCCTGAGATACAGTAACCGATCAATAAACCGATCAATAGGGGCGTAATTTATTGCGCCCTTAAGTCGCCGAAGGCACACCAGCAACCCACTCAAAACAAATACAGATTGATTTCATCTCACAAAACAAAAAGGCGAATGGTTTGATCCATCCGCCTGAATATAGGCACATTATTTTATCTCGTATAGTCTATGCTTCTACCACAACCTCTTCCTGATGCAACGCCCCAAAAATCTCTCCCGCCAACTTTTCACTAATCCCATCCACCGCTGCAAGATCTGCCACAGACGCCTCTTTCACCTTCTTCAACGACCCAAAATGCCGCAACAATGTCTTGCGCCGATTTGGCCCAATGCCCGCAATATCATCCAACTCAGACGTCAACGTGCGCTTTTGCCGTAACTTGCGGTGATACGTAATCGCAAACCGATGCGACTCATCGCGCAACCCCTGCAACAAACGAAGCGAAGCAGACGTCTTGGGAATGTTTTGCGGGTCCGAAAGCCCCGGTCGAAACACCTCTTCCAACCGCTTGGCCAAACCAATCACCGGCTGATTGGTAATGCCCAAACTCTGCAACGCATCCACCGCACTCGACAACTGCCCCTTGCCCCCATCAATCAACAACAAATCAGGAAACGTCTTCCCCTCTTCCATCAACCGCTTAAACCGCCGCGTCACCACCTGATGCATCATCGCAAAATCGTTTGGCCCTTCAATGCCCGTAATCTTAAAATGGCGATATTCCCCTTTGCGCGGTCGCCCATCTATAAAACACACCATCGACGCCACAGGATCTGTGCCCTGAATATTGGAAATATCCATCGCCTCAATATGCCGTGGCGGTTTTTCCAAATTCAAATCGCGCTGTAAAGACTGCACCGCAGCAGGCGATTGTTGCTTGCGATTTTCACGCTTCAACCGCCGCTCCATCAGCAACAGCTTGGCATTGTTTTCGGCCATCTTCATCAACCGAAACTTATCCCCCCGTTGTGGAATGCGAATCTCCACC
This sequence comes from Candidatus Latescibacterota bacterium, assembly GCA_038279365.1. Lineage (GTDB taxonomy): Bacteria > Latescibacterota > UBA2968 > UBA2968 > UBA2968 > JABIFK01. Next base: position 8,690 of record JAYODI010000101.1, on the reverse strand, counting down.
AACCCATCCGACCGATCACGCAACCAATCCAAAACCGTTTCACGCTCTTCAATATCACACGGCAAACACACCTCTTTGGGCACAAATGCCGCTGTGGCATAAAACAATTTCACAAAAGCCCCCACCACCTCTTCTTCAGGGGCATCCAACACCCCACCAATAAAATAACTCTGCCGCCCAATGAGTCGCCCATCGCGCACCTCCATCACCACCCCACAGGCCTCATCGTCTTCACGTGCAATCGAAATCGTATCCCAATCGGTCAAATCGTGCGACACCACCTTTTGCCTGCTCGTCGCCTGATCCAAGGCCTGAATGCGATCGCGAAAAATAGCAGCCTCTTCAAAGCGCAACCCTTCAGCAGCTTGTTGCATGCGCTGCTTGAGCGTCAACATCACTTGTGTATGACGCCCCGTCAAAAACAAAATCGCCTCATCCACAATCTTTTGATAGTCTTCGGCCAAAATGAGCGCCTCGCAAGGCCCATCACACCGCTTAATTTCATAATCCAAACACACACGCACCTTATCTGTGGGCAAAGCATATTCACAACTGCGAATGCGAAACAACCGATGCATCGTATGCAACATTCGCCGCATAGCCTTCACATCCGTATACGGTCCCAAATAACGCGACCCATCTTTAACCACATCACGTGTCACCACAATGCGCGGAAAAGGCTCTTTGGTAATTTTGAGAAAGGGATACTTTTTATCATCTTTTAAACTGATGTTGTAACGCGGTTTGTGGGCCTTAATCAAATTGGCTTCCAAAATCAGCGCTTCCAACTCCGTATCGGTCACAATATATTCCAGATCGCGCACAGACCGCACCAGCGCCCGAAACTGCCGTCTGCCATCGTGTGCCTTGGCCCTAAAATATTGCTGAACCCGTGTGCGCAAAGACTTGGCCTTACCTATATAAATAATCTTCCCGCCATCACCTTTCATAATGTACACACCCGGTTCTTTGGGCAAGTGTGTCACAATGCCATCAATATGTGCCCGAATGGCTTTGCGATCTACGCGCTCACCATTTTGATCTTGCGATACAGCATCCAATGTCTGCGACCCTTTCATTTGGTATTGCCTGCTTCAAAATATGTTCATAAGATGACAAATAGGCAACCCACATCACATTTGGGCGATAAGCAGAGCCCTGTTCCCCCTGCCACATCGCTCTAAAGATCCACAATCTCCACATCCATCGCATTCAAATCCAAAATACCCACCGTCTCACGGCCCGTTGTCCAACCACACGCTTCACCTGGGTTAATCACCAATGTGGGACCTTTACGCATATCAATTTTATGCGTATGACCATAAAAAATAACATCATAGGCTCCACTTTGAGCCAAGGCATCCACCTCGTCGGGTTCGTGGAGCATCAAAATGCGTTTTCCTTCCCACACCTGTACAAAAGGGGCACGATGGATAGGCCCCAAAGATTCAAATTGGGCTCTTAAACCAAATTTTTCACCGTCGTTATTGCCAAAAACCCCTACAAAAGGTACCCGAATATCAGACATCCATCGCGCATTAAATGGGGCAATATAATCTCCCCCATGCAAAATCAACCCCACATCGCGTTGTTGAAACACCTGAACAGCTTTTGCAATGGCATGTTTGTTGTCATGAGTGTCCGTAATTAAGCCTATAAGGTGTGATTGGGGCATCAAACAATCTCCTAATTGAATTTGACAATACGAAATTAAGTAAAGTTTTTTTCAAAATGACCGAAAAACCGATAGAGACAAGGTGGCTTTGCTAACTTAACTTTCACCAAGCCATTTGTCAATCAACGTCCATACTTTGAGATTGACAAAGCATCCATAAATCTTTTAATTGCAATCGTATGTGCCAAAATCTCCCTCTACTTTATAGGCGGGTGAATGAATTTTAATCCGTTCAAAAAAGGCGGCGGCAACCGCAAAGCCAACACCTTAGAAAAAATCTTGCAGCGGTTTGCCGAAATGAGCCCCAACTCTGTCAACTGTAGTCTCGTGAAAAGCGAAGACAACCAGGAAGACCTGGAACGTGCCTTTGTTTTTAAACACGAGAACAATGTACTTGTACAGAACAAAGCCATTTACGTCAGCACGCCCGATGGGGTTCGTGCCGATGAAAACCACTTGGGCAAAGGTGATATTTTGCATCTGTGGTTTTTATTTCGAAGTGTGCCTCATTCTCTCGATTGCCGTGTCATGGGGCGTATCCGGTTTCCAGAATCACTCATGGACGACCTTGCGCCTCGCATTCCCGTTGCCTACATGTTGCGCCCTGTCAGCAACATCCGCAAAATAGAAAAACGCCAATATCTGCGCTACTCACACAAAGTAACGGGTGATCGTCGCGTTTATACACAAGTTTTATTCGACCTTTTTGTCACCAAAACCGATGTGGTCTTTCCAGAAACGGGCAGTTTGCCACCCTACATCACCGACATTCATCCCATTCCACACGATCACAATTCCGAGTTGGCCGAACAATCACCCGAAGAAATTGTCAAATTCATGAAAAATGCCATTCGGCTCAATTCTCGTGAAAGCCGGGTGGTCTATGTCAGCAAACCACACATGGACGAGCGATCCAATAAAGTCTCACTGCTCGAAATGGGCAAATCAGACATGTTGGGTCTTGAACTGGTCAACAACCGACGTCCCAATCCGCGTGCCGTAGACACACGCAACTTCTACATTCGCAAACCCCCCAAATTGTCTGGAGATCCCAAAAATCCATTGAGTTTGAAAGAGGGCGACGTGATGGTGCTCAACTTTCACACCTCAATCAGCAATGACGCTGCCATAGAATATTACGACCTCATCGCTCAAGTATCACGTGTGGGTACCGAAAACCTAACCGTACGTACCAACGGCGATATCCGCAAAGAAACCGGACTGGCTTTAGACATGGTCGATTTCAGCATTGGTGGCATCAAAATGGAATGCTCTGATTCCTTTTTGGCTTATATCTTGGGCGAAAATCATGCCTCTATGTCACTTGAAGAAAAAGTAAAAGTGCTCGAAAGTGTTTGTTATTTGCTCAATTTTTATCCCAAATTGCGCTTTAACCGTGAAACTGAAGTTTACGAACCCGAAATTCCGATGAAGATCCAAATTCTCTCAAAAATTGTGCGGGTTGATTCCACACGAGGCGTTTTGTTTGAAAATGGAGAAGTGAAAACCGAAAACCTGCAAATGCACGAAGGTGAATTTCCAAAAATTACAGGATTTGGCATCAAATTCTATTATGATCCTGCCGAATATTCGCGCGATACATACAGTTATGACCGCTTTGAACTCATCCGCGACTTCAAAGAAAACAAACATTTCCAAGAAATTCACAAACAACTCAACGGTTTAATTGCCCACCTTGAAAGCCAAAACCGGTAAATCAACACCATCTGCCAAATTACCTGCCGTCTGCCAAAAAATTTCCCACCATTTGCAAAAATAAGTATCTTTAATGCGGTAAAGACTTTAGGTCTGCAGGTCACAAGCCTGCAAGTCTCAAGTCTAAAACACATTAAAAGCTTTTGTATTTGACCTGCGACTTTCCAACCTGCGACTTGTGACGGTTTTATTTTTTACGCCCTTAAGGAGTGATTTGTTCATGTCCGTTTTAAAAATAGGTCTGCCGTCTGGCAGCCTTCAAGAATCCACACTCAATCTCTTTGCCAAAGCAGGGTATCGCATTCGTGCAAGTTATCGCTCTTATACCCCAGCCATTGACGATCCCGAATTAGAAGGCCTCTTTTTACGCGCCCAAGAAATGGCACACTATGTTCAGCGCGGTGTTTTAGATGTAGGCCTCACCGGTTTGGATTGGATTCGTGAAAACAACGCCGATGTGATCGAAATTGCCGAGCTCCAATACAGCAAAGCCACTGCCCAACCTGCCCGTTGGATCATTGCCGTACCAGAAGACTCAGACATCAAAACCATCCAAGACCTCAATGGCAAACGTATTGCCACCGAATTGGTCATCGCCACGCGCAATTATTTAAAAGAAAAAGGCGTCGATGCCGAAGTCGAGTTTTCGTGGGGATCCACAGAAGCCAAAGTGCGTGTGCCTGGCCTTGTAGATGCCATTGCAGAAATCACAGAAACAGGATCTTCCATACGCGCTAATAAACTGCGCATCATTGAGACCATGTTTGAAACCACCCCTCGCCTTATCGCCAACAAAACAGCGTGGGAAGACCCTTGGAAACGCGAAAAAATTCAAAACATTGCCATGTTGCTCACTGGCGCATTTCAGGCCCAAGACAAAGTCGGCCTCAAAATGAACGTACGCCGATCAGATCTCAACGCCATTGTCAAAAACTTGCCTGCCCTCAACAACCCAACCATCGCCAATCTACTCGATGAAAACTGGGTGGCCATAGAAGTTGTGGTAGATGAACGGGTCGTACGCGACATCATTCCCCAACTCAAAAAATTGGGTGCCGAAGGCATCATCGAATACCCATTAAACAAAGTCATCTATTAACATCATAAAGCGCATAGCCTAACCCCAACCAAAACTATGATAGACATTATCACATACAACAGTGAAAGTTTAGGCCCCAAGCTCAATGCCATTCTTTCTCGCACCACAGATTTTTCGCCCGAGCAAGAAATAGCCACTCGCGAAATTGTTGCCACCGTGCGCGAAAAAGGCGACCAAGCCCTCTTATCATACACCAAAAAATTTGATGGCATAGACCTGCAAGCATCCGAATTGCGCGTGCCCGAGTCAGAAATTGAAGCTGCCTATCGCCAAGCCGACCCCAATCTGCTGTCGGTCATCGAAGCCGCTGCCGCAAACATTCGCCGATTTCACGAAGCCCAAAAACGCAGCTCTTGGTTCATTGAAGATGGTGATGGTGTCATCCTTGGCAAACGTGTGGTTCCCATTGAACGCGTTGCCCTACTCATTCCAGGTGCCAGTGCGCCTCTGTTTTCAACGCTCCTCATGGCCGCCATTCCTGCACAAATTGCAGGCGTGCCTTATATCTGCGTGGCAACCCCCCCCCAATCCAATGGGCACGTACACCCAGCTGTTTTGGCCGCGGCTCATGTGGTGGGCATCACACACATTTACAAAGTCTTTGGCGCACAAGCCATCTCTGCATTGGCCTATGGTACCGAAACCATTCCCCGAGTTGACAAACTCGTTGGCCCGGGCAACCCCTATGTACAAATTGCCAAAAAACTCGTTTTTGGCACCGTAGACATCGACATGGTGGCCGGCCCAAGTGAAATTGTTGTGGTTGCAGACGATACCGCAAAAGCCAAACACATCGCAGGCGACTTGCTCTCCCAAGCCGAACACGGTAGTGGTTTTGAATCTGCCGTTTGTATCACCCCATCGCCCAAGCTCGCCGAAGAAGTCGCCAAAGAGGTTGTGGCGCAAGCCACCGATCTGTCCAACAAAGAAGCCATTCAAAAAGCCTTAGATCGCTTTGGTGCCATTGTTGTGGTCAAAGACATTCCCGAAGGCATCACCTTGGCCAACCGCATTGCACCAGAACATCTCGAACTCATCGTTGCAGACCCGTGGGCACATTTGCAATCGGTACAACATGCCGGTGCTGTTTTTATGGGCCCCGCTTCATCCGAACCCGTAGGCGATTATTATGCTGGTACCAACCATATTTTACCCACAGCAGGTGCCGCACGGTTTGCATCATCCGTAGGCGTCGATACCTTTATCAAAACCATCAGCATTGTGCAATACACCGAAGAACGCCTCAAAAAAACCGCTGGCCACATCATCACATTGGCCGAAGCAGAAGGCCTCGACGGCCACGCCAACGCCATTCGACAAAGACTTTAAAAACAAAACAAGTCACAGGTCGCAAGTCCACAAGTCACAGGTCTAAGTCACACAAACCTGTGATTTTGACTTTTGACCTAAGACCTGAGACTTTTTGACCTGAGACCTGAGACTTATGAACTATCTCCAAAATTTCAAACCCGAAATTCTCGCCTTAGACGGTTATCACCTCAAAGCCTACGATTGCCCCGTTAAGCTCAATCAAAATGAAAGCCCCTTTGACGTTCCCGACACGCTCAAAGAAGAAATCCTCAACGCCGTTCGGCAAAAGTCGTGGTCGCGTTACCCTGAACCCATGCAAATGGACTTGGTACACGCCCTTGCAAAACACGTTGGTGCAGACCCCAATGGTCTCATCGTCACCAACGGTTCCAACACCCTCATTCAACTGCTTCTTGGTGTCATCGCTGCACCCGGTGTCGATGTGGTCATTCCATCACCCGCATTTTCACTCTACGATATGTACGCCAATATCTTTAGTGGCAATGTCATCTCTGTGCCACTCACATCCGACTACCGCTTTGATGTAGCCGCCATTCAAAAAGCCATTCTAGGCAAAAACGTACGTTTGGCCATTCTCTGCTCACCCAACAATCCCACAGGGTGCGCCATCTCAAATGACGACTTAGAAATCCTACTTTCAAACACCAACGCACTCATCATGGTCGATGAGGCCTATGGCGAGTTCAACAACCAAACCGCACTCGACCTCTTGCCCAAACACCCCAATCTCATCATTCTCAAAACCTTCTCCAAAGCATTTGGCGCAGCCGGTGTGCGCATCGGTTATCTCATCGCACACCCAAGTGTGCGCAATGAAATCATCAAAGGCAAAATCCCCTTTGACATCAACGTGTTTTCACACACCGCCGCAATGGCCATCTTAAAACACGAAGATCTCATCAAAGAACGCATTGCTTTTATTTGCAAAGAGCGCGACCGTGTTTACCAAGCACTCACACAAATGAGCCAAGTGACGGCTTACCCTTCCGATGCCAACCTCATCCTCTTTGAAGTCAACGATCCACAAGCCGTCTTCAACGGCCTCATTGAACAAGGCGTACTCATCCGCAATGTCACCAGCTATCCCATGCTCCAAAAAGCCTTGCGCGTCAGCATTGGAACAGAAGAAGAAAACGATCAATTCCTATCCGCCTTGGCACGCACGTTAAAAGAATAAACAAACCTGCACATGCGCATCTCATAACAAACGCACTAAAAATCGCCAGCAGCTTAAAATGAACCAAATTCCGCCCTAACGTGTATCTATAAACGCATACCATAAATCGTCAGGTGAATGTTTAAAACCAGTCGTTCGATAAAGAAAGACACGGTTTCTATCTTCTTCCTTCTCCCGTCTTTCTTCTTCCCCTTTAGCGCTTTATCCAACGACCTATAAACCCCGAGAGCCATCATGCCCAAATCAACCGACATAAAAATTAAATCCGTCACCGTTTATTTTTTATCTGTTCAAACGCGTACCCCCTATCGCTTTGGCACAGAACAACTCGACAGTGTCACCTGTGTGCGCACCAGCATCACCGTAGAAAACGCACAAGGCAACACTGCCACAGGTTGGGGTGAAACCCCCCTGAGTGCACCGTGGGCATGGCCATCTGCACAATTAACCTTTGCCATTCGCGAATCGGCCATGAAAGACTTTTGCGTCCAATTGGGCAAAGCGTGGGCAAACTGTGACACATCGGGGCACCCACTTGAAATTGGCCACACCTTTCAAGAAACCATCTTGCCCAAAGAACGCGAAACATTCAACACCCAAAATGCCAACACCATTGGCCCCATGCCACAACTCTCGGCCTTGGTTTGCTCCTCTGCATTTGACTTGGCCCTACACGATGCATATGGCATGGTCAATAATGTCAACATCTACGACACCTATACTCCCGAATATCTCAATCACGACTTAGGTCATTACCTCGAACCTGCCGATGATGTCGATTTCACCTTCGACGGCCAATACCCTGCCGACTACATCGTCAACCCACGCCCCAACCATTTACCCGCTTGGCATGCTGTGGGGGGCAATGATCTCTTAGACGATGCCGAACGCACAGGCAACGAACCCAACGACAACTACCCTGTTGTCTTGCCCGACTGGATCAAAACAGACGGCCTTACCTGCCTCAAAATCAAGCTCACCGGCCAACAACCCGGCTGGGATTATGAGCGCATCGTCAACATCGGAAAAATTGCCATTGAACACGGTGCCCTGTGGTTATGCACCGACTTTAACTGCACCGTTCAAACCGTCGATTACGTCAACGACCTCCTCGATAGGCTCAGAAAAGACCACCCCCGTATTTACCAAATGATCCTCTATGTCGAACAACCCTTTGCACACGAACTCGAAGCAAACCCACTCGACGTACACAGCATCTCATCGCAAAAACCCCTCTTCATGGACGAAAGCGCACACGATTGGCGCATTGTGCGCTTGGGCCGAAAACTCGGTTGGACGGGCGTGGCACTCAAGACCTGCAAAACCCAAACAGGGGCCATCTTATCGCTGTGTTGGGCACGCGCACACGGCATGAGCCTTATGGTACAAGACCTCACCAACCCCATGCTTGCACAAATTCCCCACGTTTTACTCACCGCACATGCTGGCACTGTGATGGGCATGGAAACCAACGCCATGCAATTTTACCCCGATGCCTCTTTGCCCGAAGCCGCCGTTCACCCCGGTGTTTATCGCCGACAAAATGGCCAACTCGACATCTCAACTCTGCAAGGCCCCGGTTTTGGTTACCAACTCGATCAAATCAAACGCGACTTACCCCAACCCGTCGCCACATTCTAAGTTCAATGCGCACCAAATAAGAACCCGCACGTCATATACGCGTGCGGGTT
>JAYODI010000100.1:0-18293 GCA_038279365.1 Candidatus Latescibacterota bacterium | reverse complement strand
CATTTGCCATTTTTTTCATATACACCTCTCGTCACGATAAGGATTGTGCCGTTTTAATTTTTGAGCCAATTTTTGCGTGGTATAAAACAACCGCGATTTGGTGGTGCCCTCAGAACAATTGAGCTGGGCACTGATTTCTTTTATGGATTGATTTTCTTGGTGCCGCAATAAAAATGTGGTTTTGTGTTCTGGAGAGAGATCTGATAAAGCTTGGATGACTGCTTCTTCAAAGGTGTGGTGATCCAATGCTTGTTCGATGGGATGATCTTCGCCGATGTGCTCTGAGAGCAAATCCATGTCGGGTATGCTTGAAACAACGTTTCGCACACCTTGTTGCCGATATTCATTTTTGCACATGTTGTGTGCCACCGTAAAAATCCAACTGCTGAATTTGTTTTCAGTACAAAAACGATCTGGTTTTTCAACTATTTTGAGAAAAAGATCCTGCAAAAAATCTTGTGCTTTTTCTGTGTTTCCACCCAACATTCTGTGAAAGTAATACAACATTCTTTTGCTGTAACGTTCATACAACACATCAAATGCAACCGTGTCTTGGCGCTGAATAAATTTCATCAGCTTTTCATCTGTATATGTGTCGTATTTTCTAAAGAATGTCAGCATACGATCCTGGCGTGTTGGGTTGTTGATGATCCGCTTTCATAGTGTGATACACCTGATTGGGAAAATGGTTCGATCTTTTTTTAAGTTTTACCAAAACTTTTAAAAAAAGAAAACAGATCAGAAGGTTCATTATTCAAATAAATAAAAAAGTCGCTCAGTAGATGGCTATTGAGCGACTTTTTGTATGCAAATGACCTGTTGAAGCAATGCGGTAGACACAGACCCGCAATGCATGTGCGTGTTTTCTATGGCATGATGTTCACCCGTGCACGTTTTTCCAAGTTCATGTACTGAAGCAGTGCTTGGATAAAGAACACAATACTGCCCATTTCCATGCCTTCTTCAACGGCTGTCCATAGGTTGTAGGCCAGTGTGTTGAGGAGGTCTTCGTCTTCATACCAATCGGTATACTTCTCGACGCCCACGGCCCCCCCCACAAATATGGCACCTGCAATGATAAAGCGCCATCGGATTTGGACTGGAAGGTGCCACAGGAATCGAAGATATAATAAGCCAACCAAGGCGGCCACAATACCACCAGGAATTGTCCAAGAAAATTCGACCAAACCATTAACGGTTTCGTGGAAACCTGCAATTTCATCTAAGGAAAGAAATACAAAACCGATTGTTAAGCCGTACCAATAGCGAAACCAAGGGTCTTGGTCTGTGCGTTTGCGCTGGCTAATGAGATACAGCAGGCCCGCAGTTACCAAAAGTGCATTGGCCGAGTACCAAGTGGGAATTGTGTCTTCTTCATCTACGTCGAAAATTTGCCGTAAGAGCCAAGGTAATTTTTCAAATTCATAGTGCCAAATTTGGAGCACAACGTGAATGGATAAAAGCCCAATCACAATGTATGTGAGGTATTTGACCCAATTTTGAGTGGAAAGGTCAATTTGATAATATGATTCTGTATGACGCGTATCAGACATGCGACGTCCTTTCTGAAAATCAAGTTTTACTGGATGTGTAACGTAGACACAGTTTGCATGTTGAGATCTATGACACGGATGGCATGGTTGTTGGTGTCAGCCACATAGAGCAAGTGAAGATGCACTGTAACACCAGAGGGTTCGTTGAATTGTGCGGTGGTAAGGTTGCCGTCTTGATGACCTTTGGTTGAGCCTGCACGTGTGGTAGCCGTTTTGGTTTTGGGATCGATGGTTTTGATTTTGTGGTTATAGGTATCGGCTACATAGAGCAACCCATTGTGATGGGTGATACCTAAGGGGTGTTGCAAGCGTGCCTTAGGATACGTACCGTCTTTGTCACCAAAGTGGAAAAGGGCTTCTCCGATGAGGGTTTCCACATAACCCGAGGGGGAAATGCTGGCTTGGCGAATGGCGCTGGTTTCACTGTCGGCAATATAGAGGTGTTTGCCATCGGTTGTTAGTCCACTGGGTTGGGCAAGTGTTGCCGTGAGCAATGGGCCGTCGTCTATGTCTTCGCGTGCAGAACCCGCATGAGGGCGTGCATGAAAACCATTGGGATCAACGGCCCAGATTTGGTGCGCGCCAGCCATGGCTATGTAGAGAATGTTGTTTTCAATGGTTAAGTCCCACGGAGAGTTGAGCGCACATGAAAGGCCTGTGCCTGGTTTGTTAAATTGTTGCGCTTGGTGACCCGTTCCAAGCACGGTTTGAACACGGCGCTGGGTCAGGTTGGCTTTGCGAATGAGGTGGTTTTCGGTGTCGGCAATGTAGAGATCATCGCCTGAGCGGTAGATGCCTTTGGGGTGAAAAAAAGTGGCCGATTCAAATGTGCCATCTTTTTTGCCCATGTCACCCTTTCCAATGGTGTCTTGAATGTGTCCATGGAGGTCGGTGATCAGTATGCGGTTGTGGTTGGTATCTGCGATGTAAAGCTGATGGTTGGAGGCGTGAATTTTGTGTGGGAATAGCAAGGTTTGCTGGGGAACCGATTGACGGTTATACGTTTGTTGGGTACGATCTAAGGCCCCTTTTTGATCAAAATGTGTGATGAGTTTTTGTATTAAGGGATCAAAAAGAGGGTAAATGCCTTCGCCAGAATGGGTACCCACAATACGTCCATTGGGATTGATGAGCATAAACGAGGGCCAGGCGTGAATGTTGTAGGCTTTCCATATTTGGAAGTGACAGTCGTTCACAACAGGGTGTTCGATTTCGTAGCGGTGAATAACTGCCTGAATGGCATCTGTTTGCTTTTCGTGGGTAAACTTGGCTGAGTGGATGCCAATGACCACCAGTTCTTGGGCATACTTTTGTTCCAAACGCTTTAGGTCTGGCAACACATGCATACAATTGATACAGCCGTAGGTCCAAAAATCGAGCAGAACGATTTTTCCTTTGAGGCTGTCCATTGTAAATGGATGGTCTGTATTGAGCCAATCGAGGTGCAATGGAAAGGGTGGGGCGTGTACAACCCCATCTAAAGGATGAATCGACATTGTTAACGCTGTGTGTTTTTGTATGGAAAAGAAATGGCAGAACGGTTGTCAATATATCACGGTGATAAAAGACGTGCAATGTGTATCTCTTGCCTGATGCCTTTCGGTTTTACGTGACAGATGGTGTTTTTTTTGTTTACTTGCAAGGCGTCAACAGTTGTGTTAGATATTTTATCAAAAGCAGAATGTCGATTCTGCGTGTTTTCATAGTGGTTTTTTATAAAGGGAGCGTATGCAACGCAAGTTTCTAATTCCGGTCGTGGTCGCTGTGGTGATGGGTTTGGGATGGGCATCGTCTTATTATACGGATTGGTTGTGGTTTCACAGCTTGGATTACCAAGATGTCTTTTGGCGCACACTCAAAGCCCGTTTTTTGTCGGGTGTGTTTTATGGGCTTATCGCTGCCGTTATTGTCGGCGTGAATCTCTGGTTTGTGTCTAAATTTACGCGCCATGCATTAGAGGTTGGGGGAACACCTTTTGAAGGTGAATTTCCTGGTGAAGGACTGCTCAAATCACCTGTTGGATATGCATTAATCGGTGCTGTTTTGGTACTCATTTTGGGCAATGTGGGGTCTTCGCAGTGGCCAATGGTGCTTAAATATTGGTATGGGGGTGCGTTTGATTCGAGTGATCCTATTTTTGGTCACAATGTTGGGTTTTATGTTTTTGACTTGCCACTTTATCAATTTACCGTTGGGTTTTTGATTGCCTGTGTGGTGGTTTCTGCTATTGTGAGCAGTGTGATTTATATTGCAGCAGGTGGTATTCGCATTCAAGATCGCATTCAACTGATGCCTCGACCTGTGGCTCATTTGTCGGTTTTGGGTGGTTTGTTTTTGTTGTTTTCTGCGCTCAACTATCGGTTAAAAATTTATGATTTGTTGTATTCACAAGGCAGTGTGTTTTTTGGTGCAGGTTTTGTCGATGTCAATGTGCAAATATGGGTTTATTGGTTCCTGGTTTTGGCATTTTTGGTTACGGGTGTGATGGTGTTGCGCAATGTGAAAACACGTGAAGCACGCCCTTTGATTATGGGTTTGGGTGTGTTTTTGGTGGGGGCCATTGGAGTGGGCAATATTCCAGGTGCCATCGTTCAAAAGGTTGCTGTTGATCCTACCGAATTACAACGCGAAACACCATATATCAAGCACAATATTGAATCAACTCGGCGGGCCTATGCTTTGGATCGGGTTGTTGAAAAGCCTTTTGCGGCCTCTGAAAATTTAACGGCCGCCGATATTGAAGCCAACCCATTGACCATTCGAAATGTGCGTATTTGGGATCAACCCCCTATGGCGCAAACTTTTCAACAGGTTCAAGAAATTCGCCCCTATTACATTTTCCCAAATGTGGATGTAGATCGATATACCATTGATGGGGTTTATAGTCAGGTGATGTTGTCTGGGCGTGAACTCGATACCAATCGTTTGCCTGCACAGGCCCGAAACTGGGTAAACGAACGGTTGCAATATACCCACGGCTATGGTGTGGCTATGAGCCCAGTGACAACCGTGACACCAGAAGGTTTGCCAGAGTTTTTAATTAAAGATTTACCTCCAGTATCGGTGTCAAAAGATTTGGAAATCACACAACCAGGTATTTATTATGGCGAGCGTACCTATGGCAATGTGATTGTCAAAACGGGTACGGAAGAGTTTGATTATCCTCGGCGCGATGGCAATGCCTTTACCACCTATAGTGGAACAGGTGGTGTACCCATTGGTAGTTTTATTCAAAAGTTGGCGTTTACGATACGCATGATGGATGCCAATTTGCTGTTGAGTACCTATATCAAGGGTGACAGCCGCATTATGTTTCGCAGACAAATTGTACAACGTGCGCGCGAAATAGCACCGTTTTTGTTTTTTGATTCCGATCCTTATATGGTGGTGTCTGAGGGCCGATTGTTTTGGATTTTGGACGCCTATACATCGACCAATATGTATCCTTATTCAACCCGTACGGGACGTTCTCAGATTAACTATATTCGCAACTCTGTCAAGGTGGTGATTGATGCCTATAATGGAGACATTACATTTTATCAGGCCGAAGATGAGCCTCTTATTAATGCTTATGCCGATATGTTTCCCAGTTTGTTCACACCCTTAAGTGAACTGTCAGAAGATTTGCGTTCTCACGTGCGCTATCCGGTTGATTTGTTCCGCATTCAAGCGGCCATGTATCGCTCCTATCACATGCAAGATGTGCAACTGTTTTATAACCAAGAAGACTTGTGGGAGATCCCTAACGAAATTTATAGCGATCGCCCCCAAATGATGGAGCCTTATTATATCATTGTCAAATTGCCCGGAGAAAAACGCGAAGAGTTTTTGCTGATGGTACCGTTTACACCCGCCAAAAAAGACAATATGATTGGTTGGATGGCCGCCCGATGTGATGGTGAAAATTACGGTGATTTGTTGGTCTATAAGTTGCCCAAAGAAAAGCTCATTTTTGGTCCCATGCAGTTGGAAGCACGTATTGACCAACAGCCCGATATTTCAAGCCAGTTGACTTTGTGGGGTCAGCGTGGATCAGAAGTGATTCGTGGTAACTTGTTGGCCATTCCGATAGAGACCTCATTTTTATATGTTGAACCGATTTATTTGCAAGCACGCCAAGAGTCGGACCAACCCCCTCAACAATTTGGTCAAGAAGGTGGTGGGCAACAAAACCAGGTGCAACAGCCCAGACAACAACGCCAAAGCACGGCCATTCCAGAGCTGAAGCAAGTGATTGTGGCTTATGGTGGACAGGTGATCATGCGCGATACCTTTGAAGATGCGCTTAATGATCTGTTTGGTTCGGGTGCTGGGCGCACGTTGGATAAAGGACAACAGGACACACCGTCGTCAACACCCAACACATCACAAGTGCTTCAGGTGGATCAATCGGCTGTTCAATTGGCTGCCGAGGCAGATCGGCAATATCAACTTGTGCGTGAATCGATGCAAAAGTGGGATTGGGCAAAAGCAGGGGATGCCATGAAGGCTTTGGAAAAATCGATTCAAGACCTGAAGAAGGCGCTGGATCAATAACGATGGTGTCCATTTTGAGGAAGAGGAATGCTTATGGAAAGTAATGAATACGCCAACCCAGCATTGCTCATGTCTGTCAAAGACTTGCATGCAAGATTGGGTGAGGAAAAATTGTGCGTGGTCGATGCGCGTCCATCGCATCTGTTTGCGGCTGGGCATATTCCGGGTGCGGTGCATTTGGATTTGTATGGCATCAGTCTCAACAATACGTCCGATGACGCGTTTGATTCGTTTATGTGGATGTTTCAATATTTGTTGAGCAGTCGGGGTATTGGTTCAGAAAAAACAGTGGTGTGGTATGAAGACAATTCGGGCATGCGTGCAGCACGTGGTTTTTGGGTGTGCGAATATTTTGGGCACTTGGATGTGCATGTCTTAAATGGTGGTTTAACCGCCTGGCAAGCGGCAGGGTATGAGGTCACAACCGAGTGTGTGGTTCCCGAACGGTCCGAATTGTTTGGTGATCCCATGCGGGAGCGCACTGTGGGAGCCGATATGTTGCACAGCATGTTGGGGCGTGATGATGTGGTGCCCTTAGACACGCGCAGTGCGGGTGAATATTATGGCACAAATGTGAGGGCCGCGCGCGGTGGTGCCATTCCGGGTGCGGTGCATGTGGAATATGTGAACAATTTGGCCGAAGATGGCACTTTTAAGTCAGCCCAGGAACTGCGTGCAATGTATGAAGCCTTGGGGGTTACACCCGAAAAAGAAATTGTACCCTATTGACAAGGCGGATACCGCTCTTCACACAGCTATTTGGCATTGCGTTTGTTGGGATACCCCAAAATTCGCAACTACATTGGTTCGTGGAAAGAGTGGGGAGATCGGCTGGATTTGCCGATTGAGGTGCCAGAGAAGTAAGTCTAAAATTTTTGAGAATTTTGTTGTTGTGTAGATCACGACGCTATGCTCGGGGTACGATCATTGCAGAGCCGCTGTGCTTGGTGGTATTGAAATGGCTCAGGGTGTTGACTTGGCGTTGTGAGGTATTAAAAAAGAGCATCATAAAAAAGGCGAGATCATTACGATCTCGCCTTTTTTAATGCGTTTTGCTTGAGGTCTGGGAACGGTCTAAAAATGGACATTTTAATTTTTAACTGCTTCTATATCCCACCCATCTGACACACAATTTCAAACTCTTCTAAAGTTACAGGTTGAATGGAGAGCCGCTGACCGCGCTGTACGACCTTCATATCTTTAAGCGCGTTGTTGTCTTTGAGATCTTTGAGGTGTACAAAATTTTTGAAGGCTTTGTGCTGTTTGACATCAAAGGTAAACCAACGGGGTTCTGCTTCGGTGGCTTTTTCGTCGTAATATTTGTGTTCGGGGTCAAATTGCGAAGGATCAGGATATCCCGCTTTGACTATTTTGACCACGCCTGCTGTACCGGGTTCATCACAGTTGGATTGGTAAAAGAATGCAAGATCGCCTTTTTTCATGACATCGCGAATGAAGTTGCGCGCCTGATAGTTGCGCACACCTCGCCAGCGCCCCGTTTGTTGTGGGCGTGTTTTGAGTTCGTCAAAAGTACATTCGTCGTATTCACATTTCACAAGCCAATAGTTCATGTATCTTCTCCAAAAGATAAATCGGTCACAGGTCACAGGTTTGCAAGTTACAGGTCAAATACTGGGTGGTTTCAGACTTGAGACGTGTCGACCTGCGACTTGTGACGGTTTTAAAAGTTTTGATTTATACCTCTGCCGCTTCTTTCCACTTTTGATAGTTGGGCGAGAGGCGTAACGCACCCTCGGGTTGGGGCACAAGTTCGCCATTTTGACCACGCGGATCACCGCGTTCTTCATTGATTTGTGCGAGGCGCTTGCGCCAGTGTTGCACGCGGTCTTGATGGTTTGCACTTTGAGACAGTTCGTTGCATTCGAGAGGGTCGTCATCGAGGTTGAAGAATTGTTCTTCTCCCGTATGGTGAAACCAAATGTATTTTTCGTGTCCATCGGTAACATATTGCATGCCGTGTTCGTGTGTGTAACAGGTGGTGTGTTCGCCTTGTACACAGTCACGCCAATTTTGGTCTTTTTCACGCGGGATGTCAAGCAGGCTCCTGCCATCTACATGATCTGGCACAGTGACGCCTGCCGCATCGAGCAAGGTGGGCATAATGTCGCGCAACTCTACGGGGTGGTCATACACTTGCCCGCGTGGCATGTCTTTCCACGTGTCGGGGTATTTGACAATGAAAGGAATGCGCGCCGACCCTTCGTAAGCATAGGTTTTTCGCCAATGGTGATGATCACCCATCATGTCGCCGTGATCGGAGGTGAAAATGATGAGGGTATTGGCATAGGCTTGTGGGTCGCGATGGCGCAATTCATATAAGACGCGCCCAATTTGATGGTCAATAAAAGTGATGTTGCCATAATAACCCGCACGGGCATTGTGCGTTTCTCGATCTGTGCGATGCGATCTGGGCGCATTGACGTCGGCTATTTTTTTGTCAAATTCATCGGCCCATTTGCCTACGGCAGCCTTGGGAATAGCGGGGTGGTCTTTATACATATCCCAATAGGCTTGTGGAGCATCATAAGGCGAGTGGGGGCGGGCAAAGGAGAGCCACATAAAGAAGGGTGTGGTGGGGTCGCGTTGTTGCAAAAATTTGATGCCTTCACTGGCTGTCCAGTGGGTGGGGTGGAGGTGTTCGGGCAAATGAGATGGGCGTGCCATCCACGAGTTCCAATCAATGCTGTGGTCGCGATAGCCATATGCGCCGTCTTTGTTTTGCTCAAACCAGATGTGGTAGTCGCTGATAAAATTGCCTTGTCGGCGACCGCTTTCATCTAAGACCATGTTGTGAAAGCCATAGAGCCGACGTTGTGGGGCGTGGTGCATTTTTCCTACGGCTTGTGTGTGATACCCTGCTTTGGCAAGTTCTCCGGGTAAGGTGGCAGGATATTCGAGCGGGTCTGCGCCAGTCATGGTGAGGCGACCGTGGTTCCATTGGTCCATGCCCGTGATAATGCCTGCGCGTGCAGGGGTACAAGAGGGCACGGACGTATATGCGTGGGGGAAATATGCACCGTTTTCGGCAAGTTCATCGAGGTAAGGGGTTTCAAGCGCGGGGTGCCCAGCGCAGCCGAGGCAATCGCCGCGTTGTTGATCGGTGGTGATGAGGAGGAGGTTTGGGCGAGACATAACATACTCCTGAGATTTGGTTGTTAGAATGATTTTTTATTTGTGATGCCTACGGCGTTCTATGCCTACGGCGGAGAATGCTCAAATTACTCGCATTCTCTTACTTTTCTTGAACCCCCAAGAAAAGTATGCAAAAGAAGGGGGCCACTGCGTGGGGCTTTAATGTACTTCAGTGTTTTTACAAGCGAAACCACCCTTACCCGCCCGCGCAGTTCCCACCCCACCTCGTGTTCCACACGCCACCCTTCCCACACCAAGGCCCCCCCCACCAACTGCACAACGGCCCCAACCCCAGTGGGTGAGATTCAAGTTTTGAGGCGTATTCTTTTCACCCATCACCTAAACCAAACCCCCACAACATCCCCAATAGCTCACTCAAAGAGATCAGGATTTCCCGCATTTTCCGTTCAGCAACATACCTTGTGATTGCTCTACGCGTTGTAGGCTATATGACTTGTTGTACCCACAGAAGATATTTGCGGAAAATCAGCCTTCCCGGCACTTGAGGGACGGCTTTTTTTGATTACTTTTTTTAGCTGTTGAAAAAAAGTAATGCGCCGCAGGCATACAAAGATAAAACAAGTATTTTAGATGCATGTAAGATCATCCCCAAACCTCTTTCAACAACCTAATCCAATTCCCCGACATCAAATTTGCAATATCCCCATCCGAATATCCCCGCCGATCCAATATCTCAGGCATCCGCTGAAGATCTGCAATCGTATTCAAATCCCGTGGCGATTGCTCCTGCCCAAATCCACCATCCAAATCACTGCCAATACCCGAATGGTTTGCATTGCCCACCAGCTGAGAAATGTGGTCTATGTGATCACACACCGTTTCAATAGTGGCCTGTGTGGTTTGCCCCCACGCAGGTGTTTCGCGTTTCCACTCTGGATCGAGCATCCACGCATCAAAAGCCGCACCAATCACCCCACCCCGTTCCACAATGGCTTTGATCATCTCATCGGTCAGTTGACGTTGGCCTGGCACAAGTGCCCGACAATTGTGGTGGCTCGCCGCCACTGGGCCATCGTAGTGATCCAAAATTTCCCAGAAAGCTTGGTCGGTGGTGTGGGTTAAGTCGACGATGATGCCCGCTTCTTTAAGCGCATCTAAAAGGGGGCGACCTCTGTCGAGTAAGCCGCCTTCTGTGCCCGTGCCATGGCAATATGAACTGGTGCCATAGTGCGAAATGCTGACGATGCGCAGGCCAAGGTCATACCAATAGGGCACCTGTTCGGGGTCCATAATCGGGTCGGCGCTTTCCATGGCCAACACAAGGCCAATGGGCGTGTCGGCTTGTGGGTTTTGCCATGCGGCGATGCTGGCATCGAGATCGGCACTGTTGTGAATTTGGGTGATGATGCCATCGCGTTCTAAGGCTTTGTAAACACTGTAATGCCCCATGCCAATGCCGTGGCATTGGGTTTGGTCATACATGCCCGTGCCGGTCCATTGGTCATTGGGGTCAATGCGCGACATCACGGTGCCAAAGACGATGCCGATGTGACCTTTGTGCAGTTCGGGAAAGGTGGTGGTACAAGAGCCAAAACTGCGCATGGTAGATTCGGCGTCGGCAACACGCACGGTTTTTGCCGGTTGGGTGAGGTCGCGGTTGATCTGAATGGCCCCAAAACCAAGGTCGAGGTGGCTGTCGAGAATAAGGTATGGATGATTGGACATGATGAATTAGCTCCAGATATTTTTGAAGAATCGAATGAGGTTGCCACTTGCAAATTTGGCTACGTCTTCGTCGCTAAAGCCGTGTTTGGCCATGAGGTCGAGAAAACGCTGTAGGTCGTCGATGGTGTTGTAATCTGTGGGTGAAAGTTCCAGCCCAAACCCGCCGTCGAGGTCGGTGCCAAAGGCAATGTGATCGGTGTTGCCCGTGAGGTTGCAAATGTGATCGATGTGTTCTATGGCGGCTTTCATGGGGCGTGTGGCGGTTGCATAATGTGTGCTTGGGTCATCCCAGTTCCAGGCGGGGTTGAGCATTTGTTCGGCAAAGACGGTGCCGATCACGCCGCCACGATTGGTGATGGCTTTGATCATGTCGTCGGTGAGATGGCGTTGTCCGGGCACCAGTGCACGACAGTTGCAATGGCTGGCGTGAACGGGGCCTTTCCAATAGTCCATAATATGCCAAAAGGCAAGATCTGCCGCGTGGGTGAGGTCTATGGCGATATTGGTTTTTGCCAAGGCGTCCATTAATGGATATGCCGGAGGATAAAGCCCGCCCACGGTGCCTGTGCCATGGCCATAAGAATTGGCCCCAAAGTGGGTGAGAGACACCGAACGCAAACCCGCTTCATACCATTCGGATACTTGGTCTGGGCCCAAAATGGGGTCGGCGCTTTCCATGGTGAGGATCAGACCAATGGGTGTTTCATCGGTGGGGTTTTCCCACGCTTGAATACAGGCATCCAAATCGGCTGTGGATTTGATGAACGTGATTTCACCTTTGCGCTCAAGCGCACGATAATAGGCCAAGTGCGATTGTCCACGGGCATAGGCATTGGCTTGTGTGCGCACGGCATTGTGGGTGTTGGCGGCGGGGTTTTGCACGCGTGCCATAATGGTAGAAAGCATAATACCCACTTTGCCTTTGCGCATTTCAGGCAAGGCAACAGTGGGTGTAAAGTGTTTGGGACGCGGGCCCATGCGGCGTTCGAGCGAATCGGGATGTGCCGAAATACCGCCGCGTATGCTGTCTTCTCGGTTGCGCAGTTCATAAACCGATTGGGTGAGGTCACGCCGATAAAAGAGGCCATTAAAGGCCATGTCGAGGTGGCCGTCTATGATGAGGTGTTTTGCCATGGAAATACCTAAAGTCGGAAAGATGTGATGTGGGTCATCAGGGTGTTGAGGATGCCCTGTGCGATTGATGGGATAACGTACGATGGGGAAGATGGGAGGGCAAGCAGAATTTGGAGGGCAAAAAAAACCCTGTACGTTTATGGGTACAGGGTTTTTAAAGAAAAACTTATGAGCGGTATTTATTTGGTTAAGTCTTCAATTTCAGCTTGCACACGCTTGCGCCATTCGCTGTCACCGTCCAATTCTTTTTTATTTGCTTTTTGTTTTGGAGGGGGTGCTTTGGGTTCTGCAATATCATCAAGCACTTCAATAAAGGGTCGATCATTGGGGTTGTTGCGGCTTTTGAGATAGCGAACAAGTGCCCAGCTTAAATAAATAACAGCGCCAAGAAATATGAGCAACTGTGGCGTCATGGGGATCTCCTCAGTTGTGGGGGTATGAGTGACATGGCAAAAGTATCATATTTATTGTGTCTCGTCAAGTGGGATATGATGTCAAAATGAAATCAGGCATATTGACCATATTTTTGAAGCATTTTACAAGCAAATTGATAATTGTGAAAAGAAACATCGTTGGGCACGGAATGATCGGTGTGAAAGATGTAACCGCCATTTTCTTTTCCGATGTTTACTTTGTTGCAAATTTCATTTTCAATGTCTTCATATGATCCGGCCAGTGCACGGGCATCAATATTGCCAAATAAGACGAGTCGATTCCCGTAGCGGAGTTTAAGATCTTGCACATTGAGATTGGCTTTGACTTCGAGAGGATGAAGGGCAGAAAATCCGGCATCGAGAAAATGGGGAATGAGAGGGCGCACGTCGCCGTCTGAATGCAGGATGGTTTTCAGGCCATCTTGTGCAAAATGATCACACAGGCGTTTGTGGTGTGGCAAAACAAGGTCGCGATACATGGTGGGTGAAATGAGTGGGGCATTGCGATATCCCAAATCATCGGCCAGCCGAGCACCGTCGAAGGCAATGCCAAGGGCTTTGATGTTGTTGTAGAGGTCGATGATGAGTTGGGCATGTGTGGCATAGATGTCCGTAATGAAATCGGGGTCTTCAATGAGCAACATCAGCATGTTTTCCATGCCGATCTTTTGCCACGTGGGGTGAAAACATGCATGGGCGGCAAAGGTGACAAATTGGCCTTTGTCGCGTGCTTTTTGATAGGCGCTTTGGATGTGTTGGGGAATGCGTGAGGGATGGTATTGTGCATTTTTTTTGAAGCGATGCCAGTCGTCGCGGTTGTTGATGGCAAATGTGAGCCAGCCTGGCGTCCAGCCATCGGCGGTGTTGAGGTCTTTGCGGGTCGCGCCGTTTTCATCGCGATAGATGTGGTGGTGATCCGTTTTTTCTAAGGTTTCAATGGGCAGTTGGAGAGAGTAGTCACCACCGATATGGGCAATTTCACAACCAAAATAATCATCTGGTGATGTGTTTTGCGGAAGCCCTTCGGTGCGCCATCGTTCAATGGTGGTGGCCCAAAAGGCATCTTGATAGGGGACGCGGTCAGGTATGCCCCCATTGAGGACAGTTGTGACTCTTTCTTGAGCGGTCATGGTTTTTTCTCTTGGTTGAGGGCGTTTTTGTTGCATGGTGTCACGTGGTATGTTGATTTAGACCGGTATGCATTGTATGGCACGCAATTTGGGGCCCAGGCCATTTTTCTTCATTATTTTTTCCATACGCAAGGTGATATCATGCGTGCCGGGTTTGTTGATGGTGATTTGCCCCAATGATGAAACCACATCGCGCAGGTCTGAATTGGCTTTTGGGTTGTCACGGCGTTCTTGTTCTTTGAGTGTTGCTGTGATCGACGTTTGCCCCAGGGTGAGTTTGGTCTGATGACCGCCTTCCCATTGGCCGTTGCGGTCGGTTTGTGTGAGGATGTTGACCTGGTAGTTTCCGGGGGTGGCGACTTTGACGGTCCAGGTTACACGGTGGTTTGTGGCGAACCAGTTTTCAATCGTGCCAAAACGGCCTCGTATGAGTTGTGACCCTGTTTTGGGCGATTTTATTTGGCCATTGTGCGCTTCAAGTAGGATTCGACCATCGGCATTTTGTAATAGGGTTTTGTCCATTGCAGGCTCACCCGTGATTTCGAGCACAACAACAGAGACGATTTTGTCGGGTCTCTTTTTGGGAAGCTTAAGGGTGAGCACATCTAAGTCCATTTGAGCGATGTGTGTTTGCTCTTTCTCCAGTGACGTACGGTTTGGATCGGCCAGCAAATAGGCTTTGCGTACTTTGTTTTTAAGGCCATAGAGGGTAAAGTCGCCTTGGGGCCAATTCCAAATGTTGAGGTAAAGTTTGCGCCCTTTGGTGGTGATGGCACCCCAAGAGAATTCGTAAGGATGTGGGCTTGCCGAAGCACCGTAAATGGCATCGCCATTGATTTTGAGCCAGTCGCCTACTTTTTTGAGGCGTGTGATGCTCTGTTTGGGAATGCGCCCTTCGGCAGTTGGGCCCACGTTGAGGAGGTAGTTGCCACCTTTGCTGACAATATCGACCAAACGTTTGATGAGGCCGTCTACAGGTTTCAAGTTGTGATCGTTTTTCTTAAAACCCCATGTGTCGTTGAGCGTGGCAGGGGTTTCCCAATCGCCGTCAACACGCGCCGGTGGTATGAGGTTGTCACCCATCGATTGATAGTCGCCCAGACCGTGCCCTGCTCGGCCATTGACCAAGCAGTTGGGTTGGTGTTTGTAGACTTCAAGAACAAATTTTTGGGTTTGTGCCGGTGTGATGTCTTGTGGGGTGTCATACCAAATCATGCCAATGGGGCCATATTGTGTAAGAATTTCTTTGACTTGGGGCAGGCCTTTTTCTC
Organism: Candidatus Latescibacterota bacterium; assembly: GCA_038279365.1. Taxonomy (GTDB): domain Bacteria; phylum Latescibacterota; class UBA2968; order UBA2968; family UBA2968; genus JABIFK01. The sequence continues at coordinate 3,396 of JAYODI010000100.1, read as the reverse complement.
GCATGTATTGGTTAAAGTTTTGTTTGGTAGGGTCAAAATCGAGGGTGTTGCCCGAGCCGTGTGGATGGTGCCAGTCTTGTTTTTGTGAGTAGTAGAAGCAAAGTTTGATGCCGGCTTCTTGACAGGCTTTTGCCAGGTCGGCAATGATGTCTTTGCCATAGGGTGTGGCATCTACGATGTTGTAGGGGCTGGCGTGTGATTTAAAGAGGGCAAATCCATCGTGGTGTTTGGATGTGATGGTGAGGTATTTCATGCCTGCGTCTTTGGCCACTTGCACCCATTCTTGGGCGTTGAATTGGGTGGGGTTAAATTGTTTGGCCAATTTTTCATATTCGACAACGGGAATGTGGGCGCGTTTTTGGATCCATTCGCCAATGCCAGGAATTTCTTTGCCTTTCCAAATGCCTGCAGGAATGGCATATAGCCCCCAGTGAATGAACAAACCAAATCGGGCCTCTCGCCACCATTTCATGCGGCGGTCTTGCTTTTGTTGGGTTTTGCTTTTTAACCGTTTGGCCATTTGGCACGCTCCTTGAAGCGGGTTTTGAATGAAATAGGTGCTTTGTCATCCAGTGTCTTTACTATATATACCCCATTTAACACCCTTTTGGGGAAGGGTTACTGGGAGATGGGGCAAAAATGGTTTTTCAAATGTTTGTAGAAATAGATATATTATGTTTTGTCATTGAAAAAACGATTTGGCAATCTGGTGACAGGGGCTGGTTTTGGGTGGCAATGACGCGTTTAAAATTTTCTTAACGCCGTATAAATTGGAGAGGTCTGCAGAGCTTTGAAAACCTTGCGTTATCTGTTTGAAAGAAATCAGGCTTGGGCAAATGCCATTAAAGAAAAAGATCCTGAGTTTTTTTTAGGGTTGTCTAAACAACAATTGCCTGAGATTCTTTGGATCGGTTGTTCGGACAGTCGTGTTCCTGCCAATCAGATTGTCGATTTGCCTCCTGGCGAAGTTTTTGTGCATCGCAACATTGCCAATGTGGTGGTGCATACCGATCTCAATTGTTTGTCTGTGATTCAGTTTGCAGTTGAAATACTCAAGGTGAAGCATATTATTGTTTGTGGGCATTATGGGTGTGGTGGCATTCAGGCGGCCTTGGAAAACCGTGTGCACGGTTTAATTGACAATTGGTTGCGCCATGTGCAAGATGTGGGTCGTTTTAATGCAGATCGATTGGAAGGTTTAAAACACGAAGAGAAGCTTGATTTGCTGTGTGAACTCAATGTGATTGAGCAAGTGACAAATGTTGCGAACACAACCATTGTACAAAATGCTTGGCGAAACGGCGTGAACTTGTCTATTCATGGCTGGGTATATAGCATTGAAAATGGGATTTTGAAAGATTTGGATGCGTGTTTGACCATTGATGATTTCATTGCGACAAAACAGGTGGAATGATGGGTTGGACGATATGGGGCTATTGGAATGAAGCAATAAACAACAGAATAGATGACAAGCAATACATGCTGTGCGATTGATTCCGTATTTGCAATAACAAATTGTGTATCTCTAAAAATGGAAAATAAATATGACAGAGCGTCAGAAATACCTTTTTGATCTTCAGGGCTATTTGCTCGTAGAGAATGTTTTGAGCCACGCAGAGTGTGATGAAGCGATTGCCAAGATCAAATCGCTTGCCAAACCCATGGCAAAGACACCCGATGGCTATGATGCAAACGGCACCTGGGAGAATGTTGCTGGGCTTTATGAAGCGGGTCAACCTTTTATCAACTTAATCAATCAACCAGATATTACCGCTGTGTTGACGGAGATCATTGGACCGGCACTGCGTTGTGAGAGTTGTTATAGCTTTGTGCGCCACAAGGGGTGCCCGCCATTTGAAATGCACGGTGGGCATCGGGGTGGGCGTGTGAACTTTCGGTATGCCGTTCACAACGGTCAAATTTATACGGGTCTTACGGTTGTTTCTATTGCGCTTCAAGATATCAGTGAAGCAGATGGCGGGTTTGCCTGTATTCCAGGATCACACAAGTCGGATTTCTCTGTGCCAAGCGAAGACCGTAAAGAACTCTTTGCATTAGATGGGCCGCTTGTGCGCAAGGTTGCCGCGCCCAAGGGAGCTGCCATTATCTTTACCGAGACGCTGGCACACGGTGCTGCATCGTGGCAAAATGATACGCCACGTTACGGGTTGTTCTACAAGTTTAATGATCGGGCTGCGATCTACCATGCCCAAGAACCGCGCCGCCCCAGTGCCAAGGCGTTTGCACAAATGACCGACGAGCAGAAGTGTTATTTCAATTTGGCCTATCAAGCATTTGGTCCACCCGAAAACCCACGCAACAATCTGCCACAGTTTGGTTGATGTTTGTTTTGATCACGCACCAAAAAGCCAACTTGGTAAGACGGCTGAAGTGACATTTTTCTTGCCTAACTGCCGTATTCTTGTATCTTTATGCCAGTTGGTTTATGAATGTGTATTGCTTAATGTATTGATTTATAAAGATTTAATGTCGGGGCGTGGCTCAGTCCGGTAGAGCACCTGCTTTGGGAGCAGGGGGCCGGAGGTTCGAATCCTCTCGCCCCGACCATAAATAAAAACAACGGCTTACGTGAAAAACGTAAGCCGTTGTTCTTTTTAAGCACCTGCTTGTAGGCAGGGAACTGAAAGCATGAAATTCTATTCTTATCTGGTCTTGCAATTTGATTCGATCTTGCTCATATTTGTTACGTACATAAGTCGAACAAAAAGAGTCCAGGCGTATCGTTTGGGAATACATCTTCATAGGAGGTATGAGTTGAATATTACACTCAGCCCCGAAATTGAAAAGCTTGTTCAAAAAAAAGTTGAAGAGGGTGCATACAAAAACGTTGATGCATTCTTTGAGCATGCAGCTCGTCAAACCCTTTTGGGAAATAAGGCCAGCGCAGAAACGGATCTTCCTGAATTATCGTATGAGGATGTCGAGGATTTGTTGGTGGAACAACCTGTTCTGGATTATTATACCAGAGATGCGGATGACAACGTCACATTGGATGATGTAAGAAATATTCTGTCTAAAATTCCTGGCTCACTTTCAGATGATATCATAGAGGGCAGGCGTTAAGTGCCCAATTATTTCTATGACTCCAGCGCACTTGTAAAGCGATATCATACCGAGTTAGGCAGTGAGATTGTAAACCTTTTATTTGATGGACAAGCACGCCATTTTATCTCAGAGCTGACAATTGTCGAAATTCATGCTACATTTTCAAAAAAGAGATTGACGCACGAAATTGATACAGATGAAGCATTGCAACAGGTGCGCGCTCAGTTCTCCAATGATATCAAAAGCCAAAAAATAGCCGTGATTCGGATAGGTTCTACGCACTATCAAGAGGCAGAAAGGCTGATTCGCCAATACGGCACAGATACAAGT
>JAYODI010000099.1:0-18909 GCA_038279365.1 Candidatus Latescibacterota bacterium | reverse complement strand
ACGAATAGACGAACCTGCAGGTGCGCGCAGCGCAAGTTCTCGAAGAGAACGCACCGTAGATGCCCTGCTGTTCACGAGCGTAGCGAGTAATAGACGAATAGGCGAATAGACGAATAGACGAACGGGTTTTGATCCGCTGATCCGCTGATCCGCTGATCCGCTGATTCGCAGTTCCTCCTCCCCATAGAGCTCCTCCACCCCCCTATCACACACTGCGCGTTATCGCAACATTTTTAAATCAGGAATTTCCATGCAAACCTACCTTGATCAACTTCAATATGTTCTCGACCACGGCACAAAAAAAGGGGACCGCACCGGTGTCGGCACCCTCTCATGTTTTGGTCTACAAGCGCGTTACAACCTGGCCGACGGTTTCCCCGCCGTTACCACCAAACGCTTGGTTTGGAAATCGATGCTCTCAGAACTGCTTTGGTTTGCCTCAGGCTCCGACAACATCAACGACCTCAAAGCCTTGCTCAAAAGCAACCGCCTCTGGGATGGCAACTACCAAGACTACTTAGATCGTTTAGGGCTTGAAGAAAACGACGGCAGCATGGGGCGCATTTATGGCGTGCAATGGCGTAAATGGCAAGGAGCCAATGGCAAAGTTGTTGACCAACTCCAAGATGCCATCGACCTCATCAAACACAACCCCGAATCGCGTCGCATCCTCGTCAACGCTTGGAATGCCGCCGAAATTGACCTCGATGTGGTTGCTCTTCCCCCGTGCCACAACTTCTTTCAATTCCATGTCGCAGAAAACAAACTCTCCCTACAAATGTATCAACGTTCCTGCGACATGTTCTTAGGTGTACCACTCAACATTGCATCCTATTCTGTCTTGCTCCACATGGTCGCCAAAATCACCAACCTTGTGCCACACGAATTCATCCATGTGCTTGGCGATGCCCACATCTATCTCAACCATCTCGACGCGGTTAAAGAGCAACTTTCTCGCAAACCCTACCCGTTGCCCCACCTACACATCAAAGACCGCGGGCAATCATCCATAGAAGATTTTGAAATGGATGACTTTGAACTCATCAATTACCAACACCACCCCACCATCAAAGCCATGATGGCTGTCTAAATGGAGCATCCCAATGGCAAATGACATCACCTTAGATGGCGACCCACGTAAACTGGCTATGGCCATCTTTCGAGCCGCCCTCAACAGCTACCGACAAAAACATGGCAACATCAATGACTTTCACCAAGCCCGCATCGAAGTCGAAGCCGAAATACCCAAACTGGCCCAACAAATGGCAGACGTACTCGAAGGCGAAGTACGTGATGTGTATCTTATGAACGCACTTGAACTCATGGCCATCGATTATATGCGAGATGAACTCAAATAAAAACTGTCTCATGTCACAGGTCTGCAAGTCGCAGGTCCAAAAACAAAGATCCAGACTTGTAACCTGCGACCTGTAGACCAGTGACTATTGCTTATCATTATCCTTACCAAAAACCGACTTTAACATACGCCAAAACACAGAGCCGCCCACCACCAACGTGATCACAGAAAACACGATCAACATCGTTTGATACCAAAACGGCAAAGATTCAAAGGGTGGCATATTTCCCTTTCTGAAAGAATGTTGTTAAATATGAAAACAGCACTGATCGTTTGTAGCGACAACCGCGAAACCTTATCGCACCAATTTATCGACACATTGCAAGAAAACCAAGTGGCACAGCGGGTTATTGCAAGTGATTTTCAAAACATAGAAAAACACCTGCACACCTGCATCGATTTGGAACACATTATCGTCTTTCCCTGCACCATTGGCTTATCCGACAACCAACTCAAAGACCTACAAAAGCGCCTTCAAGTCGTCCAAAAACAACACCCCAAACTGGGCATCCACCTTGCCAATGCCTTGGGCTGTGACCCGCGCCTCATCGAAATGGTGCAAGATCGCATATCAACAGCACTGAAGGGAACACAAAATACGCCGATATTGACCATAGAGGGTTTGGAAGATATCAAAACCCTTTACTTTGACGATTTTAAAATACAATCAGACCAAATTCCCGATATCAGCACCATCATCCCCGACCGCAAAGGAGAAGGCATTTGGGCACGCGCTCTGCTTCCCGATCTTCCCCATGCCCAAGCAACCTTCTACGCCGATGACGATCGGTTTTCTTCATCCGTTGCACTGTCTTTGGTACGAGAAAGAGGCCTCTTTATTTATGCATTAGATGCACAACCCTTACCCGTAAGTTTTGGCGGACCATTGCGTCTGCTCATCCCAGAACACAATGACCGCTGTGCCAATGTCAAAGGTGTTGCACGCATTGTCATTTCACAAACGTAAACACAAACCATGATCATGTCTTCAAAACACAAAAAAAATTACATACCGTTTTTATTCCGCTTACTGCACAGTACAGCGCTGTTACTTCTGTGTATACACCCCATACAGGCACAATCACTCGATGAGCTCATCGCATCTACTTGGGCAAAATACAACCAAGTCGTATCCACACCAGGTGGTGTTCCCATCGAATTACAACCCCTTCATTTGCAACTTTTTGACCCCAACCCCGCAGTGCGAATCAAGGCCGTTCAAGGTTTGTCCTTGGCTGGTGGGCCCATGGCAGCCCTCTTAACCATTCGTGCCATGGACGACAGCACCGAAAAAGTGGCCGCCGTACGTATTGAAGCTGCAATTGGGTTGGGCGAAGTGGCCGGTCGGCAAGCCCTCGAAGTTTTAGGTGTGGGCGTTGCAGATCCTGATCAAACCGTGCGCATGCGCGTTGTCGAATCCCTTCGGTGGGCAGGAACCGTATTTGCCGTACCTTACATCGCCCTGGCACTCAATGGCGATGCCCAAAATGGCCGCCCAAAAGACAAAGTGGTGGGCGTGCGCCTCGAAGCGGTAAGAATGTTGCGCAAAATTGGCACGCAATTTAGCGTCAATCCTTTGGCAGATGCACTCACAGGTCCCAACCAAGACAAAGACATCACCATTCGCAAAGCCGCCGCAGATGCATTGGGTGAAATTGGTAAAAAAGAACGCGATGTCGCTCGTTATTTGGGTGGGGCATATACCACAGAAAAAGACCTCAGCGTCAAACTTGAAATCATCAAATCATTGGGGCTGGTCAGAGACCGTGCAGGTTTGCCCTATCTTGAAGTTGCCATGAAAGATCGCAACACGTCCCTGAAAATGCGCGCCACCCAAGTTTATGGGCGCGTCTTAGGTTTACAATAAAAAGAGGAATACACCATGTCATTGAGTCAAAAACAAGTTGATCACTTTCGCGACAAAGGATACGTCATTGTCGAAGGCGCGTTAAAAGACGAAGACTTTCATGCGGTTGAACACGATTACAATGTACTTATCAACCAAAAAGCACAAGAATTGCTCGAAGAAGGGCACATTCAATCTACCCATGACGACAAACCTTTTAGCCATCGTCTGGCGGCCATAGCCAATGAACTCAGTGATGAAGTCTACAATGACTTTCGGCGCATCACATCTACACTCGACATTATGAAAGCCCGTGTCAAGCCCATGTTCGAGTTCTTTTTTAACCCCCGCCTCTTGTCTGCTGTTGAAAGCATTGTCGGCCCCGAAATCACCCTTAGCCCCATTCAACACATTCGCCCATATCTGCCCATTCGGGGCGACAAACAACCCATGCAAGTGCCTTGGCACCAAGACCAAGGCGTCACCAAAGAAGAAGCCGACGCCTCCGAAATTTTGACCGTCTGGATTCCCCTTGTTGATGTCGATGCCCAAACAGGCTGTATACAAGTCTTACCCGGCGTGGTCTCCATGGGCCTATTGGAGCACGAACCCGAAGGGGGCACCCGCATCAAACCCGATCTGATGCCCCATATCGAACCCATCGATTGTGTCATGAAACGAGGCGACCTCCTTTTTATGAGTGCATACACCCCTCATCGTGGACAAGCCAATCATACCGACAAAGTACGTTGGAGCATGGATCTCCGCTTTCAAAAAACAGGCACACCCACCGGACGTCCATTTTGGCCAGAGTTTATTGTACAAAGCAAAGAAAACCCCTCTTCGGTGCAAGACGACTTTGATCAATGGTGTAAGCGTTGGGTGACCGACCAAAAAAATGCCAAGGGCATACGTTTACACAGAGTATAATCATTCCAACAAAAAGATAAAAAAAGACCGACCCTCAATACGAGCGTCGGTCTTTTTGTTTACAGTCTTCTACGAGACCAAAACCCCATCCAATGGCCAGACAATCATTCTAAAATCCAACCATCCAAGCAACAACATTTCCCACTATTCAAACGGTACATCATCTCCATTAAACACCTGCGTGCGCTTCATCAACCTGCGCTCTGTATCCGGAAAGGGTTCACGCCGATGCATCGTTGGCCGATTGTCCCACATCACCAAATCACCCAATTGCCATTTGTGTGTCCAAGAAAATTCGGGCTTAGACACATGGTCATAAATCATCTCAAGCAATGCATCACTGTCATCGCGGTCCATCCCCACAATATATTTGGTTAAATGGGGTCCCACATACAAAGACTTGCGCCCTGTTTCTGGGTGGGTGCGCACCACAGGATGGTCAATCCATTCAGGTGGGTTTTGTTCTTCCACATAATGTCTGTGAACCGCACGCAAACCTTTCAGCCGTTTTTTAATATCCGCGTTCAAAGCCGCATAAGCCGCATAACAATTACACCATTGCGTGCCCCCACCAACCGATGGCAACTCAACTGCATAAAGCGTCGAAATGGTACCGGGATGTTTGAGATAAGACAAATCCGAATGGAAAGACACCTCATGACTGCCCAATGCCCCAATCTCTTCACCGTTTTCTTTCACATTTGAAATCAAAAAGATCTCTTTGTGCTCACGCTCACGTTGCTTGCGCACGTGTTCAACTGCCTTACCAAAATAATTGGTAAACCGAATTTGATCCACATCACTCAGTGTTTGGTTGCGAAAATAAATCACACAATAATCCAACAACGCCTGTCGAATGCAAGCAACCGTTTCAGCATCTAATTCATGCCGTATATCCACACCCACAATCTCGGCGCCCAATGCCCCACCCGTTGGCACAATATCCATGTCGTCCATTCCCATATGTTTAATTGCGATCTGTCCACTTATATGCCTTTTTGGCATTCTTCCAAAAGTATTTTTCCAAAACATCATCACCTTTTTGTGCAAAATAAGCATGCACCATATCCTGTGCGTCGGCATAGGTGCGCTCACTATAATCCAGCACGGGCCAATCACTGCCATAAATCACACGGTCTTCACCAAACATATCCCACAACGCATCCAACACGGGTGTATAAAATGCCACATCTGTAGGGGCGGGTCTCACCTTACAACGCAAATCCATCAGGCCCGATACTTTACAAAAAATATTCGGGCAAGCTGCCGCCCGTTGCATCAGCTTCAAACCTTCAGGGTCTACAGGATTGCCATCTGCTGGAATATTGCCACAATGATTGATCACAATGCGCAACTCGGGCAAACGCTTTGCAATTTCAATCGTGCCTTCACTGATGCCCGAATCCAACTCCAAATCATAAGCCACCAACTTTTCAAATGCCTTTGTCATCACATCCAAGTTTTCGCGCTCCCACGGATAGGTCCGTGGACGAATGCCCAAAAACAACGGAGAAGGTGCAAGTTTGTCTAACCAATTGCCAAAATCATCTGACCGCGGATCCAAATTGCCCACCAAACCCAACACAAATGGATCATCTTCAATCACATCCAACACCCACTGATTGTCTTCAGGCCACACACTGGCCTCTACGATAATCGTGCCTGTTACCCCTTTTGGCACCGCCAATGCTTTATAATCTTCGGGTAACACACGCCGATACAACACATCGCCTTTTTCAGGAAATGGCACCCCCTGTGGGCGCGTGGGGTCATAAATATGAATATGTGTATCAACAATCATTTTTACCTCCTCAAATAAAATAAAAAACGCCTCGTTCCCAATATAGAACGAGGCGTCTGTATTTCAATTAAAAAAATAGGTCTCAAATTTAAAAAAATAGTCACAGGTCTCAGGTCTACAAGTCACAAGTCGAAAACCTTCTGACTTGCAAACTGGCAACTGCTTGGCTTATGCCACCGAAGACTCTTCCAAGTCTAAGTGTTCACGCAAACGGTTCAATGCGCGGTCTTTGAGCTGACGCACACGCTCACGACTGATATGAAAATGTTTACCCACTTGCTCCAACGACTCAGAGTCATCCACATCCAAACCAAAATAACGGTTGATGATCTCGGCCTCACGCTCGGGCAACTCGGCCAAACTTTCGCGCAAACGGTTTTGCAAATATGCCGAGTGAACAAGCTCATCGGGCTCGGGTGCATCGTCTGGGAAAACATCGGCATATAACCGCGCACCATCATCATACACCGGGCGATCAAATGAAACGGAGGCTTGGCTGGTTTCCAAAGCACGGCGTACTCGGCGCGGTGAAAAATCGGTTGCACCAGCAATTTCTTCCACATCGGGCATGCGCTCCAATTGTTGCGACATAACCCCAGCAGTTTTGTTAATCACATCGCGATCATCCAACTGATTCACTGGAAATGCCACAGGATGTGTTTGACGATTAAGAGCCGACAATATGGCCTGTCGAATCCACCACACCGCATACGTAATGAATTTATGCCCACGTGATGGGTCGAATGTTTTGGTGGCACGCATCAAACCCACATTGCCTTCGGCAATCAAATCGGAAAGCGGTAAACCCCGCCCCGTATATTCACCTGCCACACGCACCACAAAGCGCAAATTGGCCGTCACCAAATGGTGCAAGGCTTGTTCATCACCCTTACGAGCGGCATTGAGTGTGCTGGCTTCTTCTTCACGCGAAAGCGGTGTGTATTTTCGAATATCGCGCAAATAAAGGTCTGTTGTTTCACGAAAGGGTTTTACCTTTTCTACTCTATTTTTCTTTTCCATGGTTCTATCCAATCGAAACCGGCTTGTTTGAGTTAACTGCGTTAAATAAACTCAACCATTTATTTGTTCTACCTGGTGAAAGAAAGATACAGACTGACATTTTGTTTCTTTGAGTACCGAACAGGCCGTGCAAAGACGTTCTGCAACACGCCTGTGACAGGGCAAACACTCACATATACTCGTAATCGTTTGGGTTAATTTGTCACGCACACATTGCAAATGGGCAATTTGTGCATCCACATCTTGAAGCTGAACATTTAGATCTTCTAAAATAGAATGTGCAAGTTGACCACCTGTTTCGTGAACATCTTGCTTGCACAAAATGGCTTTGATCTGATCCAGATCAAAAGCCATCTCCTTTAAACCCAATATCATACGCAACCGAGTCAACTGATCGTGACAATAACATCGAAACCCACCTTCACTTCGACATTCGGGCTTGATCAAACCCATTTCTTCATAAAAACGCACCGTACGTGTTGTTGTGCCAGCGGCTTTTGCCAACTTGCCAATGTGCATTAAATTTTTATTTTCTTCTGACACAACAAGTTACCTCATTTGATAGATAAACCTTAACGCAACGTCAAAAATATACTTTAACGTAACGTCAAAGTCAACCACATTTTTAACGTTACGTTAAAGTTTTAATAAAAAAAGTCCTGCACTGTATGTGCAGGACTTAAAAAAATGATTAAGCACAACTATTCGGCAATTACTCAATCAACCGCACCGGAATACATCCCAGTGCTATGATAAGGAAAGTTCTACGGACGAAAAAGGCAAAAACCCAATCAAATCGATGATTAGAAAACCCTACGGACACCACACGAAACCCGTGTATCAATGATGAAACAAACGCATACCGGTCAACACCAGCACCATCCCATATTCATTCGCCGCCGCAATCACATCGCCATCGCGAGCAGACCCACCCGTTTCAACCACATATCCCACACCCGTTTTTACAGCCCGGTCAATATTGTCGCGAAAAGGAATAAACGCATCGGAACTCAACACCACATCTTTCAACTGATCCAACCATTCACGTCGTTTTTCTGCCGTTAAGGGCTCGGGTACCTCTGCAAAATTGGCCTCCCAAAGTTCGCGTTCTTGTTGTGTCATATCACCGCGCAAATACGCCTCAATCGCATTGATCTTCTCAGGGCGCTTCAACCCTTTCTTAAACTTCAAGTTCAAAATATCGGGATGTTGGCGCAAAAACCATGCTTCTGCTTTGCCTGCAGCGATGTCTGTACAGGCCAATCGATTTTGCTGACCTGCGCCATTGCCAATCACCTGCCCATCCAATGCCAAGCAGATTGAATTCGACTGTGTATATTTCAACGCAATGGTGGCCACCAACATATCTCGTTCCGCATCGGCAGAAATATCTTTGCGCTCAGAAACCACATTCTTCAACAGATCTGACGTAATCATCTTGTCATTAATGGTTTGCTCCAACGTCACACCAAAAACTTCACGCTTCTCTGTTTTGGCAGGGGTATATGCTTCATCCATTTGAAGCACCACATATTTCCCACCTTTTTTCTTGCTCAAAATCTCAAGCGCTTCAGGCGCATAAGCCGGTGCGATCACGCCATCGGAGACCTCGCGGCCAATCAACTTGGCCGTAGAAACATCCACCTCCTCACTCAACGCAATCCAATCACCAAACGAAGACAACCGATCTGCCCCACGGGCACGGGCATAAGCCGTGGCCAAAGGTGAAAGATCCAAATCATCGACAAAATAAGCCTTTTTGAGTGTGTCTGACAAAGGCACCGCCACTGCCGCACCCGCCGGACTCAAATGCTTAAAAGACGCCGCGGCAGGCAATTTCAAAACCGTCTTCAACTCACGCACCAACTGCCACGAATTTAATGCATCAAGCAAATTGATATACCCCGGAGACCCGTTGAGCACCTCAAATGGCAACGTGCCAGATTCATGATACACCCGAGCAGATGATTGATGTGGGTTACAACCATAACGCAATGTGAGTTCGCCCTGTGGCATAAAACAAATCCTTTCTAAAAAAGTGACCCATTATTCCACCATCAATATTTGAATGGTTAGATTTTAACTGATTGCTAAATGCTGACGGCTGATTCCCAAAACAAAAAAAGACCCAATCCACAATTTGGATTGAGCCCAGGCGACCGACTCTTAATATTGACCACCAATGCTTCCCCTCGGTTCATTCCGAGAATTCGCCAGTTGCATCGGCTTGCTGTGTCATTTGACGCAAATAATATATCCTGCAACATCTCCACTGTCAACGGGTTTTATAAAAGCAGTGAAACGCCAAACGTGAAACGCCAAACGTGAAACGCCAAACGTGAAACCTTTAAAATCAGTGAAACAAAAAAACCAATAAATCACGCAATCAAATAACAGTTGGTTCGTCTGCCTTTTGCCGTTTGCCATTTGCCGTCTGCCATTTGCCATTTGCCGTCTGCCATTTGCCATCTGCCGTCTGCCTGCCTTACCTCAAAACCCCACCCCCAAACAATGCACTCAAATCTGTGCGACTGCGCCACGCATTCAACTTCTCATGCGACTCACCCAAAACAATTTTCGTAGCGCCAGTCTCAGACGGCGCAAAACACAACAACTGATCGGGCTGTGCCACATTCAAAATCACAGGCGAATGCGTGGTCATCAACACCTGTGCATGAGGCACCGCACTCAGCGATCTAAAAACCGTCTCAACTGCCCCAGGGTGCAAGCCCGTTTCGGGTTCTTCAATCAAACAAATGCCACAAAAATCAGGCAAATAAGACAACAAAGTAAGCGCAAACAAACGCAACGTGCCATCAGATAACATCCAAGAAGGCACTTTCAATCCATTTTGGTCGTGCATCACCAAATAACAGTGTCGATCTTCAGACCTCACAACCGTATCAACCGTTGCCAAGCTCGGCAACACACGGCGCAAATGGTTCACCCAAGCCAAATGTGCCGCAGGAGCTTTGTCTTTAAGGGTAGCAATGACCCACGGTACATTGGCACCATTTGCCATCAATGACCGTGCATAACCAGGTGGACAAGGTCGCTTTAATTTTTCGGCATCCAAATTCAAACGCAACACATCATCTATCAACAAACGCTTCAGCCACGTAGCAACCGGAAACCGCGTTTCGTCTTCTGGCAAATTGGCCAACGCAGATCGACGCGCACCCAACTTAAAAGAAGGATCCCACCCCGAACCTGTTTCATCATAAAATTTATCATTGCCACCCGGCACTTTATTCACAATCGTCTTTGTTCCACGCACACGCGGTGTAGACAATGACTTAGGTGCGGGTCCATCCACCGGAAACAAAGACTCCTGCGCACTCACCTCTTCGCGCACAGCATCGGCCAGCAACAAAACCTTTTCACCCAAAATACCCACTTCGCCCGTATCGTCTATCAAGCCTATTGCAACCTCATAACGACAACGCACATATTCTGGTGCATCAAACAAACGGCCTTCGGCTTCGGGGACTGCCAATTCCACAGCAAGCTCAAACCGATCTGCTTTTTGAAGCCAAAACAAATCGTGTACATCGTTCACCCGTTGATAAACCGCTTCATCAAGCCCGCCGCGAACCAAGTCGCTTAAAAAGGCAATCGCATCCAAAAAAGTCGTTTTCCCACTGCCATTGGGCCCAACCAACACTTGACTGTTTGCCAAATCTTGCTCAACATGGCGCAAGCACTGATAATAAAGTGTTTCAAGACGCTGAATCATAATCAATCCTTGTCAAAGAGTATGGATTATTGATAACATGAAAATACAGCAAGCGTCAAGTTAAATTCAGTCGCAAGTCACAAGTCACAAGCCATCAGGTGTAACATAGTCTACAATTAGTTGCAAACCAAACGGGGTATTTATCAAATAAAATGGAGCAGGTCAAAACCCCACTCCATCATCATGCTCCTATCGATTGTCACATTATTTCTTTTGCCAAATCTTCTTGCCCACAAAAAACGGCCCCAATGAATCGACATACAATGCCGTTTGTTGTGTCTTTCTCATATCTTGCACAACCCGCGACAGCGGATACAATTCTGCACCAATAAGACCAATCACAAAATCATTGTCATTGGCATCCAAACCATAACACGCCAACCGCACATCGTGTGCAAAACCCGCTCGCCCATATGCGCGACCAATAGACGCATGTTCCATCAAAATCTGGCGTTGCTCTTTGTGATCTAACCCAGCAAAAGCACCATTGCGACGCAATGGATACCAAATGCCCCACGGCCAATCAGGGTTGAGCACATTGCTCTTAGGACGTTCAATTAATGCATGTTCCAAGTCGGGTTCATAACCCGTTGCATACGTACGCCCCAGCATCGTAAATTCAGGCCGATGATCCAACACATCAAATGGCTCACTGTTCAACAGTGCCCGTACATCGGTCACCAAAACATCTGCAGACTCGGTCATAAACACCACACCAATGCCATAAGGATCATTTGCATCCACATAAAGTGCTGCATCCAAACCGCTGCCTTCCAATACCGCAATCACCTCATCGGTTTCGGTAACCCCTGTAAACGCTTGAAATTGCATGTACAACCGTCGATCGGTGCTTTGAGGTTGTCCATCAACAGGTGCCCCGTGTTCCAAAATATCCAATGCTTCTTTGCCTTCACCATGTGCGTGTTGCATAAATATCATCCCCTTAAAATGTTCAAAATATGTGGCAACGTTTCACATATTTAATATACCGAGCAACCCTACTTGAACAAGTACAAATTCACACCCAAACTTTGCGAAACAGTGCCAATACCAACAAGACAGTGCCAAACATACACACCACAGTTGCCCCAGTTGGCAAATCAAAAACATAAGATGCCGAACACCCCAACGCACTCACAACAAACCCAATGACCCACCCCAAAAACAAACGCGTACTGATTGCTTCTGAAAACAATACCGCACATACAGCAGGCACCACCAAAAAAGAAAACACCAGTAAAACCCCAGCAATTTCAACAGAACTGGTAATCACAAAACCAAATGATGCATAAAATAAAAAATCCCACCCACGTACCGACCACCCTTCACGATGCGCACGGTTTTCATCAAACGACAAGGCCAAAAAACGATTGCGAAACACCCAGTGAAACAAACCCACAAGCGCATAAATCCCCGCTGTTTTGGCCACATCTACCCAAGTCACCCACAAAATAGACCCCACCAGCATCTGCTTCACATGCTCGGCACCATGTGGGGCCCGATCAATGGCCAAAATACCCGCTGCCGCCGACACGGCATATACAATGCCAATAATCGCCTCCTGCGGAATACGCGCATGGCGCAAGCGCGTAAGAGCAAACACGCCTGCGCCAACAAATGTAGCAACCAACGAAATCACATACGCTGCACCACTGTGCAAATCATATCCAAACAAAAAAGCAAGCGTACTGCCAAATGCCGCAATTTGAGCCAAAGACAAATCGACAAAAATCACACCACGAGCCAGCACATGCAACCCCAAATAGGCATGAATACCTACCAAAATCAAACATGCCACAAAAGGGGCCGCCATCAAAAATAAAAAATCACTCATCACATCTCCTCATTCACCGAACCCAACTGCGCAACAATATAATCAAACAAATCGGCATAGGTCTCCACACCCGAAACAGCACCAACAGATGCAGGTAAAACAACCAACTTGGCCTGTGACCGCTCGGCCACACGCTGAGCAATCTTTGTATCGACAAAATTCGAACACACAATCAAACGGATCTGCTCAGACTTCATGCGTGCCACCAAATCAGCCAAATGGCGCGGGCTCGGCGGAATACCCGCTTTATTCTCTACTTGATCCACCACCTCAAATTGCAACCAATCAGATAAATAGACCCACAACTTGTGATAGCTGACCATTTTTTGTCCTTCAAAATGCGCCAACTGCTTTTTCCAGGTATCTATCCGCGCTTCTAAGTCAGCCTGAAAAGTTTTATAATTGGCCATAAACACATTGGCTTTGTCGGGCTCCAATGCACTTAATTTTTCAGCAACAGTTTTTGCAATCACAATCCCATTTCGCGGATCAAGCCAATAGTGTGGGTTGCCATCAGGATGCACATCACCCATCGACCGATCCACTTGCCCCGTGGGCACATCCAAGCGTCGAATACCAATCGATGCATCCAAATGCCCCATGGCACCAGGCACAATATTGGGGTTGCGCGCACCCTGAATCAAAAGAGGCAACCACCCCACCTCAAGTTCCATGCCCACATACACCAACAAATCTGCCCGATTCATGAGTCGCATATAACTCGGCTTGGCCTGCACATAGTGCGGGTCTTGATAGCCTTTTGCAATCACCTCAACATCCACCTCATCACCACCCACAGCTTTCACAATCGCTCCCAAATCGGTCGTGGTGGTCACCACCCGAATTTTTGCATCACTATTCATAGTTAAAATCATTACAAATGAGACAATCCCAAAAATCATGCGATTCATCGTCACACTCCTGATTATCACAAAGTCATAGTACAATGGCATCATTATGTTTCACAAATTCAAATGTCCCATCAAAGTTGGGAAACAATCTCCCCACTTTGATGACCGAATCATCAATAGGCATGAGCAGGATGCGCACCCATTGTAAAATTCAATTGCAAAGCCAATTGATGCACGCTTTGCCCCGCTTCACGATTCAAATTGTATTGCAACCGAATGGCCGAAAATTCACTGGGTGCCAGCGTCAACAAGCCACTTACACGATATTCACGTGTTGGCGCCAACTTAGGGATACCAAACACATCGTAGCGTGCCTGTGCCCACCAGCGTCGGGCAAATTGGTATTGTACCAGTGCATACATGCCCCCTACTTTTTCAATATCAACCCCATCATCCACTCGTGCCTGCAAATACTCAGCCTGCAAGGTCAAACCGCGATCTCGTACCTGTCGAGCAGGTCGCCACTTAAACGTCACATCGCCACCCCAAACCTGTGAAAATTTGGTGAATTCATTTTTGCCAAACACATAAGAACCACCCAACTCTAACGTTGCATTATCGTTTACATTCCACAGATTTGTCCACCGCCCCAAATACGCAAAATCGCGATCTCGTGTACTGTTAAACAATGCGTGATCACCATTCAACACTTGCCCTTGAAACTCCGAATACCACGTTGTAGGCAACAACACACTGGCCCCTACCCCCACCTCATTCAACCCTTCTCCACCCAAAAGCCTTTCGTTGGCAATGGGTGGATCCACAAATGGAAACGCATGGGTATGCAGGTTATTGTGTTTTCCTAACGCGCCATAAAATTTACCCGCTTTTAGCGTCACACTGGGCAAAAAAATCGTTTCAAGCACACCTTCTTCAAGTTCAATATTCTCAGTTCCCGGAATGGCCAACGTCATATCGGCTTTGAAATAGGCATCCACAACAGCGCTAAATCGCACTTCCACTTCTTGTACCTGAAGACCCGAACTTTCAGGCAACCCATGTGCATGTGCATGCCCATCGTCCTCTTCATGATCCCCCTCGTGACCTTCTTCCTCAAGTTCCTCTTCGTGATCATGTGCATCACCAAAAGCAGGCGGGCGCAAAAAGGGCGACGATGTGTAGAACCCCAAAAACAAACCATTCACACTAATTGCTGGATTAAATGCCGTTGAAGTACCTGTTGCAGTTGTACTTCCTTGCGTCTGCAACCACGCAGACAATGCTTGCTGGGTTGGCACCACAGACTGTGCCCAAATGGAAGACATGCTCCCACTGAGCAATACAAATAGAAAGATCTTCATCATTAAACCTTCTCCCGAGTACAGGTGTACACAAGCACCCAACACACACTATGTGTGTTGGCCTATCAAAAAAATAAGAGAAAGATTTAATAACGTGGAGGAGACCGACCAGAAGGACTTTGGAGGGAAAACAGAGGCAACAACAGAGAGGCAAAAATATGTATGCGTTCGTACACACACCACGCGTACAAAGCAGTAGCAGAAACAGTTATCCAAAGGGCTGTTTGCAACCAATGACAGATCTGGCATTGTTCTGTTAAATGGACATGGTCTAAATGTTCTGCCGCAAACCCATGCCAAGAAACGGCAAAAAATGCGCACAACATCAGAACCATCACCAGCTTAACGGCCAGTGATTGTTTGTTCATAGAAGCGGGTAACATGACGTTTAGCCTTAGTTTCTTAAAGTCTACTCGACACACGTACATATTGTCAAGTTGCGTACAGCACAAACATCATACGCAAATCGTATCAAATACCATCATTTACGTGACATTAAGAAATAGGCGGTGAACGACCAGGTGTGGCAATAGAAAGGACAACAGCAAGGAAGGAAAAAGCAGAAACGCGCAAGGCGAAGGAAATGAGAAACAATGTGAGAGAAAACACAACTCCAATGGGTGCACCACCGGTTTGCATAAAGACACAAACAACACACACTTCTCCAGCACCATGATCATCTAAAACCGCATGACCATAGACACCGAAAAATGCCGAAACAACCAAAATAACAGCAAGTGTGATAAGTTTTTTTTGCGTGCGCATGATCCATACCAAATTAAATTTCTATTTAAAACACGTGTCCAAACAGTAAACATTTCATCCTCTATTGTCAATACAGAACATAGGAACTGTACCAACAATTTCCACTTATCCCTATTTTATTTTCTATAACAAATCAATCCCTGTATAACGTAGGAATTGATTTTTATTCATTTATCTATATCTTGAAGCCTTACCAAAAACGACACATACAAAAGTGAGGTCAAATGGCTGTTTATTTAATTACAGGTGGCGCAGGTTTTATCGGTTCACACATTGCCGAAGCCTTGTTGGAAGAGGGTGATCATGAAATACGCATCTACGACAATCTATCTTCTGGCTACACCCAAAACATTGCCCACCTATTCAATCGCGTCACCTTCATCGAAGCCGATGTACGCGACAGTGATGCACTTTCATCTGCCATGCAAGGTGTCGATTATGTCTTTCATGAAGCCGCGCTGGTATCGGTCATTGAGTCTGTCAGGCTTCCCAGAGACAACCACGAAATCAACTTAACCGGCACCCTCAATGTATTAGAAGCATCCCAAAATGCAGGCGTCAAACGGGTGGTCTTAGCCAGCTCGGCATCCATTTATGGAAACGATCCAGTCTTACCCAAAAAAGAAACGATGCGCCCCCAGCCAGAATCGCCTTATGCGCTTGCAAAAATCGGGAAAGAATATTACGCACACATCTTCTCCACACTCTACAGCTTACCCGTCGTGGCACTGCGTTACTTTAACGTTTATGGCCCACGGCAAGATCCCAAATCATCTTACTCGGGCGTCATTTCAATATTCGTAGATCGCGTCTTAAAAAACCATCCCATCACCATTTTTGGCGATGGCAAACAATCTCGCGACTTTGTCTTTGTCAAAGACGTGGCCAAAGCCAATCTATTGGCCATGCATGCACCCAACCTAAAAGGTGGCGAAGCATTTAATGTTGCCACAGGTGAAAGCGTTACCCTCTTAGACCTCCTCAACACCATTCAAAATATCCAAGGCACACACATCGCGCCCACATTTGAACCCGAGCGCGCTGGTGACATTCGTTACTCATCGGCCGATATCTCGCACACACAATCGCTATTGGGTTTTCACCCCGACTACACACTCACACAAGGCCTCACCGAATTGCTGGCATATTATCACCCCAAATAAGTCTGAGATTCATTTTACTCATTTCCAATAGGTAACCAAATTTGGAATGTCGTACCCTCACCCAGCACACTTTGAGCCGTAATAGTACCACCATGATTTTCAATGATACCTTGACATATTGAAAGACCCAAGCCTGTACCATTTTTTTTTGATGTAAAAAATGGGTCAAAAATACGTGTCAAACTTTCTTCGGGTATCCCTGTTCCTGTATCTGAAATGTAAATCTCAACCCCTTCCTGACCATCGGATTCTTTCCATTCCGTTGATACAACGAGCTGACCTTCGTCTTGCATGGCATCTAAAGCATTTCCAAATAAGTTTAAAAAAATTTGCGCCATTTGATCTTTATCAATACGGATTTGTTTCAAAATGCCTAAATGTTTTGAAACTTTGATTTTGTGTTTTGTGAATTCATAAGAAAGCAAATCAACAGAATCTGAAATGAGCAAATTGATATCTAACCAACTCCGTTCGGGTGGACGTTGTTTTGAAAAATCACGTAAATTATCTAAAATTTTCACGGCTTTTAATATTTGCTCTACACCAATACCCAAGTTTCGTTGATGCTCCACGCTGAGTTTTTCATCCATCTTCATCATCTCAAGCCGTCCAGTAGCCACCGTAAGCGGGTTAAGCACCTCGTGAACCACACCTGCAGCCAACCGCCCCACCGCCGATAGTTTTTCACTATGGGCAAGCTCAGCATAAGCGTGTTTCAATTGTTCTGTACGCTCAGCAACACGCTCCTCCAAATGGTCATTCAGGTCTTGCAATTGCACATTTTGTATTTCCAATTGTTCGGCCAAGATTCGATTTTCGCGCACCAAGCGCACCCGATCAAAACCTATTTCCACAGCAACTCTAAGCGCCTGAGAATCCCACGGTTTTGCCAAAAAACGATGTATTTCCCCTTCATTTACCCCAGCCGTAATCGTAGACAAATCTGCATAACCTGTAAGCATAATACGATAAATATCAGGCCATCCTTGCCGCACATGTTTGAGAAATTCGGCACCCTCCATTTCGGGCATGCGCATGTCTGATATCACAACAGATACATCTTCAGCTCCTAAAATATCAAGACCTTCTTCACCACTTTGAGCAATCAATACCCGATCTGCCACCCGACTCATTTCACGTTGGAGTGCAAACAACACGTTTTCTTCATCATCAACACACAAAACAACTTTATTCACTTTCAACACCTCCCTCAATGGGTAATGAAATGGTAAATGTTGTGCCTTTTCCCACTTCACTCTGCACCGAAATCTTACCCTTGTGCTTTTCAATAATGCCATGGGAAATGGCAAGCCCTAACCCCGTACCCGTACCCACAGGTTTGGTTGTAAAAAACGGATCAAACAGTTTGTCCAAATGTTCTGGTCGAATTCCTTTTCCAGTGTCCTTAATCTCAATAAAAATATTTTTATGTGCCACATACGTTCGAATATTTATTTTGCCTCTTTCATCCATAGCTTGTGCTGCATTTGTTAACAAATTCATAAACACTTGGTTCAATTGGGCCGGATAACATAGCAAATGAGGAATATCGCCCAATTCTTTCACCACTTCCGCTTTGTATTTGATGGCATTCCAAATTACCTTAAGGGTCGATTCAATACCTTCATTAATATCAGCTTCTTTTACTTCGGCCTCATCCAAACGCGCAAAATTTCTTAAACCAGAAACAATATCTTTAACACGCACAGCACCATCAACAGATTCATTTAATAGCTGTTCAATATCTTCAAGTAAAAAATCTAAATCTTCAGAATCTTTAAGTGCTTCAATCTCTTCTATTTTTAATCTTAATAGTTGAGCATCTTTATTTTTAACCGCGCCAATAAGTTGTCCATAAGATTCAAAAAAGGCTTTAAATGTATCAACATATTCCCGCAACGTACCAAGATTACTCATAATGAATCCAACAGGGTTATTAATTTCATGCGCCACGCCAGCAGCCAATTGCCCTAACCCCGCCATCTTTTCTTGGTGAACCATTTGCGTTTGGGTTTGCTTCAGTTGTTGATTGGCCAATTCTAATTCTTCTTTGTTTCTTTGAAGTGCTTCTTGTGCCACCCGACGCGGCGTAATATCTTGAATCGTACCTTCATAATATTTAATATTCCCTTCCTCATCTCTTACAATACGAGCATTTTCCGATATCCAACGCAACTCGCCAATTTTTTGGCAAATTTGAGATTCAAAACAACTCACAAGCTCATTTTCTTCTAACTCTTTTTTA
>JAYODI010000015.1:77059-78889 GCA_038279365.1 Candidatus Latescibacterota bacterium | reverse complement strand
AAATTTATGTTTTTGAAAACTGATTTGTAAATTTTTCTTTTTAAGAGGTGTTTTAAAAAAGGTTTAAACAAAATATAGGCAATAGGTCAGGCTGTTTTCTGCACCTATTTGGGCCGTGACAACGGTGTGATTGCCGGACGTGTGTTCGGTTTGTTGGGTTGTGATGGGGTGATCTGAGGTGATGGTGAGTGTGACGTTGTCACGTTTAAGTGTGAGTTGGTTGTTGTGTGTTTGTAAGGTGTCTGACGGTTTTGTGAGCAGGGGTATGGTTTCGGTAAATGCGCCTGTGTGTTGCACGGTGATTTCGATTTTGTCGTTGGTGAATTGAATGGTTTTGTGACCGTTTTCGCCCAGGGGGTAGGTGGCTGTGAGATCGCCGTTGGGTAAATCGTGTGCGCCTGTTTGGGGTGTGATGGGCGTGTTGTCGATTTGGAATTGGGTTTGGACGGTGTTGGCTTCGCAGAGGGTGTCGTTGAACAAGGTGCCCCAAGCTGCATCGGTGGTGTTGGTTTGTGATTGAAGCACGGAGCCAATTTGCGGGTGGTACAAAAGGCCTAGACCGTAGCGTTGTTGTGGGCTTAGGTGATGGCCTGCGGTGAAAGCGGCGTAGTAATTGGGACGGCGAATGTAGGTGAACGTGACGGGGTGTCGGCTGTCGGTGCGTTGGTGTGTGAAAGTGTCGCGGACTATATAAGGCAGTTGTTTGGTGGCTGTTTCTTTTTGTTCGGTTGACGGATGCCACTCGATGTGTTCGCGGTGCAAAAAGGTGTAGGGTGTGTAAGACCAAAATTCTCCAAGGGCCAATGGTGCAACATTAGGCCAGCTGGCTTCGAGGCGTTTGCGTGCATTGAGAATGTCTTGTTCACACGCTGAGGTGCTGCGACCAAAAGCGCGGGCCAATGTGACGTGTTCGCCCAATGCGGTGGTTTTGAGGTTGCCCGATGACTTGCTTTCGGGGCCACCGATGTTGGCGCGGTATTCTTCGAGGAAGGCTGTTTTTTGACGGGTTTCAATGGCGCGGTTGAGTGTGAAGCCCGACCCATCGGGTTCGCGCACGGCGTTGTAGGAGAGCCAGTCGTACCAGCGCTGTTCTTTTTCAATAAAGATTTTGGCACGGTCGGTTTTGTGACTGTAATGCCAAGCGGCGTGAATGTCGCTGTGGTGGGTGCCTAAAAAATAGCCCCAGTCGGGACCGTCTTTTTCGTAGAAGTAACCGACGGGGCTTTGAAATTTGGTGAGGCTTTCTTGAAGGCGTTGGTCAAAGAGGGATTCGATTTCTGAATTTGGGTAGAGGTTTAAATACGCCAGTGCACCGCCCCAGGCGTTGGCGTATTGGTTGGTGAAGCTTTTGCCGTGGGTTTGGAAGGCTTCGTCGGTGAATACGGTGTGGAGTGCTTTGCGATCTGTTTCAATGACGCGTTTGTGCAAGTCGGGGTCGATGGTTGGGTTTTCGTGAAGAAGCTGAAGCCCTTGGCCCATAAATTTGGTGGCAAAGGCTGTGGCGGCAAGGTTCCATTTTTCGGGGCCGTATTCGCTAAAGTGACCGTTGGGGCCTTGAATGTTGCACCAAAAAGTGAGGGCGGCTTCGAGGCGTTCTTTAACGGCTGGGTGATTGTAATACAGATTCCACGGGCGGTCTGTGCAGTAAAAGAAGATGAGCGACAAACAATTTTCCATAATGCGTGCGTTGTGTGGCACGTTGTCTTTTGGTGCGCGCCAAACGGAAATGTTGATAAACCCGCGATCTGGGCCGTCGAGCAAAACCGATTCGGCAAATTGTTTGAAGTGCGCGAGGTAATAAGGAATGTCGAGTTCGTTGTAGGTGAAGTC
>JAYODI010000015.1:10168-76959 GCA_038279365.1 Candidatus Latescibacterota bacterium | reverse complement strand
AGACTTGTGACTGAATTACCCCGGATACCAAATTTTACGTGGGTCATCGGGTGAACGTTCGTAATTCCAAGATTCATCCACAAGACGTGTGAGATCATATTGTGGCCGCCAACCGAGTAGGAATTTGGCTTTGGTGTTGTCGAGCCAGGTGCTGTGAAAGGGCGTGCGAATTTTGATGTTGGGCAAGTTGCGCGTCTTTTTGAGATGATCGGCAACGTGCTGATAGTTGACGGGTTCGTCCATACAAATGTTAAAAAGTTGTTGGTGTGCTTTGGGGTGATCGAGGGCGCACAAGACGGCTTCGATGAGGTCGTTGACGTGAACGAAGTTGCGTTGCACGGGGTTGTCATTTTCATCGAGCATAATGGGAATGGTACTTGAAGCTTGGTAAGTTTTGGCTTCTTCGGGGCTTACAAATTCGCTCCATTTTGGGCCGCCAAAAATATCGTCGCCAAAAGAGAAGGTGTATTTGAAGTCGTCTTTTTCCATAATCCAAGGGGCACGCAAGCAACACCCATTGAGATTGTATTGAATGTAATATTGTTCGAGCAAGACTTCTTCGAGCACTTTAGAAAGTGCGTAACAGCCTTTGTAGGGGCTGTGTTTTTGTTGTTCGGTAACAGGCACAGGATGGGGATAAACAAAGTGCCCCATGCCTGCATCGCCACCAATGAGAATGAACTGTTTGAAAGTGTCGCTTTCTCGGCAGGCTTCGAGCAACCAAAAGAGGCCTTTCACGGTGACGTCCATGACGCTGTCGGGCGTTTCTTTGCAGGTGGCCAAGTGAAGCACGTGTGTCACACCGTCCATTGCGGCATTGACGTCGTTTTGGTTGGCCATATCACCACGTGCTATTTCGAGACGGTCTTG
This sequence comes from Candidatus Latescibacterota bacterium, assembly GCA_038279365.1. Taxonomy (GTDB): domain Bacteria; phylum Latescibacterota; class UBA2968; order UBA2968; family UBA2968; genus JABIFK01. The sequence goes on along the minus strand of JAYODI010000015.1, from coordinate 76,089 downwards.
TGGGGCGAGCACGCGGTTGTGACAAAAGGCACGCACGGTGGCGTTTTTGTGTTTGGGATCGTTTAAGAAGCGATTGATAAAGGTGCTGCCGACTTTGCCTGTGGCACCTGTTACAAGAATCTTCATGGGCAAGGGATCTTTCAGTCTTTGAGTTGAAGGGCCAAACTGCCGTTGTTTTTTTCTTCGAGAATGTCGTGGTATTCTCTGCGATTAAAAAAGTTGCTGGTGTCATACACAAAGTCATATCGCCCGTTGCGGTCTAAGCCCATTTTGAGTGCGGTGTCGTTGATTTCTGCTTGGTTGCGATAGGCGGGCCACAAGACCCCTTTTTGGCAATAAGACGAGTCGATGAAATAACGCGGGCTGTTTTCACCACCGGGTTTGGCACGGCGGGCATGTTGAACGGCCGAGTGCACAATGACGGCAGAGCCGGGTGGCAGATTGTCAAAGGTGAGCGAGCCGGGCAAGTCTTGGGTGCCAAATATGCCAAACGCGTTGTTGGCGGTCACGGTTTTGTGCGATTTGGGCAATACGAGGAGGTCGCCCACTTCGCCATTGAGGCCGTTGAGATAAAAGAAAACGTGAACCATGAGGTGTGAGCGGTTGGTTTGGGGGCTTTGCTCATAGTCTTGGTGCCAACGCGATTCACGTGCCCCAGGGTCTTGACGCACGGCATGAATGTGGTGCAGGGCAAAGTGTGAGCCCATCAGATCTTCAACGCGATCCATGACTTTGGGTTCGGAAGTCAGCAAGCCCAATTCTTTGTAGGTGATGACCATGGGGCGTTCATCTTTTGCGCGGTCTGCTTCGAGGCGGTCTACATCGTTGGCCAAGCGTTTGCAATGATCGGCATCTAACAAGCTTTCAAAGAGGAGAAATCCTTCTTCGTGAAAACGTTCAATTTCTTCTGCTGTCAAACAGTTTGCCATAGTTGCTCCTATTTAATCGATTTGTGTGGGGTTTGTTTTTTTGCCAAATATTGTAAAGAGTATGAGGCCACCCGAAACCCAAATGCCTGCCCAGAAATACATTTGAGACAAGCCGATGGATTCGTATAAGTAACCACCGATAATGCCACCTCCTGTTGCGCCCATGCCAAAATAAACGGCAGATAAAAGACCTTGTGCGGTTGCACCCATGCCTTTGGGAGCCATTTGGTTGGCATATGAAACACCGGCTACCCAAATTAATGAAAATGTGGGGCCGTGCAACAATTGGATGAAGAGCACCTGTTCGGGTGTTTGGGCGAAGGCATACCCCATGAGGCGAATGACGTGGGCAATGAGTGTGGTGATGAGTATTTTGCGTGTGCCCCAGCGGTCGAGGAGGCGGCCTGCATAAAAGAAGATGAAGAGTTCACTGATTGTGGCAACGGCAAGAGACAGGCCCATGAGCGATTTGGAGGCCCCAAGGCCTTCTAAATAAAGAAATAAATAGCTGTGGGCGGTTGATAAACCAATGCCGCTGATTAACAGGGTAATGAGAAAAAGCAGCCATTGGGTATTGCCCAAGAGTTGTTTGAGGCCGTGTGTAAATTTTTGACCAATGTGAACGTGAGAAATGGGCAGACGTGTGGCAATGATGAAACAGCTGATCATTAACAATGCGTATCCGTAAAATGAATAAGAAAGGCCAAATGTTTGGGTGAGGCGACCGAGAATGGATGCGGTGATGCCCCACCCGAGTGCGCCCCAAAGGCGAATGCGCCCATAGCGACTTCGATTTTCACCCAATGCTTCGAGCACAGAGTTGTCAACCAAGGGAATAATGGGGGCCATAAAAAACGCGAAGGTTGCCACAACGGGTAAGAGTGTGGCAAATGTGGTGGTTGCCGAGAGGGTGAGCGCGCTGCCCATTACGCCGATGATGGCAACAAGGAGCAGTTGGCGGTGGCGTTGTGTGGCATCGGCAATGGCCCCCCAGAGTGAGGCACTAAAAAGCGCCGTGAAGGGGGTAATGGCCATAAGCCAAGCGATTTCTCGCCCCGATAAACCGAGTTCGTGGTAATAAAGAACGAGAAATGGAAAGAGTGAAGCACCTGCGGCGTAGTAGAAGAAGTAAAAGGATTTGGGTAGGATCATCTTGTTGTGGGTGCTGATAGAAGACGATTCGGTGTCGTTTGAGGTGTTGGTCATGAGTTTGTTTTCGTTACGTACGTTTTTTTATCACTGTTTTCTTCTGCGTCTTGTTTGCCTTTTTGGTAGGCTTCTCGTACTGCCAGGATGAGGTGACCGGTAAAAATTGCTGCTACAATTGCGGCGGTTCCTGTTACTTCGGTTGTTCTTTGGTAAAACCCTGTGATCATTAAGATAACAACCCAATAAGCACCTAATGCCATTCCAATGTGTTTAAACATAATTTTGGATGTGGTTTTCATGATTATCCGCCTTTTACGAGTCGCGTATAAAAAGGGTGGCATGATTTGAACGGAACAAATATAATACGTCTCCCAGATGTCGGGCATATTTTTTGTGATCATTTGATAAATAAAAGGAGTTGTTCCCGTGCAATTTATTCTGGCATTTTTGATGTTTATGTTGGGTTTCTCTGTTCAGGCCGAATCGTATGAACAGCGGTGGAATTATGTGCGGCCCAATATGAGCAGTGATGAAGGTGTGGATCAGTTTATTGATATTTTGAAGCAGTCGAAGGATGTGGGATGCACACATATATTGATTAATGAGGGACGGTATTTGCGTGAGGCAGATGACCCGGTTTATATAGCACGGGTTAATAAGGTTCGTGAGGTGGCAAAAACTTTGGAGTTGACGATTGTGCCAGCGGTGTATCCCTTTGGATATTCGGGACGGTATTTGGGTTTCAACCGCAACTTGGCGGCGGGTTTGCCTGTGAAGCAGATGCCATTTGTGGTGGCCAATGGCAAGGCGATGCCCGATGTGTCTCTTGCACCCGATTTGTCGGGTTTGGATTCGACACACAGTGGTCCCCTCAAGGTGCGCCCATTTACACATTATCGGATTACGTTTTTTGTGACGCAAAAGCCTGAGCGGATGAGTCGGGTGATTTCGGTAAATTCTGCGCATCGCCGACATATGCGTGGGCACCCGCGTGTGGTCGAAGTGGGTGAACGGTTTCGTGTGACAGGTACATTTAATTCGTTGGAGGCCGATTCGTTGGGGTTAAAGATTCAGGCCGATGGGATGGTTGATGGGTTGAAAATTGAACCGACGGGTTTGCTGATGGTGTTGCGGCGAAAATTAACGCCGCTGGTGGTGACCAATGAAGATGGGAAAGTGGTGTATGAAGAAGGGCGAGATTTTGAACCGATTTACGATCCGGTGATTGTGTCCACAGAAGGTGAGATGACAATGGATCACGATGCACCTGTGATTGTGTTGACTAAAAAGTCGCGAATCAAAAACGGGCAGACGTTACATGTTTCGTTTTTTCATGCTTATCGGGTGTTAGACGAGCAAGATGTGATTTCGCTTGAAGATCCAGCGGTTTTTGATTTGATGGTGCGCGATATTGAATTGTGTTTGAAGGTGTGGCAACCAACAGAACTTTTTATGAATTATGATGAGATTCGGGTAGGGGGCTGGGAAAAGCCACATGTAAAACCCGGTGTGACGTTGGCGGCGCATATTCAAAAGGGGTATGAGATTATTCAGGCACAGGCACCTGATGCCCGAATTTATACGTGGTCCGATATGTTTACACCTTATCACAATGCAAGCCCTTTTGAAAAGCGAAAAGAATACTATTATTTGACAAACGGTAATTGGGATGGTGCTTGGGAGGGTTTACCAAAAGATGTGATTGTGATGAATTGGTACGCACGTGAAAAAGAGGCGTTGGCATTTTTTGCCGAGCGTGGCAATGCCCAGGTTTTGTGTGGGTATTACGATGCGCAAAATGAAGAACGACTGAAACGCAACGTGTCGCGTTGGTTAACCCTTTCTGAAGGAACACCCAATGTCTTGGGAATGATGTACACGACTTGGGAGCGCAATTATACAGATATGAAACACTTTTTTGAGTTGGTTGAAACATTTGACAAATGGCGTGGTGACGTGCCTGTCGAAGAGTAGGTGGAAAGATTGTATGGGTTATGTTGTAACCTATAAAATGCGTGGGATCTGTTGATTGTTGATGGTCATCTAACTCAAAATGATTTGTGGCCATCTGTCTTTTTATTGTTGTGAATAGGAAGCTGAAGACAGATTGCCCATTGTTTGGGTTTTTAATGAAATATAAAAAGGGCTGACACGTTACGTGTGTCAGCCCTTTTTTGTGATCTATTTTCAGCACGCGAAAAAGCGACTGTCATGTGCTGTTTACACTTATGTGAGTTGCAGTACCACCACAGATTTTGCTGGCAATGAGATGGAGAGGTCATTGCCGTTGATGGTCGCGCCATTAAATGCAGTGGGTTTGATTTGCTCTGGTTCATCAAATGTGTTGTGTGCTGTGATGGTGTCGGCTGTGAGCACTTGTCCTGTGGCCGATTTGGGATTCAGGCCGCGCACCGCACAGGTGACGGTAACGGCATTGTTGGGATCGGTGTTGCACAATGAGAGATGCACTTGGCCTTGTGAATTTTTTGAGGCAGACGCACTGACTTGAGGGATGGAATCTCCATTGTAGGTGTAGTTGCCTGTTTGAAGGTAGACATCTACTTGTGTGGCGTCTTGGTGTACTTTGAACATATCAAAGACATGATAGGTGGGCGTGAGCAACATTTTTTCATCTTGGGTGAGAATCATGGATTGGAGCACGTTGACGGTTTGTGCGATGTTGGCCATGTGTACGCGGTCGTTGTGGTTGTGAAAGATGTGAAAATGGAGTGCCGCAACCAGTGCATCGCGCAGTGAGTTTTGTTGGTAGAGAAAGCGAGGGTTGGTGTCGGGTTCTACTTTGTACCATGTGCCCCATTCGTCTACGATGAGGGCCACGCGTTTTTGAGGGTCATATTGATCCATAATGGCGCTGTGACGGGTGATGAGATCGTCCATGTAAAGTGCTTTTTTGAGCACAATGAACCACTCGTCTTCATTGAACTGTGTGGCCGATTCACGGAAGTTGGTGTAGTAGTGAAGTGCAAGCCCGTTCATCATGTGACGGTCACCGCGTCGGGTGTTTTTCATCATGACTTCGGTCCAGTGATAATCGTCTACATTGGGGCCACAGGCTATTTTGTAAATGTGGTTGTCGCCAAAGTTGCGCACGTAGGTTTGGTAGCGACGGTATTCATCGGCATAATATTCTGCACGCATACTGCCCCCACAGCCCCAGTTTTCGTTGCCCACGCCCCAATATTTAAGGGGCCAAGCATCAGGGTGTCCGTTTTCTTTTCGCAAGTCGGCCATGGGGTTGACACCATCAAAGGTGATGTATTCGACCCATTGTTGCATTTCGTGCACGGTGCCACTGCCCACGTTGCCACAAATGTAAGGTTCACATTCGAGTTGTTCACACAGGTCCATAAATTCATGGGTGCCAAAGTGGTTGTTTTCGGTTACGCCACCCCAGTGGGTGTTGACCATACTTGGGCGTTGGCTTTTGGGACCAATGCCGTCTTTCCAATGGTATTCATCGGCAAAACAACCACCAGGCCATCGCAGGTTGGGAATGTTGATGTGCTTGAGTGCCGCGACAATGTCGTTACGAATGCCACGTGTGTTTGGGATTTTGGAATCTTCACCCACATAAATGCCGTTGTAAATACAACGACCGAGGTGTTCGGCAAAGTGACCGTAGATGTGTTTGTTGATGGTGCCGCGTTCGACATCGGTGTTGAGAATGAGGTTAGACATGGTTTGTCTTTCTGTTTAAAAGGTTGAGATGTTCTTTCAATGATTATCCAAGATAAAGAAAATCAATTTTAAAATCTTGATTTTTTAATCTACTTGATGAATGAATTGGCACAATGTGTGCTAATTATTTGGGAGGTAAAGATAAACTTTTCGCTGTTTTCAAGTCTCCAAACCCTTATTGACGTGACCTTTAGACAGGGATGCATTCAATAGATATGCCGATGGTTTGTATGAAATATCAACGGAAGATGAATCATTTTTTTCACTTATATGAATAAAATGTTCATTTTGCAGAATGAAGAAACAGGCTTGAGTTATGTGAAGAATAACCTATATTTTGTTAGGAATATGGTTGCATGCTATTTGAATGGGATGAAGCTAAAAACCAGAGTAACATTGGCAAACACGGTATTCATTTTTCTGATGCAAAAGAAATTTTTAAATTGCCTGTCTGTCAGTTTGTGAATGATCAAGCATATGGGGAAACAAGGGTTTTAGAAATTGGTCTTTTAGACCATATTGAGATTACTGTTATCTATACCATTCGTGATGAAAAAATACGTCTTATTTCTGCGAGAAGGGCAAGTCAAAATGAACGGCGAAAATACCAAGATTTCTTCGGGTAAGATCACGGAAAACGGAACAGATTTGGAACGTCTCGAAGGATTGACGGATACAGAGATTGCGCAAGCGGTGAAAGACGATCCTGATACCGTTTTTTTGGAAAATTTTCAATTTAACCGTATAGAAGTTGTGCGACCGCACGCTGATAATTTGGTGCAGTTGGATAATGATGTTATCAACTGGTTTAAAGGGCAGGCAGAAGATTATCAGTCAAAAATGAATGCTGTTTTGCGATCTTATATAGAGGCACAGGTGAAGATTTGAATTTGGCCGAAAGGGTCTGCTTGAGGGTATGTAAATAAAAAAAGGGATTTACGTCATAAAACGTAAATCCCTTTTTTCTTTTTACGCAGCTTCTTCAATCACCGCGCTCATAGATCCTTTACACCACGGAATGAGCGGATCGGCTCCCCAGTTGTGAATTTGTTGTTGAATGAGTTCGCAGCGTTCACGAGAGCCGGTGAAGACAATCACACGACCTGCTGTGTCAACTTCGGTGGCCATTTTGCGTGCGACATTTGGGTGCACGCCAATGATTTTACACAGCATACGAATGACATACTCATAGGTATGGTCATTGTCATTGAGAAGAACCGTATTCCAAGGTGTGATGTGTAAAGATTTGGTTTCGTCTTCAATGGTGATTTCGGGTGTTGTGATGTCGGGGGTGGTTTCGGCCATACAAAAAGGCATTATTGCTCCATCGTTTTGGGTGTTGACTAAAGGCTGTATGCGTGAACGGCGGTGTCGTGAAAGAGTGCGGTGCGTTCGGTGTGTGAAAAGTCTTCGGTCCATTTGAGAAAGAGGCTGTAAAGGATATTGATGTTTACACCTTGCAACTTGTCTACGGGATAGTTGCTGGCAAACATGCATCGGTTTGTGCCAAATAGATCGATCACTTCTCGAACCATGTTTTTGATTTTGTTTTCTTTGTTTGTGTCTTGGTGATAGCCGTGTTGTGCAAAAAAGAGCATAGAGAGTTTCATGTAAACGTTCGGAAGGTCTGAGAGTGATTTCATACCTTCATGCCAGAGTTGCTCTGTGGTCTCATCTGCGCCGTCGGGCAGTAGGCCGAGGTGGTTGACTATTATACGTGTTTCGGGATGTTTTTGAAAGACTTTGACGGCATCTTGTATTTGATGGGGGTTGCATTGTAAGTCAAAAGATAGGCTTTTTTGACCGAGCAGTGCGATGCTTTCTGCAAAAATGGGATTGAGTAAAAAGTTGCCGTGTTCAACTTGGGGCCAGGTGAGTGCGGGGTTTTTGGGGTGATGGTTGAGAATCATGCGCACACCGCGAAATCGTCCGTTGGATGCTTCGATGTGTTGTTGCAACAAATCGTTGCTGTATGCGATATCTTTGGCCAGGTGCACGTGGCCGACAATGGCAAAGGGATATTGTGATTCGGTGGGGGCAAGTTGTTTGCAGACCCACGTTGTTTCTTCTACGGTGTCGAGTGGAAACCCACCTTCCATTTGACCGACAACGGTTTCAACGTGTACACCAGAGACGCGTTTTAAGGGGGCTGGCAAGGTGTCCATGTCTTGGGCATAGTCTTTGGCGATGTAGATGGGTAAGTTTTTTTGTACGCTTTCGCCTAAGTTGAGATTGAGGCGTTCTTTGTTGTTCCACAGGTGAAAGTGGGGGTCGCATACTGGGAGGGTCATTGTATTTACTCCGTCCATTCATGAGTTTTATACGATCGTGTTTCCAATGTTGTCACATATCAATCGTTACGCTTTTTCCTGCATAAACACCCTGTGGCAAATCAATCACAATCAAGGTGTTGTGCTCTTTTTTGTTTGGTATGGTGAAAAAATTGTCGCTTTTTGAATGATAGATACCCGAAACGGTCATTGTCATTCTATTCAATTTTCTCGAAGGGTCTGAAACGGATAATGTCTCAATTTTGTTTCCGCTCATTTTTATCATGGCCATTCCCTGACTGTCCATGCTGACGGCTGTGTCATTTGAAATTTCAACTTTTCCAGCTTTATAAAATGCCAGTTGACTGATATTGCGTTTTGAATGTTTCACGCCTTGTATGTTGGGTGTGTTGACAAGAATTTGTATGTTGTGATTGGCGTTGCTCATTTCACGCATTTCTGTTTCGGTTACATCTGGCACGACGATGTAATGGTATGATGCATTTTTAGGGCGCTTGCCATGGTCGAACCACATCGCAAATACTTTCTCACTCACCAATTCATCCGAAACGTTCTTTTCATCTGTAATGTCTGACCAACGTCCCGTTTGTATTTGGTTTGACAAAGAAATCGTTTCAGGCTTTGGAAAAATATATCCAACATGGTCTTGGTGTACCCATTTTACGTTTTCCAAAACGCGGTCACCTTCTAACAAGGTTTCAATTTTACCGTTCTGCGATATTGTCACGTCGCTTCGCATGAGAACTTGGTTGATGGTTGTGAAAACGGGCAATCTTTGATTTGATTGGATGTCGGTACCCAAACAAACATACACATCGTCAAAAAAGAACCACGCTTTTTTGGCTTCCACAAAATCATGTGGGCTTTTAAAATCGAAAGCAACGGCACCCAATAACCCATCGGTAACGGCACCGACAAAATCTGTTAGACCCTCTTTTTGAATTTCTTCAGGTGGATGTAATGCGGGTTTCTGAACGATGGTTGTGCCCGAAATTTTCTGCCAATCATAAACGGGCCAGATGTTGTGATACTCGTCACCTTTGCGCATCAAATAATTGGTGCCATCGGCTCTGTGGTGCGTGGGTTTTCCTGGGCCATTATAAGGTTCTTCCATGTTTCTGTTTCGGGTTGAAAACATTCTGACCGTGGTATAAAAATTGGGCCGTTGAAACACAAAGTGCTCTGTTTGCCAGAAGAATTTTGCAAAAGACTGCGAGGGTTTGGTTTCTCCTTTTCGCAATCGGATGACTTCCTCTAATTCATCTTTTCGATAATCTGTGCTTTGTAACAAGCGCTCAATTTCAAGCGTACCTTGTGGCCTAAATCTTGCCTTATGGGTAATGCTTCTGTTTTTAACACTCACATCTGAATAGATGGCATAAACTTGTTGCTTGAATATGCCATCGAGATAATAGTCGATGAGGTGATTGATCTTTTCAACTGAAAAGGCGTATTCTGTTTTTGCCACATAAGAAGACCATTCACCAAACGCATTGGCATATTTGCCATAGCCGTATGATGTGGTGTTGTTGACTCTGTCTTGCCGGTGATGAAAGCTAAAATCGTGTTGCATGCCTCGACTGCCCGTAGAGAATTTTACTTCACCTTCTATGAGCTTTATGATCTCAGCAAATTGTGTGCGATCCCCTTTAAAAAGGAGATTTTTTGCGAGAATGCCAGCAATGACAATTCTGTCGCCACTGGGGCGCGCACCTGATGCCTTCATGTGAGCTCTGCCGATAATGGGTTGCCCTTTTTCAACGAGATCCTTTGGCAACTCATCACCGATAAGCAACATCAAATTAACCAAGTTGGAGGGTGTTGTTATTTGATTGTTGTGCCAGTTGTCGCCAAAAAAATCGTTGTCAACCCAATATTTGAATCCCAATGTAATGGTTTCTTTTATCTCTTTTTGATTAAAAAATGCAGATGATTTGTCTCGATATGCTTTTGCCAAGTAAACCAGATTAGACGTATGTCTTCCCTGAGGAAATCCTGCTGTTCTGCTCAAGTCCTCATAATTGATGTCATTAAAACTGCCATCATCATTCATTTTGTTGACGATGCTTTCTACGCGACGGTCATTGACCGAGGATTTTAAGAGTTCAGCGACCACCCTGTCCTTTATGGTTTTGAAATCGTCTATTTGAGCACCGAGCGTAAGGGGTATAAAAAACATGAATATGAGGCAGGTTGTTTTGATGATGGGTTTCATTTTGTCCATTTCCTATAACCAGGTTATTGGTTCACAATATGTGGGTTTATTGAAATGCGTTTTTACGAAGTTGAGAAAGATGCGGTGTGGGTGATTATAAAATTGACCAACTCTTGGCATTGGAAGAAACCTGACCACATGTTGTGACCTTGGTCTTGGATTGTTTTGAGTGTTATTTCGCCACCGAATTGGGTATATCGCTTGGCCAGTTCTTTTGAGTTTTCATTGAGCGGAACGACTTCGTCAATATCCCCGTGAATGTGAAAGATGGGCACTTTTGCTTTTGCAAGTGGGGCGAGTCGGTCAATGGGGTTATGTTTGGTTATTTGGTCTGATAGTTGTGCTTCTGTCATGTTATAAGCACCGCAGGCACGTTGGAGGCCAGGGTAACTGGTGAGGTTGCAGACAGGGTAAATACCCGCCACACATGCGACGGATTCGGGGTTTTCGACTGCCCAGTTGTATAACATAAGCCCACCACGGCTTCGGGCCAAGAGGCAGGTCTTTTTGGATAAACCATGTTCTTGGGTGAGTGTGTGATAAAGTGCAGAATAGAGGGCGCGTCCTTTTGGGCTGCCAAAAGACTCACCGACATCTATGCCAGCAATGGCAATGCCTTGGGCTAAGAACTGATCGAACATCCACGTTTCTGCTTCTGATGGCAGGCCCGGAAGTGTGGGGGCATACCAGATCCAGGGCGTGGCTTGCGCGGCGTCTGGGTTGGGTGGCAATATGAGAAAGGCGGCTTGTCCTTGGACGGTGAATTCATTTTTCATATTTGTACACAGTATTGTTAAAAAGTTGTCATTTGCCAATAACGATGCGTTATGGGTGTGTTTATTTACGGCGAATGGACGGATTAATTTTTGGCATTAAAAAGTCTGCTTATTTGTGCTGCGGTCATCAGAAACATATCGCGTTCGGTAAATGCTTCCTTCTCGGGCTTCGGTTCGCCACGGTCTTGCTTTTTTGATTGGAATGTCCCACTCCTTTGCATCCAAATCGATTGTGTTTGTCGTGATATCTGAGTGGCCCTTTTGACATTCGCTCACAATCTCGCCAGACGGGCCAATCATTTTACTCGGTGTGGTATGGCTCATGGCTGTCGGTATTGAGTAACTGATCCAACTGCTACAACTTGCGGCATAACCTTGCGCTTGGATGCTAAACATATTGCTGTCGGAATAAGCAGAAAATAAGATGCAGTGTACGTCTTGAGATAAATAGTCAAGGAACAGTTCGGGAAATTGAATTTCAATACAAAGTGCACAGCCAAAACGAATGCCTTTTATTTCAAAGACGCAGGTACTCTGCCCTGGTGTATACCAGTTCATCGTTTCATTGTAAGAACACAGTTGTTTGTCATATCGGGTATGCACATTACCTTGATTGGAAATCACATAGAGACTGTTGTGCGGTCGGTTGGGTGGTGAGAGAGGGTGGCTGCAGCCAAGGACAACCCAGATACCCCGTTTTTTTGCGCAGTTTGCGATGAGGTCGAGTTGGGCTCTGATATTTGGCCAGTCAAATGCCTGCCAATTTTTGACCTCATTTTTTGAGTAACCCGATAAAGCCCCTTCAGGAAAATGGATGAGCTCGGCACCTTCATGGGCGGCTTGATTTATGAGTCTGCAAATTTCTGCACCATTTTCTTTGACCTCTTTTTGGATATGGCTTTGTGCTGTTGCAACTTTTATCATCGGAAGCCTTTAGGTGGGGTGTGTCCAAGAAAAGCCATTTGGAAATTCAGATGGGTCTCGTAGTTAATGTTTTGAAATTTGTTGCAGATGACAAGTCAAAAAAAATGTACATCTGCTAAAGCAGCCAATGCGGTGGTATCTTCTTCAGTGTGGTTGTTGCCACCTTTATGAAATAAATACAATTGTATTTACAAATAATTCTTTTATCGGTATACTTTGAGTATGGAATTCGAATGGGATGAGGACAAAAACCAGTTGAACCAAGACAAACACGGAATTCGTTTTGAAGAGGCTAAAGAGATCTTCGGGCGTTTCGTGTTGATGTGGGAAGATACACGTCAAGACTATGGGGAACCTCGGTTTATTAGTGTGGGTGAAATTGGTGATTCTGTTGTGGTTCTGCTCGTGGTTGCCCATACACCACGTGACCGAAAGACTCGTATTATTTCTGCTCGAAGAGCGAATGTTCGTGAAAGGAAGAGATATTATGCCCATTTCAAAGAAGAGACTTGAGGAGATCGCGGCAATTCCTGACTCCGAGATTGATTACTCAGATATTGCAGAGCTTGGGCCCGAGTTTTGGAAGAATGCCAAAGTGGTTTTTCCCCAATCTAAGAAAGCGGTCACGATTCGCATTGATAGCGATGTGCTGGATTGGTTCAAGAATAGGGGGAAGGGATATCAATCGCGGATGAATGCGGTGCTGCGTTCCTATATGGAAAGCTTGGAGACAGACGTACGCTAATGCGATAACATTGGTTTTTACGGGTTGATGATGGTTTGGCAGTGCCAGAAGTGGCACCGCCATTTTTTATTGGACGTTTTTTATGGATAAACTTGGTTTGGGTTGTCTTTAAGTTGGGTGTGTCCAAGAAAAGCTTATTGGGAATTCTGTTTCATCTCGTAGCAATGTTTTAAAATTTGTTGTTGTGGGCATTCTAAAAAAATAGGCATCTGCAAATGCGACCAATGCGGCGGCATCTTCTTCGGTGTGGTCATGACCACCTTCGTGAAAGTAAATGCCATTGTGCTCGGGAACGTTTAAAAAATGATAAATGGGTTCGGTGGCCAAGAAGGAAACACAGGTGCCCTCGGGGTTTGCCCATTCGTCGGTGGTGCCTTCGGTGCGCAGGAGGGGGCGGGGCGCCACAAGGCCCATGAGAAAGTGTTGGTCAAAGGGCAGTTCTTCTTCTTTTCCTACAAAGTTTTCGAAATGAGGATGTGTCCAGGCCCACCATCTTTCTCGGCTGGTGAGGGCGGCGAGGTCTTCGCATTTGTCACCGAGAGCCAGATAAGATCCTGCTCCGGCACAGCCTGATCCTGCGGGATTGACAAGGGCGATGCGATCATCTAAAGCACCTGCAAGCAAGGCGGTTTTGCCGTTGCGAGAATGGCCTGAGATTATGATTTGGTTGTTGTCAATTTCGGGTAAAGATAAAGCGTATTCAAAAACCCGCAAACCACCCCATGCCCAAACGGATATAGAGCCCCATGAGTAGGTGTTGGGTTCGAGTTCTTGATAGGCTGTTCGTGCGGGGCCAACGATGGCATGGCCCATTTCCATGGGTTCCAGTTGGTTGTTTTCATAACAGATGATCATGTAGCCGTTGTTGAGGAGACTTTCGAATTTTCTGTTGCCCACATAGACGAGTGCAGGGAGACCTTTTTTGCCAAATGCAGGCAGGGTCTCTTTTCGTTTTTTGATGGTTTGTTCTGAGGGCCGCCAAATGGTAACGTCAACGCCAAATGTGATGTTGGGATGGCTTTTTTGTGGTGTGAATTCAAGACGTAGTTTTTCGCGTGTTTCACCGTTTTTGAATGTTTCGGTTTCAAGCGTTGTGGCAAAGACACCTTCTGGCGCACCTGGCATGGTGCCATATTGGATGTTGAGCATCATGTCTTTTATTTCTTCACGGCGCTTTTGCCAGTCTTTTATAGATGCAACGCGTTGGCCGTTTTTTAAAAGAAATGGATCGGGTAATTCTTTGATAAGTCGCATGTGGTGTACTCCATTGCGTTAGAGCGTATGGTATGTGTATTCGGGCAGGTCGTTTTGCCTGTTCACGGTGAAACCCGCTTGGCCATCGTTTACATTCATTTGTACTACGCAACTTGGAGACTTTTTCGCACTTCCAAAAGGGGTTGGCGGCTCATGGCCAAGCTTTCCTTTGATAACGCCTATTGGGATATTTGATTTTGGCTTTATTGGCCAAACACATTTTTTGAATGTGGTCACAATGTTTACGTATAATATAGTTGATGTGCGTTTCAGTAGCGATATTTTGTGCCCTATTATTTCTTCTTAGGCGGTTTTTAAATCGCTTGTTTTGATATGATATTTTATATACTATGGGGGCGCTTAAAGGGCGTGTGAGGTTAAAAATCAGATACTTATAAGGTGATGATGTTATTATTATCCAAAAGGAGCATCCATGTCTGACAAAATTCGCGTTGCTGTTGGTGGCCAAGGGCGCAGCGGTTATAACATTCATTCAAAACGGCTCATGCAAGATCTTGATCGGTTTACCATTGCATCTGTGGCCGATCAACTCCCTGAGCGTCGTGAAGATGCCGAGGTAGAACTCAAAGCGGAGAAGGTGTACAGCGATTGGCGCCCGATGCTCGAAGAGGGTGGGTTTGATCTTTTTGTGAATGCACTGCCATCTCCTTTGCATGTGGATGCCAGTATTGCGGCTTTAAATGCAGGCTATCATGTGATTTGTGAAAAGCCCAATGCGCGTACGGTGGCCGATTTTGATCGCATTACCGAAGCGGCAGATAAGAACAACCGCCTGTTTTTTCCTTTTCAAAATAACCGGTTGCAACCATTTTTCGATAAAATTCAAGAAGTGATTGCATCGGGTGTTTTGGGTGAAATTGTTCATATCCGATCTACTTGGAGCGGTTTCCGCCGACGGTGGGATTGGCAGACGCGGCAAGATTTGTGGGGGGGAAGTTTGCTGAACACAGGCCCTCATGCGGTGGATCAGGCTTTGTGTTTGTTTGGCTGGGAAAACACGCCCGAGGTATTTTGTCGGATGGATTGCCGTAACCCATTTGAAGGGGATGCCGAGAATCATATTACGATGACATTGTGGGATCCTGAGCGAAAAGCACCTCAAATTGATATTGATATCAGTTCCTTATATACCTACTCAGATCCTTATACCTATAACATAAGTGGTACCTGTGGAGGGCTCATTGGGGGGGCACGCGAGCTCAAATGGAAATATTTTGACCCCGATACGGCACCCAAACACGATATGTGGCTGTGGTCTATTGATCGCAAATATCCACGGGAAGAACTCAAATATACAGAAGAATCGTGGACGCTTGGTGAGCCAACGTCTGGGTCGGTGGGTTATACACTTGAATCGATGCCCAGTGGCCCCGAGCGGTTTTACAACAATGTATATGATGTGCTTGTCAATGGTGCTGAGCGCTTGATTAAACCTGAGCAAACGCGCAAACAAATTGCGGTGATGGAAGAAGCACATCGCCAAAATCCATTGCCCAGAAAACCACAGAGTTTGGAATTTAAGTTATAGGCTTGTGGTTTTGCACCTGCGTTCTGTTTTTAGATCTTTTTGCTGATCTGTTCTTTTGTTGGGGCAGGCCTTGTGCCTGCCCTTAACTTATTGTAACAGGAGGCTGTTATGGCATATAAACCCTTGGCAAAAGTGCGCGATACATTGCGTGTTGAATGGTATCGGTGCCCCATTCCCGGTGCTCAGTTGCGCGCATTGAGTCGGCGCAGTGATTTACAGGGATGGTTTCAAACCTTGGGGCATTTGGTTTTGTTTGCTGGCACAGGTGTTTTGGCGGCATATTTGTTTGTGCAACAGCAGTGGATCGGTTTTGCCTGTGCCTTGTTTGCTCATGGCACAGTGACGTCGTTTTTGGGGTTGGCTGTGCATGAGTTGGGCCATGGCACGGTGTTTCGAACCAAGTGGTTAAATAAGTTTTTTTTGCGTGTGTATAGCTTATTGGCCTGGCACAATTTTCACGATTATGCCATGAGTCATACCTATCATCATCGGTATACCTTGCACCCTGAGGGTGATCGGGAGGTGACGCTTCCCAAAAATCCGTCTTTGAATGTGTTTTATCTGTTGCAGTTGTTGACTTTTAATGTGACAGGGGGATTTGAGTCTCACGGGCTGATTCCTATTTTGAAAAAGCATGTGATGACGGCACTCGGCATTTTTCCTGGTGCTGATGCGGTGAATGAGGCACAAACATCGAGCGTGTTTGGTGAAGAGTGGATGGAGGCGTTGTATGCCGATTGCCCTGAGGAGCGCAAAAAGGCCATTCACTGGTCGCGTTTGATATTGTTGTTTCATGGGGGGATGATTGTTCTGGGCGGGTTGCTGAATTTCTGGCTGTTGCCGGTCTTAACAACGTTTTCGTTTTTCATGGCCAACTTCTGGCGCTATATCGTGGCGGTGCCCATGCATTGTGGGTTGCGCGACAATGTGCCCGATTTTCGGCAATGTGTGCGCACCATTACATTGGATCCGCTTTCGACGTTTTTGTATTGGCGCATGAACTGGCATACAGAACATCATATGTATGCGGGTGTGCCGTGTTATCGTTTGAAGAAATTGCATCAAGAGATTGCCAGTGATATGCCCAAACCGCGCACCTTAATAGGCGCTTGGCGCGAAATGCGCGCCATTTGGCGCCAGCAAAAAATTGATCCGACCTATCAATTTGATACGCCTTTACCTGCATCTGCTGGACGGGTGGTGTCTGGTGATATGGAAGGTTTGGATGCTTCAATTGGTGATTTGGCACCCGAGATTTTGGCATCTCAATCTGATGGGGGTGTCAATGGAGATCCCAAAAACGCGCATTGATCTGCGGCTGAATTTTATGGACCGCGAAAATCTTTTCATTTGATTTATGGAGCTGTTTTTATGGCAACGCTTATTGAAACCATCACACAAAATTATCATGCCTTACTTGCAGACACCCACTTGCAACCTGCTACCAATTCGGAGACATCACAACGTTGGGCGGAGGCTTTAAAAAAGGGCATTATTCTTTTTTATGGGCATCAAGAAGTGGAAACAGGTATTCGAAATATTGATTGGACAGGTGCTCATGTGCATCATCAGGAATGGCCAGCGCAGTTGAATCGGTTTTTTTGGCTTCAGCATTTGGCTGCTGTTTATGATGAAACACAAGATGAAGCACTGCCTGAAATTGCAAGAACGACGATTGAAGATTGGATTGATCAACACGATTATTCAGCAGACACCCCTCCTGCAAAAGGCGACAATACGCTGAATATTTCGATTCGTTTGGGGCAGGGTACCCAACCTGGTTGGTGGGGCACTGTGGCAAGTTTTGCTAAGAGTGGGCATTATGACGATGCTTTGATTGCCCGTATGATTGAATCATCTAAGGGGCAATTGGCCTGTCTTGAAAGTCATCTGGCACCTGTGGGCAATTGGCGCATCAGCCATTTGGATTGTTTGTTGTTTTGTGGGTTGGTTGTGCCCGATTTGGCGCACCATGTACCTTTTGCTGTGCGGCATTTGAATGAAGCATTTTACAGACAAATTCACGACGATGGTTCTCATGAAGAACACAACCCCAGCAGTTATCACAGCTGGATGTGCAATTTGTATACGCGGTTGTGGTATTTGAGTCAGGCACGTCCAGACCTGGGTTTGCATATTGACACAGAACGCGCAGCCCGTATGTGGGATTATATGGTTTATGCAACGGCACCTGATGGGGGCAGTTGTGGGATTCACGATGGCGGTGTGTGGACGCCTGGGCCTGGTAAAATTGCTGCTATTGAAAAGCGACAACAGTTTCTTGAAGATGCCGGTTTGGCAGATGATCCGAATAGGGATTTGATGGCCCAACCGTCGCGTTATTTTGAAAGTGCAGGCCAGCTTTTTTTGCGAGATGGTTGGGATAAAGATGCGACCTATATCATTTTTGATGCCACGCGCTGGGGGGGCGGGCATTGCCATCTTTCGCGTTTGAGTGTGAATCTGTATGCGCGGGGTCGTATGCTGTTGTGTGATCCGGGTATTTTTTCTTATGAAATGAGCGATCCATACGCCCCCCATGGCAAAACCACACCTGCACACAATACCATTCATGTGGGTGGGTTGAGTCAAACGGAAGCCGATCCGGTGTTGATGAGCAATTATATGGATGATCAGGTGGCTGTTTTTGCTGCCGCTTATGAAGGCGGCTATTATCCGGGCACCTACACCTGGGGGTGGTCACAGGGCAAAGGTGTGGGCGTTTTTGGTCGGCATCAACGCATTTTGGTTTGGCTCAAAGAACGGGGTGTGCTGGTTTTTGATACGTTGCATACCGATGGCAATGGCCAACCATTTGGTGCCCATTGGCAATTTCCTGTGGGTGGGCATGTGCTGGATGCCCAAAACAAACGTGCCTGGACACAAGGCGCTGATTCCAATATTCTGGTTCAAAACTTAAGTGGCCCACAAAACCTGACCTGTTGCATCTATGAGGGGCAAAAAGATCCTTTGCGGGGATGGCTGCCCGATGAAAAACGCAATTATCACCCGGCACCTCTTTTTGCCATAGAAGGCCAAGCGGGGCGCACGGTTAACCTGTGTAGCTTGCTTTTGCCATTTTCTGGCGATACACCTCCGCAGTTTGAAGTTGAATCTTTAGAGGGGGGGCATGCCTTTGGTTTTCGCTTGATGTGGGCAGATGGTGAAGAAGATGTGGTGGCCTGCACACCTGGGTTACACCGTCAGATTGATCAATGTGGTTCTTTGAATAGTGATGCGGCACTTGCCCTGATTCGCAGTAAAAAAGGGGTGCTTTCACAGGCGTTTGTTCATCATGGCATGACATTGATGCAAGATGGAAAGGTGTTGATTGAAGAGACGACCTTTGGCACGTACCGTAAAACATTTTAAGCGGTCGTTTTTATTTTGAGCATAAAAACCAAAATAAATCAGATGTACTTGAGTTGCGGTTGTTTTATTATAAGGCAAAGGAATTTATCTGCTTGACTTCCCTTACTGCATTCTGGTATAATCATGTGCGCAAATCTGATTGTGATTTGCGCATTTCCATTTTTGCGCGTCAATCCCCTATCCTCTTTAGACCTGGCATTTTTGCCCTAAATTAGGAACACAAGATGGCATCGAAAATTATTTATACCGAGACAGATGAAGCCCCCGCATTGGCAACGTATTCTTTGTTGCCCATCATTCAAACATTTACCGAAGCGGCTGGTATTGGGGTTGAGAAAAAGGATATTTCGCTTTCTGGGCGCATTATTGCCAATTTCCCTGATAAGTTAACAGATGCACAAAAACAGTCAGATGCATTAACCGAGTTGGGTGAATTGGCCAAAACGCCAGAAGCCAATATTATTAAGTTGCCCAATATCAGTGCATCGGTGCCCCAATTGGTGGCTGCGATTAAAGAGCTTCAGTCACAAGGGTATGATATTCCTGACTATCCCGAAGAAGCCAACACCGATGCAGAAAAGGCGATTAAAGATCGCTATGCCAAGGTTTTGGGCAGTGCGGTGAACCCGGTGTTGCGCGAAGGGAATTCGGATCGCCGGGTGGCGGCTGCGGTGAAGGAATATGCCAAGCAAAATCCGCACAGTATGGGAGATTGGTCATCGGATTCGAAGTCTCATGTGGCGCATATGACCGAGGGTGATTTTTTTGGCAGTGAAAAATCTGCCGTGATTGCCAATGCAGGTTCTGTTAAGATTGAGCATGTAGATCAAGCTGGTCAGATCACGGTGTTAAAAGAGAAAACGGCTGTGGATGCTGGCGAAGTGATTGATGCCTGTGTGATCAGCTGTGGGGCATTGCGTGCATTTTATGAGGCACAAATTGAAGATGCCAAAAATCAGGGTGTGCTGTTTTCTTTGCATTTAAAAGCGACGATGATGAAGGTGTCTGACCCCGTTATTTTTGGACATGCGGTTCGTGTGTTTTACAAAGATGTTTTGGAAAAGCATGCCGATACGTTTGAAAAATTGGGTATCAATGTGAACAATGGTTGGGGAGATGTTGAAGCCAAAGTCAAAACCTTGCCAGAAGTACAACGAAAAGAAATTGAAGCCGATATTCAGGCATGTTATCAAAATCGGCCCAAAATGGCGATGGTCAACTCAGACCGAGGCATTACCAATCTTCATGTGCCCAGCGATGTGATTATTGATGCATCTATGCCGGCGGCCATTCGCGAGTCTGGCAAGATGTGGGGCCCCGATGGCAAAACGTATGATACCAAATTTGTGATTCCCGATCGGTGTTATGCTGGGGTCTATCAGGAGACGATTGATTTTTGTAAACAAAACGGTGCTTTTGATGTGACCACTATGGGCAATGTGTCCAATGTGGGTTTGATGGCCCAAAAGGCCGAGGAATATGGGTCACACGATAAGACGTTTGAAATTTCAACACCGGGTACGGTGCGTGTTGTGGATGGTTCTGGAAACACGTTGCTCGAACATGCGGTGGCGGTGGGTGATATTTGGCGGATGTGTCAGACCAAAGACATTGCCATTCAAGATTGGGTGAAATTAGCGGTTACACGGGCGCGTATTACGGGTTCACCTGCTATTTTTTGGTTGAACAAAGATCGGGCACATGATGCCAATTTGATTGAGAAGGTGAATACGTATTTAAAAGACCATGATACAGATGGTTTGGATATTCAAATTTTGTCGCCCGTTGACGCCACACGGTTGTCGTTGGAACGTGCTCGTGATGGTAAGGATACGATTTCGGTGACGGGCAATGTATTGCGCGACTACTTGACCGATTTGTTTCCCATTTTGGAATTGGGCACCAGTGCCAAGATGCTGTCAATTGTGCCCCTTTTGGCTGGTGGCGGTTTGTTTGAAACGGGGGCTGGTGGGTCGGCTCCAAAGCATGTGCAACAATTTGTTGAAGAAGGTCACTTGCGGTGGGATTCGTTGGGTGAGTTTTTGGCCATTGCGGTGTCGATAGAAGATTTGGGATATAAAACCAAAAACGATACGGCATTGCTTTTGGCTGAGGCGCTCAATGAAGCCAATACCAAATATTTGTCGGCCAATAAGTCACCTTCTCGGAAGGTGAATGAGTTGGATAACCGTGGCAGTCATTTTTATTTGGCGATGTATTGGGCGCAAGCGGTGGCGGCTCAAGACAAAGATGCGGGTTTAAAAGCGAAGTTTGCAAAGCTTGCGCAACAACTGGAAGAAAATGAAGCGAAGATTGTTGATGAGTTAAACGGCGCGCAAGGTTCGCCGGTAGATATTGGTGGCTACTATCGCCCCGATGCAGAAAAGACGAGCGCAGCGATGCGACCCAGCGCCACATTTAATGCAATTTTGGCCGCGTGCTAAAGCGATTCTTCGCGTAAATTAAGAAGTGATTGCAAAACAGGGATTGTGTCTCGCTGACACAATCCCTGTTTGTGTTTAAATGATTTTTGAATCTTAGAAAGGATATATTTCAAAATTCCCTAAAGATGATTTCTGTCACTGTAATTAAAACAAGCGTGTTTCTGACCAGAACACGCTTGTTCTATTTGGCCAGGCGATCCCAAGCATCATCTGGAAAGTGTTGGTGAATGATTTCTTGTAAGAGGTTCAGGTCGTGTGATCCACCTTTGGCACCACGCATGATGTTGCGGTCGTGCGTCCATTGGTCTTCATACCACGTGCATGGTTCGAAGGTGTCGTTTTGTGTTTTCATCCAGTTTTGAAGTTGGGTGCGATAATGTTTGCATTTTGCAGAATGGGCAGGATCATTAATGAGATTGTTCATTTGATAGGGGTCGTTCAGGTTGTCAAAGAGCAGTTCTTTGCCATCAACAAGATAGGTTGCGTATGTGTATTGCTGATCGCGCAGCGCGCGCCATTCGTGGCCATCTTTCCAGGCGGCGGTGGTGCCCATGCCTTGCATAAAGGCTGTGTGATCGGGCGTTGATGTTTCGCCTTTTAAGACGCGACTGAGGTCTGTGCCTTCGGCGGTTTTTGGAACGGGTAAATTGAGCAGAGATAACAAGGTGGGCATCAGGTCTGTGGTGTTAAGGCATACGTCGCTGGTGCTGTTTGTGGGCAGATTGGGATGGCGAATAAGAAAGGGCACACGACATGCTTCGTCGTAGAAGATATTTTTGGCACGACGACCTTGTGAGCCCCACATTTCGCCATGATCAGAGGTAAAGACAAAATAGGTATTGTCTGCTATGCCAAGTTTTTCAACCTCGTCCATAATACGGCCTAAGTTCCAATCGATGTTGGCAACTTGTGCATAATAACCGCGCATGTTGTTTTGAAGGTTGTTGCGGTAGGCGTCGTTCATGGTTGCCCAGTTGTCGGCATAAGGGTCTTGCTGAGATAAGAAGTTTGGTCGTGGTTGAATGTCAAGACCTTGAAAGTGTTCCCCATAACCTTCGGGTACGTTGCTGGTGTCCCAAGGATCATGCGGCGGACCCCAGGAGAGAAAAAGGGCAAATGGGTTTTCTTGTTGGTGTGCATTTTGAAGATAGTTGATGGCGAGGTCGGTTTGGGCATCGGCTTCATATCCTTTGTAGGGGATCGGGTCGCACGTGTCTTCAAAATAGACTGCGCCGTAAGAATTGTGACTAAAATTGTAACCTGCCCAGTAGCCATCAAACCCGAGCCGATAAGGCCCTGGTGGTGTGAAGGCATTGCCGATTTTGTTGTGGTGACCAAGCTGATTGGCCCATAAGTGCCATTTGCCAATGTATGCGGTGTTGTAATTTGCACGGGTGAGTACGTGGCCAAAACATTCGTGATCGGGACTGAGGCGTAGTTCATTGATGACCATGCCGTGGCTGCTTTGAAATTTGCCTGTGAAGAGTGATGCGCGATAGGCGGCGCACACGGGTGTGCAGGCTGTGGTGTTGGTGCAGTTGAGGCTTTGTGTAGCAAGCCGATCCATGTTGGGTGTTTGTGCCCAAGGATCGCCCGCAAATCCACAGGAGAAGTAGCGGAGTTGATCTGCGAAGAGATAGATAAGATTGGGTTGCGACATGTTAGGGCCTGGATCTTCCTGAGGATTTATAGCGTTCTAAAAGAGTTTTGAGTTCGTCAACTATTTCGGGATATTGAGCGTAAAGATTGTGGCGCTCGATGCGGTCTTGCGAGAGGTCATAGAGTTCGCCGGGATGATCATGAGGTTCATAACCGCGTTCTTGTTTGAACCAGTCGGGTTCGGTGTTGTCGTCGCCACTGGGTGCATCTATGAAAACGTGATGGCCTTTGCGAATGGCAAATTTGCCACGTATGCTGTGATGCACAGTGGCTTCGCGAAGGGGTGAGGAATATTCATCACCGCGTAGTGCGGGTAAGATGTTGTAGCTGTCTTCGCCCATTTCATCGGGTAGCGATGTGTTTGTGATGGCTGCTGCTGTTGCCATGAAGTCGGCGAGACAGATGGTTTCATGGTTGAGGGTGTTGGCAGGAATGTGATTGGGCCAGCGGGCGATGAAGGGCACGCGGTGACCGCCTTCCCAGGTGTCGCGTTTGAGGCCACGCAGACCATCCATGCTGTAATGGCCATACTCTTGAATGGCTTTGTAAGCAAAGTTTTCGGGGCCATTGTCGCTGGTGAAAATGAGCAGTGTGTTGTTGGCAATGCCTTTTTCTTCAAGGGCATTCATCATTTCGCCCACGGTGCCATCTACCTGGCAAACATAGTCGCCATAATCCCCCGCCTGACTTTTGCCTTTGTATTCATCAGTCGGTACGATGGGTGTATGTGGTGCGGTAAGTGGGAAGTAGAGAAAAAAGGGTGTGTTGTCTGTATTGTGAATGTATTCCACCGCACGCTGGGTGAGTGTGGGCATCACATTTTCGAGTTTCCAACCCGGTGCCATAGGGCCAGATAGGCCAAACATGGTGTCGGGTTTTTCTTTGGTGGGTTGGGTAACAATGCGGTTTTGTTCAAACCAAGCATAGGGGGGAAAGTTGGGCACATCATCACCAAAGTACGTTTCAAAGCCATTGTCGATGGGGCCGCCTGACATGGGTTTGGTGAAGTCGATGTTGTTGCAGAGTTTGTGGCGAATTTCTTTTTGAATGACACCGTATTCAGTGCCTTCATCGGCAGGGCGTCCATCTTTGCTTTGCCAGTTCCAACCCAAATGCCATTTGCCAATGCATGCGGTGCGATAACCCTGATCTTTTAAGAGATCGGCAACGGTTTTGCGTTCGGGTTCGATGAGGGCCGAATCCCAGGGCCAGAGTACGCCGCCTTTAAGACGGGTGCGCCAGGCATAACGCCCGGTGAGAATGGCGTATCGCGAGGGGGTGCACACGCTGGAAGGTGCGTGGGCATCGGTGAAGCGGCGGCCTTGTTCGGCAAGGCGATCTAAATTGGGTGTGGGAATTTTTGAGTCGGGGTTTTGGCAACTCATATCGCCATATCCCATGTCGTCGGCGAGAATGAAGATGATGTTGGGTGTCATGATTTATCCGCGTTGTGGAAGGTCATACATGGCGATGAAGTAGGGGTGATCGGGGTCGTAGTGTGTGAGTGTATCGGGGTTTTCGACGCGACCCACGGGACGGATGTTTTGGCCTTCGATGCCAACAGCTTCGTCGCCGATGTCTTGACGACAGGCGTCGATTTTGGCCATGAGGTCTTTTACAATGTTGGGATGTTGGTCATAGACGTTTTGTGTTTCGCCAATGTCGTTTTCAAGGTCGTAGAGTTCTTGAATTTCCTGATCGTCTTTGCGAATATGGAGTTTCCATTGGCCACTTCGCACGGCTTCAATGGTTTTGCGTTTGTAATAGAAGAAGGCGTCGTGTTGTGATTTTGCATTGGGTTCGGCAAACATGAGCGGGCGAATGTCGTTGCCGTCGATGATGCGATCTGTGGGGATGGATGCACCGCCTATTTGGGCGAAGGTGGGATAGAAGTCCATAGAGAGCGTGAGTTCGCTGTTGGTTTGACCGGCGGGAATTTTGCCGGGCCAACGCATGATGCACGGTACACGTTGTCCGCCTTCCCAGGTGGTGCCTTTGGTGGCGCGCAAGGGCGCGTTGCTGCCACCTTCGTCGCGGGCGCGTGAGCCATTGTCGCTGGTAAAGATGACGAGGGTGTTGTCGGCAAGGCCCAGGTCTTTGAGTTCGTGAAGGAGGACGTCGGTGGCCCAGTCGATGCAGGCGACGGCGGCACCATAAACGCCATTTTGAGAGTCGGGCATAAAACGCTGGGGTGGGTAGTGAGGAAGGTGCACGTGCATGTGGGCAAAGTAGAGGAAGAAGGGTTTCTCTTTGTTGTCGCGGATGAAACGGACAGATTCTTCAACGTAGCGTTCGGTAATACTCGTTTGGTCGGGTTGGGCTTGAATGACGTCTTCATCACGTAAAAGTGGAAGGGGTGGATATTTGTCATCTTCGCGTTGGCGGCCCATGTCGTTGCTGTAGGGAATGCCATAGTAACTGTCGAAGCCGTGGCGTGTGGGTAAAAATTCTTTTTGATCGCCACAATGCCATTTGCCCACAATTTTGGTGGCATAACCTTGGTCTTTGAGCAGGCGGGCAATGGTGATTTCTTCGGGGTTGAGGCCAAGGCCCTGACCGGGAAAGAGCACCCAACGCCCATCGAAAGAACCGAAACCAATGCGGGGTGGGTAACACCCTGTGAGCATGGCCCCACGTGAGGGTGAGCAGACAGGGGAAGCCATGTAAAAGTCGGTGAAGCGCATGCCTTCTTCGGCCATTTTGTCGAGCGCAGGTGTTTTGTTGACGGTGGAACCGTAACAGCCGAGATCGCCATAACCGAGGTCGTCGCAGTTGATGAGGATGATGTTGGGTTGCATGGACATACCTTTCTAAGGATACTTGAGATAATCTGTCAGGAGAGTGGTAATTCGTTACCGTCTACCACAATCGATTTTCCATCTACTGACATGATCTTGTGCTCTGGATGATGACGCAGCATCAGTGCGCGCCCTTCAAACACAATGTCTCCTACAGTCACGGGGCCTGTACCTTCTTCGCACAGAATAAACGTGTCTTCAAAATCTGGACCAGAAATGCGAAATGCTGTTGTGTTCACGTCTGAAACCAACCGTTCTACTTTGGGATATTTGGTTTCATCTGCTGTTAGTGGAAACAACACGGCATCCAATCTTGCGGGTAATGTTTGGTGCGTTTCAAGTGTGATATCCCAGGCCGGATATTCACCCAACACACCGTGCCACCCCACTGCGGGAGATGTTTCCCCTTTTTGTTTGCGCACTGTGACACTGTCTGTATCTACGGGTAAAATAGCCAAGTTACCCAAGCCCGCATCACGTGTGACAATGGCTTCTGGTGATATATCAACGTTACCTGCACGGAAAGGTTCTTTTTCATCTCCTGTTTGCAGGGGGGCAATGTGAAACAGCTGTTCCAATTGATGGATGCCATCGCCATGAATGATATCGCACAAAACCCAATAGGCTCCTTTGATGTAGAAGATCGCTCGTCGATGTGTGATACTTAAATCTATGTCATTGGCTTGGCCTCGATCTGGATAAGGATCGGGTGCAAATCCTTCGAGATATTCACTGCTGACAAAATCGAAAGTGTCGGAGCTGACCCATTCGTTTCGTCCTTTGGTGGTCAATCGGGCTTCGGGGCGGAACCGGCGTGCTTGCCCACGCCCATCAACCATGACCACATTGTGGGATCGTGAAGATTTAAAATAATGAGTCAATTCTGTGGCAGAATAGGCATAAATATTGGGGTCGTTGATGAGAGGGCGGCCATTGGCATACAATACAAAATTGAGTTTGTCTTCGTGTTGATGTGCTGCACCCCAAGGCGCACCATCAAAATGCAAATACTGTGCGTCTTCTTGCCAAGTGCTTCGCATTAAATATAGGCCTGCATCTGGCCATGCATGCGATGTGTGATCGGGGTGTGTTCCCGACGCGCCTTTGGTACCCCCCCAGAGCAGGTCGCTGCGGTCAAATGTTTCAGCCGCAACGCGCAGAAGTGGTGTGGGGTCGATGATTACGGCACTGCAATCGTTGAATGTGGGGAGCATTCGATTGGGCAGTCCGGCATAGAGATACATCTCGTGTGCTTTTTCTACGAGGTTCACAAAGTCATCTGGCAATGCTACGCCACGTGCATTTGCCACATGGACAACAGACAAGATGCCTGATGTGGGAAACAGATGGTATCCGTGACTTAGTTCAAACTGAAAGCCGTCGTTGTAATATGCAAAGCTGTTGATCCATTTGAGCCGTCGAAGCGCTATTCGCAAATAGGCATCGGATAACCGAACTTCGGGTAGACACATGGATGTGACAGCCAACCCAGAGGCTTCCACCTGATACCAATTGTTTGGCCCGCCACAATAAGCCAGTGCATATCGCATGTGTTCAAGCCGAGACCGAGCGATCATGGCATGCGTGGCATCATCAAAGGCATCGGTTTTACCCAAATATCCAACCACATCCAACCACACCCGCCACTGTCTGCTGCCCACTTCTAAGGTGCGCCACGGGCCAACCAATTGTCGATGATTTGGAATGGGTGAGCCATTGTAGAATGACCACAAGATGCGTGCGGCGTGTTCGGCATATTTGTCTTTTCCCGTTTTGATATGGGCACCGACTAAATATTGGAGAAAACGCATGCCACCTAAGCTTACGGTCGATTCTTTGTCGTCAAACAATCGCAAATGCCAATCGATGTCTGAGCCAAATTGGTGTCTGACGAGCATGTGCGCACGGAGGGTGAGTAAGTTTTCACACGTTCGATCGGCGTCTTCCAAGTCGTATTCTTGCAAATATTCAGGGAATCGAGCACGTTCTTGCCAGGCGCGATTGCGCATGTGTGACCCAATCTGTTCAACAGGCAGAGGGTTTGTCAGGTAAGCGGGAAAATCTGATTCAGAAACATGGATGCGTTCTGCACGGCTGTGATCGAGCAAGCGGCCCCACATGCGTTCGCGCAGGGTGATGAGATCAGAGAGAATGGGCAAGTTTTTTTCATCGGCCATTTGACACACGGCCAAGATGCAGTCGGCCAACATTTTGATTTCCAATGCGGCACGTTGGTTGTGTGCTTCAGTGGCCAATCGGGCTGCACCCGTGAGGCGCCACAGTTCTGCTTCGGGGTGGTGTCCTTCACACAGATATCCACACAGTGCCAGCGCGGTTCCATTGAGCAAGAGTGCGTCTGGAAAAGGTTGGCTGCGATCAAATGGCGTGCAAAATGTGACCAGATAATCGGCCATTGCAAACAAGCGTTCGCCTGGGCCTTCCCCTGCTGTTAACAAACCGAGTGCTTGTCGTGCTGCGCCATCCAATCCCCAAACATCTGTGCCATTTAGGGGTAAGATTTCTGGCGGCATTTCATTTTGGGGTTCTACAGCATAGGCTTTCAGCGGTTTCATGATTTCGACGCTCATTCTTTGCTCCTCTCCCATGCACAGCACAGGTGTCGTTTTCATCGCGTTGGATGAAGCAAATGCATTGGCTAATTTTTGCAAGGTGCCATCCAGAGGTGTTATGTATTTGAAATGTTGAGGCGCACAGTACCTGCTCTTTTGCTGGATATTTCAATGGTGCCTGTTGGTGTGGTTTCAAAGCGGACGGTCCATTCGACTTTTCGGCGACCGCCGTAGCCACTGAGTTGTCCGATTTCTTGTTTGGCATCACCCATAAGAAGCGTGTCTTTTTTATTGAGGTGAATGCGTGCTTCAATGGGTCTGGCTTGATTCATTTTGACGGCTTGCTGTGTGACATTGGTGGGCAAGTAACCGTCGTTGCGAACGGCAATTGAGATGCGATAGACATTGTCACCTATTGCTTCTATTTGGTGCATTTCGGCACGCAATTTAGGAGCAGCTTGTGCGTGGGCGATGAGAAAGCGCGACATTTTTTCACAGGTTTCTTCAAGTAATTGGGGGGGGGCATTGTTGCGTAAAATGCGTTTCCATCCGCCAATTTCAACTGGGCCCAATTGGGGGTGGTCAAAAGGTTGCCAGTCTATAAATCCTTCACCTTGAAGGACGTCGTCATTCCATTTTAAAGCGGCGGCTTCCACTTCTTCTAAACCATTGAGATCGTGCTCTTTGTTCATTTTGTTGAGTTCTACATAGTCTTTGCCACTGCGGGCTCTTACATCCCAAAGTTCATCACAGAAGACGAGAAGGCCGAGTTGTTCATATGTCCAGGTGGCAAAATCTCCATGGGCCACATAGATGTCGTCGTTGAGGTGGCGATAGGAGAACAAGACGTATCCGGTGATGTCGACACCCAAGTGCCCAATTTCGAGGGCACGGCTTAAGTCTTCTGCGGGCATTTCTTTGTCTGTTTGTGTGGCGGGTGGGCGAATGATCGATTCCATGCCGGTGTGGAGTGAGTGGAGGCCACAAATGTTGGGGTGGCTGGTGATAAATTCGGCTAAGGCACGGGTTTCTGGTTCGGAGAATGGATAGTCACCTGCACCGTGTTGTTTGACTTCGGGTTGCCAGTTGGCAGGGAAGTTGCGGTTGAAGTCGAGGCCATGTTTTGCGGGTGCGGGTTTGACTTCAACACCATCAAAGTTTTGTATGTTGCCTTCTTGAAAGACACGATAGAAGGTGCCTGTTGTATCGTTGAAGCGGCGTGGGACGAGTAGGCGAGGGTCTTTTTCTGAGATTTTCCATCCGCCTCCTGGATCTTCAATGCGCATGGATGAAATTTGACCATCTCCATTGATGTCTTCAGGGTGTAGCCCATCACGTTCTTCTTCGTAAGGATACATGCGGGTGCCACTGCGCACATGGCCCGTGTTAGAGAGCACATGTTCAACACCGTCTGGGCTGACCACAGGGATGATGTAGGTGGTGGATTCATCGACCAAACGGGTTATTTCTTCATTTTGGCCATAGCCCGATAACAGTGTCCAGGCAAAGTAGAGGGCGGTTGATGAAGCGGTAACCTCACTGCCGTGTATGTTGCCATCTACGTAGAAGCCTGGTTTTTCGAGTGGTGCACCTGTTGCGGTGTTGGTAATGGTGAGTGCCCAGATGTCGCGGCCTTCGTGGCTTTTGCCAATGGCTTCGAGTGATGCAAGCGTGGGAAATTCTTGTTCAAATGTGCGCAACAATTCGGTGAGCGTGTCATAGCGAAAATATTGTGCGAAGTTGGGTTTGTTCATGATTTACCTTCCATTTTAAAAAACTACCTGACATAAGATGATGATTAAACTTGGACGTCAACCCAATCGCCATTGTTTTCGCGAGATGATTTGTACATGGCGTCTAATATGGCGCGGCTAACACGACCATCGCGGCCTGTGGCGGTAAGTGGGGCACCGTCTCGAATGGCGGCGGCAAAGTTGTCCATGGAGTTGAACCATTCGGGTTCGGCATGAACGGGTGCATTGGTGCGCCATGCATGGTCGTAATACCATTTGGTGGTTTGTTTTTCAAAAGGCCCACCGCCTGCTTCAAAAAAGGCTCCTTTTTCACCATGGAGTTCATATTGCCAATACCAGGTCGATTGGGGGTAACTGGTGGTGGCGTTGTAGGTGATCACAGAACCGTCTTCATAAAGCCAAACGGCTGATCCTAAGTCTTCGGCTTCGATGTAAGGATGCACTTGGTTCCATATGTTGCAACGGACTTTGGCGGGTACACCAGCCGTGAAGGCGATTTGATCGACATAGTGGATGGATTGGTTGGAGAGAACACCACCGCCATCTAATTTGTGGGTGCCGCGCCATGCATTGTTGTGTTTGAAGTAGTCTTCTGTGCGTTGGACTTTGAGTTGTAAATTGCCACCGCGAATTTTGCCCAAGTGGCCTTCTTGAATGGCCGTTTGCAAGGCACAGAAACCAGGGGTGTGGCGCATTTCAAAATCGACGGCCAACATGAGGTTTTTCTCTTCGGCCAATTGGATCATGGCGTTGCAGTTTTCAACATTGGCATCCATGGGTTTGGTGGTCATGACATGTTTGCCTGCACTGAGGGCTTGCATGGCAATTTTGCCGTGGTTGCCGGTTTCG
Organism: Candidatus Latescibacterota bacterium; assembly: GCA_038279365.1. GTDB lineage: Bacteria > Latescibacterota > UBA2968 > UBA2968 > UBA2968 > JABIFK01. Next base: position 45,112 of record JAYODI010000015.1, on the reverse strand, counting down.
GTGAGGACAAAGACCACATCCACTTCGTCGTTGTTAAGGTAGTCGTTGAGGTTGGTGGAATAAGGCACGTCAAATGCAGTGGCGGCTTTTTGGGCGCGTTCTTCATTGAGGTCACAAACACCTACAAGGCGCGTGCCCGATGTTTCGGTGATTTCTCGGGCGCGGTTATAGCCCATGCCCAAACCGATGACGGCAAATCCGACGGGGTCATCGTGCCAGGGGCGTTTGAGGCCACGGCCCGATTTGCGTGCGGTGACGCCTCCTTGTGCGGCAGTGGGCCAGGCACGTTGGATGGCCAAGACGGTGCGTTTGGACATGTCTTCGTTGCTCACGGAACGGTCGGGGTTGTGTGTTTCAACGCTTACTGGGGCATTGAGGCCACGGGCTAAGAAGACTTCGAGAATGCGCTCGTAATCGATCATATCGCCACCCAGTTCTTTGACGGCGAGTTTGGCTTTGACATGAATCATATTGGTTTTTGTGATCATGCGCTGGATGTAACCGTCTTGGTCTTTTTTTCGGGCTTCACTGTTCCAATCGTTGTGAGGATCCCAGGCCAAACCCCATTCGGGCACGTTCATAAGGTCGAGCATGGCAAAGACCTCGTCGGGTGTGGTGCCACAGTTTTCAAAACCGAGAATGAGTTCGGCCTGTTTGGCGCGGTCTGCTAAGGGGGCAAACATGTCCATGGTTTTTTGCAGTTGATCGGGTTGTGTGGCGAGTGCCCCTTGGCCTTCTTGGTATTTTTGCCAAAAGTAAAAGGATCTGACACGACGGCAATTAAGTGCATCTGCGGCACGGATGATGCCTTCGAGTTTTTCACCTTCGGCTTTGCGGGTTTCGGCGTCGGGTTGGTGCGACTTGGCGAGAGATGTTTGCAGACAACCGACTTTGAGGCCTTGGTCATCTAATAATGTTTTGAGGTCTTTGAGTTGTTGATCGGAGAGCGATTCGATACCTCGGCCAAAGATGCGCCCGCGAAGATCGACATAATCTAATCCCCAAGATTTGATAATGGGAGCCGCTTCGGTGATATCGGTGCCGAGTTCGTCAGAAAATATAGAAAGGTGCATGGTGATTTCCTTGTGGTGAAGGTTTTAAAATGGTGTGGATAGAAAAGTTCATTTTTAGAGGGTTCCATCATTATATTGTGACGCGGCTATCAGGGAAGAAGAAAGAAGAAGAGAAAATCAAAATCTTCTTTCGTTTTACCTCTTACCTCTTTTTGACCTTTTAATCAGGTTGTATTTATGTTCTTTCGCTTTTGCCTTTATGGTTTTCTCAAGAACCAACGCTACTTTGAACCGTTCTTAATTTTGATCTTTTTGGAAAAAGGGATGAGTTTTTTCCAAATTGGGTTGTTGGTTGCGTTTCGTGAGATTGTGGTGAATGTATTTGAAATTCCTTCGGGTGCCCTTGCCGATGTTTGGGGGCGGCGGCGGTCGATGGTGTTGTCATATTCGGCTTATATTGCAAGCTTTCTTGCTTTTGGTTTGACCGAGCATGTGGTGATGCTTTTTGTGGCGATGTTTTTGTTTGCCATTGGCGAAGCATTTCGGTCGGGTACGCACAAGGCCATGATTTTTACATGGCTGCGTTTGCAAGGACGTGAAAAAGAGCGCACGCAGGTTTATGGGTATACGCGTTCTTGGAGCAAGTTTGGGTCTGCGTTGTCTGTTGTTTTGGCGGCCGTTTTTGTTTATGTGTATGACAGTTACACGTATGTTTTTTATTGTACGATTGTGCCTTATGTTTTGGGGATTATCAATATTTTGAGTTATCCTCAAGAATTGGATGGTACGGTTGATCGAGAAATATCTCTTGCTCAAATGGGGCGTCATCTTAAAGAAAGTTTTAAAGAGGCGTTTGGCAACATGCATTTACGCCGCCTCATTGCAGAATCTATGGGTTTTCAAGGGGCCTACGATGTGGCAAAAGACTATCTTCAGCCTATTCTAAAGGGCGCTGCGGTTGTTGCTGTGGGGCAGTGGTTTGCACAGGAGCAGATGAGTGATATTCAGCAAAGCACATTGCTTGTTGGACCTGTTTATTTGATGCTTTATTTGTTGGCGGCATTTGCCAGTCGAAATGCACATCGTGTTGTGGTCTTTTGGGGAGAAGCAGAACGGGCGGCACTTTTTTTGTGGGGCAGTGCCGCCATTTTGTTTTTGGGGATGGCCAGTGTATCGTTTTTTCAAATTGATTTGGCATTGATTGTGATTTTTGTACTTTTGGATGCGCTTCAAAATTTGTGGCGACCTGTGCAGTTGGGGCGTTTGGATACCCATGGGCGCGAAGAACAAGGCGCGTTGTTGTTGTCTATTGAAAGTCAAATGCGGCGCGCGTCTACGATGCTGATGGCACCACTTATGGGTTTGGCCGTTGACTTGGTGGTTGCGCAAAAAATAGGGGGACCTTTTTGGCCTGTGGGTGTGTTTGGTGTGGCAGTGACCCTTTTGTTTTTGGTGACGGGTTTGAATATGTCTAAAAAAAGATGGGCATAACGTTTGGTTTATTTTTCGCTGGTATAAACAAGGTGCTTTTTGAGGGCTTTTCTGTTGGGAATGAGACCGATACCGGGTTCGTTGGGAATGGATGCGTATCCCTTTTCATCAAGTGCAAAGGGTATGGGAAAAATTTTGTCGCGTTCGGGGTCTAAGCGAGGGGGATAGATTTCGAGTCGCCCACCCTCTGGGTCGGCGGCGGCCACATAGTGACATTGGAGTTCTTGACAACCGTGGGGTGCCAAATGGCATCCTTTTTCTTTTGCCAGTTGCCAAACGTCCATGCCGGCGTCATACCCACCGGTCATGATGGCCACATCGGCATTGACCATGTGTACGGAACCTTGAGATATGAATTCTTTAAAGTGGGGCACGGTGTACATGTTTTCACCGGTTGCAATGGGTATGGATGTGGCTTGTGTGAGTTGACGGTGTAGGTCAAAGGCATCTGGACGAAAGGGTTCTTCGAGCCAGAAGATGTCGTAGGGTTCAATGGCTTTGGCATAGGCTATGGCGGTTTCGGCATCTTTGAAGGCGCAGTTGACATCGACCATGAGTTCAATGTTTGGGCCAATGGCTTCACGCGATGCGGCCACGCGTTTGGTGTCGATGTCGATGCCTGCCGATGGGTTGCCAATTTTGATTTTGACGCTGTGGGTTTTGAGGGTTTCGACATTAAAGCGCAATTCTTCCTGAAGGCGGGCGAGGCCTTCGGGTTGGCCATCGTTGCCATAATAATAACCGCCTGCAATATACCCGCGCACTTTTTTAGGTGTGTCGTCACCTGAAAGGAGTGCGTGCACAGGTTTGTTGGCCATTTGGCCTTTGATGTCCCATAGGGCGCAGTTGATGGCACCTGTGAGTTGACCGTGCGCGCCACTGAAGCCGAAGGTTTTGATGTGTTCGTGCTCAAGGTCGGCAAATATTTTTGCGCTGTCTTGTGGGTTGCGGTTGAGAAGGCGTTGGCGATAGTAGGGAATGTAGGATGAAAAAATTTCGAGGGGGCGTTCGGCAGCGGTGCCGCCGAGCCAGCCGTGGCCAGTGAGGCCTTCGCTGGTTGTGATGCGGAGGAGGAGGAGGACGCCGTCGCCGTAGGTGTTGCTGCCATTGGTGATTTGATGGGGGCGAGGCCAGCGGTAGATTTCGCAGATGAGGTTGGTGATTTTCAAAGTTCTTTCTCCTTTTATGCCTTCGGCACGACTTACTTTTTTTCAACAGCAAAAAAAAGTAAGCAAAAAATGCCACCACTGCGTGGGGCTTTAAATGTTGTTCAGTGTTTATTTCTGGGTAAAACCACCCTCACCTGCCCGCGCCGTTCCCACACCCCGCCTCGCGTTCCACGCGCCACCCTGCCCACACATCCACACCCCACCAACTGCACAACGGCCCACACCACCGGGCGGTTGTATCTAAGTTTTGGTGTGAAATTTAACCTCGCATCATTTGTCGCATCCAGCTGTTGGGGGTGAAGTCCCACCGTTTGGAGGGGACTTGGTGACCGCCACCAAAGCGGAGATCGTGGTAGACGGTTTCGGGCATGCCTTTTTCGGTGACTTGGCCTTTTTTGACGCCACCACCCACGCGAATTTCGGTTTCGGTGTGGTTTTTAAAGAGGTTTTGTTTGAGTGCCACAGCTTGGCGAATGATGTCGTATTTGCTGTCGTTGGTGGGAATCAAACCTGGGAAGCAGATGCGGTGGTCCCATTCGTTGCGGGTTAAATAATTGGCGGGGCAGGTGAGTGTTATTTCGGAGCCTTTTTTCATGATCACGGCTTGGCCGGGTATTTGGGGCGATTGGTGAAGGACTGTGACTTGGTCTTCGTAGTCGCTAAAGTGTTTGGGTTTTTGTTCGTGGAGGTTGACGCTAAAGCCGAGCGCTTCGCCAAAGAAGGGTGTGTAGTAGGGATATACTTTTTGCCAGTCGTTGTGATATTTTTCAACAAAGGGAAAGGCGTGTGCAGAACGATTGAGTTTGCTTAACGGCAATCTGTAGGCGTTGACATCGAGGTCTGTTGTGGCAACGGCGGCAAAGGTGTTGTTGGGTTGATCTGTTGAGAAGAGGGTTTTGAACATGTCGGCAAATTTGTAGGCATAACTGCCATTGCCTTGGTCGAAGCGGATGCGTGCAAAGATATCGGTGATGGAGATGCCCGCATCTATGAGAGGTAAGAGGTCGATGCATGAGGGCAGGGCCCATGGGAAAACGGCTGCGAGAATGATGTTGGATTCAAAAGCTTCTTTAAGGGTGGTGACACCAGCGGCTTTGGGTACAAGCCAGACGTGGTGAAACCCATCGCGGCCATCGGGCATGCGTTCGGATGCGGCCAATGCAAGGTCGAGCGTGTTTTGGTTGGCAACATATTCGTCGGGGGGGACGAGTGCGGCATTAAGGTCGCCATTGTGTACGCCTTGGAGGAGTGTCTCATAGTCTTGTGCGTGGACGATTTGGGTGGGTTTTCCGGTGGTTTGTGCGAGGGCATCGGAGAGTTGTGCGTAGGTGTCTTTGTCTAAGGCTCCGCTGTCGAAAGGGATGACACCAAAGCTGAATGTGCTTTTGTTGATGTTGGGCAGAGAAGGCACTTGGGCAAGGGTGAATGCTTCAGGCAAAAAGAGTTGGTTTTGTTCTAAGAGGGTTGGGTCACAATCTTGCGTGATTTGAATGAGCCGCGTCATAAAGGGCATGGGCATGTTGCGTTCTTGTGTGAAGTAGTGATAGGCTTGTAATTCGGAGAGATCAACCACACCCCTTAAGCCTAAGGGGGAAAGGTGAACACTGCTATACATGGCGGGAATGTAATAGTCCATTTGCACGCGGGCATAGTGTTCCATGGCGGCGGCAAGGCGGTAGTCGAAGCGGTCAAAGATGTTTTCACCTTGGTTTTTGGCCATGTCGGCAATGCGTGCAAAGAAGCGCACACCCATGCGTGAGTGGCCCATGTCGCGGCCATCTTCTTGGCATTCGCCATTGGCCAAGAAGTAGTGGGCAATGGCGCCATACCCTTTGCTGTGGAGGTAGTAATTGATGGATCGGTTGAAGAGGAATTCGTCGTCGAGATAAATGCCAATGGCGGCAAGGGCCATGTTGGTGGCGCAGTCGTGGTTGCCATTAATGGAGATGCGCAGGTTGATGACGTGCGGGAGGAGAACGACTTCACTGAAGGCTTGGAAACGGTCTTGGTCTTCTTTTTTCCAGCGGTCACAATTGTGTTTGATGAGGTCAGCGGCACCCATGAGTTGGGGAATCATAAGACCTGATTGCAGGTTGAAACCCGCTCCGCGCACTGCTTTGAGGGTGTTGCTCCAGGCATTGATGATTTCAATGGCTTTGTCGGCATATTCGGTTTTGTCGGTGAGGCAAAAGAGGTAGGCAAGATGTTGGGCCGCGTTGAAGTCGCGGATGCTTTCGTCTACACCTATGTGGTTGGGTGTGCGGCGAAAGACGCGTTGCACAGGTTCGGGTTCTTGTGCGAGGGCTTCTTTGGCCCAGTTTTCCCAGTGGGTGAGGCTGTTGACCCAGGGTTTGTTGTTGGACTTGATGTGATCGCGTACGGTTTGGATGGTTTGTTTGTTGGTGAATATGCCTGGGTGTGTGAAGTGGCGGTTGGATTCTTGGTATTCTTCTTGGATGAAAAGGCCTTCCGCGACAGGGTAGGCATAAATTTTAGTTGGTTGAGACATGGGGTTTCCTTTGTAACGGATCGTCTTGATTGTTTTGAGAACGCCCCATGATACTGAGAGAAAAGTGTTAGGTCAAATATTCTGTTTCTGTGCCAAAGTAAAAAGGCTGTGAATGAAAATTCACAGCCTTTTTACGTGTATGAATAGGACTTTCTATTCTTTTTCTATGGCCGCTGGTGCGCCAAAATATTTTTTGAGGCGTTCGATATCAAATTTTTCTTGGCGGTCATAGGTGTAGATGCCGTTTTGCTCTTGTTCCACATCGGTGAGTTGGGTGTAACAATATCCGGCAATGTTGGGGTGATCGGTGAGGGTTTGGGTGAGTTTTTCGATGCGATGATACACTTCTTCAATGTCTGTGGGGCGTGCGCCGTAGCCCCAGCTGCTTTTGCGGTCGGCACCTTGTTCGGTTTCTGTGGCGTTGGCATCCCACCATGTGCCTCCATATTCGTCGACGACGTAGGGTGTGCCGTTGTAGGGGATGGAGAGTTCGGGGAATCGGACCGATGTGTTTTCCAAATCATCGGGTGAGACAGAGGCATAGGTTTTGGCAAATTTTTCGGGGTCTTGTTCGTAGTCGTGCACGGTGAAGATGTCGGTGATGACGTGTACGTAACCACTGGTGGAGTGACACGGGCGTGAGGGATCAAGGGCACGTGTGAGGTGATAGGTTTCTTCAACGGCGCGGCGATGTGCTTCGAAATGATTTCGTGCGGCACCAATGGTTTCGTTGAAGGGTGTCCAGGCGATGATGGACGGGTGATTCAGATCGCGCATGATAATTTCACGCCATTCGCGTTGGTGGTTATGGATGGATTGGGCCGAACCAAAGTTCATGCCCCAGTCATAAAATTCGCCCCAGGTGAGGTAACCGAGTTTGTCGGCCCAATAGTGAAAGCGTTCTTCAAATACTTTTTGATGGAGGCGTGCACCATTGAAGCCTACGGCCATCGACATTTCGATATCGGCTTTTAAGGCTTCATCGTTGGGTGCTGTCCAGATGCCATCGGGATAAAAGCCTTGGTCTAAGATTAAGCGCAAAAATATGGGTTTGTTATTTAGAAAGAATTTATTGCCTTCAATATGGAATTTGCGCAAGCCTGCATAGCTGTTAACGGTGTCGATGACGGTATCGCCTTCTAATAATTCCAATTTGAGATCATAAAGATGTGGATCATTTAATGACCAAATATGGGGTTCTTTGATGCGTAGCGACAAGGATGCCCCGTTGGTTGCTGGTGCAGATGAAACGGCAATTTCCTGGCCATTATCCAGTAAAGTGGCTTTGAATGTGTGGCCTTGTTGGGCATGGGTGAATGATGGCGTGAGAATAAAACGGTTGGTGTCTAAGTCGGGCACAATGCGAATGTGGCGAATGTGTGATTTGGAGACTGCTTCGAGCCAAACGGTTTGCCAAATGCCTGTGGTGCGTGTGTAGTGACAGGCACGTGAATGGAGGTCTGGGCATTGTTTGCCTTGAGGTTGATCGCCAGATCGGGTGTCGTCATAGGCACAGACAATGAGCTTGTTGTTCTCTGCTTGGAGTGCCGATGTGATATCGAATGTGAAGGATACGCCCCCACCATAATGTTGGCCAACAAGTTGACCATTGACCCAAGCTTTGCAGTGATAATCGACGGCACCAAAATGAAGCAGAATGCGTTTGCCTTCCCATTGACTGGGAATGTCGAGCGTGCGGTGATACCACACGGCAGGAATGAAATCGGTGTGTTGTATGCCCGATAATTCTGACTCTGGGCAAAATGGTACCGTGATGGTTTTGTCAAATTGTGAGGCGTCGGATGCCCATCCTTTTTGTTCACCTGAAGTACCAAAATCAAATGCAAAATTCCAAATGCCATTAAGGTTGATCCAGTTTTCGCGTTGAAATTGGGGGCGTGGGTGTTCGGGGCGGGGTTGTTCGTTTGACATTGTTTTCTCCGTATTGCTGTGTGTTTGTTGTTTGAAGGGTTTTTTTATTTAAGGTTGATCGTGCAGTTTGATGATGGGGTTATCGCCATGCCAGGTGACAACGGCGCGTGAAAGATACCACGTTTTGCCGTTGTCGTTGTTGCCCTGGAAAAAGAGATGTGTGGTACCATCATGGTCTGTGAAGGCGTAAGGATGTCCTGCTTCGGAGGCATACCACGAATCTGAATGCCCACAGGGTAACACGGGCTCGTCACTGTAGCGGGTCCAGTTTATGCCATCGGAAGAAATGGCCAAACCGATTTGCTGGGGTTTGTTGTTGTATGCGCCTGCGTAGAACATATATAATTTACCATTTCGCTGGATCATGGCGGGTGCTTCAATGCATTCTTGTTCCCAAGGCAATTCGGGTTTGAGAATAGACGCATCAACGCGTTGTGTCCATGTGTCGCGTGAAAAATCAGAATTGAGAGGTGCGGTTGCCACACCGAGCATTTGGATTTTGAAATCGGGATCGCGTGTGGCGATGTACATCCAGAGTTCATTTTGAAAGGGGATGACATCGGCATCAATGGCGCGTCCACAGGTCCAGTCACCCGTTGGCGCAAAAATGGGGTTGGTGGGGTTGCGTGTGAAGGTGATGCCATCATTGGAAACCGCGTGGCAAATGGCGTCTTTTGGGCCGTTGCCATAAGTTTGATAAAAGAGATGGACTTGGTTGTTGTGAATCAAGGCGCCGGGTGCACACAGGCCATTTTTATCGCATTCTTGTTCGGGTTGTAATTCCCCTATTTTGGTCCAGTGATCAAGGTCTGTGCTTTTGGCAATGCCAATGCGCCAGCCATTGGGTGTGCGGTCATCTTTGTAAGGCGGTACAGAATAATACATGAGATAGTGATCATTGAAATGAACAACCGCAGGGTCTTTTGCAAAGGGGCGGTTTCGGGAGGTATCGGCAAAGCGCATTTTGGTTTTTCCTGATATTGAATTTTTAGACTATAATTTAATACTCGACAGGTTCATGACTTTTGATGATTTGAATTGCTTTTTCTATTTCTGCATCTGTAAGAGGTGGCGCGTCTAATGCACCGACAAGATCATCTACTTCTGTAACTTGATCCATGCTGGGGATTGTTGTGGAAACCCCTTCTGGTTTTAATGCAAACTGGATTGCAGTCTGTGCCAAAGTTCGTTTTCCTGGAATGATCAAAAAATCAAGGTCATGTTGAATTTTGATCAGGGTTTCGGCCTCTTCAATGCTGAACTGTGAGAAATTCCCTCTTTCTCGTTTTTCATCTGGAATGTTTTGAATACGGCTGGTTAAGAAACCTTTACATAGTGCGCCCCGTACCAAAACACCCACACCTGCTTTTTGCGCACTGGGTATTGATTTTTCAATAGCCGTTCTAAAAATCATGTTATAAGCCAATTGAACAGTATCAAAACCAGCTTCAATTGCATATAACACTTGTTCTGTTTGTTGGTTATCGCCAACTGTGACGGAGCCAAAACGAACTTTCCCTTGTTCTTTTAATTTGGAAATATCTTCTAATACATTTAATCGTGCTACTTTTTCAGGTGTTGGATCTCGTAGTTGTAGGATGTCTAAATAGTCTGTTTGTAGCCGCTTCAGACTGTATTCCACAGATTCGGAAATGGTGTCAAATCCCGTCGTTCTAATTTTTGTAGAAATGATGATGTTATTTCGTCTACCTCTAAATGCCTCGCCCAAAATTTCTTCACTGTCTCCATAACTTGGACAGGTATCAAAAAAATTGATGCCCAGATCTATTGCCCGATCAATTGCACGCAAAGATTCTGTTCGCTCTTTCTTTCCATAAAACCCCCCGCCAATACCGAGACCTCCGAATCCTATTTCCGATACGTTAAGCCCTGTATTTCCCAGTTTTCGATAGTTCATGACTGTCCTTTTTATTTTCTACTACAGCTCAAGGTTGTTTTGGTGTGCGATGGTACGAATGTGTTCGGCAGCTTTGGTGTATTCCTCTTCGCCCTTTAGATGCTCTATCATGAGGGTTGTATCAGGGGTGAGTTTATTGAGTTCTGTTAAAAAGGTTTTGTAGTCGAGATTGCCCAAACCTGGACGCACTTCGTCGAGATGAACGGTGAGTTTGTTGTGGAGCAAAATGTCTTTGGCATGGCAACTTTTGATGTAGGGGCCAAGCAGGTCAAAGCATTTTTTGATGAGGGTACCGTTGTCATAATATCGGCGTGGGCTGTTGATGATGTTGACGGGATCGAAATGAACGGCAAATTGTTTTCGATCGACGGCTTTGATGAGTTCGAGATTGCTTTCGGGTGAATCGGGCAGCATGTAAGGCATCATTTCGAGGGCGTAAAATGAGCGTGTGGGTTTGACGGCGTCGATGATTTCGCGCACGGATGCGACAATGAGATCAAATGCTTCGGTTGCATAATTGTTTTCGTGAGGTCCTGCCCATTGGTCAGAGCGAGAACCTGCCACGTTAACACAACATCGTGCGCCAATCGCGTCGGCAAGGGCGAGTTTGTTCTGACAATTTTCAATGCCCTGTTTGCGAATGGTGTCGTCTGGGCACACGGGGTTGTTGCCAAAAGCACCGACTTCAGCAATGACGATGTTGTGTTTTTGGGCTGCTTCTGCATATGCGTTTATAAGCACTGTGTCATTGTTTTCTTTTAGCGGGCAATAAGCGGCTGAATAACCATGGTGTTTGAGTGCAGAAATCCAACCGTCAGGATCATCAAAAGGTTTGAATAGTGGGGCTCCCAGTCTCAATGGGTTTCTCCTTATATTAGATGCTTAAAATCCTGCTTCTCGGGGGGGTAGTGGGTCAACGGTCCAAGCCATGCGGTCTGTAAGACGCGTGAGCATGTCTAATTGTGTTGGCGCATGTTTGGGGTTATTCCAGAGATTGTGGGTTTCTGTTGGGTCATTTTGGAGGTCATAGAGTTCACCACTGTTTGTTCCATGGGCCACAACAAGTTTAAAACGCTCGGTACGTATCATGGTGGCATGGGCTTGGGGATCTTTGTGACCTGGCATGGAGTTGTAATATTCGCAGTAAACATCATCGCGATGTTGATCAAGAGGGGCTTTGTTTTGTAGCAGAGCATTTAGAGATTTGCCTTGCATAGCGGGTGATGCTTCAAGGTGTGCCCATTCGAGAATGGATGGTGCAAGGTCAATTAATTCTACCAAAGCTTTTGAGCGTGTGCCGTCATTACGTAAACCAGGTCCAGAAATGAGCAGTGGAATGCGTATGGCAGGTTCGTAGAAGAATGGGCCTTTGAGATAAATGCCGTGATCACCTAACATTTCGCCGTGGTCTGAGGTGAAGATGATGTAGGTGTTGTCGCGTTGGCCAGTTTTTTCGAGGCAATCGAGTAAGCGACCTATTTGGCGATCTATTACGTCGACCATGGCCCAATATGCGGCAGTGAGCCAACGGTGATCGGTTTCGGTCATTTTGTCATAAGCAAATTGGCCTTTGCCACCATATGACCCTTCGTGATCGATGCGTTGCCAAATGGGTTTGTTGTCGAGTTCACCTTCTGTGTAATTGGGCAAGGGGATGTCTTGCAGTTTGTCACGATAGCGTTCGAGGTCTTCGCAAGGTGGGTCGAATGCGTGATGGGGATCGAAAATATTGAGCGAAAAAGCCCATGGTTTGTCTAATTCGGAACAGCGTTCAATAAAGGTCATGGTGCGTTCAACACAATATGTGGTTTGGCTGTGTGCTTCTGATGGTAAGACCTGGACAAATTTGGAATCGGGAAAGGGTTGTACGTCGCGTTTGATGCCTTTGTCGTGAAGCCATTGAAAATAGTCGTTGGTGGGCCAACGGTCAACAGGATCGTGAGACCAAAAGAATTGGTCATATCCATCGTCTGTGCGTTTTTCTGTGCCAGGACATGCACTGGGGTGACAGGCTGAAAGGTGAAGTTTGCCAGCAAGGCCACAGACATATCCGGCATCGTGGAGGGTTTTGGTGACCAGCACTTCATCGGCGGGAATGGTTTGGCCATTTTGACGACAGCGCGTGGTGCGCGGGTAGCGCCCTGTAAGAAAGCTGGCACGGCTGGGTGTGCAAACGGGGCTTTGGGAAAAAGCTTGTTCAAAAAGCACGCTTTGTTGGGCAAGGCGGTCTAAATTGGGTGTGTGAACAAACGGGTTGCCATAACAGCCGAGGGTGTCAAAGCGTTGTTGGTCGGTACAAATCCAGAGGATATTGGGTTGTGATGCCATAGGGTTATCCTTGGTTGGTGTGTAAAATAAAGTTTTGAGATGTTATGGGATGATACCACATGCCTATGGCGGATGTAAAGTGCAAATGATGACCTCTGTGTTTTCTTTTTTACTTTTTCTTTTTTCCTCTTTAACTTCCTTGTCGTTCCGATTTTATTTCATTGTTATTTATCGTTTTGGAGGCTGCTATGGGCAAGGGTCGCGTGTATGATGATCCGAAGTTTTCGTATACAGACAGTTATAGTGGGCGCGAAATTCATCGCTTGACCGATTATTTGGGGCATTCGAACCATTTTTATTTTACAGATCCGTGTTGGTTTAACAACAATCGGTCTTTTGTGTTTACCTCTCAACGCGAAAATTCGGGCAATCTGTTTCGTTATGATTTGGATGATGGCAAGATTACACAAATGACCGATTTGAAAACCCATGGGCGGCCAGGTGGGTGTTTGAGTGCCGCCAATCAGGCGGTGTATTTTTGGCAAGGTCGCAATATTATTGAGTTGAAATTGGATTCGTTGGAAGAGCGTGTGGTGTATGAGCATTCGGGTAAGATGGCATCGCGAGGGCGAGCCAATCCAACGGCTGATGGGAAATATTTGTGTACACATTTGATGGAAGACTTGCCAGAAGAAGGGCCTAAAAAAGTCTCTTTTGCATATTCACGGTTTGTGGAGTTTTTTGAAAAACGGCCATTGTCACAAATTGCGCGCATTGAAGTGGCTACGGGGAAGTTGGATGTGGTGCATGAAGACAAGCGTTATTTGGGGCATATCAACACATCGCCAACACAGGCCGATATTTTAACGTTTTGCCACGAAGGACCTTGGGCGCGGGTGGATCAACGCATGTGGGGGTTGAATATTCAAACCCAAGAGGCGTGGAAAATTCGCGATCAGACAGGTGAAAATATTGCGGTGGGTCATGAGTATTGGTTTGCCGATGGAGAGCACATTGGTTATCACGGTCGTCCGCGTGATGGGAAGGGTAACCATGTGTTTGGGCTGTTGAAGTATGATAACAGCAATTTCCGTGAGGTGAATTTTCCGTTTCACTCTACGCATTTTCACAGTTTGGACGAAACGATGATGGTGGGTGATGGGAATAAGTGGGGAGGTGCCAATGCAAAACCGTTTATTCAATTGTTTAAGTGGAATGGTGAAAAGTATGTGGGCCCGAAGATTTTGTCGTATCACCGCAGCACGTTTAATGATCAACACGCACACTGCCACCCACGGTTTACGCCCGATGGGAAGTCGATTTTGTATACGTCGGATTTGACGTCTTATTCGAATATGTATTTGGTGGATATTGGGGATTTTGACAGTTTGCCCGATTTGACGGAAGATATGAGTGGGTAAGGGGCGTTTTGAACACCTTGCCTGCGGCGCGTTACCTTTTTTCAACAGCAAAAAAAGGTAACCCAAAAATGCCGCCCCTCAGATGCCGGGGAGGCTGCACAGCGCAAATACCGTTTGTGGATGCATAGGGGAAAATAGCCTACGAGGGTGGGTGGGGTTATGGACGCTGTGCAAATGGGAATGGTGCGCTGTGCCTGATGGGTTTTGCTGATGGGTATACTTTATTGTTATTTACGTTATGGAGAAGGTGAGATATGGCGATTAAGGTTGCGGTGATTGGTGCGGGGAGTATTGGGTTTACGCGGCGGTTGATGAAAGATATTTTGTCGGTGTCGGAGTTGCAGGATACACATTTTGCGTTTCATGATATTTCCAAGCAGAACTTGGAGATGATTACGCAGTTGGCGGAGCGCGATATTGCGGCCAATAAGGTACCGGCTAAGATTTCGACATCGTTGAATCGGCGCAAAGCGTTGGATGGTGCAGATTATGTGTTGAATTTGACGCGCATTGGTGGGCTGGAGGCGTTTCAGTCGGATATTGATATTCCGCTGAAATATGGTGTGGATCAATGTGTGGGCGATACGATTTGCGCGGGTGGGATTATGTATGGCCAGCGCAATATTCCGCAGGTGTTGGCGTTTTGCAAAGACATTCGCGAGGTGGCCCAGTCGGATGCGTTGTTTTTAAATTATTCCAATCCGATGGCCATGAACACGTGGGCAGGGCTCACATATGGTGGGGTAAATATGTTGGGGCTGTGCCACGGTGTGCAGGGGGGGCATCATCAGATTGTGCAGGTGATTTCCTTGTTGGTGAACAAGGGGAAAAAAGAAGGTGACCGGGGTTTTAAACCGGTGACGAAGAAGGATGTGGATATTGTTTGTGCGGGAATTAATCACCAAACGTGGTATGTGAAAGTGCAGTATCAGGGCAAAGATTGGACGGGGCGGTTGCTTGAAGGGTTTGAACAACATCCGACGTTTAGTAAAACAGAGAAGGTGCGCATTGATATGTTGCGTCGGTTTGGCTATTACAGTACGGAATCGAATGGGCATTTGTCGGAATATGTGCCGTGGTATCGCAAGCGTACCAATGAGATCAAACAGTGGATCAGTTTGGGAACGTCGTGGATTCATGGGGAAACGGGTGGGTATTTGCGGGTGTGTACGGAGGGACGCAATTGGTTTGAGACAGATTTTCCGAATTGGCTCAAAGCAGATCCGCCCAAGTTTGAATATGAAACACGTTCTGAAGAACATGGCAGTTGGATTATTGAAGCGTTGGAGACGGGGCGTGTGTATCGTGGACATTTTAATGTGCAAAATAAGGGCGCGATTACCAATTTGCCCGATGATGCTATTGTGGAAGTGCCCGGATATATTGATAAAAATGGGATCAATATTCCCAAGGTGGGTGATTTGCCTTTGGGGTGTGCGGCGGTATGTAACAACTCAATCAGCGTGCAACGGATGGCTGTTGAGGCGGCTGTGAATGGGGATGCGGATTTGCTGAAACAAGCGATGATGCTCGATCCATTGGTTGGCGCGGTGTGTAATCCACCGGAGGTGTGGCAGATGGTGGATGAGATGTTGGTGGCACAGGCGAAGTGGTTGCCGCAGTATAAAAGCGTTGTTCCAAAAGCCAAAAAACGATTGGCGTCTGAAAAACGTTTGGGCACCAAAAAGACACAAGGTGCGGCACGTGTGAAGACAAAGTCTGTGGCTGAAATGCGAAAGCATGCGGCTCAGGCGCGGAAAAATGCGGATGCGGCAGATAAGGGGAATATGACCAAGAGTGGGAAGTTGTTGAATCCACGGCAAGGATTGAAGTAACAATAAACCGATAACATTATTGTCTGTTTGCAAAAGGAAGGACGCGTGCTCGTGCGCGTCCTTCGTCTATTGTAATCAAAGCACCAGCCTCAATAATTTGTTGGTTCGGAACGCCAAGCAGCATATGACAAGGCTTCTGAAACGTCTTCTCTTTCAAGATATGGATAGAGTTCAAGAATTCTTTCTGTTGTATATCCTGAGGCGACTAGCCCGACAATGGTGCCAACGGTTACGCGCAAACCTCTGATACAAGGTTTTCCACCCATGACTGCTGGATCTAATGTGATTCGTTCTAATGTTTTCATAGTGAACTCCTTTTTAATTTTATCTTTCCAAAGATACTCACAATTTTAGCGTATTACAAGGGTATATCTTTACTGTGGATATTTCATTTGGGTTTTGGGATGTGACGTTGGTGGTGGTGGTGACCATTCAGGCGATGGCGGTGGCCTATTTGTCATCGCCTCGGTGGAAGGGGTTGGCACTGACGTTGCCATTGCCGTTTACGACGATTGTGTTGTCGTTGGGCAAGCCGGTGGATGCGTCGAATGTGTTGTCTTTGGCCACGTTGTTTGTGTATGTGAGTTGCGTGTGGTTTTTACATGAGAAGGTGAAGTTGCATGTTGTGATTTCGGTTGTGTTGTCTGTGTTGGTGTATATGTTTTTGGGAGGTATGTTGGTGGGCATTGTGCCATCAACGGATGTGGTTTTTTGGATGGCGGCTGTGGGCATGTTTGGGTTGGGGTTTGTGTTGTTGCGGGTATTACCTAAGCCAAGTAAACCGCCTTATCGCACGCCTTTACCGCTTTGGCAAAAGTTACCTATGGTGTTTATGGTGGTGTGTGTGTTGGTGACCATTAAGAACCATTTGGGTGGGTTTGCTTCGTTGTTTCCGTTGTTGAGTACTGTGGGGGCTTATGAGGTGCGACATGATTTGTGGATTTTGGTGCGCACGGTGCCTGTGTTGATGTGTTCGTTAACGGTGTTGATGATCATGACATTTTTGGGGCAACAGATTTGGAGCGTGGGTGGTGGCTTGGCTATGGGGTGGGTGGCATTTTTGCCCATTATTTTTTGGGTTCAGATTTATGTTCGCAAGGTGTGATATGCGTTGGATATGTTTTGTGATTTGGATGGGGGTGCCTCTTATGGCGCATGCATTTGATGTGCAATCATTGGGTGTCAGGTTGGCTGTGTTGGAACGGCCTCAACCTGTTGGATGGGATACTCAGCAGGTATCGGTTCAATTGATACCCGAAGCGGGTGTGGGTACACATGTGGTGTCGTTTGGTTTGCCTTTTTCGCCCGATGCGTTGTTTGATCATATGATGATTCGGGTGATGGATGAGACAGGTCGAGACGTTCCTGTTTTTACAAAACCTTTGGCACATTGGGTGGGCAATGGGCATTTGGGATTGCGATCTGTTTTGGTGCAGTTTGAGATGACGTTTACGGATACGATGGCGCAGACTTGGACTGTGGTTTGGGATAAAAAACAAGGTTCTTCTCGGTCTGAGGAAGTGCCTGTATTGGCAACGCAGTTTATGAAAAATGATGCGGATGTTTCATATCTTTGCCCTCGGGTTTTGGCTTTGTTGCCTGCAAAGTGGTTGTGTGACAGTTGGGTGGCTTGGCAACAAGTACCCGCGTTTCAAAATGAAGTGGCCGCTTGGTATGATGAGCATGTGTTGGATCAGTTTGATGGGTCGTTGGTGAATATTAACTCGGAGAAGTATGCGCCCCATTTGTATGACCGACCTGCCACCTATGCAAAGATTTATGTGCGGCACGGGCAACGCGAACATATGTTGGCGGCACTTAAAGCGGGTTCGGTTTATGTGTCGCATTTGGGTGATGATGGTTTTTTTGATTTGAAGCCTGGGGATTATAAGTATGTGTATGCGGAAGGGTCGACATTGTTGTATTTGTTGACGGGGGATGGGCGGTTTAAAGATGCGGCACTGTTGACGTTGACGGCTTGGGACAAGTGGGATACGTTTCGGTATGGTGGGGAGGGGTTTTGGACGGAGCGACATGTGGCTTTTGGTATGGCGGCTTATTTGCAGGTGTTTGCGTTGACGGGTGAGACAAAGTATTTGGATAGGGCCAAGGCGTATTTTGAGGGGGTGTATGATTTGCAGATTCAGCCATTGGATGGAAAAAAGCCCGATGGGGCGTGGCGTCATACGGCTGAAAGTCATGGAGATGGGGTGGGATGGACGACGAGCCCGTGGATGAGTGCGTTGTTGATGGATAGCATTTGGACATATTGGATGGTGACGGGCGATGTGCGTGCGCTTGCGTCTTTGGCGATGTATGCCAAGTTTATTTCGATGTATGCCATTACGCCAGATGGTGAAGGGGTGTATTATATGGCGGCATCACCAGGGGTTGGGGAGCAGGTGAATCCTGAAAATCCGCCACATCATGTGGAGGCGTGTTATATGTTGGCGATGGGGTATTATTTGTCGGGGAGGATGGATACGGATTTGTTGGGGAAGTATGAGAAGTTGTGGCCACTGGTGATGGGAGATGATGCAAATAGGCCACCGCGGAAGTTTTCTTGGCGGTTTAGAAATTCATCTATGTTGGTTTGGTTTTTGGAGGGGAAAAGGCGATAATCTTAACACCTTGCCTTCGGCGACTTACTTTTTTTCAACAAGAGAATGTGAGTAATTTGAGCATTCGAAGAAAAAGTAAGCAAAAAATGCCGTTCCTCAGGTGCCGGAAGGGCTGATTTTCCGCAAATACCCTCACGGGATGCATGGGGTAATTTAGCCTGCAACCTTAGAGTTTAAAATGAATAAATAGCTGGACGGATAGTGCGGAAAATCATGATGGTTTGGGGTGATTCAATCAGTTTACTATAAGGGGGTTGGTATGAGTTGGATTTTGTTTTTGGTGGTTTTGGGTGTGGGAATAGTGGTGCGGGTGCCTGGGGTTTGGGCGGGGGAGGTGATTGCGATTTGGGATGGGGATGCGCCGGGGAGTGTGGGGCGGGTGAATGAGGAGGAGGTGGTGAATGAGCGGGTGCGGAAGGTGCATCAGCCGTCGTTGACGGTGCATTTGCCGCCGAGGGAGTTGGCAACGGGGGCGGCGGTGTTGGTGTGTCCGGGTGGGGGGTATCATCATTTGGCGATAGAGAAAGAGGGTCATCAGGTGGCGGCTTGGTTGAATACGTTGGGTGTGGCGGCATATGTGTTGAAGTATCGGTTGGATCGGGATGAGGCGTTGCAAGATGCGCAAGAGGCGATGAAGGTGATTCGCAAGGGGGCAGAGGAATGGGGGATGAATGTTGAGATGGTGGGTGCGATGGGGTTTTCGGCGGGTGGGCATTTGGTGGTGAATTTGATGATGAATAGCGATGCGGTGAGTCGGCCCAATTTTTTGGTGCCGATGTATGTGTCTTTGCGTGGGTTGGATGTGGAGAAGATCACGTCTGAAAATGCGTTGCCTGCATTTATTGTGGGTGCCAGTGATGATAAGACGACACCGCCTGTGCAGGCGATTACGTTGTATCAGAAGTTGTTGAGCTTTGATGTGCCTGTGGAATTGCATTTGTATGAACAAGGGGGGCATGGGTTTGGGTTGGGCAAGACGAAGGGGGCGGTGGGGAGCTGGACGGTGCGTTGTGAAGATTGGTTGCGGGGGCGTGGTTTGTTGGAGGTGGGAAAGTGATGGGTACATTTCGCGTGATGTATAATCAGGACAGTTCCAATTTGTTTTATGTGACCAAAGAAAGTCTTACTCCGGCTCATGTGGATGCGATGGTGGATGAGGTGGCCGATGGGGGTGGGGATACTTTTTTGGTGAATGTGAATGCGCAAAAGGTGAATTACCCAAGTCGTGTGTGGGAAAATTATTGGCATGATTTTAGACCCGATGACCGTTCTTATTATGGTTTGGCTGAGGATATGGATGTACAAGGACGACGGCATTTGGTTTCGCAGATGCAAACGTTGGCACAGCAGTGCGATTATTTGGAACGTGCTTTGGGGCGTTGCAAGTCGCGAGGTTTAAAGGCGGGGGTGTCGGTGCGGATGAATGATATGCACGATGTGCCGTGGCCCAAGTCGCATTTGTTTAGCCAATTTTATCGCGATCATCCTGAGTTTTATTTGCCCGATATTCCTATTCGGGCGTGGGCATCGCGTGGGCTTAATTATGAATATAAAGAAGTGCGTGATTATTTTTTGTTGTTGATTCGCGAGGTGATTGAAGATTATGAGTTGGATGTTTTGGAGTTGGATTTTTTGCGTTTTACGGCTTATTTTGATCGGGTGAATATTACCCAGCATTGTGAGACAATGACGGGGTTTTTGAAGGATGTGCGCAAGCTGATTGATGGGTCGGGAAAGTCGGTTGAATTGTTGTGTCGCATTGCTGCGACACCTGCGGGTGCATGTGGGCTTGGGTTTGATGTGCGGGGTTGGGGTGGTTTGGTGGATGGTGTGGTGATTGGGATGTTTCTCAATACGGGTTGGGAATTGCCCATTGATCACTATCGCGAACTTGTAGGCGATGATGTGGCGCTTTATGCGAGCTCAGATTATTTTGCAGCGCGGTGGGAGGGGTTGCCTGCTGAACCGCTTTCGACAAATGGTGAATTGTTGAGGGGGTTTGCGGCAGGTTATGATGCTTTGGGTGCAGATGGTGTGGAGATGTTTAACTTTTTTTGTTCGCGAGAAGGGGCTTCACCAGTTGATCCTGCATTTGATGTTTTGGGTGAGATGCGGGAGAAAAGGTTTGGAAATGCACGAAGGCATTTGTTGACGGCGGGTATTAATCATGGGGAATCCGATTTGGCGGTGCAGGTGCCTGTGGCGATGGATGCCAAACATCCACGACGGTTTGAGATGGTTTTGGCTGTTCAGGAAACGGATCGGGACAGAACATTGATTTTGATTTTAGATGGTGATGTAAAAAGAGATGATTTGTGGGTGTGTGTCAATGATGTTTATGTGGGATGTGCGGTTGATGTTGTGGCGGGTGTGAAGGATGTGTGTCAAAGTTTTTACGCGCGTTTTCAGTTGCCAAGTGAGTGTGTGGTTCAGGGGCGCAATCAGATTTTGATTCGCAATGAGGGAGAACCTGTAACCGTTTTGGGGTTGGACGTGCGTGTGGGTTAGGTTGGCGTAATGTGATGTGTAAATTTGCAATGAAAGGAAGGATATGATCTGGACAGATATTCGAGACTTGCGTATTGAAGGACAAGGATGGACAGATACAAAAGCACCCTTTGATCGGTTGCCTGCACGCGCTGAAGGTGTTGTGCGCGATGTGGTTTGGAATTTGAGCCGACACTCGGCAGGGCTGTGTGTGAAGTTTAAAACGGATGCGAAGGAAATTCATGCACGTTGGACGCTGACGTTGGATCGCCTGGCGATGTCACATATGCCAGCAACGGGTGTGAGTGGGCTCGATTTGTATATTGATACACCAGATGGCTCACGATGGGCGGGCAGTGGTCGCCCCGAAACGTTGCCCGATGTGGAGGCCGCACTGGTTTCGGGAATGGCAGAAGGTGAGAAGTCTTGCACGATATATTTGCCGCTTTATAATGGTGTGTCCAATGTGGAGATCGGTGTTCCTGAGGGGGCATCTATTGCGGCTACTGAACGCGCTACGGATCGGAAGACGATTTTGTTTTATGGAACGTCAATTACGCACGGTGCAAGTGCCTCTCGAACGGGTACCTGTCATGTGGCTCGGGTGGGGCGTGCATTAAATTGTGAGACGATTAATTTGGGTTTTTCGGGTAATGGGATGATGGAACCCGAAGTGGCCGACTTTTTGGCAGAGTTGAATCCCGATGTGTTTGTTGTGGATTGTTTGCCCAATATGACGGCAGATTTGATCACGAAACGTGCAGCACATTTGGTGACAACTTTGAGAGCGAAGCATCCTGACACGCCCATTCTGTTGGTTGAGGATCGCACGTATGGCGATGCGGATTTTGTGGTGTCGCGTCGGGTGCGCAATGAAACAAGTCGCAAAGCGTTTCAAGATGTTTATGCTGGATTGATTGCAGATGGTGTTGGTGGCCTTCATTATCTCGAAGGTGCAACGCTTTTGGGGGCAGATGGCGACGATACGGTTGATGGATCTCACCCGACTGATCTTGGGTTTAAGCGCCAAGCAGATCGGTTTGTTGAGACGCTTGGACAGATATTGTGCGTATGATTTGGGTATTGTAGGGTGATCGTTTATGTGGGAAATATTGATCCTTTTATTTATAGTATTGAATATTGCTGGCACAGTTTTTTGGATTTATATGCTCATAGATTGTGCAACCCAAGAAGTGGGGCAAGATAAATTGATGTGGGTTGTTATTCTTGTGGCAACCTATTGGGTGGGTTCAATGGTGTACTATTTTTATCAACGTCCAAAACGGTTGGCTTTATTGCAACAATCACTGGAAACAGAGGATTTATGATGACGGAAGAAGAAAAATATCTGTTTGATTTGCAGGGATATTTGGTCTTAAAGGGTGTGTTGGATGCAAAGACCATTGCAGATATGCATCAAGATATGGAAACGCATGGTGTGACAAACCCCGATAATGATCCGAACAAATCACGTTTTGGTGGTTTTTTTGAATGGGGAAAAAATTGGCGTGATTTGATAGATCATCCAAAATTGTTGCCTGTTTTGAGAGGTATTTTGGGCGAAAAATTTCGCATTGACCATGCCTACGGCATGGCGGCACGTGTGGGCGGAGAAGAAGGTCATTTTGGTATGCACCACGAAGGGGGCATGTTTCAGCATGGTTGTTATTATGTCACACATGGTGAGCAGATGCACAATGGTTTGATTGTCGTTAGCTATGCATTGTCTGATACACCAACGGGCGGGGGTGGATTTTGCTGTATTCCTGGGTCGCATAAATCGTTGTATAAAACCCCTAAGCAATATTATCGTGCAGATGACAATCCACTTCTTAAACATGTGCCTGTGAAAGCTGGAGATGTGATTGTTTTTACCGAAGCATTGACACATGGCACCATGCGATGGACAACCGCAGGGCATGAACGGCGCGCAGTTTTGCTAAAATATTGCCCACATTATATGCAGTGGGCAGGTGGGCCGATGAAAAGTGATATTGAGGGATTAACCGAGCGGCAAAAGCTGATTTTAAAAGGCCCCCATGTTTGGCAACGAGAGGCTATTTAGGATGGGTGATTATACGTCTTATATTCAATCGCATTTGAATTGGTTTATTGAAAACGGCACAGTTAGTGGGTATGGCCCCGATGACAATGCGATGTGGATGAGCAGTTTGGATTTGCATACGAGCAGGCACCCCAAATCGTGGGAAAGACCTGAGGGCATTGAAAAGCGGTGTTATCGGTGGATTGAGTCACCTGATGGATCTAATTTGTATTGGGATCAGCCATTGTTGGTGGTGGCGCACCATTTGGGTGGGGCCTATGCAACGGCGGCAGATGGTTATGTGCGCGATTTTTTGGCGCGAAGTGTGGCACCCAATGGGTTGTTTTTGTGGGGCAATCACTATTATTATCATGCGATAGAAGGACAGGTGGTGTTTTTTGGGGGTGGGTTACCGGGTTTGACAGCGGTTGACCCAGCCACGCAAGATGGTGCGTATCATGAAACGCGTCCATTGCCTGTGGCTTGGGATTTGTTGTGGCGGTTGGATGAAGGGGTTACGGCAAAGAGCATTCGGGCGCAGGGGGAATGGCATGTGGTAGATGCCGAGACGGGTGAACACAACCGACATGCCGATCAAAAACGAGGCCACGCCTTTTTGGAGTCGGGCGCGATTTTGGCAGAGACGTTGTGTTGGTTGGCCAAACGGACAGGTGATACATCGCTGACGGCTTTGGCGTTGAAAGTGGCCACGTTTAATTTTAACCATCGCAATGAAGAGACGGGGTTGTTGTCGAATAGCCCAACCAAAGACCGCTGGGATATGCATATGGTGACAAGTGAGGTGGGGATGTGGGCCAATTGTTTGATGCGGTGTTATCAGCTTTCGGGAGAGAAGTCTTTTGCGTGGATGGCCCGTAATGCTTTGGGCGCGTGGTTGGATTGGGCGTGGGATGATTCGACACATAATTTTTATGGTAAGTTGATGGTTGAGAAGGGCACACCGGTTTTGGGCGCAAAGACAACGCAATATCAACCGGCTGATCATTGTGATATTTGGGAGCCGTTGTTTCCGGCACATGATTATCCGATGCCCAATGCCGAGGCGTGTTTGTTGTGTTATCAGCACACGGGTGACGAACGTTTTTTGGTGGGTTTGGAGCGATGGGTTCAGGTGGTTCAAAACGCATTGCCAGCACCGCGTGGTTATGCCGAGCATTATGGCCGATGTGTTCATTTGTTGTGTGAAGCCGCAGATGTTTTGGGGCGATCTGAGTGGCGCGATTTGGCGAGGCGGATTGCAGATGAGGCCGTGGGGGTTTTGAGGGTGGAAGATCGGTTTCGCTCACATGTGGGGGAAGATCGGTGTGATGCGGTGGATGGTTTGGGTTTTTTATTTTTGGCTTTGTTGCGATTGGAATCGGGTGAAGACCCTGATTTGATGGGATTGCATTTTTAATGTTGAGGATAAGAGGTTTATGAAAACCGTGTTGTTTGTATGTACGGGAAATATTTTTCGGAGTATGACGGCTGAGTATGCCTTTCGGGCACAAAATAAAGATGCGTCTGTGCAAAGTGCATCGGCGGGCATTGAGGCCAATAAACAGGTGATGTACCCACCCGTAAAAAAGCGGGTGATTGAATTGGGCATTGATCCTTCGGCCCATGTGCAACGCAAGCTGACACAAGAGATGTTGGATGGTGTGGATTTGCCTGTGGCGATGGGTGTGGATCACCAGGATTTTATACGTGAGCAGTTTGGTTGTGAGGTGCCGTTGTTTAACAGGGTCGCATTGGGTAAGGATGAACCGATTAAAGATATTTGGGAAATTGTGCCCAATTGGGATACGGATGAAAGTGGACGGGAAAAATATGCTTTGTATGTGGTGGATACGATTTGGAATACGATGCCGAAGTTTATGGCAAATATGAATGGGTTTATGAAAAACAGGTAAGAAGGAAGACGGAAGAAGAAAGACGGTAGACGGAAGAAGAAAAAAGCCCTTGAGTGCATAGACTCAGGGGCTTTTCTTTTTGTGTGGATTATTTAGATGACGGGATATCCTGTGGGTTTGCCGTCTATGGTGACGAGGTTGTTTTCGCGGCGATAGGTTTCGAGGGCTTCTTCACCTTTGCGCTCGGCAGATAATAAGAGGGTGTCTCGTTCACCGGTGTATTCGTAGTGTGGCACGGCATAACCGCAAGAGGTTTGTATGGAGTCGATGTCGATGACGATATATTGGCGTGCACCTGGTATGGGTTCGATTTGTGTGGCCAAGGTTTGCCATTCGGGGTCTGATCGGTGTACGGCGCGGCCCTTGCCATAAATGCGTAGGATGAGTGGGTTTTTGCCAAAGCTACACATCATGATGGTGATGCGTTCATTTTCGGCCAAGTGTGCGGCGGTTTCGTTGCCACTGCCTGTGAGGTTGAGGTAAGCAACTTGGTTGTTGTTGAGACAAGCGAAGGTGTCCATGCCTTTGGGTGAGAGGTTGATGCGGCCTTCTTCGGGTGCTGTGGCGGTGAAGTAGATGTGTTGCTCGTTTATGAATTCGATGAGTTTGTCGTCGAGGGCGTTGTAGAATTTGGCCATGAGAGATGCTCCGGTATAATGGGTTTATAAAAATTAGACAGAGAAGTTTTTTTGATGAATGGTAATATTGGACAGGCCATAAAAAAGGTAAGTGAAAGGAAACGGTTGGCAAATTTGCCAACCGTTTTTTATGCGTTTAGCGATCTTGCATGACGGGCGCATCTTTGGTGCGTTCTCGCAATGTTTGGCCATGTTTTTTGGCCATGGGGATGATATACCGATCTACGGAGACAGGTTGGCGATCTTGTGTTTGTTGTGCGGCCATCACTTCGCCCTGGATGTCAAATAGAATTTCGATTTCGACACGTGTGCTGTCGCTGTTGTTTCGGTTTTCGCGGTAACAGAAGATTTCGTTGTTATAAAAATAATAACGGTTGATGGATCGGCCCGATGTGCCACGGGTCATGTGTTCTTCAATAAATGCAACTGTATGGCCATCTAAATACGATGTGAATGTGGATGTGACATCGCCTGCACTCCAGTTGTCATAGGCTTTTTCGTAGGTGTCTTTTTGGGTTTCCATTTTGTTGGCCAAGGCACGTAAACCATCGGGTTCGCTGGGGAGGCCTTCACAGGCCATACATAATAGAAGAATAGAAAGGTAGATGTGTTTCATGGTGTGACCTCGTAACAGATGACGACATTTGGGTTCTTATTTATGTGCGAGCAGATGGGATACTTGCCCGAATAGTGCGTTTATGCGGTTTTGAGTAATATGAGATAATCTAAGGAATGCACAAAATAAAAACAGACCCGATCGGTATGGTATCGGGTCTGTTTTTACAGTTTTGAAACCATCTGGTGTGATGGCTTTTATACTTAGGGCTGCGCCTTTTATTTTAGGCCCAACTCGCGCGCGGTTTGTGCGTCTATTTTGGCACCTCGGTCAATGAGGGCGCGTGCCAACTGAATGGTGCTGGCTTCTTTGAGGGGGGTGGGCAGTTGCTCACGGATGCGGGGCCGGAGAATGGATTTGAATGGGTCGGTTTGGTTTTTTAAATTTGACATATTTTCTTTTTATGATGTAGATTTATAATATGTGAAGCTAAGCTTTTAGAAGAAAGAGGATATGTTTATGAAAATTGTGAGGCTGATACTTGTTGTGGCACTGTTGAGCCAAACGTTTTTTGGCATTGTGCAAGCGACCACGCAACTTGAGGGTGCGTCTGTTGTGCCAGAGCGCTTGGTGAAGGATTATTTTGCTGAAGTCAAATATCGTGACCACAAAAACAAAGTGAAGACGGCACGCGGATTTATTAAAAATATAGAAAAAGAGACTTTTCATATTCGGAATGGGTTGTGGAAAGTGGATATTGCGTATCGGGATGTGGTGGTTATTGTTATGGCACCTCAGTCACAAGATGTGGATCGGTTTTTAAAACAGACTGTGGAACACAAAGATGGTTTTAAGGATATAGCACGTGCCATAAAACGGCTGAAGAAAAAAACTGTGATTCAGATGGCTGGGGACCAGATCGATCGCTCTGAGTTAAAAGAAAATCGGTATGTTGTTGTGAATTATATACAAGATGAACAACCGATGGTGGCTTTTGGGCGTATTCGGGGTTTTGGTGGTCAAGGTTTAATTGTGAAAGGGGATCGCGAGTGGCGTATTCCTTATGATGCGATTGAGGCGTTGACTTTATCGGATAACAAGGGTGATATCAAACAGTTTCAACAAAAAGGTGCTGTGTATGATGCCAAAGTGCTTGTGACGGCTCCTAATATGTGGTCTAAGCGTATCTGGGGACGAGTGGAGCAGGTTCGAGGTGATACATTGGTTGTGCGACAGTTTCAAGACAAATCGCGTTTGTTTGTGCCGGTGTCGAAAATTGAGAAATTAGAAGTTTCAGTAGGCATGCGATCTGCTACGGGCAAAGGGATGATGGTTGGGTTGGGAATAGGCAGTGCAATTATGACGTTGGGCATTGTGAGTGCGGCACGTGATGACAGCGAACTTGCGGGTTTACAAGTGTATATTGCATTTGTTTTAGCGGTGCCTGTTTTGGGGATTTGTACACTTTTGGGCGCCATGTCGAGAAGCGATCATTGGGTTGAGATTCCGACCAACCGTATTGATTTGGGTATTCGACCTGTGTCACCACAAGGCCCACCTCAAGCGGTGTTTACGATTCGATTTTAGCAAGTGGGTGATGTGAAGGAATAAGCAGGCCGGTTCGGTGGGGACGAACCGGCCTGTTTGGTTTCGGATCTTTGGGAGAGCCGAATGTCCTGCAAAAATATAGTGAACACATGTGCACCTTTCAAGGGTGGATATTATTTTGTCGACACGTGTCTTTTTTGTGAGGTATTGTTTATATAATGGGTTCTGTAACAGCCGGATAGGAACAGGAGGGCACGATGAAAAATCACATATTTGTTTTTATGTGTTGTGTTTGGCTGGGTGTTGGGGTGGGGTCTGGATATGCGGCTGGTTTGGTGGAGGTGGGGGGGGTGTATGAAGTGCCGAAGGGGTCGGCTGATTTTGCAGAGGCTTGGAGACCTGCTTTGGGTGTCAAATTGCGGTTGGCAACGCGGGGCTCAGTGACGGATAATTTGGGACTGACATTTTGTTATTGTCGGTATCCATCGGCTGATGCGCGTATGCCTTATGATGCGCAGATGATGAGTGTGGGGATGTCACAAAAATCGACTTTTCACGATGCCTCACGACTTCGCCCTTATATCAAAGGTGAGGCTGGGGTGATGCAGTCGATGGATGTTTGGGAAACCACGCTTGATCCGGTTACACAAGTTCCCTTGCAGACATTGGTTCGAGGTGGACATACCGATTCTTATTTGGCTGGGCATATGGGTTTGGTTTTTGATGTGGTACCCAATTATCAGCTGTTTGTTGAAACAGGATTTATCATGACTTTGCAGGGACATCGAAAAAAAGTGGTGCCGTTTCAGGTGGGTGTTGCGTTTTATCCGTAACTGGCAGGTGATGGTTTATCGTGAAAAAACGCCTTTGGTTTTGAACCAAAGGCGTTTTTATTTGGCTTGCGAAAAGGCACAAACAGGTGATGAGAAAGAGGCGTTTTAACAAAGATCTGTGTTTTCGTTTTATGGGGTTCGCAATGTGGCCCAAGGGGCTTCTTGTGAAACATCTATAAGGGCAGGACCATCAAAAATGGCGGGTGAGAGTATGGCGAGAAAGACGAGATCGGTTTGACCTGCGTTGTAGGTGCCGTGTACGATGTTGGTGGGAATGTGTGCGGCCTCTCCTGGGTGGAGGATTTGTTTTTTGTGATCGACCCATTGTTCGGCTGTGCCTGATATGACGTAGATGATTTCTTCCATAGATGGGTGGCGGTGAAATTTGTGGGCTTGGTTGGGTGGCATGGTGACCCGCACAAGCATGAGCTTTTCGGCATTGGTGAGGTCAGGACGACAGATCCATTCGTGTGGCCCCCAAGGCAGTTCTTCAACTTGGACATCGTTTTGTGTGATAAATTGCAAGAGATTGTTTTTGGACATGGGTGACTCGCTTAGATAGGAGGGTTATTGGCGGTTTTTATGATAATGTGATTTGGAGCATTTTGCAACGCAAAGTCTCAGGTCACTTTTTTTAGATTATTTTTTCTGAGTACATTATCTTGCTTTTTACAATTTCAAATTTGAAAGTGATAATCTTTTCAAAGGTTTTTGTTTTATGTCTCTTACACTGGATCAGTTGGTTGCAGAATATCGGGATCAAAATGGCAAATCACAGCAACTATTTCGACGGGCGCAAAATGTGTTGCCGGGCGGAAATACACGCACTGGTGTTTATGTTGCGCCTTTTCCTATCTATACCGATCACGGAGCGGGTGTGTTTGTGACGGATGTGGATGGCAACAAACGATTGGATTTTGTGAACAATGCAACGGCATTGATTTTGGGGCATGCAAACCCTGTTGTGGCTCAAGCTTTGAGTGAGCGTGTTGTGAATGGAACAGCATTTTTTGGCCCGACTGCGCTTGAAATAGAATGGGCCGAGTTGTTGCGTAAACGGGTGCCGTCTATGGAGCAGATTCGGTTTTGTAGCTCGGGCACCGAGGCGGTGATGAATGCGTTGCGTGTGGCGCGTGCATTTACGAAGCGGGGTAAAATTGCCAAATTTGAAGGGGCCTATCACGGCATTGATGACCCTGCATTAATCAGTTATGTGCCTCCCGTGACGGATGCTTTGGGTGCCGAAGATGCGCCTCATTCGGTGATTTCATCAGCAGGTTTGGCGCCCCACACGGCAGAAGGAGTAGTGGTGTTGCCGTTTAATAACTTAGAGGCGTGTGAACGTTTAATTGATTTGCATAAGCAGGAATTGGCGGCCGTGATTATTGATCCTCTTTCGACGGCGGCGGGTTTGGCTTTGCCTGATCGCACATTTTTAGAGGGGCTTCGGGCCGTGACGGAACGGCATGGGATTTTGTTGATTTTTGATGAGATTGTGAGTTTTCGAATGACATCGGGAGGAACCCAGCAAGCGTATGGCATTACGCCCGATTTGACGTGTTTGGCCAAGGTGATTGCTGGGGGGACACCGGGTGGGGCTTTTGGTGGGCGTGCCGATGTGATGGCCTTGTACGATCCGACAACAGGTGGTGCAGCGATTCCCCAGTCGGGCACGTATAATGGCAACCCATTGGTGGCGGTTGCAGGTTTGACAACTTTGCAGACGATGACCCCTGAGGCTTATGAACACGTGGATTCATTGGCACAATATATAACAAAAGGTCTTGAAGGTGTGTTTCGAGATGCGGGTGTGGTGGCGACAGTTGTTGTTGCGGGTTCGCTTTTTCGCATTTACTTTTTGGACGCGCCACCGCGCAATTATCGACAAGCGGCACAAGACAACAAAGAGAAACACCGTTGGTTATATTTTTATTTGTTAAACCGTGGCATTGTCACACGGCAGGGTGGGTGTACGTCTTTGCCCATGACAGTGGCGCATGCAGACACGCTTGTTGAAACGGTGAGGGAAGGCTTGACCGTGTGGCCGTTTTAGAACGGCACCTACTTTTGGCCCCTTCGTGAAGGAGATGAAAAAATAACTCGGTAATTGCTCGATTAACCGCACCGGAATAAATTCTGGTGCTACAATAGGAAAAGTCCTTCGGACTCAAGATCAAAAATTCGATCAAAACATTGCCGATTTATTTAAACAATTTCCATAAGGAAGGGGAGGAAAAAACTTAGCAAAGAAAGTTAGATCATGACATTTCCAGATGGGTTGGTGGTACTTACTTTTGACGATGGTGTAAAGTCACAGCTTACATTTGTGGCACCGTTGCTCAAAGAATGTGAATTTGGTGCGACCTTTTATATTTCTGAAGGGTTGAATTTTTTGAAAGACAAAACGCGCTATGTGACCTGGGATGAGGTGCGTGAATTACACGATTTGGGTTTTGAAATTGGAAACCATACCCAGCACCACACGAGTGTGGCCAAACAAACACCTGATGAATTGCGAAACGATATTGCATATATTGATCAACAATGTGAACAAAACGGTATTCCTTTGCCCGTAACATTTTGTTACCCGGGTTATACGCATACGCCTGAAGCGGTGGATGTGCTTCGTGAACGGGGTTTTCAATTTGCTCGGCGAGGACCTGCTCCCGAATATGCATATGACCGAGAAGGTGGGCGTGGACCAGCTTATGACCCTAAGGTTCACGATCCTTTGTTGGTACCGACAACGGGTGCCAGTGGGCCAAATTGGGATTTTGATGATTTTTTGTGGGCGCTCGATTTGGCTCAAGATGGCCAGGCCGCCGTTTTTACATTTCATGGCGTGCCCGATTTGGATCATCCGTGGGTGCATACAGAACCTGCGTTTTTTGAGCGGTGTGTTCAGCATTGGGTGGATCATGACTACACTGTGATTGCGATGCGCGATCTTGCAAACTATGTGGAGGTGTAAGATGGCAGAACCTTTACCCTTGGTTGCTTATGACACACTCGAAGATCAAGTAGAAGCGCTTTATCGAGATGGTTATGTGTATTTGCCAAAGGTTTTGAACCGCGCGGAAATATCAGAACTGCGGGAACAAATGGATATTTTGGAACCAAGGCCTGAGAGTTTTGATAAAAATTTGCAACCTGAAGCACATGGGTATTTGAACAAGGTCATTAACAACGCATTTAACCGTCACCCGTTGTTTTTGAAGTTTTTAGATTATGCGGGTGTCATTGAGATTGAGGAAGCCGTACACGGTGATGATTGTCATTGTATTGGGATGACGGCTTGGATGACGGGGCCTGGGCGACCCGATCAAAAGTTGCACACCGATTGGTTGCCTCTTTCTTTGCCTGCCGATGTGTTGGCAGACCCACGTGTGCGTGTGCCCATTTTTATTACGACGGCGCATTTTTATTTGGATGATTTAACAGAAGATTTGGGCCCAACGAATTTTATTCCTGGCAGCCATTTGTCTGGTTGTAGCCCCGATGGTGCAACCGAATGGAAAGGGCAAACTGAGCAGTCGATCATGTGCCAAGCGGGGGATGTGGTTATTTTTAGGAGTGAGGTCTGGCACAGAGGCACGGCCAACACGAGTGAAAAAACGCGTTATTTGTTGCAGGTGCATTATGCCAAGCGGATGATCACACAAAAGTTTCCGCCTTATTTGAACCGATTTCAATTTGATGATGATATTCTCAAACAAGCCACCCCTCGCCAACTGCGGTTGATGGGTGATCACAAA
Organism: Candidatus Latescibacterota bacterium; assembly: GCA_038279365.1. Taxonomy (GTDB): domain Bacteria; phylum Latescibacterota; class UBA2968; order UBA2968; family UBA2968; genus JABIFK01. The sequence goes on along the minus strand of JAYODI010000015.1, from coordinate 13,161 downwards.
AAAAGCAATTACGATTGATAAAAGGAAAATTATGTCACAGACATTGGAAGTTGGAAAGGCATTGCCTGCCTGGACAGATGGGATGTTGGATTTGCACCATATTAATACGGGGTTTGGCGACAGTGCGTTTTACATTTTGCCAGACGGCACAACGATGTTGGTTGATGCAGGGGAGATGGATCGCTCAAGCGACCGTGTTCATTCGCCTCGAAACGCACCACCCAGACCCAATGATTCGCGGCCTCCGTATGAGTGGATTGCCGATTATATTGGGCACGTGTGCCCTGAGTTGACGCGTATTGATTACGCGTTTATGACGCATTTTCACAGCGACCATATGGGCTGTTTGAGTGAATTGTCTCAAGATGCAGAAAATGGTGCGTATAAGCTGGTGGGGCTGGTGGGTGTGGGGGATCGCATTGCGTTTGATATGTTGATTGATCGGGGGTATCCCAACTACAATTATCCAATGGCATTGGATGACCCAAAGATGGTGGCGGCATATGGTGAGCACCCTGAGTTTGTGAAAACGCGTGAGACAATGGACAATTACCACGCGTTTGTGGCGTACCATCAAAAACACAGCCATTTGCGTGTAGAAAAGTTTCAGGTGGGCGTGAAGGATCAGTTTGTGCTGAAAAAAGACGCAGACAAATATCCTGGGTTTGAGATTCGCAATATTTGTGGCAATGGCGAGGTTTGGACGGGTGTGGATACGGTGGCCAAACAGTATGTGCCACCTATTGAAACTTTGGCGTTGAATGAGTTGCCCGATGAAAATGTGGTGAGCTGTGGCATTCGGTTGCGCTACGGCCGATTCACGTTTTTTAATGGGGCCGATATTCCGGGTGTGTTGGGCATTGGCCAACCGGCGTGGCGCGATTTGGAAACGCCTGTGGCACAGGTGGTGGGTTCTGTTGATGTGCACAATTTGAATCACCACGGTTATCGAGACACGCACAACACGTATTTTGTACAAACACTAAGACCGCGTGTTTACATTCATCAAAACTGGTCATCTGATCAACCTGGGCACGATGTGTTGAGTCGGTTAACGTCGCAACATCTTTACCCAGGCCCACGCGATTTGTTTTGTACGTATATGAACGAAGCCAATCGCATTGTGATTGGCCCTGCTTTGGACAGGGCTTATCAAAGTATGTACGGTCATATTGTGGTGCGCGTGGCACCAGGAGGCGATTCGTATCAGGTGATTGTGTTGGATGATACAACGACGGAGCGATTGGTGAAGAGCATTCACGGCCCGTATACGTCTAAATAAGAAAGCGAGCATGTTTTGTGATTTATCGCGTATTGTTTTTCGTTTTGTATGCGACTTCGGTTTTTGCCACCACTTTTGAAGTTGGCCCAGAGAAACGTCTGCAAAACATTGGTGACGTGCCCTGGGAATCGTTGGCACCTGGAGATTCGGTGCTGATTCATTGGCGACCTGAATCTTATCAGGAGAAGTGGGTGATTTGTCGGCGTGGCACAGCAACACAACCCATTGTGGTGCGGGGTGTTGTGAACGCACAGGGTGAACGACCTGTCATTGATGGGCGCAATGCCACAACCCGCTCGGTGTTGAATTATTGGAATGAAGCACGTGGGGTGATCAAAATTGGTGGTGCGAATGTACCGGAAGACACGATGCCTGCGCACATTGTGGTGGAAAATTTAGAGATTCGATCAGGACGCCCCCCTTACACGTTTATGGGACGTGACGGGGTGACAAATTATTCGAAAAACAGTGCGGCTATTTTTGTGGAGAAGGGTGAATCCATTACCATTCGCAATTGTGTGTTGCACGATTGTGGCAATGGTTTTTTCTGTGCCAGTCAGTCGAGCGATATCTTGGTGGAGGCGTGTCATATTTATGACAATGGGATTGAAGGCAGCATTTATGAGCACAATAACTACACCGAAGCCAATGGGATTGTGTTTCAGTTTAACCACTTTGGTCCATTGCGTGATGGGTGTGGTGGAAACAATTTGAAAGATCGCTCGGCAGGTACGGTGATTCGCTACAACTGGATTGAAGACGGCAATCGCCAGTTGGATTTGGTGGACAGTGATCACGAGGAACTGATTCAAAATTTGGCGTATCGTCACACGTTTGTTTATGGCAATGTGCTCATTGAAGGGGCAGGTGAAGGCAATCGTCAGATGGTTCATTACGGTGGCGATTCTGGGCAGACAGATCGCTACCGAAAGGGCACGCTTTATTTTTATAACAATACGGTCGTTTCTTCGCGCACAGATCGCACGACTTTGTTTCGTTTGTCAAGCAATGACGAATCGTGTGACATGTTCAATAACATTGTTTATACCACACACCCTGGTGAATCTCTGTCTTTGAGCAACTCTGCAGGAACCTTGCGTTTGCAAAACAATTGGATCATGTCTGGGTGGGTGAAGAGTTTTGAATCGCTCACTGGCGAAGTGGTGGATTTGGGTACTGTAACAGGCAGCGATCCGGGCTTTGTGGATGTGCAGACTCAAAACTTTGCATTAAAGCGTGATTCACCGTGTGTGGATGGTGGCAGGGCATTGCCATCGCTTGTGCAGGGCGTAACGCAAGAATATGTTGCACCGCAAACAGGGCGTGTGCGTCAGGTGATGGGTGCACTGGATTTGGGGGCATTTGAGTGGCGTGTGGAAGACACGGGTGTGTTGCCAGATTTGGATGGGAGTGGCCTGATTGATTTTTCTGATTTTGTGTTGTTTGCCGCTGCTTTTGGATCTTCGGAAGGAGATGCGAATTTTCAGGCCAATGCTGATCTGGATGGGAACCGTCAAATCGGTTTTCCAGATTTTTTGATCTTTGTGTTTGCTTTTGGTAAAAAGGTTGAACAAGCCTATAAAATTCTCCTTTTGAAAACAGAAGTTTATATTCTATGAAAAAAGCCTCTATAAAAGGCAACTTTTATTATTAATACTAAGTATTGAAGCAATATCATTTGTGCGTTTATCGAATCTACTGGCAATCAGCA
>JAYODI010000015.1:0-10068 GCA_038279365.1 Candidatus Latescibacterota bacterium | reverse complement strand
AATATCATTTGTGCGTTTATCGAATCTACTGGCAATCAGCAGTCAGCAGTCAGCAATCAGCAATCAGCAATCAGCTTAAACCATAACCCAAAGGCAAGGATGGGTGGGCTGAATGCTGATCGCTGATCGCTTTTTATTCAAATACGCCCGAAGTGTGATATCTTCACAAGCTATTGTGCGCTACAACTTACTTAATGGATGGGTTTGTGCTTCCTATGATATCTCGAAGATTTTTGGTTTTTTTTCTTGTCCTATTTGTTTGTGTGCACCCGGTGGTGGCCGAAGAGATTGAAGCATTGCGCACAGATATCGCACCACAAATTGATGGGCGATTGGACGATGCGGTTTGGCAACAGACCAAGGTTTATGACGCTTTTGTAACGACCGATCCGGTGAGTGGGCAACCTGCCTCTGAACGAACGGTGGCCTATGCGGCCTATGACGATGATCATCTTTACTTTGCATTTCGGTTTTTGGATTCTCACCCTCAGAATATTACGGCATCTATGACCAAACGCGACAATATCAACACCGAAGACAAGGTGGGTGTTTTTTTGGATTTGTATCACGACCAACAATCGGCGGTTGGGTTTATGGTGAACCCTTTGGGTGTGCAAGAAGATGTGGTGGCCGATGATAAATTTGATTGGGAGGCGTCGGAAGACTTTGTGTGGTATGCGGCAGGTGTTCGGCACGATAAGGGATATGATGTGGAGATCCGTATTCCACTTAAAAGTATTCGTTATCCTGTGGGTGATGTGGTAACCATGGGCATTGGGTTTCGGAGGCGCATTGTGCGGCTGTCTGAGTGGGATGCCTATCCGGCGGTGAGCCGAGATAAGGGCACGGTGCTGAGTCAGTTTGCAACTGTGGATTATCACAACTTGGCCTATCGGCGCACGCTTGAGTTTTTGCCTTCTGTGACACATGCCTATACCGATGCGCGGGGCGTGACCGACCAAGACCCCAATGTTGGGTTGACGGCCAAAGTGGGTTTGTCGTCTACTTTTTTACTCGATGCCACCGTTTCGCCCGATTTTAATCAGGTGGAAGCTGACGCTTCACAAGTCGAGTTTAACCAGCGTTCTGCGGTTATTTACGATGAAAAGCGTTCCTTTTTTCTTGAGGGCACAGAACATTTATTCATTTCGGGGGTTGGCGGTTACAACAACAGCCATGTGCCGGTGGTGATTCATACGCGCAAAATTGTGGACCCTGTTGTGGGGCTGAAGCTCACCGGGCGACCGGGTAAAACGCATGTGATTTCGGTGTTGGGTGCGCTGGATCGGTCGCCTAAGGTGTTGGAAAACCGAACTGAAAATGCGCAGTTTGGTATTGTGCGTTATAAAAAATTATTAAATGATGACAGTTATGTCGGTGGGGTGTTGACCTGCCGCGAATTGGGTACCGATTATAGCCGTGCAGGCGGTGTGGACACACGTTTTCGGCTGACAAAAACCACATCGTTTCAGTTTGATATGATGGGCAGTCGGATACAAAATGGTGGTGGGTCTGTTGTAAAGGGCTATGCGTCGGATGTGGTGTTTCGGTATCGAACCAATGTGTATCAAGGGGATATGTCTTTTAATACCACGAGCCGACAGTTTGATTTGGCAACGGGGTTTGTAGAGCGCCAAGGGATTCGTTCTTTTAATGCGGGAATGGAACGCACGCTTTATCCGTCGGTTTCGTTTTTGAAGGCGATCAGGCCGGCTTATTGGGGGCGTTTTAGCAAAGATCTGTTTTATGACATGAACGAAACGTCGCACAAATTTTATTTGTCATTTGATATGCCGCGGCTCACGGGGGTGAGTCTGACCTATCGGCGTGAAAATGAGGTTTTTTTAGGTTCCAAATATGACCGCTCGGGTTTGGAAATTTACAGTTCTTCACGCCCTATGAAACAGGTGCATTGGGAATTGTATTTTCAGTTGGCTGGCAAACCTTATTTTGATCCGACAGCGCCTTTTCAGGGTGATGAGCAAGTGATCCATATGGAAACCACATTTCAACCCACAGCCAATCTTGCGCTGGAAGGCACCGCCACACGGGTGCGGTTTCACGAGCGGGCCACGAACCGTGAGGTGTACAACATTCATATTTATCGGGGCAAGGCCACGTATCAGGCCAACAAGTATTTGTTGTTTCGGATAATTGGAGAATACAACGATGCCGACGATCAGTTGACCACCGATTTTTTGGCGAGCTTTACGTATATTCCTGGCACCGTGTGTCATGTGGGATATGGATCGTTGTATGAAAAGCAAATGGTTGATCCATTGGCACAAACGTTAGATACAAACTATCGGCGCATTCGCAGAAGTGTTTTTGTGAAAGCGGCTTATAACTGGCGTTTGTAATTTTTTGTAGGCGGGCGCATGTTTATTTTTGGGTGAGTTGCCATACCCCATCCCAATTATTTTGGGGTGGGGTTTTTTGGAATGCGGAGATGCGTTCCAAGTAGACTTTGGATGGTGTGTCTGTGGGGCGAAGGTGTAGACAGCGTTCAAAATGTGTTTGTGCCTGATGCCAATCTTGTGCACGATAGGCCACGACACCTTCGTGGAACAAGGTTTTTAATTGCGTTGTTTCATTAGAAGAATCTGTGGTGCGTCCCAACAATTCATAGATGCGCACGGGTTCGTCTTTTCCGACTGCTTGTATCAAATCAATTTCGCGTGTGATCATGTGCTCTGATGCCATTTGTTGGGTTTCTTCGGTCATGAGTACTTGTGTGCCATAGACTTTGTTGGCCCCTTTGAGTCGTGAGGCAATGTTCACGGTGTCGCCCATGACCGTGTATGATTTTGCCTGCTCAGATCCCATATTGCCGACAACCAAAGGCCCTGTTGCCAACCCGATTTGGAGGGCGATAGGGGGTGTTTTATCTTTTGCATGGTCTACTTGAGAGATCCACTGATGTACTTCTTGCATGAGGGTTATTTGTGCCAATGCACATTCGCAGGCTTTGTGGGCATGGTCTTCTTCGTTGGTAAATGGCATGCCCCAAAAGGCCATGACCATGGTGTCGATGAATTTGTCGATAATGCCACCATGATCGGTTACGGGTTTGGACAAGTGGGTCAAATATTTGTTGGTCATGATGAGCCAGTCTTCGGGGCTTAGGTGCTGTGCAAAGGCTTTGAAGCCAACAACATCTTGAAAGAGTACGGTCATGACTTGATTTTTACCAACGGTTTGTGGTTCCGCGTTGCGTTCCATTAAGCGTTCTACAATTCTGGTATCGACATATTTGCCAAATGTTTGTTCGATGGTGCTTTTTTGTTTCAGCTTGTCAACCATGTTGTTAAAAGAGTTGGTTAGAAATCCAATTTCGTCTCGGGAGGAGGGTTGTAGATGCACCTCGAGATTGCCGTTTCCAACGTCGCGCATTTTTGCCATGAGTTGGCGAATGGGTGCTGTGAGTTTTGTGGCTATTAAGATGGCAAAAAAGAGACCAAATAGAACCGTTCCCAGGGTTACAAGTGCGTTGACTCGCAAAACTTGAGATTCATGTTGTGCGGCATTGTGTGCGGCATTGCGAAACGCTGTTTCAAAAATTTGTTGGCGTTTTTCAATTGTTCTTTCAAAGGCTCCTTCGTCTTTTTCTAAAACCTCTATGTGTGTTTGAGCCTCCTCTTGCCGACCTTCTGCCAGTAAGGCGATGATTTGTTGGGCCTGCTTTTGAACGGTTTTATGGCGGGTGGCTATTTGCTCGAAGACGGTCACAAGTGAGGAAAGATGGTCTTGATCACTTTCGTGGACAACAGCGGGGGGGATCTGGTTGGCAAATGTGATCAACGAATCAATTTGATGGCCCAGTTGTGTCCAGGTTTGTTTTTCTTGGGCAATTTGTTCTGCTGGTTGTGGATTGAAGGCATATAATTTTATGAGGCGTTCAAAAGACAAGCGCTGTGTCAAGATGGCTTCGTCGGTTTTGCTGACCACTTGCACCAATGGGAACCAATAGTCGTTTAACCGATCAATGCCGTCTCTCACATTGCTGAGTCGATATAAAGAAAATGAAACCACACCCATCAGACAGACTAAGAGTGCCAAAGACAGGGAAAATATGCGCGCGCCCAATGACAGGCCCGATTTTTTGAATGTTTCGTCTTCCATTTTTTTAAACCCAGATGCCATGCCAATCCTCCGCTGGGGGGGTGCGTCGCAATGTATCAATGCGTTTGAGAAATACTTTGGATGGGGCATCATCTTGCTGTGCCACACAGTGTTCAAAATGGGTGCTGGCCAGATCCCATTGTTGATTGCGATAGGCTTCTAAGCCTTGTTCAAATATTCTGTATGTCTGTTTGACTGCCTCATCTAAATCGCCAAGCTCGGAAAGCAATTCATAAATGCGCACGGGTTGTCCGTTTTCGGCATTGAGCAGGGTGTCTATTTGACGATATTCAAAACCCTCTGCTTGGTTCTTGGTTTCTTCATTCACTAAAATATGGGTGCCATACACTTTGCTTGCGCTTTCGAGTTGTTCGGCCAAACCTGCAGCATTTCCCATAACGGTATATGATTTGGAGGTGTCGGAACCCATGTTGCCCAAGAGCAATTCTCCGGTGGCAAGTCCTATTCGAATTTGGACGGGAGGCAAACCTTGCCGGATGCCCATGAGATCGGGTATCATGCGATTTAGCTTTTTAACCTGATTGGCTTGTGCCAGTGCGGCTTGGCAGGCCAGTGTGGCGTGGGCTGTTGCTTCTGTAAATGGTGGCCCCCAAAAGGCTACGATGGCATCCCCTATAAATTTGTCGATGACCCCATGTGTGTTACTAATGGGTTCTGATGCCAAGGTTAGATATTGGTTGATGAGTTTGACCAAGCCTTCTGCCGTGAGTTTTTCACTGATGCTGCTAAAACCCGCGACATCAGAAAAAAATACGGTCATGCTTTGTCTTGTGGGGTGTTCGTCTACTTGGCTGGTTTGCCGAAGGAGTTCTTCAACAATGCGCGGATCGACGTATTGACCAAATGTGGCTTTTAGTTGTTGCGTATCTCGAATGCCGTGTACCATATTGTTGAAGATGCCTGTTAACTCGCCCATTTCGTCCGTGGACACAACGGGCACATTTATATTTAGATTTCCGTCTTCAACCTCTGTGGTGCTTGCGACCAATTGTTTGATGGGTCGAATCAAACCCATGGTGACCTGTGAAGCAAAGGCAATGCTAATGACTGCGGCAATGCCCATCATGACCCAACTGAGTTGTAAGGCTTGTTGTTCGTGTTTGATACTTGTGCGAATGGATCGGCCCAAAAAAGATTCCAAATCGTCGAGAATTCTCTGGGCTCTGATGTCGAGCATTGTACCGCTTTTTTCCAATTCTGTTTCGAGTAAATGGGCTGATTCACGGTCTCCTTTTTGGAGCATTTGTAGAATCTCCAGCGCCATTTCCTGGTGTTCTTGGTGCATTACTTTCAAATTTTCTAAAGCCGGTTGCAAACGCGCAAAAGCAACAATGTCTTCGGTTGTGGAGATATGGGAAAGGCCTTTGTTTGACAGATCAATGGCACGGTCAATGGCTGTATCAGAATGCAGGCTGTGTTCTTGCCAAACACTGAGCGCTTCTTTAAATAGGGCCTCATCTGGGGAGACACCCTCATATTGGCGTAAGATGCGTTCCATATAAATTTTGCGTTCTGTGGTCTGTAAGTTGGCTTCGACGATTGCGTCGCCAATAGGCACCAAATAGTCTGTGATATCGATTAATTTTTTGGTCACTTGACTGACTTGATCGTATGTCACAATGCTCAATATGGTTTGCAAGAGCAATATGCTTGTGGCCAAGCCAAAAATTTTAATGGATATGGGCAGGTTTTTAAAAATATTTTTCACGCGTCATGCTCCTGGGATCGATCGCTATGAAACGATCTGCAAAAATTAGATTGTGCGAAAATACGGTATATGCAAGTGGAATACAAACTTTAAATGCATCATTTTTATATTTTGTCTGTCTTTCCAATGCTGGCGTAGTTGTGTTGTTTGTGATATCTTGACGCCATGCTGATCTCATTTTCAATCTTTTATGCCTAAGGATTTTTTTATGTCTGCCAAAGTCACAGATGTAGAACGTTTCACCTTACATGTGCCGTTTGTGGATCGGGTGCGTACTGAGATGGAGCGTGCGGAGATTCATACGTGGTCTGAGTTGGAAATTACGCGGGTTGAAACCGATGCGGGTATTGTGGGGTGGGGCGAAACGATTCAAAATTATACGTGGGGGCGGGTAAAGGCGCATGAGCGCGTGGTGGGCAAAACACCGTTTGAGACGATGTGGGATGATTCATTGGGGGCCGGTTTGCAAATGGCCTTGTTTGATGCGGCGGGCAAGTTGGCGGGGGTGCCTGTGTATCGGTTGTTGGGCGAAAAATGCCGAGACTGGTGTGCCATTTCGTTTTGGGATCATGACATGTCGCCCGAAAAATATGAACGCGAAGCACAAGAAGCCGTTGCTTTGGGGTATACTTGTATAAAGATTAAGACACGGCCTTGGTTTGATGTGCGGGAGACGATTCGGCGCATCAGTGCCGTGACGCCCGATCATTTTCGCATTGATGCCGATTGGAATGCGTTTTTAAACAACGCCTCCAATGCCATTCCGGTGTTGCGTGAGTTGGAAAGCACGTTTCCCAAAATTAAAATGTTTGAAGATCCGATTCCAAGAAACGATGCTTCGGGCAACCGATATATGCGCACCCAAATTGAAACGCCCATTGCGCACCATTATGGCATTATTCCCCCACGAGAAGGTTTGGAGATGGGCGGTGTGTGTGATGGGTGGGTGCTGGGGGGGGGCGTGTCGGCGGTGATGCGACAAGGTGCAACGGCGGCTTCGTTAAATATGCCGTTCTTTTTGCAAATGGTGGGTGCAGGCCCCACCACGGCGATGTCGTTGCATTTGAGTGCGGTATTGAGCCACGCACAGTGGCCCACCATTACATGCCATGAGTTGTATGACCACAGTTTGCTCACAAAGCGCATACCTGTGGTGGGCGGGCATGCTCAGGTGCCCGACGCGCCAGGCTTGGGCGTTGAATTGGATGAAGCTGCGTTGGAAAAATACCGTGTGGACAAGGCCGATCACAGTTTGCCACGCCATGTGATTAAAACAACCCGGCCGGGTGGGATGAACATTTATTTTGCCAAGACCCGACAAATGTGGGTGTTCTATGGCCAGGGCAACCAACCTGTGGATGAGTGGGGGTGTCATTCGGAGTTGATACGTGATGATGCAAGTGCTGAGTTTGATGATTTGTTTCAAAGGGCGAGTGTGTCGCCGGTGATTTCGGCAGATTAAGGGCAGGTATTTGATGGTGTGTGGGGGGGGTGAGATTTTAACTTTGAGGTTTTCATGGAATCACCTGAAAAAAAACCGACTGCTGATTCGGATCAGGCGGCCAAAGACCAAGGGAAACCTTCACAGGCCCAAGAGGCCCCTGCTAACTATTTGATTTGGAACGGGCAAAAACTGCCGTGTTTGGTGCGCGCAGCCGTATTTCAAAATGGGTTGTCTGCCGGATTGGGCATTAAGAGCCAAGATGATGCGTTTTTGGCTGGGCTTTTGAAAGACCCCGATACGGAACCGCTTATTCGCGATTTGATACACAAACAAACTTATGCAGAGTTTTCACGCCGGGATATTTCTTCGGGGATTATGGAAGAAGAGGTATTGGGTGCCATTGATGATTTTGTGGCGTCGGTATTGGCTGGCACGGGCGTGATGGGAACACGTAAGGTGGCAGCAGGACAGCCGCCCCAACCGGGTGTGGATGGCAAGCTGGTGTATGCTTTGCATGCCAATAAAGAGCCGTTGCACAAAATGATGTTGGCCGATCGTAAGTTGGCCAGTCAAAAGGTACACCACGTGAAACCGGGAGATACGTTGGTTGCACGCCAGCCACCCGAGCCAGGCACCGAAGGCAGTGATGTGCGGGGCGAAGTGGTAGCTGTTGACGCACCCAAAGATGTGTCTTTGGAGAAGATAAATGGCCCAAACACAGAGGTGCAGGGCGATAAGATTGTGGCGGTTATTGAAGGGGTTTATTTTGAAGATGCAGCAGGGCAGGTGCAAGTGGTACAAGAGGTTCAGGCCGACGAGGTCAATATGTCTACGGGCAATTTGCCGCGCACGGGTGTGGCCACGAGCCATTTTCGGATCAAAAATGGGATTCGGCAAGGGGGTGGGGTTTTTACCACGGGTGATGTGTTGATTGGCCAGTCGGATATGCCTGCGTCAATTGACAAAGGTACACAGGTGCATGCACGGCATTTGATTGTCAATGGGCAGGTGGTTGGTGCTGGTTTGCCCAAAGAATTTTTGAGTGGAGAAACCGATGCCTTAGAAGAAAGTGCGCAGGACAAAATTCGAAACACATTGGCGCTGTCTGAAATTGAAGTGCAGGAGACATTTGTGGCGCAAGAGGTTTCGGGCCGAAACATTTCTGCGGGCCAGATTTTGATTGGTGCTAAGTGTGTGATGTCTTCGTTGGAAGCTGGGCACGATGTGCGCATTGATGGCGATTTGGTGGGTGGGGTGACCACGTTTGGTGGGCGGCTTTTGGTGCGCGGAAATATGGGCAATGAACGGGGTGCGCTTACACGCATTCGCATTGGGGGTATGCCGCGCGAAGATGCCCAAAAGGCACGGTTGGATCACAGCATTGCAACATTGAAGGTTGACTTGGAAAACAATGTTGCCAAGTTGGGTGCCTTTTTGGAAGAGATGGAGAAAAGGAGCCGAAAAAGCACCTATTGGCAGGGGTTGATGAAGGGCGAAAAACGTGCGCCAAAAGGACCTACCGAACGGGCCGTGTTGATGGACTTTGCCAAGGCGGCCAAAGTAAAAATTGCGCTTGAAGGCACTATTGCAGATGCCAAGCGGGAGATTGAAGATTTGATACGCATCAAAGCAGGTGTTGACGAATCACAAGGTGAAACTGATGATTCGCTGTCGGTTAGCGTGCGGGGCACGGTGCATCAGGGCGTATCTATTGAAGCGATTCAGCCATTGGGTGCCGATGATGGGGAGACCAAGGTTTATTTGCGGCGCACAGATGTTCCGCCGGTGACCATTCAAGATTTGAAGCGCAGTTTAACACAAGAGGTTACCGCTTATGTAGAACCCCGGAAAGAACGGGCTGCCGCTCAGGAGGCAGCGTTGGCTCAAATGTTTAAAGACCGTGAAAACAAACCAACGGTGTCTGCGCTAAAGAACAAACGTTTTGAGATGGCTTTTATATTTGCTCGCACAGAACCCGAAGAAAGTGCAGACCTCGCTTTGCCAGAACGGGGGGTGCTGTTTGTGTATGCATCGGACCCACAAAAATTTTATTTAAAACATGTTTGGGCGGTGCGTGAACCCCTCAAAAATGTGTCTTTTGTGGTGTCTGGCGAAGATGCGAAGCGTTCTGTAACATATACCAAAAATACGACACCGGTCGCTTCTTGGCACCGTGATGAAGAGATTAAAGCGCACTTGGGTGGTATTGAAGTTCAACGCCTTTCTGCGGAGGCATTAATTTTTGGCCCAGAAAAATAAAATGTTGATGGTTCTCTTTTATCGATTATCAAAACCGGAGCTGACAAAATGAGTGTGACCGCAAAAGACATTATGACGACTGAGATTATTCCTGCACATGAGAAGATGACGGTTTTGGCACTCTCACAGTTGTTTCAAAAACACGATATCAGTGGTGCGCCTGTGGTGGATGATGCAGGCCATTTGGTGGGGGTGGTTTCAACCACCGATGTGTTGTTGCACAGCGATGTGTTTGGCGATTCACACGTGGTGGAGTCGGAGTATCACAAACATCACGATGATGCGGGGGGAGACATGCTTTCGGAAGATCTTGTGCCCGACGATGTGGTGAACCTGCAGGTGCGCGATATTATGTCTACCGATGTGTTGTCGGTGTCTGTGGATACACCCATTGAAGAGGTGGCCAAGATTATGTACACCGACCGGATTCATCGCTTGCTGGTTTTGGAAGACAGCCGCTTGGTGGGCATTTTGAGCACGATGGATGTGTTGCGCGCGGTGATGGAGCGGGTGC
>JAYODI010000098.1:0-19345 GCA_038279365.1 Candidatus Latescibacterota bacterium | reverse complement strand
GGTTTTGATTCGTTAATTCGTTGATTCGTTAATTTGCAATTTCACAGTTTCGCCAATTAACTTACAACCTATAGGAACATTTCATGCCTGACCGCCCCCTTATCATACCCAAAAACGAACAAACCCTTTGCCCTTGGACACCTGAAAACACACGGCATGACCATCAACTCATCTTTCCACTGAGCAACAACCGCCTCCTGCACGTTTGGTCCGAATATTATGCCAATCGCCCGTCCGATCCATTTCGCAACCAATATGATACCGAGCGCGGTACCAAAGACGAATTTCCTTGCCAACTCTCAGGTAAAATCTCGACAGACCAAGGTCGCACCTGGAGTGCCAAATTCACCCTCCAAGAAAACATCTGGGGGAAAAACGTCAAGCACCCCAACATGATTCGCCTCAAAAACAACGACATCCTCTTCACATTCACAGCTTGGGAATCGGATGAATATCGCAATGTCTACATGAAACGCTCCAGTGACGAATGTGAAACGTGGAGCGACATTGTTCAACTCTCACAACCCGGCTGGTACTGTACCAACAACGATCACATCCTGCGTCTCTCATCTGGTCGCATCCTTCTGCCCTCGCACGGTGGCCCAGGTTTTAAATATGTCAGAGGCGATCTCCACTCTTTTGTCTTTTATTCTGACGATGAATTTGAAACCTGGCATCTGTCTCAAAACACCATGACCGCACCAGGGCGTGGTGCACACGAGCCCACGATTATCGAACGCAAAGATGGCCGTCTTTTATGCCTCTTGCGCACCACACAAAAATGCATCTACAAAGCCTACTCCGATGACCAAGGCACCACCTGGACAACACCCGAACCCATCCATCTCCCCGCGCCAGATTCGCCACCTTTGGTCACCCGCATGCCCACTGGCGATTTGCTTCTCTTGTGGAATTGTGTGGCTTCAGATCGCAACTGGCCCCGCACCCCCCTTACCGCTGCCCTTTCCAAAGACGACGGTGAAACGTGGCACATTGTGGGCGACATCGACAACCGCAGCGATCACGATGCAGCCTATGCTGCCGTTTACTACCAAAACAACGAAGCCCTCATCACCTATTACACACGTGGTACGGATTGGGCACGCGACTCAGAAATTATGCTCAAAATTTATGACATCAATGCATTTTATCAATAAAACCGTCACAAGTCTCAGGTCTACAAGTCACGAGTCTTTTCGATTCTGACTTGCGACCTGCAGACCTGCGACCAGTGACTTCTCTAAAGGAATCCTATGCCATCACGCAACTATAAAGACATAGAAAAACGCCTCAATGCACTAACACATCCACACGTAGACCAAACCATCATCACAACAGTTAATGACTACCCAATCTACCGCCTCCTCATTGGCGAGCCAAATCGTCCAACTGTCTTTCTCACAGGCGGCATGCACGGTGATGAACCTGCAGGGGTCGAAGCCATCTTTCGTTTTCTCGAACAAGACCTCACCTCTGTGCTCTCGCATTTTCGTTTTTTTATCATCCCCTGCATCAATCCCACAGGTTATGTGGCCAACACACGCCTCAATGCCCAAGGCAAAGACATCAACCGGGCCTTTGACTCAAAAGAAACACCCGAATCCAAAGCCATTAAAAAAGCACTTGAAGGACATCGTTTTGTCTTTCACCTCGATATGCACGAAGATTATGATGCCACAGGTTCCTACTTTTATGAAGGCCGAAAAGACAATCAATGGCTCGTTCCCCACATTGCACAACAAACCCTCAGCATCGGTCCATTTAACACCTACGAAGAAGAAGGTCAACAAGACAAACCCCTTGCAGATGGCGTCTATCAAGTCGATCCCAAATGGGGCTTGGCGGGCCTTGTTTGTTATACCCTGGCCTTCAACACCGATCATGTCATTATGCCCGAAACCGCATCCACAGCGTGGTCCCTCGACAGACGCGTGGCCGTACACCTCCTTGCTCTTGACAAACTGCTTGCCCACTACGCCTCACAGGACAAATAACATGGCCATGACTCCCATGAAAAATGTCGCGCCATTTAAAGACGCGACAGCACTGCTTGAAACACCTCAAAAATTACAAACATTCGCAGAAAAAGAAGGCTACCTCTTTTTTAAAAACCTTCTGCCAGAAAAAGACGTAATTGCCTTGCGAAACCAAATTCTCACCCTTGCCCAATCCTACAATTGGTTGGCACCCAACACACCCTATCAATTGGGTATCGCAGCCCCCAACGCACCCCAGTACAAAGAAGACACACCCGAATGGCGTAACTTTTATTGTGATGTACAAAAGCTTCATGCCTTCCACGCATTGGCCCTCCACCCACGCCTCATTCGTCCACTCGAAATATTATTCAACGAACCCGTCTTGCCACACAGCCGCAACATTCTCCGCTTGCTCTTTCCCAACTCTGCCCGATATTCTACGCCACCCCACCAAGACAATTATTATATTGGCGGCAGTGAAAACACATGGACAGCTTGGTTTGCATTGGGTGACTGCCCTGCCGAGCTTGGTGGTCTGGCCTGTGCCCCAGGCACACACAAACAAGGCAAGCTCGAAACCCAAGCCGCAGAAGGCGCGGGAGGACGAAGTGTTGTTGTTGACGAAAACACACACTGGGTTGCCGCCCCAATGAACTGTGGCGATGTACTTTTTTTACACAGCCTCACAGTACACCAGGGCAAAGACAACCAATCTAACCGTTTGCGATTGTCTTGCGACTATCGCTATCAACCACGCAGTCACCCAGTACGTGAAGATTCACTCCAACCGCATTTGCACTGGCTCACGTGGGATGACATTTATGCCGAATGGCCAAAAAACGATCCCATAAAGTATTACTGGCAAAATTGGACCATCAACTTCACACCTCACACCTCACGCTGAAAGCAATATGGGCACCCAACGCAACCAAATTAAAACGGGCCTCAAAGTGGCCATTGTACAAAAACACCACCAACGTTCAGGCACACTCACCGAAGGTATTGTCAAAGACATCTTAACCAACGCCCCCACACACCCACACGGCATTAAGGTGCGCCTTGAATCGGGTGAAGTTGGGCGCGTCAAAACCATCAATGGCGTAACACAATCCAACAACCAACAACGGTTTTAAGAGAGGATATTATGGGCCAACACACATTAGACCTTGAAAATGTTGACCACAAAAACGTGCTTCAAGCAAAGTGGCGATATGCCGATGGTTTGGTCCCTGGTGCTCCCAATGGCGGTTTGGTCAACCAACTTCCCGAAACACCTGCCCGCTTAGCCGATTATGACGACAGCACCTGGGACGTTATTGACGACATTCAAAAAGGCCGTTCCAAAGGCTTCTGTTTTGGTTGGTATCGCATGTCGGTCACCTTGCCAGAAACCATTGATGGCGAAACTATAACAGGCAAATCGGTCTACTTTGAAACATGTGTGGATGACTATGGCGAAATCTGGATTGATGGCCAATGTGACAAAGCTTTTGGAGAAACAGGACGCGGGTGTGTCTCTGGTTTTAATTACCCACAAAAAGTATGCGTCACCGAAAATGCCAAACCCAACACCACACACGTTATTGCCGTTTTAGCCGTCAATGGCCCTTTTGGTCGCCCCGGCGGTGGCATTTTTTTGCGGTATGCGCGTTTGATTTTCGAATAAAAAAAACCGCACCTCAGGCTTGTATATTTGCTCGGGAGATACGGTTTTTAATTTTGACCTATAAATCAGGCTATATCTGTTCTGCCGTTTCTAAAAATTCTTCGGCGCGCTTAATTGCCAAATCGATATTGGCCACAATATTGTCTTCACCAATGAGATCAAACAAACCTGCGCGCTCAATCGCCACCAATGGTTGGGCATGAATGCCCGAAAGCAACAAAACACCACCATCGTGGTGAATCCGCTCATATAAACCTTCAATGGCATGTAACGCTGTTGCGTCAATGGCCAACACATGGCGCAAACGCAAAATGAGCACCCGCGGTTGTTTCTCAATTTGAGTAATGGCCGTTTTAAACTTTTCTGCCGCACCAAAGAAAAACGAACCATACACTTCAAATACCGCCACACCATCAGGCAGAGTTCGTCGCCCAATAGATTGTGCATCAAAAACATCATCCTCTTCTTCTTCCAAGACCGATGTTTTGTAACCAATTTGAGTCACTTCAGACATACGCCGCATAAACAAAAAAGCCGACAGCACCACCCCTACTTGAATGGCAATGGTCAGATCAACAAAAACCGTTAAAAAGAAACTGTTGAGCATAATGGCCACATCACTTTTAGGACTGTGCAGCAATTTTACAAACAAACGCCACTCACTCATATTATAAGCCACCACCAATAAAATACCGGCCAACGTAGCCAACGGAATAAGCGCGGCCCACTTGCCAACAAAAACCATAATGAACAACAACGTGATGGCGTGTACCATGCCCGCAATGGGTGTGCGCCCACCACTTTTGATGTTTGTAGCCGTTCGCGCAATCGCACCTGTGGCGGGTATGCCACCAAAAATGGGTGACGCAATATTGGCCACCCCTTGTGCGATAATTTCCATATTCGAACGGTGCCTGCGCCCCGTCATGCCATCAGCCACAACCGCCGACAGCAAAGACTCGATGCCTCCCAAAAGAGCAATGGACAGTGCGGGAGAAAAAAGATGTTTCACATGTTCCCATTCCAAATTGGGCAAATGGGGCATCGGCAGCGAAGAAGGTACCTCTCCAAAACGACTGCCAATGGTTTCAACCGACAAACCAAAACTGTGCACAAGGGCTGTGGTGCCAAAAATGGCAATTAAAGAACCAGGTACCCGCCTTGTAACACGAGGCCAAAACCAAACAATCAGCACAGTAAAAACTCCAATGCCCAGCGATTCGGGGTTCCACGTGTCAAGGTGTTCGTAATAGGCCACGCATTTTTCCAAAAAATCGCCAGGTACAGTAGCCATTTTTAAGCCCAAAAAATCGCGTGCTTGGGCAACCGAAATAATTAATGCAATGCCAGCCGTAAAGCCAATGGTTAGTGGGTATGGAATAAATTGAATGACCGCACCCAACCGCGCAATGCCCATAATCACCAACAAAATACCTGCCATCAATGTGGCCGTAGCCAAACCTTCGTAGCCATATTGATGCACAATTTCATAAACGATCACAATAAATGCACCCGTAGGACCACCAATTTGCACCCGACTGCCACCCAATGCCGAAATAATAAACCCAGCAATCACCGCCGTATACAACCCTTGCTCGGGTTTCACCCCCGAAGCAATGGCAAATGCAATGGCCAACGGCAAGGCCACAATGCCCACAATAAGGCCAGCAATCACATCTTGACGAAACTGGGTTGAAGAATAACCTTCTTTAATCACCGTGAGCAATTTGGGTTCTAATTTAGATTGTGGCACCGGCACATCCTCACATAAATTTTAAAAAAGAGTTATTGGAATCATCGGATCACATACACCAACTTATCCATTCCATTTTCATAGAACAAGAACAATCTTGAAGCATCATCCATAGGATCAATATGTCATTACACAAACCAAAAGATCGCCTTGTTCACGTCTATAAAGGCACCCCAGGCAACCACTGTGTGTGCGACCAAGCCCTGCGTCAAATGCCCGATGGATCATGGGCCATTATTTTTATGACAGGTGGCAACAGTGAACCCGAAAGGGAAAACCACATTGCCATCTGCCGCTCAACCGACAAAGGAGAAACATGGTCGGCACCCAAAACACTGCTTCAATTTGAAGACCGGGGCTGTTTGCTCTCAGAAGTTATGGTGCACCAAAATACCATCACCATTTTTGGTCACTCACATTTGGGCTTTTTTGAAGACTGGCAATGTTTCACCCTCACCAGCACAGACAATGGACACACGTGGTCCGCTCCAAAACCCTTTAAACCGCTCCCCAGGCGCACCTTTGTGCGCAACCTTTATATCAGCACCTGGGGGACTTGGTATTTGCCCTTCCAAACCTATGACGTGCAAGAAGACCCATTTCCATCCCACCTCAAAGACGGTTCCAACAAAAAAGGCCTCAACGGCACACTCATCAGCCAAGACCAAGGCCAAACGTGGAAAAAGTCAGAATTGATTGGCCCACAAGCGGGTTGGAATGAAAACAACCTCACAGAATTAAGCGATGGACGCCTGATCATGCTTTGTCGGGCCGATGGCACAGGCCGTCTCTCATCTTCCGAATCGACAGATCAAGGTCATTCGTGGACGCCGTGGCAAAGCACCCAAATTCCAAACCCCGGCAGTAAATTTCGATTGCATCGTTTAAAAGATGAACGCATTGTGCTCATACACAACCCCAATTCAAATGCACGGATGCGCAACCCACTGTCTCTTTGGATATCCGACAACGATATGAAAACTTGGGATTACAAACACCTTATCACAGATTTTCCGGGGCGGCTCTCATATCCAGATGGCTTTGTTGAAGCTGACGAGTCACAGATTCATTTTGCCTTCGACTACAATCGTCACGATCTTATTGCCGTGTCTGCACCACTGCCGTAATATGAACATACAATACTCTATATTGGATCAACATTCAAAGTATAATCTATATTTTATTTTGGAGAACACTCATGAGACTTCAAAACAAAGTGGCCATTGTGACTGGTGGTGCCAATGGCATTGGGCGTGCAACCGTCGAAATCTTCTTAAAAGAAGGAGCCTCCGTGGTCATAGCCGACCGCGACATTGAAAAGGGCATCCAACTTTCATCTCAATCAGATCAGGCCATTTTTATCGAGACCGATGTCAGCAGTGACACCTCCGTGGCCAACCTCATCGCCCAAACCATAACACACTTTGGTGGACTCGATATTTTGATCAACAATGCCGGCGTTGACATCACTGGCACAGTTACCAACACCGAGCCCCATCGTTGGCAACGCGTATTAGATGTCAACCTGTCCAGCATTTACCGCACTTGCCACGAAGCCATCCCCCATATGATCACACGCGGGGGGGGATCTATTGTCAACATCGCCTCTGTGCAAGGCATGTTTGCTTGGAAAAATTACAGTGCATATGCCACATCCAAGGCCGGTATGTTTGGATTTACACGCCAGGCTGCCTTTGAATATGCCAACCAAAACATTCGCATCAACACCATCAGCCCCGGTGCCATTCGCACCCAATTGGGCAAAAACAGTGACCAATTAGAACCCAATTATGCTTATGATCCTAATGTGACACAAGCACCTCACCCCCCACCTACCACACCCACACAACCCGACACACGCCCACGCCTCAAGCAATCGGGCCATCCCGAAGACATTGGATATGCGGCCCTCTTTTTGGCCTCTGACGAAGCAGGATATATCAGTGGTCAAAACCTCGTTGTAGACGGCGGTTTAACCACTCATGTCGAACAAGGAACCTAAACCATGACCCAATGGGACAATTTCAAACTCTGGTACACCAAACCTGCCGAGCAATGGGTAGAGGCCCTACCCATTGGATGTGGTCGTTTAGGCGCGATGGTCTTTGGGCAGGTGGAAAATGAACGCATACAATTTAATGAAGACACCCTCTGGACGGGTGGCCCCCATGACTACCATCGCAAAAGTGCCGTTAAGCAACTCCCCCAAATTCGCCAACTGCTCTTTGATGGCAAACAAGAACAAGCCGAAAAGCTCGCTTTCAAATATTTCATGGGCAATCCCAAACGTCAAAAGGCATACCAACCCTGTGGCAATTTGCGTTTGTCCTTTGCCGATCACGAAGATATTACAAACTACTATCGCGACCTCAATCTCGATACAGGCATTGCCACCACCACCTATCAGGTCAATGACGTGATCTATACCCGACAGGTCTTTGCCAGCAACCCAGCGCAAGCCATTGTCATACACCTATCGACCAACAAACCCAACCAACTCACCTTTACAGCATCACTCGACAGCCCCCACGCACGCATTGAGCACCAAGTGCTCGAAGATGAGCAAATATCACTTACGGGAAAAGTCGCCCGCAACCCCATGGCTTTTGAAGCACGGTTACTCACACGTGTCAAAAATGGCTACATTGCCGCAAACGAAGATGCTTTATACATCCAAGATGCCGATGCAGTTACCCTCATCCTCACAGCGGCCACCAATTTTAAAGACTTTAAAAAACTCACCACAGATCCCACAAAACGCTGCAGCCAAACCATTCGCGCCTTACAAAACAAAACCTTCGATTCCCTGCTCGAAGAACACCTCCAAGACCATCAATCTTTATTTAGGCGGATGTCCATTCATCTTGGCAACCCCATTGACGAGCCGACCAACCAACGCCTTGCCAAATTGCCCGAACGTTCAGACCCCCACCTCTTAGCGCTTTATTTCCAATACGGTCGTTACCTACTCATCGCCTCATCGCGCGCAGGCAGTCAGCCAGCCAACCTCCAAGGCATCTGGAACGACCACCTTGAACCACCTTGGGACAGCAAGTGGACCGTCAACATCAATACCGAAATGAACTATTGGCCTGCCGAATCGTGCAACTTATCGCCCTGCCACCAACCTCTTTTTGATATGCTTGAAGAAGTGGCCATCACAGGTCAAAAAACCGCGCGCTCACACTATGGTGCGCGTGGGTGGGTGCTTCATCACAACACAGACATTTGGCGAGGCAGTGCCCCCATCAATGCCAGCAACCACGGCATTTGGCCCACAGGTGGCGCGTGGTTGTGCCAACATTTGTGGTGGCATTATGAATATACCCGCGACAGAGACTTCTTACGCAACAAAGCCTATCCGCTCATGAAAGGGGCCGCACAATTTTTTGTGGACCAACTCATCGAAGACCCACGCACGGGTCACCTCATCAGTACCCCTTCCAACTCCCCCGAAAACGGCGGATTGGTTGCTGGCCCAACGATGGATCATCAAATTATTCGCGACCTCTTCACCAACTGTATAGATGCTTGCCGCACCTTGCGTATCGACACCCAGTTTTGCAAAACCCTCATTGCCAAACGAAAGCGCATTGCCCCCCACCAAATTGGTCGCTTGGGACAATTGCAAGAATGGCTTGAAGATGTAGATGACCCAGAAAACACACATCGCCACGTGTCACACTTGTGGGGCCTACACCCCGGCAAAGAAATTACGCCAGAAAAAACACCCGACCTTTTTGAAGCCGCCAAAAAATCACTCGAATTTCGCACCGACGAAGGCACAGGCTGGTCTATGGGATGGAAACTCAACTTTTGGGCGCGTTTTCGCGATGGCGACCGCGCTCACACCCTCCTCCAACGCCAACTGCGCCTTGTAGGAGAAACCAGCACCCAAATGAAAGGCGGCGGCACCTATCCCAATCTGTTTGACGCACATCCCCCTTTCCAAATAGATGGCAACTTTGGCGCAACCGCAGGTATGGCCGAACTCCTCTTGCAAAATCACACCGGAGATATTCACCTCTTACCCGCATTGCCCTCTGCTTGGCCCAATGGCAACATTGAAGGCCTACGCGCGCGTGGTGGCATAGAACTCGATATCACGTGGAACAAAGGCCACCTTACTCAGGCCATCCTCTACACCACCAAAACAGGTGTGCAAACCGTGCGCTATCGCGACAAATTTCTCAAATTTAAAACCCATGCCAAAAAAGCCTACGTCATCGATCACAACCTTCAAATTCATCCACTCAACAATGAAAATTGACACCGACATCCACAACACTGTGCCGAACACCAAAGCCCTCTATCCCTATCTCTCTGACTACTGGATAGACCAAATCCAACTCACAGGTTTTGCCGGTGCCACCGACAAATATTATCCGCTTGGCGCAAACGTCACCGCACAATCAGGCACCCACCCCAAAGGGGGCGGATCTGCTGGATCAAACTTGGAAACACTCCGTGAACAAGCCCTGGATATACCCAATACCGATATCGGCATTCTCAACTGCCTCTATGCCGTAGATGGCATTCACAATCCCGATGCCGCACTTGCGCTCTCACAAGCCGTGAACGATTGGCAACTGAACGAATGGCTCAACCAAGAACCACGCCTACGGGCATCCATTGTCGTTCCGCCTCAATACCCCGAACTCGCCGCCGAAGAAATTCGCCGCATAGGCAATCGCCCCGAATTTGTGCAAGTCATCCTCCCTGTTCGCGCACCTTTACCGTATGGCAATCGCAACTATCACCCCATTTATCAAGCAGCCAGCGATTGCAACCTCAAAATTGCCATTCACTTTGGCGGTGTCCCTGGCACACCCGCCACATCCACAGGATGGCCCACCTTCTACATTGAAGAATACGCCGGCATGGCCAGTGTCTTCCAATCGCAAATTTTAAGCATCATCAGCGGTGGCATTTTCAATCACTTTCCAAATTTACAAATGATTTTACTCGAAAGCGGCTGGACCTGGTTGCCCGCACTTATGTGGCGCTTCGACAAAGACTGGAAAGGCATCAGACGCGAAGTCCCTTGGCTCACACAACCACCCTCCACCTACATTCGCAAACACCTGCGCTTCTCCCTCACCCCAACCGACGCACCACCCAAAAGCAAATCGCTCCTCCAAGTCATCGAACAAATCGGCTCCGACGACCTCATCGTCTATGCCAGCGATTACCCACACGATCACGACCACACACTGCCACTTGGTTTATCAGACACGCAAACACAGAAAATCATGTGCGATAATGCACGTGATTTTTATGGGTTTTGAAAATACATTCGACAAATTGCTCGACCGCACCAGAACAATGTGGCTTGAAAAATTAATTCGGTCATTGCTCGACCAACCGCACCGGAATAAATTTCGGTGCTACGATAAGAAAAGTCCTGCGGACTAAAAATAAAACAATCACCATTCACATCGCCACGTCTGCCGTCTGCCGTTTGCCGTTTGCCGTTTGCCGTTTGCCGTTTGCCGTTTGCCGTTTGCCGTCTGCCGTCTCACCATTGCCATTCAACCGGAGTCACCCATGTCAAGCACCAGCGCCACAATCACCACTCCAAGTGCACAAGACATCCAACTCATCGACTGCGACATTCACAACGGCTTGCGCCCAGCACTTAACAAATTCATTCCCGACAAATGGCGCACCTATCACGAACGGTTTGGGCGCAGAGGATTTGGTGGCACCACCTACCCCAAAAGCCAACCCGGTGCCCATCGCACAGACGCTTGGCCACCTGGTGGTGGAAGCCCAGGATCAAACTTGCCTTTTTTACGCGAACAACTCTTAGACGCTTGGAACATCGATTTGGGCATTCTCAACACCCTCACACCCATTCGCAACCAACTGCCCGAATACGATGCCGCATTTGCCCGTGCCATCAACACCTGTCAAGCCGCCGAATGGCTCGACCCCGAACCCCGTTTGCGCGCCTCACTCATTGTCGCTTTTGAAAATGGCAACTTGGCTGCCGAAGAAATTGACCGAATGGCCCAAGACCCACGTTTCGTTCAAGTCCTTTTGCCCACCTTTACATCCGCCCCATTGGGCAACCGAAAATACTGGCCCCTCTACGAAGCCGCCCAACGAAACAACCTCCCCGTGGGCATACACTTTGGCGGTGGCAATGGCGGTCACCCCATTACCGGCACAGGCTGGCCCTCCTACTACATCGAATACCACGCCGGCATGGCCCAAGCCTTTCAACACCACGTCATCAGTCTCATTTTTGAAGGCGTCTTTGATCAATTCCCCAATCTCAAACTTGTCCTCATTGAAGGCGGCATGGCTTGGTTGCCCGCCCTTTCTTGGCGATTAGATCGCACCTACGCCCAACTCAAAGACGAAGTGCCACACGTACAACACCCACCTTCACACTATATTCGCAACCACGTGTGGGTCACCACACAACCGATGGAAGAACCCGAAAAACCCGAACACTTCAACCAATTCTTAGAACACTATGACCAACCCGACCGTTTGCTCTTTGCCACCGACTATCCCCACTGGGATTTTGACGCACCCGACCGCGCATTTCCCATCAAAATCAGCCCAAACTTAGAACGTATGGTGAAAGTCGAAAATGCAATGAACCTCTATCGTTTCTAAACACCATTTTGCTTTTTCGGTTTTGCTGATCGCTGACTGCTGATCGCTGACTGCTAACTGCTAACTGCTAACCCCTCACCTAAGGATACCCATGCAACAAAGACCCTACGGAAAAACCGGCGAACAAACATCCATCATTGGCTTAGGAGGAGCCTATCTCACTGCCAGCTCATTTGCCGACGGCGTCGCCACCGTTCACAAAGCCTTAGACCTTGGCATCACTTATTTCGACACCTCACCTATGTATTGCAATGGCGTCTCTCAAGCCGTTTTAGGCGAAGGCCTCAAAGACAAAAAAGACGGTTACCTCTTGGCCACAAAACTCGGCTACTTTAAAAACCCGTCACGGTTTCACTCACCAGAAGCACTCGTCACCCAATACGAAGAAAACCTGCGCCTCTTGCGCCGTGATTACGTAGACACCCTCCAACTCCACGAAGCCGACTTTCACCACTGGTGGTCAACAGACACATCTCACCAAGGTCGTCTCAATCCCGACATTGAATACAGCTTCAACAACGCCCCAGCACTCCAAACTCTGCGTCAACTTCAAAAAGAAGAACGCTGTCGTTTCATCGGCATTTCAGGAAACACAGCAGACAATATGAGCCGTGTATTAAAGGATGTTGACGTAAACACATTTCTACTCGCTTTTAACTACGACCTCATTCGCCGAGGTGCACGCCAAGCCCTCCCCATTGCCAAAGAAAAGGGCTGCGTGGGCATGATCGGTGCCATCTTCGCCCGTAACCTTGCCGTTACAAATCCCAAAATATTGGAATCACCACCCAACTGGATGACACCCGAACTCTTGGAAAACTACAAAAAAATCTTTGCCCTCCAAGCCGAAAGCGGCATGTCATTGGCCACACTCGGCGTTCGTTTTATGGTGGGCCAAAGTGAAATGGATACCATCATCATTGGCGCAAAAACACCCGCAGAAATTGAAGAATGTGTACGCGCAGCAGAACAAGGCCCATTGCCCAATGACCTCGTGCAAGAAATAGAAACGCTTGGGGTTGAATAATATTTTGCTTAGATACGATCTGACAAGTATCGTGTCTATTCCCCAAATCCTTCTTCAACAGCACCCTGCGTTAAGGACCTGCACCAACAGTACCTCAAGCATGGCGTTACGATTTGTACAAAGGCCAAATTTTCAAAAATTTTATAGGAGCACGTCACCATGAAAATCGCCAAAATAGAACAATTCTACCCCCGCAAAAGAATGCGCCTCATCAAAATCACCACCGACACAGGCATTGTTGGCTGGGGAGAAACCACCCTTGAGGGCAAACCCAAAAGCACGTGGGGTGCCGTAGAAGAACTCGCCGATTATCTCATCGGCAAAGACCCACTCACCATTGAACACCATTGGCAACACATCTATCGCTCGGCTTTTTTTCGCGGTGGCAATGTGCTCATGACCGCACTTTCGGGCATTGACCAAGCCTTGTGGGACATTGCGGGCAAACACTTTGATGTGCCCACCTATCAACTCTTGGGTGGTGCCGTGCGCAACAAAATACGTGTCTACGCACACTGGGGTATTCGCGACATGTCTGAAAAAGCCCTTGAATCATCGCGTGCACGCCTTGAGATGCTTCAAAAAAAAGGCGGCTACAAAGCCTTCAAGTCGGGCCCCGGTGGCAAATGGCGTGCCCACGAACCCCCAGCCACCATCGACCGTTTTGTTAAATGCGCCTACACCATGCGCGAATGGGTCGGTGACGATTGCGAAATCTGCTTCGATTTCCACGGCAAAATGACACCCGCGCTCGCCGTTGAAGTCTGCCACGAAATCAAAGGCATGCGCCCCATGTTTGTGGAAGAGCCTGTGCCCCAAGAAAACGTGGACGCGCTCAAACATGTGTCCGATCACGTGCCCTTCCCCATCGCCACCGGAGAACGCCTCCTCTCACGTTGGGAATTTCGCCAAATCTTTGAGAAAAACGTTGTGGCCTACATTCAGCCCGATGGATCACATGCAGGTGGCATATCGGAACTCAAACGCATTGCCAACATGGCCGAAGTCTATTACATGCACATTATGCCACACTGTGCCATTGGCCCCGTTGCCTTCTCGTCGTGTATGCAAGTGGATGCCGCCGTCCCCAATTTTCTCATCCAAGAACAAGTCGATGCCGGTTTGGGCGAAGGCTTATTAAAAGAACCTTGGGTGGTCAAAGACGGGCACATCGACCTGCCCACCAAACCCGGTTTGGGTTTTGAGCTGATTCCTGAAGAAGCCGAACAAAACATAAACCTTTACGAAGAAGAACTCGGTGGTGAATTTTATTACGACAACGATGGCAGTGTTGCCGATTGGTAAAACGCGTCTTTCTTTTTTATCAAAAAAGAAAAGTACGCATCAATACAGACCGGACAAGCGATGAGTAACACACAACCCGAAAAAATGGGCCAAGCCTTTCTCGACCTTGCCAACCAAGGCAAAACACGTTGGGGAATGTACCTTATCGGTTTTTTCGTCATAGGGTGCATCTGGCTCTTGGGCAGTCTCATTTTCATTGCCCTTATATTTGGCAGTGACTTTTTATCTGTAACACCCAACAGAGAACCCATGGACGGGTCGCGTCCCATTCCAGACTTTATCGCCCTTTGCCTCACATTTTTTGCACTCATCATAGGCATTTGGCTCACTGTTTGCCGCTTGCATCACCGCCCTTTTTTATCCCTCATCACACCTTATAAAACCATTCGTTGGCACCGTGTATGGCAAGGCTTCAAATGGCAAATCGCATGTATCATTTTGAGCGTTATCATCGAAGAACTCATTTATCCTGGCACGTATACATATACGCTCGATCCTGCTCAGTTCTATACGTTCGCTATTTTGGTGTTGGTATTTATCCCGTTTCAAGCGGCATCCGAAGAATTTTTGTTTCGAGGTTACCTCTTGCAAGCACTCGGCCATCTCATTCGCAACTCCCTGATGCTCATCCTTCTCAATGGCCTTGGGTTTATGGCTCTGCACTCAGCCAATCCCGAGATTGAGCACGGCTTGCCCTCTTGGCTGGCATACTTTGCGTGGGGTGCCTTTCTCACCCTCATCACACTCAAAGACAACGGTGCTGAACTGGCCATTGGCATTCACGTCGCCAACAACGTATTTACGGGTATTTTCACCAACTACGAAGGCTCAGCCTTGGCAACCAACACCGTATTCACCGCTCAAGAACTTCATGCTTGGCTTGGATTCTTTTCCTATATTTTGACAGCCGTGGCCATGTATTGGATCTTATTTCGAAACCATATCCCAGAACCATTGCCACAACCAGATATCGAAACCTCAGATATTCCTATTTCTTCACCCATTCAACCCGAAACATCAGCACCAAAAGAACATTGAAAGCGAGGTTTGTTGTGAACGTGATGGTCGATCTTTGTGTGGTACCTATGGGCGTAGGCGTGTCCGTTTCTAAACACGTTGCTGCCTGTGAAAAAGTGCTCTCTGATGCGGGCCTAAAAACACACCTACACGCTTATGGCACCAACATAGAAGGCGAGTGGGATGCCGTTTTTGCCGCCATCAAAAAATGCCACGAAACCGTTCATGAAATGGGCGCACCACGCATTACCACCACCATCAAAGTGGGCACGCGCACAGACCGCGTTCAAACGATGGAAGATAAGATCAACAGTGTCAACGAAAAGTTAAAATAATCATCATTTTATGATTGACAGAACGTAAATTTTGAAGATTTTTTATGAAAGCATGAAATTCACCTACCGTTAGGAGACCTCAATGAGAAATGAATTTTCCTATATCATTGAACGAGATGGAGATTGGTTTATTGCATATTCGCCAGAAATACCCGGTGCAAACGGACAAGGCAAAACCAAAGAAGAATCCCTTCAAAGCCTCTCTGACGCAATTTCGTTAATCTTGGAAGACCGACGCGAAGATGGTTTGCGAGGTGTACCAAGCAATGCAGTATGTGGAACTGTGGTCGTAGAATGAAGCGAAACACGTTTCTAAAACATTTACGAAGAAATGGGTGTTACTTAAAACGAGAAGGGCGCTCACATTCTATATGGACCAATCCCCAAACAGGACAAATTGAAACAGTTCCTCGGCACACAGAAATACCAGATTTATTGATCAAGAAAATTTGTCGTGGATTGTCCATACCAGAAATAGGCTAATCTGTAAAAAAGCCGATCAAAAAGATCGGCTTTTTTTATGCACCCACTGTAAAAAATCCTTATCTTTCGGCCTTTACCATTTCACATCACGCACTCTTTTTAAGCAGGTATCTTTTGCACTGGGTTTTTATCGCCATCTTCTTCAGTTTTGGGTTTGTGCAACTCTTCAAAGGCTCACAACGACGCGGTGAATATGCGCCCGTGGTGGTCTCTGCCAACTATTTGGCACTCTCCTTAGCACTGGCTATATTCTTATATCTCACCAATCAATGGGTCTTCACGCCAGACATCTTCAAAATCGGTATCTGCATTGGCATCACCTTTATCGCCTCCATGCTCGTGATGACCTATGGCCTCACGGTTGCAGGTGTCGCCCCCGTCATCACGGCCTTCCGTTTGTCGATGCTCTTACCCGTTGCGCTTAGCGTGATCATTTGGGCAGAACCCATTACCCTGATCCAACTCACAGGCATTACGCTCGCCATTGTGGCATTGGCTCTCATGACCCACAACAAATCGAGCACACATCCATTACGGGGCACCAAAGCATTTGTCATGATCTTCACCATTTTCATCATTCAAGGCGTGGGCATGACGTGTATGCGCTGGGTGCATTATGCGGGCCTCGACCCTTATCGCCTCAACGTCCTCATGGTCATTGGCGCAACCGCTGGCACCTTGGGTTGGATTTTTGTCCTCATCCGCCGTCAAACTTTTCGACCCAAAGATGTTTATGTGGGCTTAGGAATTGGACTTTACAACACGCTGGCACTGTCTGTTGTGCTCACCGCACTGAGTGTGGTACCCGGCACCGTTTATTTCCCCATTGTGGGATGCAGCGTCGTCTTGCTCGACAATCTTTCTGCACATTTCTTCTGGAAAGAATACCTCACCCGCCCTGCCATTGCGGGCGTCTGTTTGGCCGTTGTGGCCATTACCCTTGTCATGTAAAGAAGCAACGTGTTATGATCTGGCTCTTTTTATCTATCATTCTCGATTTTGGTTTTATCCAATTTTTCAAGTTGGCACAAAGACGCGGATATTATGCCCCCGTTGTCGTCAGTGCAAACTACATCACCGTTGCACTATCTATCGCCATTTACCTCCTTATAACCGATGCGTGGATATTCCCCACGGGGGCTATTTACACAGGCCTTGTAACAGGCACAGTATTCATCAGTTCCATGCTTTTAATGAACTATGCCCTCACCATCGCACCCGTAGGTCCCATACTCACCGCATTTAGAATGTCTATTATTGTGCCCATCGCACTCGGCATTTACCTTTGGGGCGAGCCCATGGCACCCTTGCAATTTATAGGCCTCATTCTTGCACTTTTTGCACTGGCCCTCATGACCTCCCACTCAGGCCAAACCCATCATATTAAAGGCCCCAAAGCCTTTGGGCTCTTGATTCTCGTTTGCCTCTGGCAAGGCATTAGCCACACGTGTTTGCGTTCAGTACACTACAATGGCCTCGATGCCCTGAACCTACAAATCTTATTGATCATCGGAACCACCGCAGGTCTCTTAGGCTGTGGCGTCATCGCCTTCAAAAAACATAAACCACAAATGCCAGCCATCACACTCGGCATTTTTATTGGCCTTTATAATGCCGTGGCCCTGTGTGTGATAATGACCGCACTGAGCCATTTACCCGGCACATTGTTTTTTCCTGTGCTCGGCTGTTCCGTCGTTTTACTCGACAACCTCTTTGCCCATTTCTATTGGAAAGAACACCTTGCACGCCCTGCCATTGCCGGTGTGGGCATTGCCATTATTTCGCTTTCGCTCGTTATTTAAACACCGTTTTAACCAAGCCTTTGCCTGGAGTCAACATGGAAAATCTCGCCCTTCACGGTGGTCCCAAAGCCAAACCCACCCCCTACAACACCCCCAACCGTTATGGCGATGAAGAACGCAACTTACTCAACAAAGTAATCGACAGTGGCCGACTTATGGGTACCGATGGCATGGTCGCCGATTTTGAAACCGAAGTCGCCCAAGCCTTCAACGTCAAACACGCCATCATGGTCACCTCTGGCACCGCCGCACTACACACCGCGCTTTGTGCCCTTGGTGTAAGCGAAGGCGACGAAGTCATCACCAACCCCATGACCGACATGGGCACCACCGCTGCCATTTTGGCCCAACACGCCATTCCCATCTTTGCCGACATCGACCCGCACACCCGACTGATCTGCCCAAACAGCGTACGCAAATTGATCACCCACCGCACCAAAGTCATCATCACCGTTCACATGTCTGGCTTGCCCTGCGACATGGACACTTTTATGAACATCGGTCTTGAGTCGGGCATCAAAATTCTCGAAGACTGTGCCCAGGCCCACGGTGGCACCTTTGGCGGGTGTTTCTTGGGCACCATTGGAGATGCCGGTGGTTTTTCGATGAATGAATCCAAACAAATGTCCAGTGGCGATGGTGGGTTTGTCACCACCAACGATGATGACACCGCGCGTATAGCCCGGCTTTTTCGCGATAAAACCTACGTGCGCGACTGCAAAGTGAATCGAGGTGAACAACCCGTCTCCTTCTTTGCACCCAACTATCGTCCCACTGCACTACAAGCCGCCGTGGGATTGGCCCAACTCCACAAGCTCGAAGCCTTGGTTGCACGCCGTGCCGCCATTGTCAAACGCTACTACAACGAGCTCGGCGATCTGCCTCATTTTGAACTGCCTTATATTGCTTCGGGTAGCCAACCTTCCTATTGGCCATTGGCCGCGCAATATACGGGCGACACACCCACACGTGATGAATTAGCAAACGCCCTTCGAGCAGAAGGTGTTCGCCTCGATACGGGTATGGCGGCGGTCAACAACATCTTGCGCACCAAGCTCATTCAAAAAAAGAAATATTATCCACTTACCGACACGGTGCCTTCATTTTGGAGAGATACCGTTTATGATGTTGATTCCTGTCCCAATGTGGACGCTCTGACGCGTACCTGTTTGCGGCTTCCGGTTGATGAGCGATTTACGGATGAAGACATTGATCAGACGATTGCGGCGGTTCGGAAGGTTTGGGGGTATTATTTTGGATAGGGTGCTGAAAATGGGGTGTTGTAGCGGAAAACAGGTTTTATTTTAGATTTTATCTTGGTTTGCCTTCGGCACGACTTACTTTTTTT
>JAYODI010000097.1:0-19520 GCA_038279365.1 Candidatus Latescibacterota bacterium | reverse complement strand
AAGAAGAGGAAGAAAAGAATAAACAAACCATTCCTAACGTCTACGACAACCCCGTAGGTCATGCAACGTCAACGGTTAATAATAGTGATTCTGCTGCACTGGCAACATTAGGCGCAAGTATTGCTGGTGGCATGAAAGGTGCTGCAGCGGCAGCAGCAGCTGTAGCTCCTGCTGCTACAAGTGGACCAATGGGTCTTGTTGTTACTGGCTTGATAGCTGGTGGGGGATTTGTAACTGGTGGGCTTAGTGCTGGTGCTGGTGCTTATGGTACGGCGGTTGCCTATCAATGTGCAGGGTGTCATTTGGGTAATGATGGTGACAATTATGTAATGGAACCCAAAAAAGATGATTAGCTTGCATAAATGTTTAGTTACATCGAAAATTAGCAACGTTTAATCAAACGGTTGTATTTCTTTCTCCAAGCCCCTATAAAATGATGGAATCTTATTGATATGTACAAGGTACTTGATTTTAGATCAGAAAATGCATTAGAACTATCTGAGTTTTTAAACAACATTCGGAAAAATCATTGGACTTTAACTTCTAATGCGTATCAACGAGAGCCAGATCAAAAACCTTTAATAAATAGTAGAAATATCGTCCAAGATTTAAAAAAATGCAAAATATTCACTTTAAACCGTGATAATCAGATTATATCTGCGATGCGAATTACACCTCAAAAATCAGATTCAACTATAGTCATATTCTCACATGTTGAAACCCATCCAGATTTTCAGAAGCGTGGCATATTTGGTTTGACCCTTGGAAATGCTTGCTTGCGAAAAATGTGTGAATCAAACATATGTAAGCGTGTTGAATTGACGACCTGGTCATTCAACCGAAAAGGTATACCATTTTATAAACGTGGTGGTTTTCGTGCGGTGCCGGGAACCAATCTTTTGATGGAGAATTACTTGCCATCCATTGTGAAACATCCAGATGCACAGCCGTATTTTGATAAGTATGATTATATTCGCACGCTTCAAAATAAACGGAGTTATGGGTATGATGCGATGGAGGTGAATGGTTTGAGTGTGTTTGAATATTGTTGGAAGCCGAGAAAGGCTGATGATACGTTGCGGGTTTTGGTGGACTGGAAGAAGAAGGAAATTGTGCGTGTGGAATGCAATATGATGGATTCGCCGTTGTTGGTTGGGGAGATAAATCATGTCGGGAAATAACAAACAAGATCAAGACAAGTTTAAAATCGCCATTGTGGATAGTGGTATAGAGGCTTCTCATTCTGGCGTAAATGGTGTTGATGGTGGTGTGTGTTTCCACGTTGGCGAAGATGGTGGGATAGAATGTTCAAATGATTATGGCGACTGTGTAGGGCATGGTACGGCGTGCGCGGGAATTATTCGAAAGAAAGTGCCTGATGCCTTGTTGTATAGTGTTCGGATCTTTGACGAATCATTGATGGCGGATGGACAGGCTTTAGTTGCGGCGATTCAGTGGTGTATGGATAACGAGATGGATGTGGTGAATTTAAGTTTGGGGACGACGGATGTAGCGGTTAAGGAATTACTGCATGATATCTGTCGAAAAGCATATGATGCTGGCCTGATTATGGTGGCGGCAGAGAGCAATGATGGGCGAGAGAGTTATCCGGCTGTGTTTGAGGAAGTGATTGGTGTGACGGGTGGTGCCATTCATGAGGTCGATGGGTTTTATTATCGGCAAGGGCAGTCAATAGAATGTGTGGCGCGGGGAGATGAACAACGGGTGTGTTGGTTGGGTGATAAACACATTATGACTTCAGGTAACAGTTTTGCCACGCCACACATAACGGGTATTGTTGCGCGTCTTTTAAAACAATATCCAAATTCTTCTGCTCAAAATATTCGCAAATTGCTACAAGAAAAAGCATTGAAAGAAAAAACGGAACATAAGAAATTAATACCAGTGTCCCAACAACCATCTCGCTTGATTTTGCAAGACGACTATTCTTGGATTCAAAAAGCAGCTTTGTATCCCTATAACAAAGAGATGCATAGCTTGGTGCGGTATCGAGATATGCTTGGTTTTGAGTTGGTGGGGGTGGGTGACCCCGTGGGAAAAGGCATGGTGGGAAAGGATGCTGGGGAAGTGATTGATGAATCTTTTGCAAATTTGAGAATTAGTCCAAATGTTCGCAAAGCGATGGCAAATGCAGATACCCTCGTTTTGGGGTATGTGGATCAATTGGCGCGTATTCGTAAACGTGATTTGCTGCGTGAGTATGTGCAAATTGCGCTTGATGAAGGGCGCAATGTGTTTTGTTTTCAGGAGCTTGATCCGGACATATATGGGGATTTATATGAGTTGGCTAATCAAAAAGGTTTGAGATTGGCATATCCACATATTCAACCCGCAGAAGTCGCACAAGCGATTCACGGGTTTCAATCGCTATCTCCAGTGGATGTGCCCGTGTTGGCAGTGATGGGTACCAGTTCCCAGCAAGGGAAGTTTACACTGCAAATGGCTTTGCGTCGGCAATTGATACAGGCGGGATATCGGGTTGGGCAGTTGGGTACAGAACATCATGCGCGTTTGTTGGGGATGGATGTGGCGTTTCCAATGGGATATGCATCGACGTTGAAAATGCCTCTGCAGAGTTATGTACCGTATTTGGATTATAAGATGCGAGAAATTTGCCAACATAAACGGCCTGATATCATTTTGACGGGCTCTCAATCGGGAACCATTCCATATGACGTGATGGAGCACAGCACACATACCATGTCTTCGCTGGCGTTTTTGTTGGGTGTGAAACCCGACGCGTGTATTTTGGTGGTGAACAGCATTGATGCAGAGGCATATATTCGCGATACGATTGATGGCATTCGGGCGGTTTGTAAAGCACCGACGTTGTTGTTGGCAATGGGTGATCGCGAGAAACATATTCGGATGGCGTATGGACGCAGTATGATTACGCCTCAAAAGATGGAACGTTCCGCATTGGAAAATCATATCAAAAAATTAGAAGATACGTTTCAAGTGCCTGCTGTTGAAATTCTGTCAGAGGATGGTCAAATGCGTGCTGTTGAGACAGTGATACAATACTTTTCAGAAGATCAACAGGTATTGGCATCTACAGGTTAATTTAGGAGGGGATATATGTCCATTGAGGATCGAGTCAAACAAGTGATTATTCGAAAATTGTCTTTGGAAGTAGACCCAGATGAGATTGGTGATGATGATCAACTATTTGGTGGTGGGATGGGGCTTAACTCAATGGCAACCATTGAGATTATTGTTGGGTTGGAAGAAGAATTTGAAATTGAGGTTCCTGATGAAGATTTGCGCGTGGAGTTGTTTGATAGTGTGAAGACGATGGCGGATTATGTGCGTGGTGTTATAAGTGAAACCCCAGAATTGAGACCTTAATAAATCGTAAACACCGCAAAAATAATCTGATCCTTGACTTTATACTTCTATCAGCTAAATTTATGAACAATTTTACTTCTGGAATCCGTACAGCAGTTGCAAAGAATAATTATATCATATCTCAACATGCGAGACAGCGTATGGGATTGCGTGGGATCATTCGAGATGATATTTTGCAGACCATATTACACGGTGTAATTATTGAGCAAAACTCGAATGCATATCCCCATCCTAAGTGTTTGTTTATGCATCCAGTTTTACTTGGCGAACCGCTTTATGTGGCTTGTGGTTACAACATGGTTAAAGAACGAGCAATTATTATAACCGTGCATTGGTTTGACCCTGACAAATGGATAGATTGGTATACACGAAGGAGATAACATCATGGATGAATGTGGGTTTTGTGGGGGCTCTCTCCACCCGAAAACGTTGCCCTATCATGATCAGATATGGGAGGGGAATACGTATCGTTTTGAAAATGTGCCTGCTTTGGTATGCGCTGCCTGCGGTGAAGTTTTTTTTGAGGCTTCGGTTGATCAGGCAATGGATAAAGTTTTGACACATATAGATAAACCCAAACGATTTGCACAGATACCTATTTTGGAGTTACCTGTGTAATTCGAGATGATTTACTATGGCCATGAAATGACAACAGCCCGACAAACTATTTTGTCGGGCTGTTGTCATCTTACGAAGCATTTAAACTCTTTTGATCGGGTAAAGCTTTCAAATAACTCAGTACCTCACCATTGTCTACCACGTCACCAAATTTTGCATCAATGTCAAGGAGGTTCCATTCGTGGGCGGCGGGTGCGCGATCTTGCACGCTTTGTTTGGGGATAATGGCTTTGAAGCGGTAGGCCCGGGCATCGGTGGCGGTGGCGCGAACACAGGCACTGGTGGAACAACCCGTGATGATGAGGGTATCGACCTGATTGTTGATTAAATGAGAAGCCAGATGCGTTCCGAAGAATGCACTGGCATTTTCTTTGTACAAAATGATGTCGCCTTTTTGGGGTTGGAGGCGAGTGTCAATTTCACAGGCGTGGGCATCCCAAGGACGAAAGCGTTGTTTGGCTTCGTGGGTGGTGTGCATGGGTTCTTCTTCATCTCTGGGTGCAGGATAGGTGGTATAAATGATGGGCACGTTTTTTTCGCGTGCAATGGGAAGCAGTTGTTGAATGCCTGCAACGGCTTCATCGAGTCGTTTGGTGCCGGTGGCATATGCTGGATCTGTCCATCCATAGGCCATGTCGATAATGAGCAAAGCTGGACGTTTGCCATAGCCAAATTTGCGCATGAAAATGCCTTGGGTTTCGTAGAACGAACGGACCGAGTCGATGGCTTCTTGGATGCGTTCTATATTCATACGTGTGGCTCCTTGTATTAATCTTGCACACAGTCTTCAATTTTGATTTGATCTAAGCGTTCGATCACATCTTTGGGTTGGATGCGGTTTTTGAAGAAAAAGACGTGACCGGGAATGTCTTTGAAATCGTCTTCTTCCACATTGAGATCACGTGAAACGGCGACGATGAGGTCTTTGCGGTTTGATCGGCGTAGTTTTTCCAGTTTGCGGCGCAGGTAATCGGGGTGCCAGAAGCCGACGATTTCGAACAGGGCGGTGCGGCCATCGGGGTGGCGAAAGGCAAAGTCGGGAATGAAGACGGTGTATTTAAGGTTGACGATTTCGGTTTCCCGTTCGAGGGTCCAGTCGGTTTTGGTTTTTTCGAAGCGGGTGGCAAAGGTTTCTTCAAGGAGTGAGTCGTAGACGGTTTGATCTTTGTAATGTGAAACGAGGTTGTGGTTTTCGTCGAGAATAAATGCACCAGAGCGACCGTCTTTGAGTTCGATGTGGGCTTCCATTTTCCAGCGGGTGCAGAGCAACAGCGCGGGCAAAAAGACGGCCATTTGGAGGCCATATTTTTGAGAGAGACGAAACATGCTCACAGGGCCATCAAGGTGCATTTCATAACCTGCATCTCGGTCGCCTCTGATGTCGTGGATGAGGCGATAGAATTTGATGAATTTGAACAGTTGTTGATAGCGCACGGGCAGGTTGCGATGCACAGACAGTCGCATGCGTGTACACCGATAGAACATGGCTTGTGCAAGGGCAACGTTATAACGGTTGACCAGCCAAGCTGGGTCGGGTGCGTCAAAATTGTCTAAGCGATGGTTTTGAGATAAATCGGCGTAGAGACTTTGTTCAATATTTTCAGTGGCGGTTTGATAGTGGAGGGCGGCTTGTTCGAGAATGTGATCGCGTGTTACGGGATAGATGAGATCCGGTTCGCGCACGACGGGGTGGTTTTCTCGGGCCAAGGCAAAGACGTGGGTGCGGAGTTCTTCGGGTTCGACAATGCTGTCGATGCGAAATTCACAGCGATGGTCTTCAAGGAGTTTGGCCAAACCTTTTTGTATGCGATAGTCTGTTGCTTCACCGGCACGGGTGTCTAACACATCGTGAAGCTCACCGCGTGTTTTGCCCTGGTGTTCGGTAAAGATGTTGATGATGTCTTGTGCGAGGGTGAGTATGCCGGAGGCTTTGGGGTCTATGTAGCGGGGTTCGAGGTAGGGGCCGCGTTTGCGCACAAGGAGGAGGTCGGAGGTGAGCATGGTTATGTGAGCCAGGGGCGTTTGTTGCGGATGTATTCGCCATCTATGAAATCGGTG
Source organism: Candidatus Latescibacterota bacterium (assembly GCA_038279365.1). Taxonomy (GTDB): domain Bacteria; phylum Latescibacterota; class UBA2968; order UBA2968; family UBA2968; genus JABIFK01. Next base: position 13,475 of record JAYODI010000097.1, on the reverse strand, counting down.
AAAAATTCATCAAGCCAAGGGTGGATGATTTCTTGATCTGTGAAATCTGCTTTAAGGCTGGTTTGGGCAGCATATGTGGTTTGGTCGGAGTTGTGAACCAACACATGGTACCAGGGTTGGTTGCGGTCGGGTTGGCTGCGGTTGCTTTGGTACCACGCATCTGTGGCTTGGCAGGTGAGGTCTACGGCTACGATGACGCCTCGGTATCCATAGCGTTTGTGTTTGATCAGTTGCCCAGGTTTGAAGGTGGGTTCGGGTGTGTCATTTGTTTGGCCGATGAGTTTTTGGATTTGGGCCATTTGGTCTTGGGTGGGTGTTTCTGACAACTGGGCCAAGGTGGTTTCAAGTTGGGGGCCAAATGCCCGAAGGGCTTGGGCAACGGAGTTGCGAACGGTTTCAGAGTCGTCATCGAGCAGTTTGAGCAGATGGGGTAGTTGGGATATGTCTGACATGTTTTTTACTCGAATTGGTGTTTGAATGCGGCAAATTGTTCTTTGAGGGCGACGAGTTCTGCGCGTAAAGCTTCGACTTCTTGTTCCAGTTTGTCAACGCGTTCATTTTCAGCGCGTATTTCGATGACGGCAGGTTCGGCGATGTCTATTTCTTCTATGTCTATATCGCCAGAGAGCAGGTGTGCATACCGCGCTTCTTTTCGACCGGGCTGGCGAGGCAGTTGTTTCACAAGTGGGTCTTCACGTTCGGCCAATCGGTTGAGGGTTTGTTCGACCTCTTCGAGGCTTTCAAAGTTAAAGAGGCGTTCGGATCGGCCTCTAATTTCACCCAAGGTTTGTGGGCCTCTGAGTAGGAGTACACACAGGGCGGCATATTCTTGGGGAGTGAGGTTAAAGACGGCTGTGAGGTCGTGGCGATATTTGGGCACGCGGTTGTCGTCAGATAAAAGACGTTTGGTGAGTTTTCGATGAAACCCCAAACCATCTAAGGCACCTGCAATGATGGTTTCGTCAATGTCCATGACGGGGTTGCGGTTGCTTTTTTGATTGCAGGCATTGGTGAGAGCATTGAGTGAGAGTGGGTAATTTGCAGGTGTGGTTTTTTCTTTTTCCATGAGTGCGCCCACAATGCGCACTTCAACTGGGCTGAGTTCAAAGTCCATGATTAAAGGTCCTTTTTAAGCATGACGGATGTGGAACCCCAATTGTGATCGGTGAGATAAAATGTGGCAACGTCTGTGCGTTTTTGCAAAAGGGCGTGAACCGTTTCACGTAATGCGCCCGTTCCTTTGCCGTGAATGATGCGGACTTGCAAGATACCACGTTTTTTACATTCGTCCAAATAATCTGGTATGAGGGTTTTCAGATCGCGTGGATGAAAGGTGTGTAAGTCGAGTTCGCCGTTGATTGGCATTTCAATGGGATCGGACATGGTTTTGGAATGGGTTATACACCTGCTTTTTGGCGGGCAAAGGTGATTTGATCGTCGAGTTGAACCATGGCAAGGAGTGTGGCAATGTCGGGGCGGTTGGGGTCAAGACCGCCAACACGGTCGCGAAACCAAGCTTTTTGTGCGGTGGTGCGAACGCCTCGACTGGTAATATGGGTGTTGAATTTTTCGATGTCGTTTTTGCTTTTTTCTGTTGGAAGTTGTGCGATGACGGCTTCGTCGGTGGCATGGTTTTTTAAGATGGTAAGGAAGTCGTCGGCAGAGAGATCTAAGAATTTGAGTATAAAAGAATCGAGCAGAGAATCTTTGCCGTAAAAATATCCGCCGAGGCTGTTGCTAAGAGATGCCCGTCCTTTGTCTATGAGACGCGCCAGCCCAATGAGGCCTAAGAGGCTTGTGTTGTAGGGACTGCGCGGTGCATGGCGTGTGAGATCGACAATGCCGTAATCTTGTTCGTCATCCAAGTCGAGTAAGTCAAACCACGCTGTGATGTCTATACGCCCTGGTGCGACACGTTCTCGAACGGTGTTGAAAATGTTTTTGAGTTCTTCGCCTTCAGGGCCTTTGTGCGAGATGTCATAATTGAACTGTGAAATTTCGGCTTGGGTGCGTGAGGTGTTGTTTTTGACCCAATCGCTGAGTTCTATGTTGTTGACGTTGTGGTATGCGGCGTCTTGAAAGGCATCTGCTGAAATGCCTAAAAATGTGAGGATTTCTTGATCTATGGGGCAGTTATAAATATATCCGTTGAGTGTGTTTATTTTTGCGGCACGGGCTTTGTCGGCCATGCGCATGAGGCCATAGATGCCTGCAATAGAACGATCATAGGGTGTGCGTGGCGGGCGCGTGGTTAGATCGACATTGCGAAAACAGCCCCAATCATCGAGTTCGATGGATTGGATCATTGTGGTGATTTTTTCGGGGTGGGGCGGGTTGTATTTGACGAGTCGATCTTTGAGTCTTTGGCGACTGGCATCGTTAAAGGGTTCCCAAGCAAGCAGGTCTTTGTTGAATGCTTGGATATCGCTGTCGTTGACATCTGAGGCTTTTTGAATCCAATTACACAGTTCGTCATCGGCATATCGAGAAGCGGCATCGGCAAAGTCGTCGTGCGAAATGTTTAGGAAGTTGAGGACTTTTTTGTCTAAACCAGAGGCATCACCATAAATGTATTCGCCATTGGTTTCTTCAACGTGACCACGGGCTTTGTCGGTCATGCGGGCAAGTGCAACAATGCCACAAAGTGACGTGTTGGATGGGCGACGTGGGGGTTGTATGGTCAGATCCACGGGAGGCCTTTCGATGTGTGATTCGGAAGTTTTATTCAAAATGATTTGAATGTGTTATTTGACTTTGGGAATTTCTTCTGTTATGGCTTTTCAAACCCGTCGAAAATTGACGTCAAAACAGAAGTGTATGAGCCGGTCACGCATGCTATTCATATTTTTTCTAAAGTACGCAATTGAACAAACATATGCAAGAGAGGGAATATGATATCCAGGCACTAAAATATTTCACCCTGCTTGCCATCATAGGCATCGTGTTGGCGGCGACGTTTGGAGATTTGGTCTTCTACGGTGTTGCGAGAAATGACTTCGTAGAGGGTGGCGTGTTTGCCTTCGCGGCGGCGTAGGATACGGCCTAAGCGTTGGACGTGTTCGCGAATGGTGCCCGTGCCAGACAGGACGATGGCGACATTGGCCTCGGGAATGTTGACACCTTCGTTGAGTACGCGGGAGGTGATGAGGGCGAGTATGTCACCGCGATTGAAGGCTTGGAGAATGTCACGACGTTCTTTGGTGCGTGTTTGGTGGGTAATGGCAGGAATGAGAAATGTTTGGGAGATGTTATAAACGGTTTCGTTGTCGTTGGTGAAAATGAGCACGCGGTCGCGTGGATGTTTTTTGAGCAGGTCTTCTAAAACGCGCAATTTGGCAGTGGTTCCAAGGGCGAGCTTGCGATAGGTCTGGTAGGATTTCATGGCACGGCGACCATTGCTGGACCGTGCAGAAAGGCGCACAAAATTTTGCCACCCATTGAGAGAACCGAGACGAATATTCTTGTCGGTGAGAAAGGCGTTGAAGTTGGTGCGTGCGGTTTCGTATTGGGTGCGTTCTTCGGCAATCATGTCCACTTCGATGCGTTCGGTATTGTAGTCGGAGAGGTAGTCTCCTGAAAGATCGCGAATACCTTTTTCGTAAACGGTGGGGCCCACAAGATCGCGTAACATAAGGTGGCGGCCATCGGGGCGTTCGAGGGTGGCGGTGAGGCCGAGGCGATAGGGTGCCAGGCTCATTTCACCTGCGTGGCTATACGATTCACCAGGTAAGTGGTGGACTTCGTCGAAGATGAGAAATCCAAACCGATTGCCATAGCGGTTCATGTGCATGTAGGCGCTGTCGTAGGTGGTGACGGTAAGATCATTGATTTCGTGATACCCGCCGCCTAAGATGCCCACTTCAAGGTCGAAGGCATCGGTGAGCAAGTCATACCATTGGTTCATAAGGTCGATGGTGGGAGCCACGATGAGGGTGCTGCGATTGACTTGGGCCATGGCCAAAAGGGCCAAGTGTGATTTGCCAGAACCTGTGGGAAGCACCACGACACCGCGTTTTTCATAGGTTTGCCAAGCTTGTAGGGCTTCGGTTTGATGTGGGTGGGGTTGGTGTTCGGGTTTGTGAATGAGTTTGAGACGATTGTAGCGTGGTGCGGTGTTTTTGATGGGTAGGTTTTGTTCTTGAATGGCTTCAAGAATTTCGCGATAGCGGTGGGCTTGGGCACGCCAACGCCCCACCCGACTGTCCCATACAAAAGAGGATGGGGGATCGAAATTTTCGTTGGCATCGAGCAATATGAGCGTGCCTTCGTCGTATGTGAGGCGTATATCTGACATGGGGAAATATATGATGGATATTAACCATCTGTAAGGGTGAGCAATATGTCGGCATACCAAGCACAATTGAGGCCCAATGCTTCATCTAATTCCATATCGCGGGTGCCAACATCGAGGCGTGCAGAATGGACACCGAGTAACATCCAGGGCAGATTGCCTAATTTATGCTCAGGATCAGCAACTCTCATAACTATGGGTGCGCCGCTGGTGCCTCGGTGTGTGCGTGCATCGGTGAGAAAGTAGCCTTCTCCTTGGAAGCGCAAACCAAATGATGATGCGATAATGGCATGGCGAGCAACGGGCATATGGTGTAGGGTGTCGTGAAACCCGAGTGGAAAACCGACAATAAGCAGTGAAGAACCCACTTCAACTTGGTCGGATGTTTGGTATAGATGGTCGGGCGTGAAGGCATAATAACTGGTGGTTGCGGGAAGGGCATTGCGGTCAATTTCGATGACGGCCACATCTATTTCTCCAGCCGTGTCAAGACCTTGACGCCACAGGCGCTTTTCTTTGTCATAAAGGGGAATGGAAAAGTGGGTAGACAGTGCCATATTGTTTGCATCATTGTGCAGCTCTATTTCAATGCGATTTGGAAAATGTTTGCTGGGTTCATCAATCATCACATGTCGGCTGGTGACCAAAAACAATCGCTCATTGCGAGCAAAAAAGAAGCTGCTTGCATTGGTCAATTGGTGCTGGTTTTTAAATGTGAGAACACGTACGGCAGTTAAAAGAAGAGATTCAATCATATCGCTTTTTGGGTGTTATGTGGAGATAGGAGGGGGTGTGAAGTTTTAGCGAATGAGGTGATATTTTATGCTTTAAGTAAGGCATCCCCAACAGTTGTTGGGGATGCCTGTATTTTATTTGGCCATGCGAATGACAAGATCGGCAGCGCCTAAGTATTGATAGGAGTTTTCTAAAAAGGTTTTGAGGAGGCTTTCTGCATTGAGATCGGATGTGTCGATTTGAAATTTCTTTTTAAAGAGTGATTTTCGAAATTCTTCTTGAAAGGCTTCTTGACACACTTCGATGTCTGATTCTGGCACAATGGGATAGTCGTGTGGATCATTTTTCATGCGTTGTTTGATGACATCGAGTTTGGCATTGAGCAATACAAGAATGGCATCTTTGGGCATGTCTTGCTCCCACGACTGTGGGTGTTCGATAGGACGGGCCAATTTGGGATAATAATATCGTTGGCCATAAACAGCTTCTTCAATGTGAAAACCCGTGAGAATAATGTGCTCATATTTTTTAATCAGGCGCACATGATAAGCAATTTGAAAACGTTGAAAACGTTCTAATATGGATTCAGGTACTTCCGTCATGGCTTTTTGATCGGCTGGGTCTTTAATGGTTTGCTGATCGGGTACGGAGAAGTGATCGTCCATGTGGTGGCGAATGCCTTTGCTCGCGCCCCATTGTTGTAGGGCATTGGCGAGGGTGGTTTTGCCTGTGTATTCGGTGCCAACAATGATCAAGCGCATAGGTAACTCCTCTGTAAAAACGTGGTGTGGAGGTTATTGCTTTTGTTGTTTATAGATGTATAAAACCGCTTCGCCATCAAATGGAGGGGTAAACTCGTGTTTTTGTCCGCCAAGCGCCAGACTTTTTTCGATGGTGTTGCCATTGATTGCGCTTAACCACTCAAGGTAGAGGGTTCCTGAGGCATGGGAAAGGTCAATGGTAACGGCATCTCCTTCGGGTATGTATATGATGTATTCTTGGCCGGGATTGGCCAAACAATAGGTGGCGGAGGATAGCTCATTGTGGGGTGACATGGCGGCTAAGTTTGTGCGTTTGGCCATAAGTAAGGTGTCGCCCATTTGTTTTCGAATGGGTTCCCACAAAGGATGATTGGGGTGATTGATGTTGCCCCAATTGGGATGCTCATCAATGCCCGGAAAGGGTTTGATGGGGTCCATAAGAATGGGGTTGAGGCCCCGTGTAAAACTTTTCCAAACCCAACCTGGCGCACAGCCCAAACCCCAGAGGTGGTCGGTGTCTGTTAAAATAATTTTTGAGCCGTCTGAGGCTGGTGGGTTGTCTTTATACCCTCCTTCTGGATTGGGTGATATCCAATCGGCAGGGCTGTTGAAGAGCGCTTGGTTGGTACCTTTGTCATGTCGGGCGTGTTGAAAAGTCATGCCTACAGGATGTTGTTTGGGTTTTTGTTTTTCGTAGGTGTGGATGAAGTTGATTAAGTGGTATTGCCATTGGGTTGAGTAGGCACCGGTTTCATTTGAGATTTCGTAGAGGACGTTGTCGAGGTCATTAACGGTGTCGATGACTTTTTTGACATAGGTTTCTTGTATGGCCGTGATTGCAGGATATTTGAGGCTGTGTGTGTCATACATGCGACCTGTGTTGTTGGGGTCGCCATCAATGTTGTTGATGTTGTTGTCTTTGCACATGGGATGTCCATTTTTGCACCACGGTTCTTGAGATGAATGTATGGCCCAGCCTTCAAAAAGCATGATGGAGACATAGATGCCACGCGATGCGGCCATTTCAACGCGTTGCCTGAGTCTTTGAAAATAGGCTTCGTTTAATTGCGTGAGGTCAAATTTGGGTTTGCCATCTAAAGCATTTTCGGAACCTGATCGAACCCATTGGTGGGGTTCGGACTGAAACAGTTTGTCTTCAAGCATGTGTTGTGCATAATCCCAGGTCCACATGCGCATAAAGTTGTGGTTGTGATTTTTGAGCACGTTTATATAGGCATCATAATTAAAGGGGTTAATAGCGTTTGCGTTGTCAATCTCTTTGAGGCTGTGCCAAACGTGCGAGCCTGTGAGGTAAATGGCTTTGCCTGTGTCGTTGGTAAAATAGCGTGGGTTTTGAGGGCATTTGCGTAGTGGGCCGTTGAAGTGTGACATGGTTATTCCTTTGTGGCTTTTAATATGGCGCGAATGCGATTGAGATCGGTTACGTGGTGTGTGTATTCTGATTGTGAAGGGGATGAAAATGCCAGTTTTTCATTGCGATGTTGCATGACGCTTTCTATTTGGATGCGTCCTGAAAAATGGATTTCTGTGGCATTTGTTTTTTGGATGATGGTTTTAACGTTTTGTTCGGTGATGCCACCACCTGGCATTATGATGATGCGATCTTGTGCGTGTTTAATGAGTTTTTGAAGGGTATTCACACCTTGTTCTGCAGATGGCACGCACCCAGATGTAAGCACACGATGGATGCCCAAGTCTATGAGTGTTTCGAGTGCTTCAAATGGGTCATGGGTGAGGTCAAAGGCGCGGTGGAAGGTGATGGCAAGCGGATGGACGGTTTTGATGAGGTGTTGGGTGTTGCTGTTGTCGATGGTTCCGTTGGGGTTGAGAAGGCCCAGCACAATGCCATTTGCACCTTGCTCTTTTGCATAGGTGATGTCGTTGATCATGGTGTCTATTTCTGTGGGTGTGTAACAGAAATCACCTCTCCTGGGGCGGATCATGACATGAATGGGGAGATGGCTGTGTTTGCAAACTTGTTTGATGAGACCTGCACTGGGGGTAAGCCCACCTTCTGAGAGGCTGCTACACAATTCTATTCGGTGCGCACCTGCTTCTTGAGCGACCTGTGCACCGATGAGCGATTCGACACAGACTTCAGCGAGAATGTTTTGCATATTTGGTGGTCACTTGGTGATAAAGATTGGGGATTGTGACTTTGTGATCGCCTTGGATGTAATAGCTTTCGCCACCATCGCGCACCGTGCGCACCAAAATGGTTTTAAAGGGGCGATAATAATAACGCGGATCGGTTTTGGGTGCTTCGGTGTCAATGTCGTCACCTAAGGGGATGAGATCAAAAACGGCGGTGGTAAATTGGGCAATGGTGCGGTTTTCTTGATGGGCCACATTGCGCACCATGGAGAGGGCTTTGAGGTAGACTTCGGGCCCCATAATGGCGGTGCCAATGTTGAGCAACACGCCGCCTTCGAGGTGCGAAACCGATTCGGTAAAAACCAAAAAATCTGTGTAACTGGATGCACCAATGCTTGCGCCATCACAGTTGGGATGTTCGTGAACAATGTCGTAACCGAGGCTCACGTGAACGGTGATGGGAATGCTGAGGCGCACGGCGGCAGCAAACACACTGATGCTGGTATGAGGTAAATTGTTATTGATGATGTGATGTCCCACGGCTTCACCCAAGCCCATTTTGTGATCGACGGCTTCTTGGGCGATGGTGTTGAGGGCACCTGATTCTGTCCAAAGGCCAAATTCTCCGGTGCGAATGTAACGGGCCACGCTTTCGGTGGTGGCACCCACAAGAGCGAGTTCATAATCGTGAATGGCACACGCCCCATTGCCTGCGATGTGGGTGATGAGGCCCTGTTCCATGAGATTGATGAGATAAGGGGCTGCGCCCGAGCGGATGACATGAGCACCGATCATGAGGATGACGGGGCGGTTGTTTTGGCGGGCTTTGACAATGCGGTCTGTGACAATATCGAATTTGGGGTTGTGAAATGGGGGGATGGGTGTGTTTAAATTGGGAAATTGGGCGATGGTGATGTCGTGGTCGCGCTCGGCGAGTGGACGGAGTTTAAGTTTGGAACGGTCAAAGGTTTTGTAGGGCATGGGTTGGTCTCGGGAAAAGTGGCGAAATAGCGCACAGGCGAAGTCTAAAACGAGCGAATCAACGAATCAGCGAAACTGCGATATTGCGGATCAAAACCTGTCTCGTCTATTCGTTTATGACTCGATTTGCTCGTGAGCAGCGGGGCACCTATGTTACTCACTTCGTTCGTGAGCAGTGAGGCAGCTACGCTGCATTCCCTTCGGGAATTATGCCGCATCGCGTCACCCACTGGTTCGGTGCGTTCTCTTCGAGAACTTGCGCTTCGCGCACCCGCAGGTTCGTTTATTCGTCTATATCACATAAGTAAGAAATAAGTGTTTCCTGCTCGTTGTAATGGGGAATGATGATGTCGGCTCCTACGCTGATGAGGCGTTCTCGCTTCCATGCATTAAGGTTTTCACGTTGGACTTCGTCGGATGCTACGCCAATGGTGGTGCCACCAACGGCTTTGACATTTTCGATTTCGACATATCCATCGCCAAAACCAAGTAATTCGTTGCCATTGATGGCATGGGTTTTGAGGATGTTTTGGATGACTTGGGCTTTGGAAAAACTTTGATATTGATCTTGCGCACCAAAAATGCGGTCTTCAAAATAAGAGGTAATGCCCAAGAGGTTGGCTTCTTGACGTACAAAAACTTCGTCGGTGCCACTGGCGAGGTAGAGTACCAAATTGCGATTGATCAGGTTGTCGAGAAGATTTCGTGTGCCTAAAAGCATGAGGTCATCGGCCAATATTTGACCAGACTGAAGCCCTTGTATGCGTTTTTTGATGTGGTTATTGAGGAGGTCGTTAAATTGTTTTTTATAGTGGAGCGGTTCTTTGGGGGTGCCCCCACGTTTTTGAATTTCTTCACATAATTGGATCATTTGATAAATGGTTTGTTTGCCAGTGAGGCGATCGACATAGTCTGCAACCAAGGTTTCAAGCTCGGTTTTGGTTTCTGGGGTTTTGAGCTGGGTGAGTATGTCAACCATCATGGGAATCATGATTTCTCGCCAGCCTTGGCGAATGAGTGAGAGGGTGCCATCAAAGTCGAATACAACGGAGCGATAGCCCCCTTGTTGGATGGATTGAGATATTTGTTCGATGGTGCTTGTTTTTAACATATTGTATCCATTTGGGTTACTGGTAGGAGTGGTGTTTGGATTTGATTTGTAGGCATATGTTTGTGGTGATTGTGTCTATTGGGCGAGATATTTAACCTTGTCCTATACAAATGTCAAGAATTTTGGGATGGCAAGATGACACGCAGTTGCCAAATCTGTTTGGAAAAATCCAATTCTCATATATATTGTAAGGGCTTGTTTCTTATTTGGTGATGGTGTTGTGGAGATGGATATCTATGGCTCAGCGGGTGGTTGCCACCACTAAAAATGGCATGTTTCGCCTCTCGGCTATTGATGTCGGTGCGGAAACACATTTTGAATTGTTTGCTCATGATGCGTTGCTCATGGCAACCTATTTTGCAAATTTGGCCCAACAACTGGCCCAAGCGGCATTGTTGGGTGTGACTGGGCGACATGCCGAGGTTTTGGTGGGTGGATTGGGTTTGGGGGTTACATTGCGCCATATATTGGCCCATGAATCTGTGCGGTCTGTTTGTGTGGTTGAACTGGAACCGCGTGTGGTGGATTGGAATCGCGAATATTTGGGCAATGCCGATTTGTTAGATGACCCTCGTGTTGAATTGATTGTGGGTGATTTTTGCGACTATGTACAAGGCACGCCACGCAATTATCACGGTATTGTATTACATATTGATGAAGGTCCTGATCGGGTCATGCGGGTTGAAAATCGGCGTGTGTATAGTTTGAAGATGTTGCAGGTTTTGCAATCGCGATTGCGATCGGGTGGTGCATTGGCCACCCGCGCGTCGCAACTGACTCCTTCTTATGAACGGGCATTAAAAATACATTTTGCTGAAGTGGAAGCTGTGCCCGTTATTGATACAGATGCAACAGGTAAAAATCAGATGTGTATGGTCTATCAGGCACGTGCTTAACATTTCTCCTCCAATGGATGGGTAGGATTAGAAAGGAGCTGTGGGATGGGTAAAGACTCCCTCACAATTACGGACAACAGAACAGGTCAGACATATGAGGTGCCAATTGCTTATGGTACATATCCTAAATATGGTGCGGCAATTCCTGCTGCAGCATTGCGTGCCATTAAGGTGGGTGATGATGATTTTGGTCTGATGACCTATGATCCAGGGTATGGCAATACGGCGTCGTGTAAGAGTTCGATCACGTTTATTGATGGTGAAAAGGGTATTTTGAGATACCGCGGGTATCCCATTGAGCAATTGGCAGAGCAGTGCACGTATTTGGAAGTGGCACATTTGCTTTTGTATGACAAATTGCCCAATCAGGCAGAATTGGATGCCTGGGAAAAAGATATTGTTTCAAACTCTATGGTACACGAAAGCATTAAGCAGGTTTTGGGTGGTTATCGCTATAATGCCCATACCATGGGTATGTTGGTGGGGATTTTGGGTGCTAAGTCGACACTGTATCAAGATTCTCGCAATATTGAAGACCCTGAAGCCGTTGAATTGCATACCCGTCGTTTGGTGGCCAAAGTGGCAACGGTTGCAGCATTTGGCTTTCGTCATAGTCGTGGGTTGCCTTATATCTACCCCAACCCCGATTTAAGCTATACGGCCAATATGCTCAACATGCTTTTTGCACACCCAGGGCAAACCTATCAGCCCGATCCTATTTTGGAACGCGCTTTGGAAGTGTTGTTTGTTTTACATGCCGATCATGAGCAAAATTGCAGTACGAGCACGATGCGGGGTATTGGCAGCAGCCATGCCGATCCTTATTCGGCCATTGCGGGTGCTGCGGCAGCCTTGTATGGTCCATTGCACGGTGGGGCCAATGAAGCGGTATTAAAAATGCTGAGAACCATTGGCAACATTGACAATGTGCCCAGTTATATTGAACGGGTAAAGAAAAAGGAAGTGTTGTTGCAAGGATTTGGGCATCGGGTTTATAAAAGCTACGATCCTCGTGCAACCATTATCAAAAAGACAGCTTATGAAGTTTTTGAAGTGACGGGTAAAAACCCGCTGATTGATATTGCCTTGGAATTGGAACGCATTGCCTTAGAAGACGATTATTTTGTGTCGCGCAATTTGTATCCAAATGTTGATTTTTACTCGGGCATCATTTATCAGGCTATGGGTTTGCCTGTGGATATGTATCCGGTGTTGTTTGCCATTCCGCGCACGTCGGGTTGGTTGGCACAATGGCGTGAATTGTTGGCAGACGGCGAACAACGCATTGCCCGCCCACGTCAAGTGTATACGGGTGAAGATGTGCGTGATGTGCCAGAGATGGCCAATCGGTAAAGTAGCACTTTTCTGGATATAGTGAGAGCGCAAGCACCATTCGTGGGGCTTGCGCTTTTTTGATGTAGGAAGAAGGACGGGTGTTGTGATCAAAATGTGATGAATTTGTGACTTTTGGGTGGTTGATTCTCGTGAAAGAAAAATATATACTATAGAGGTATAAGGACTATTGCGTGGTCACTGTCTTCTAAGGAGTGCAATATGGCATTTATTCATATCAAAAAAGATTGGGCTTTGTCCGAACGCTTGGCAACGCCAGAAAATGTTTATATGAACCGTCGTTATTTTATGAAAGCGATGGGGCTTGTGGGGGCGGGGGCTTTGATTGGGGCCACCTCTGGTTGTGAAGCTGCCGAAGATTTTGTGGTGGAGGTGCCCGAGTCGATGCCAGGGTTGTATCCGGCAACGCGCAATACCAAATACACGGTTGATCGGGCTTTAACACCTGAAAAGATTGCGGCTCAGTATAATAATTTTTATGAATTTACGACTGATAAAGCGCGTGTGCATAAGTTGACGGGTAAATTTGAAATTCATCCTTGGCAGATTGAGATTGCTGGCGAGGTGGAGAAGCCTGGTGTTTATGATTTGGATGATTTGCTCAAAAAAATGCCTTTGGAAGAACGCGTTTATCGGTTTCGATGTGTGGAGGCGTGGGCAATGACGGTGCCTTGGACGGGGTTTCCGCTTAAGGCTTTAATTGACCATGTACAACCCAAGTCGGGTGCCAAGTTTTTGCGAATGTTTACCTTTAACCGCCCCGAACAGGCACCGGGCATCAAAAGCCAATCTTGGTATCCGTGGCCTTATTTTGAAGGTTTGACGATGGCTGAGGCGACGAATGAACTGACTTTGTTGGCCACGGGTATTTATGGCCATGCGTTGCCAAAACAACACGGTGCGCCTATTCGTTTGGTTACACCTTGGAAGTATGGGTATAAGAGCATTAAGTCGATTGTGAAAATTGAGTTTGTAAAACGACAACCACCTACATTTTGGAACAAACTGGCACCTGATGAATACGATTTTTATGCGAATGTAAATCCCAAGGTACCACACCCGCGCTGGTCACAGGCGAGTGAACGGTTGATTGATACGGGTGAGCGGGTGCCGACGCATATGTATAATGGGTATGGGGATTTTGTGGCGCAGATGTATGGGTAGGGCGTGAGAGGGGAAAGGGCAAACGGCAAACGGCAAACGGCAAACGGCAAACGGCAAACGGCAAACGG
>JAYODI010000184.1:0-2847 GCA_038279365.1 Candidatus Latescibacterota bacterium | reverse complement strand
GTTCTGTACGCCCTTCACATTCATAACGCAACATCTCATTAAAACGCAAAGCCGTCACAGCCGCTTCCATCGCTTTGCCAGATACATCGGCCACCACAATGCACAACCTGGTTTTCTTTTTATCCAACCACCGATATGCATAATAATCGCCGCCCACACTGTTGGCAGGAATACACCGCCCCGACAAATCATATCCTGCCAATTCGGGCACCGCAGAGGGTAGCAAACCCATTTGCATATCATGAGCCGTCTGCAATTCATCCCGCATTTCTGCAAACTGCCGTGTATAACGGGTCCATTGACGCGCCTCTTCTCCTAAGGTTTGCTCATATGCCGAAGCAAATAAACCACATGAGAGCGGTGCAAAAACAAGCACAAACAAAACATACACATCTGATTCAGGTGCAAACATAATTGCCGCCTGAATCGCACACATCAAAACACCCAACGCCCCGCAAATGAGCAACACGTGTTTCCAAAAACCATACCGTTCAACAGCTTTTCGACTCTCAACATAGGCTTCATCTAGACGCAACCCACGATCAGCGGCCAGCAAATGCATATAAAAACATTTGATCACAAAAAACAAACCGGGCAAAAACAACAGCAAAAGCGTGAGCGCAACCGTCATCAAAATGATATTTTGAGACTCTAAAAAAGCCACAATATCCTCTGGCCCATATGCGATAATCAAATCGGTTTCTTCACTATATCGGTTGCTAAATGCATTGAGCAAAGAAGCAAACAACTCGCTTTGCAAAAACAACGGCACAGCAATGAGCACAAGGCCCAAAATAAAAAACAGCATAATGAAAACAGTAATCGAAAAAAACCGCAAAAAACGTCTCACCTGACCAAAAAGATCGCGCATATGAGGCCGTTGGCCCTGCACCCCACGCAAAGTCATCAACATCAATCCCGCATACAGACTGCCCATCAACAATGTGCCCGAAAACACACTCAACCCAAAAGCAATCACCGATGCCGCAAACAATATGGGGATATTGTTTGCCCACACCGACAGTGCATCAGAAAAGCATTTGCGAATGCGCAATGTCGCATCAAAAGGAATTTCGGGCGCCATAAGAAACCAACCTAAACATCAATTGTGAAATATGTTGACCATTCATCACTTACAAAAACACTCCGCCCCCTTGCGCACAAGGGCGACGGAGCAGATATCCGCGCTAAAAGATAGGATTTTGCAATCATAAAATCAAGCAAACGTCTTCAAAGCCAAAAAGCCGCCCTTATACACTGCTTTTACTCAATTTGTATTTGCGATACAAATGTCGAAATTGATCATAACTCAATTGAAGCTGTTTGGCGGCCTCCCGTTGGTTCCAATCCACCTCATTGAGCGTGCGACGCAACAAACCCAATTCAAAAGCGCGCATTTGTGCTTCAAACCCTTCACCCGTATCGCCCGACAACAACACGCGCTGTGTAATTTCTGGCGACAAATCACCCAATTCAATTTTTTCGCCTTGTGCCATACATGCCGCACGCTCAGCAGCAAACTTGAGCTCACGCACATTACCCGGCCAATGATAAGCCAACATGTGTTCCAACGCCGCTTTTGAAAACGAGCGCTTTTTTAAACCCGGCACTTCTTGTACAATCTGTTTCACAAAAAAATCGGCCAATGCCGGAATGTCTTCTCGGCGTTCTCGAAGCGGTGCAATACGCAACACTTCAAAACGCAAACGATCATACAAATCCTGTCGAAAACGACCTTCTACAATGTCCTTCTCCAAATCGGCATTGGTGGCGGCAATAATGCGCACATTTACCGATACAGGCGTGGCACTGCCCACCCGTTGAATTTCTTGATACTCAATAGCCCGCAACACATTTTGTTGAAACTCAGGGGTCGTATTGCCAATTTCGTCCAAAAAAATCGTGCCACCATTGGCCGCCTCAAACTTACCCACACGCGCTTCTGTAGCCCCTGTATAAGCCCCTTTTTCATGGCCAAACAACTCAGCTTCCAACAACTGTGTAGACAACGCCGCACAATTCACCTTTACAAAGGGCCGATCTTTGCGCACCCCCCCATAGTGAATGGCTGCAGCAACCAACTCTTTCCCAGTTCCAGGCTCCCCCAAAATCAATGCGGGGCGTGGTATAGACGCAATGGCATAAGCTTGGTTTAAAACCTGTTGCATTTGTGGGCTGGAGCCAATCACCTGGTACCGCTTGCCAAATTCATCCCTATAAAATTGATTTTGCCGCCCCAAATCTTCAACCTCGGCACGCAAAAGGGCATTTTCACGCAAGGCCTGTCGCATCCGATCCAACTTTTCCAAACTCAACTCAATTTTATCTTCAATATAAAAATCTTTTTCAATAAAATCAGTCGCCCCCAAGCGCAACGCCGCTACTGCCGTATCCACCGTGCCCTGCCCCGTTAGCATAATTACAGGCAAATCGGGCACCACCTCACGCATTTGTGGCAAAATTTCCAACCCATCAGGTTCACCGGGTCCAAAATCCAAATCCAAAATGACCAACGCCACATCATCTGTATGTACTTTTAAATAATCTAAAGCCTCACGCCCAGTTGAAAAGGCTTGCACAGAACGCTCATCATCTTGCAAACTCTTAATCAGCATATCCAATACTTCAACCTGATCATCTGCCACCAAAATTTGCGAACTCATAAACACCAATCCATTAAAATCTAGTGAAACGGCAAACGTGAAACGCCAAATGTAAAACCTCTAAAATCCATAAAACGTATCACGCAATCAAATCACATGATTAATTCGTTTGCCATTTGCCATTTGCCATTTGCCATTTGCCGTCTACCGTTTGCCGTCTACCGTTTGCCGTTCTAATTTTACT
>JAYODI010000096.1:0-20527 GCA_038279365.1 Candidatus Latescibacterota bacterium | reverse complement strand
TTTCGCTGCTGATTGACACGCCTCCCCTATTTCAACTGAAAATAGGACTTGACCTATTTTTTTGTTCTTTTAATTTATTTTGTAACAAGTGCTTTTCATGGTATTTTCTTATCTCAATTATATTTTGCTCTTACAAGGAGAATTTTTATGGATTCGGAAGAAATTAGAAACCAAATTAAAGGGTTTATTTCAAATGCTGCCAATATTGACCCCAGTCAAATTGGCGACAAAGCGTCCTATAAGGATGATTTGGGTTTGGATTCTTTGACGATGCTTGAAATTTCTGTTGATTTGGAAAGTGAATTTGATTTGATCGTGCCCGAAGAAGAATTTGCCAACATAAAAACGCTTCAGGACTCTGTCGATTTGGTTCAGAAATATTTGGCTGCGAAATAGAATTTGAGGTTAGAGATGAAACGTGTTGTTATTACAGGCATTGGTGTTTTTACCTCTATTGGTACTGGGTGCCAAGACTTTTGGTCGGCTTTGCTCAAGGGTCAAAGTGGCATCAGCCCTGTCGAATCGTTTGATACCAGCAATTATGCGGTGCATGTTGGGGGCGAGGTTAAGGCTTTTTCACCTGCCACTTATGTTCAAACGCTTGAGGCACAAAAGATTGGGCGAACATCACAGCTGGGCATTGCAGCCGCAAAACTTGCTTTGCAAGATGCCCAAGTAGATGTGAGCACGCTCGATTTGACTCGGGCGGCCATCTCTATGGGAACCACATCGGGTGAACCCAATCAGATTGAACAGTTTGATGATCATTTTGTCGCTGACAACCTTCAGGCGACAGGTGATGAGATGCTTACCCTTTATCCATGTCATCATATTGCTGCTTATATGGCTGCCGAATTGCAGTTTATGGGACGCAATACCATGATCCCGGCGGCCTGTGCAGCAGGTACTTATGCCATTTCTCATGCGTTTGATATGTTGCGTTTGGGGCAGGCCGATTTGGCATTGGCGGGTGGGGCCGATTCGTTTTCGCGCATCACCTACTCTGGTTTTGCCCAGCTCAAAGCGATTGCACCTGAACGGTGTCAGCCGTTTGACAAAAACCGAAAGGGTATGATTCCTGCCGAAGGTGCAGGTGTTTTGGTGTTGGAACCTTTGGAACGTGCCTTGGCGCGCAATGCCCGCATTTATGCCGAAATTGCGGGTTATGGGCTGTCGTGTGATGCTTTTCATATGACGGGTGGGCATCCCGAAGAGGCAGGGTCGGTTAAGGCAATGGAAAATGCGCTTTTTGAAAGCGGTGTAAAAAGAGAAGAGATCAGCTATATTAGCGCACATGGTACAGGCACACCGACCAACGATATGCACGAAACACGGGCAGTCAAAAAGGTGTTTGGCAATCGTTCTGGGCAAGTGCCCATCAGTTCAATCAAGTCGATGTTGGGGCATACAATGGGAGCCGCTTCAGCCATTGAAACAGCGGTGTGCGCTTTGGCGGCCTACACAGACCGAATTCCACCCACAATCAATTTGGAAGAACCCGATCCTGAGTGTGATTTAGATTGTGTGCCCAATGAAGCTCGTGACCACAAAGTATTTGCTGCGATGAACAATGCGTATGCTTTTGGTGGGGTGAATGCGTCGTTGATTGTCAAAAAATTTAAGGATTCACCTTAATATGTCACAACGCGTGGTGATTACAGGAAAAGGCATCATTTCTTCTTTGTCTGATCAAGCAGATACGTTACACAAAGCTTTGTGTGCGGGGCAATGTGGTTTGGGTTCCATTGGGTTTTTTGAAACGCAGCACATGGGCGGTGAAGTGCCTAATTTTAATGCGCGTCATTATTTGGGCGATGTAAACTTGCGCCCATTGGATCGCATTGCTCAGTTGGCGGCAAGTGCGGCACAGTTGGCGCTTAAAGACAGCAACTGGACACCTGAGATGCGTGCCGAACAGGATGTGGGCATCGTTTTGGGAACTGTGTTTAGCAGTGTACACACCATTGGGGCATTTGATCAAATGGCCATTACGCGAGGGCCTCGTTTTGTTAAACCGCTTGATTTTGCCAATACGGTGATCAATGCAGCAACGGGACAAACGGCTATTTGGCACAACCTTCGTGGTCTTAATTCGACCTTGTCCACAGGTGCCAGTTCGGGGTTACAGGCCATAGGTTATGCTTCCGATTTGATCAAAAGTGGGCGTATTTCTATGTTGTTGGCCGGTGGTGCCGAAGAGTTGTGTTTTGAAGCGTTATTTGGTTTTGAGCGGGCCAAATTGTTGAGCAGCCGGGTCGAAACGGCTGTGCCCTTTGATGCGGGTCGAACGGGGTTGATTTTAGGAGAAGGGGCTGCATTTTTAATGTTGGAAGATGCTGAGCAGGCACATCTGCGAGGGGCCTCAATTATTGGCGAGATTAAAGGATACGGCACCGCTTTTGATCCGAATCGGGGTCAAAATGCCGACAAATTATGCGCAGCGATGGGCATGGCCATTCGTGCCGCATTGGCTCATGCCCAGTTAAATCCTGAAGACATTGATTGCATCAGTGCATCGGCTTGTGGCAGCCCCATGGGAGATCGGTGTGAGGCCGAAGCGATTGCCGCTATGTTTGGAGATCAAACGGCATCCTTGCCCATTACGGCAATCAAGTCGGCGTTGGGCGAAACGTTGGGGGCATCGGGTGCGTTGCAAACGGGTGCGTTACTTGAACATATGCATCAAGGTGTGTTGCCAGGCATTTGTGGGTTGAACACATTGGAAGACGGTTTGCATTTGCCAATGGCAAAAAAAGAAAATTGCACCCTACCGATGCAAAATGGCTTGATCTTGTCATTTGGACTTGATGGCAATATGTGCGCGCTTGTGCTTTCAAAAGTTTAAATACAAAACGATTTATTTTATTGTATAGACGATGATTTATATGATTCATTTTTGATGTGCTTTTAGGAGTTTAAATTGTCTACCGAAGCAAAAAAAACCAAGATGGGCGATTTGGTGCCTCGTATGATGGCGCAGGGTTATACTTTGGAAGACGTCACGTTTCGCCGCAATTGGGTCGAACAAAAAACAGGTGTTTCTTTGCCATATATTGCCAATTGTAGCATTCCCACCGAGGCGATGCGGGGCAATATTGAAAATCCGATTGGGGCGGTGCAAATGCCTGTTGGCCTGGCAGGGCCACTCAAGGTGAATGGTGACCATGCTCAGGGTACTTTTTATGTGCCTTTGGCCACCACAGAAGGTGCGCTGGTGCGTTCATATGAGCGTGGCATGGTGCTTTTAACGCGCTGTGGTGGGGTTTCTGCACATATTTATCAAGATGAAAATCGCATTGCACCTGTGTTTGTTTTTGATACCGTTGCCGAAGCGCATGTTTTTGCACAACAGTTACAAAACGATTTTGAGCAATTGAAAAGTTTGGCAGAGTCTACCACCCGTTACGGCAAGTTGTTGCGGGTTGAATGTTATCCTGTCGGGCGAGAAGTACAGGTGAATTTTTGTTTTTATACAGCCGATGCCCAGGGTATGAACATGATTATGAAGGCGGCAGATTGTGCCTGCCAATGGTTATTGGAAAACAGCAAAGCAACGGACTTTTTTATTTTTAGTGGTCTCAATTCTGAAAAACGAGCCAGTGGGTTTTTGTTTGCAGGCGGTAAGGGCAAAAAAGTTGTGGCAGGTGCTTTGTTGTCTGCTCGGCAGGTACGTATGTATTTGCACACCACACCACAAGATTTGTGCAAGGTGTGGCGTCATACGGTGTTGGGGCATATTCAGGCCAATGCAATGGGTTACAACGGCCATTATGCCAATGGTCTCACGGCGTTGTTTATTGCCTGTGGTCAAGATGTTGCCAATGTGGTCAATGCGTCTGTGGGCATTACAAGTTTTGAATTGACAGATGACGGTGATTTGTATGCCAGTGTGACTTTGCCATCGCTTACGGTGGCCACGGTTGGGGGGGGCACGGGGTTGGGCAGCAGCCGAGAATGCTTGGAGATGTTGGGTTGTTTTGGAGCCGGCCATGCTCCCAAATTTGCAGAAATTATTGCGGCCACACTCTTGGCGGGTGAGTTGTCTATGGGTGCGGCGATTGCCAGTGGTGAGTTTGTTGCGGCACACGAAAGTTATGGGCGCAACCCTCCCCAAGAAAATAAGACGGTATGAAACGCGCTTTCAAGGGGCTTCGACTTCGCGAAGGGCCAAATGATCGGTATGATGCGGTGGTCATTGGTGCAGGCATTGGTGGGTTGACGTGTGCCAATTTGCTTGCCAAAAGCGGTTTGCATGTGCTCTTGGTGGAACAACATTATGTCGTTGGTGGTTATTGCAGCACCTTTCGCCGCAAAGGATATACGTTTGATGCGGCCAGCCACTTTTATCCTCTCTTAGGCAATCCCTCTTCTATTACTGGCACACTCCTTAGAGAATTGGGTGTGACAACAGACTGGGTCAAGATGGATCCGGTTGACCATTTTCGATTTCCCGATGGTTCCCAGTTTTCAGTACCCGCCGATTTTGATACCTATATTGCCAAACTCAAAGCCGAATTCCCTAAAGAAGCATCTGCGCTGGATCGATTTTTCAAAGTTGTCAATGAAACCTATCGACTGGGTTTGCTCTATTTTTTTCGCGGGCGTGATACGCCGCGTCTCGATCCTTATCGCAATCTCACAGTCGACCAAGTGCTCGACACACATTTTGAAGACCCAAAACTCAAATTGCTTCTTGTTGCCGATGGCCCGCATTGGGGTTCTCCGCCTAATCGCACGTCTTTTGTTTTTGATTCGATGCTTCGGCTATCGTATTTTTTGGGCAACTATTATCCCGTTGGTGGGTCTCAGGTTTTTGCCGACGAGTTGGCTCGGTGTTTCGAAGCGCGTGGCGGCCATATTTTGATGCAGTCTGGTGTTGTAAAAATCCTATCTGAAAAGGATCGGGTATGTGGTGTTGAAATTGAAACAGGTCCCAAACAACACCGTTTTACCAAACGCGTTCAAACGCCTGTGGTCGTTTCGAATGCCGACTTATTGCAGACTTTAGAAAATATGTTGGATGGCGACCAAGTCGATCCTGCTTATGTGCGCCATATACGCTCGTTGCGACCCACCCACCCCTGTTTTTTAACGCACATCGGTTTAAAAGATGTACCGACAAAAACGCTTTATGACATACAGGGGTATTATTGGAATGAATGGGATCCAAATTTGTTGGCGCAAAACGGGCTCAAGTTTAAGATTTTTATCCCCACGCTTTTTGAACCTCAAATGGCACCCAAGGGTGGGCATGTGATGATCATTCAAAAGGTGCTGGATATGGATTATTACAAAGTGACCGATTGGGCATCACATAAGGCGTCTGTTGAGCGTTATATTTTGGATCATTTGGAAAAAATTGTTCCGGGTATTCAACAAAAGATGGTGGTGAAGTTGAGTGCATCGGCGCAGACATCCTATCGTTTTACACGCAATTATCAAGGGGCCATGCTGGGTTGGGAAATGTCACCCGATCAGCTTGGTGAGCACCGTGTGGGCATTACAGGCCCTATAAAAAACCTCTTTTTTACAGGGCATTGGACACAACCGGGTGGGGGCATTACGCCTGTGATTGTGTCGGCCATGCAAGTGGCCAAAGCCGTGACCTCGGGTATGAGTGTGACACCTCCTGCCACACGGTCTTAAGATTAAAAACCGTCTCTTGGTTTATTCACACAGCAACCCAATCCTATTCATTAAATATTAAGGTGACCTATGGCAGAAACGACAAAACCCACACAAGGGTCTGAGAAAAATGCAAATGTGAATGGTTCAGAACCGACTCGCAAAAAATTGTCGCGCAAGTGGTGGTTGGGAGGGGCGGCGGTTGTTTTGTTTTTGATTTATTGGGCTACGGTGAGTTATATCGATCGGGTGGGGTGGGCCTTTTTTCATACGGGACGCGAAGCTGTTGTGACGTTGAGCAAAATGGCCAAGGCCATGCAAACTCGCGATTTGGCCACGGTTGAATCCCTTTATGCACCGTCATTTAAAGGGCGCGCACTGGGGCTCAATGATCTTAAACTGACAGATGATCGCGATGGGGTGCGCATTTATGCCTTTCAAGCAGGCGGTGAAATATCTCATCCACAAGCTGCACTTGCCCAGTGGCGAGATTATTTGGAAGGGTTTGAATCGATAGAAGAAGTGGGGCTCTACATTCATCGTTTGGAAGACTGGCAAGGCTCGGACAATGTGGTGGCCACTGTGCGTTTTGAATTAATTGGCACACCCAAAGGCGAGATGCAAGCGGGCATTGATCGGGCCCTTTTTCGGGTACATTTTGATCGCAATGACGAAGCCTCCTATCTCATTCAACAGGTGGAATTGATAGAAGGTGATCGGGTGATTAATTCTCGTCCCCTTTTTGTGGATGTGGCACCCGCTACGGGCATTGACTTTAAAAATGAATATTATCCTGAATTTCTCACGCAAGAGCTCAAGTTTGGCATGTTGCGATATGGTCCGGCGGGCATCACGGCGGCCGATTATGACGGTGATGGGTTTTGCGATTTGTTTGTGCCCGACGGTGTGGCATCACGGTTGTTTCGCAATTTGGGCAATGGACAGTTTGACGATGTGACGGCATCGGTGGGGTTGTCGAACCTGAGTGGTGTGAGTGTGGGGCTGTTTGCCGATTATGACAATGATGGCGATCAAGACTTTTTTGTGAGTCGCACGTTTGAACCCAATCAGTTGTTTGAAAAACGTGGCGATCGTTATGTCGATGTGACGGCCCAATCGGGCATTGATCCTGACAATTGTACGACGGTGGCTTCTTGGGCCGATTATAACAACGACGGATTTCTCGATTTGTATGTGGGGCGTTATTTGGAACCTCGCGAGCAGATTCCCACTACGTTTTATGCGCGTAATGGCCAGCCAAATCAGCTGTATAAAAACAATGGTGATGGCACGTTTACCAATGTGACAGAAGAAGCCGGTGTGGGTGAAGTGGGGTTGTGTTTGGGCACAGCATTTGGCGATTATAATGACGATGGGTATCCCGACTTGTATGTGTCGAATGACTTTGGTCGCAAAACGCTGTATAAAAACAATGGCGATGGCACATTTGATGATGTGACGGTGGAGACGGGTACATTGGCCTATGGTGCCGGAATGAGTTCAACCATTGGCGATTATGACAATGATGGGCATTTGGATTTTTATGTAGCGCACATTCGCTCTGAAGAAGGTTGGTTTGCCGAGTGGCCAACGGTGTTGCGATATATGGTCAATTCGTGGCGGCAAGGTGTGTGGATAACGGATATGCCACTTTATTTTCAAATATTACAGCAATCAGGTTTTCAGTTTGTGCAAGTTTTTCAAGATATGGCTTCGGGCAATACGCTGTTGCGCAACAAAGGTGATGGCACATTTGAAGATGTGACATGGCATGCCAATGCCAATCCTCCGGGTTGGTTTTGGGGCACCAATATGGTGGATTTTGACAATGATGGGTGGCAAGATTTGTATGCGGCCAATGGGTGGGTTTACAATGAAAAAGGCACAGAGATTGAACTGGATTTTTTGAACAATGTGGTGAGTGAACAAAAGCTTTACAAAACGGGTTATTTGTTTGATCCCAACTATTTTGGTTCGCGTTCATGGCAT
Source organism: Candidatus Latescibacterota bacterium (assembly GCA_038279365.1). GTDB lineage: Bacteria > Latescibacterota > UBA2968 > UBA2968 > UBA2968 > JABIFK01. The sequence goes on along the minus strand of JAYODI010000096.1, from coordinate 12,913 downwards.
GGTTGGGAGCGCAATCGTTATTTGCGTAACAACGGCGATGGCACATTCAAAGAGATCGGGCGGGGTTATGGTGCCGATTTGGAGCTCAATAGCCGTGGCACCGCCGTGGCCGACTTTTGGAATCGTGGGGTAATGGATTTGGCGGTTGCAGCCTCAACGGCGCGTCATGCGCTGTTGCGCAATGAGATTGCATCCAGTGGCAATTGGGTGCAGTTTAAGTTGGTGGGTGCTGCAAGTGAGATTGAAAAGGGCAGCAATCGCGACGGGGTGGGTGCACGTGTGATTTTAAAATCGGGTCAGATGCAATTGCTGCGTGAGGTGATTTTGGGCGATGGATATGGTGCCCAAAGCACATTGCGGTTGCACTTTGGGTTGGGTGAGCATGATGGCATTGATGAGATCATTGTGCGTTGGCCGCGTTCGGGCATTGAACAGCGCTTTGAAAATGTGGCGCCCAACAAACTTTATGAAATTAAAGAAAGCCAAAATGAATTGATTGAAAAAGTGTATCGAATTGACGGTGCAGAAGGGTAAAGGTATGGGCATCACTAGGTTTTGGATGATTGTGTTGATGGCGGTTGGGTGGGTCATTGTTGGCACCTCCCATGCCGAAGAAACAGCCTGGTTTCAAGATGTTGCCGCCAAAGCAGGGATCGATTTTAAACATAACAATCGGTCGTTCAACAATGTTTATGGCAGCATCATGGAAGGGTATACGGCTTTGGGGGCTTCGGTTGCTGTGGCCGATTATGACGGGGATGGATTTGAAGATTTGTTTTTGACCGATTCGAAAGAGACGGGCAAAAATAAACTGTATCGCAACAATGGCAACTTTACCTTTGTCGAGGTGGGTGAAAAAGCAGGTGTGTCAAATGGCAACGATGCGACCAATGCATCGGCCAATGCCTTGTGGTTTGATTATAATGGCGATCGAAGACCCGATTTGTTGGTGCTTCGTTTTGGTCACAATATTTTGTATGAAAACCGAGGCGATGGTACGTTTCAAGACGTGACCAAAAAGGTGGGTTTGGGTATTCCGTATCTCAATAGTATTGTGGCCATTGCATTTGATTACGATTTGGACGGGGATCAAGATTTGGTTTTGGGCAATTATTTTCAACCGGTTGATTTGTTCAATCCGTCTACGCCCAATTTTTTCCCCGAAAGTTTTGAAACAGCCAATAATGGTGGCGGTGTGATGCTCTATCGCAACAATGGCGGCATCTTCGAAGACGTGACCGAAAAGGCCGGTTTGCAGTTGTCGGGGTGGACATTGGATTTGGGCCATGCCGATGTGGATCACGATGGCGATGAAGATTTGTATGTTGCGGCCGATTTTGGCACAGATCGCTTTTTTATAAACACTGGCAATGGCACCTTTGTCGATGTGACAAAGGAGGCGATTGGTATTGATACCAAAAAGGGTATGAATGCCGATTGGGGTGATTTCAACAACGATGGACTCTTCGACATGTTTGTGACCAACATTACAGATGAATACATGCGCGAAGGTAATTTTTTGTGGCAAAACAATGGCGATGGCACATTTGCCGATGTGTCGCGTGAAACGGGCACATTTGACACAGGTTGGGGCTGGGCAGGCAAATTTTTTGATTATGACAACGATGGTTGGCAAGATTTGTATGTGGTAAATGGTTGGGTGTCTGGGGGCAAGGCCAATTATGTGGTGGATATTTTTGAATTGATTGTACAGCCCAATATCGATTTGTCTGATGCGCGCAATTGGCCCCCAATGGGCGATAAAACGCTGAGTGGATATCAAGAAAATTGTTTGTTTCACAACCAAGGTGGTTTGTTCAAAAATGAGGCCAAACGCCACGGCGTCAATTCTAAGCTGGATGGCCGCGGTGTGGCGGTTGCTGATTTTGACAATGATGGTCGGCTCGATATGTATGTGTCTAATGCCAATGCCAAAGGGTTTTTGTTTCAAAATGTGCAACCGACCAACAACCACTGGATACAGTTTGTGTTGGAGGCTGGCCATGCTTCACCGGTGGGTACTCGGGTGTGGGTTTTGGCAAATGGACAACGGCATGTGGGATTTGTCAATGGGGGAAATGGGTTTGCAAGCCAAAGCACGATGCGGGTTCATTTTGGGCTGGGTGATGTGGCGTTGGTCGAAGCGGTTGAGGTGGTATGGCCTTCGGGTAAAAAACAAACATTTAAAAATATCTCATCCAACCAGATCTATCGCATGACAGAAGGTAAAAAAACCTTGAAACCGTTTAAACCCAAAAATGGAAATAAATAGGGAGATGAATAAGGTATGAGAAGATTGTTTTATATGGTGATGTTAATGGTCATAACGGTCGGTATGGCACGAGCCGAAAATGACAAAACAACTGCGGTTGATGTTGCTGCTACATTGGATAAATTTGAAGCGGCATTAAAAATGAAGCCAAATGATTTGAAGACTGGCAATGATTATCGTCAGGCGGTGGTTGGGGTGAATAAGGTTGAGACATATAACCGGTGTATTGCATTTTTTGAAAACCTGACCGCCGAAAATCCCAAAGCACCCAATGCGTGGATGAATTATGGATATGCTTTTGTAGATAAAATTCCCATTGAAGGGGCGATCACGCAGGTTTTGTTGGCCAATACGGCGTTGGGGCATTTTAGCACCGCTTTGGCATTGGAAGATACGTGGTTGGGGCGTTATACGCGGGGAAACAGCTATTTGTATTGGCCGGCTATTTTTGGCCGGACCCCCAAGGCCATTGATGATTTGACACAGGCCATTGTACATTCAGAAAAGGCCGATAAATTGCTCAGTGTTCACGTGCGTCCTTATATCGGTTTGGGCGAAGCCTATTGGCGGTTAGACGATTTGGCCAAAGCACGTGAAATTTGGCAAGATGCCATTCAAAAGTTTCCCAATAATGACGCATTGAAAAAGCGGTTGTCTTTAGATGACGAGGCTTTAACTGCGTTTTTGACAACACATTTTGAACCTGGCAAACGTGTGAATACCGATTTGACGGTTTTGTGGGAAAAGGAGGCGCCTTGAAACGCGTGATCATAGTAGCCCTTGTGGGATTGTTCTTGGGTATCGGAAATGCATCGGCCCAGTTAACTGCTCCCAAGTTTGAGGAAATAGGTGAAAAAGCAGGCGTTAGATTTGTGCATGCAACGCGCAAGTTTGGCACCCGACACAAAGCCCAAGTATTGGAGATGTTTACCGATGGTGGGGCGGCTGTGGCGGTTGGTGATTATAACAACGATGGGTTTGACGATTTGTTTGTGGTCGATTCTGATGAAGGAAAATCGCACCATTTGATGCACAACAATGGCAATTTGACATTTACAGATGTTGCCAAAAAACTCGGTGTGGCAGGTGGCAATGATCCGCTGTCAATTTGTGCCGATGCACTTTGGTTTGATTATAACAACGATGGACATCTCGATTTGTTGGTGGCGCGTTTTGGCACGCCGATTCTTTATCGAAACAATGGACCCAATAAAAAGGGTGTTTATTCGTTTAAAGATGTGAGCAAAGCCACTGGGTTGACAAAATTTGGCAATACCATTGCGGTGATTGCTTTTGATGCAGACAATGACGGGTGGCTTGATTTGATGTTGGGCAATTATTTTCAGCCCAAAAATTTGCTCGATCTCCATACCCCACATGTGTTGCCCAACAACCTCGATTATGCAATCAATGGGGGTGGGGTTACGTTTTGGCACAATGTGAAGAAAAAAGATGGCACGCGTGGGTTTGAAGAGATGACGGAAAAAGCGGGTTTTATTGAACACACGGGGTGGACATTGGATTTGGGACACGCCGATTTAAACAATGATGGTTGGCAAGATGTTTATATTGCCGGGGATTATGGCACAGATCGTATGTTTTTTAACAAAGCCGATGGCACAGGCATTTTTGAAGAAGTGACAGAAAGTGCGATTGGCTTTGATACCCGCAAGGGCATGAATGTGGATATGGGCGATTACAATCGCGATGGTTGGCTGGATATTTATGTGACAAATATTACCGATGAATATATGAAAGAGTGCAACATGTTGTGGCACAACAATGGAGATGGCACCTTTCTCGATTTGTCTCGTGAAACGGGCACGTGTGATACCGATTGGGGTTGGGCGGGCAAGTTTGGTGATTTTGACAACGATGGTTGGGAAGATTTGTTTGTGGTCAATGGATTGCGTTCGGCGGGTGAGATGAATTATATCCCTGTGCTGCTGGAGATGATTATTACGCCCAATGTTGATTTTTCAGATATGAACAATTATCCCGATATTGGCACAATGACTTGGAGTGGGTACCAAAAACAGCGAATGTTCCACAATTTGGCAGATGGTAGTTTTAAGGAAATCGGTGCTGAGGCTGGGGTAGACAATGATTTGGATGGACGCGGTATTGGGGTTGGCGATTTTGATAATGATGGGATGTTGGATATCTATCAGACCAATGCCAACCAGCCCACGCTGTTTTTTCATGGGATGCCTGTTAATCCGGGAAATTGGGTCGAATTGAAGTTGGTCGGCACAAAATCCAATCGCAATGCTGTGGGGGCTCGGGTGATATTGACGGCTGATGGTGAGACCTATTTGCGAGAAGTAAATGGGGGCAATGGATATGCTGGACAAAGCACCTTTCGATTGCATTTTGGCATTGGCAAAACACAACAGGTCGATGCTGTTGAAATTCGTTGGCCCAGTGGCCTGGTGGAAAAATTGTCAAAAGATCACGTGAAAAAATTGACCAATAAAATCAGAACGGTCCAAGAAGGTAAAGGAATTATTCGATGAGATTGTATGGGTTTTTGATGGTGTTGTGGTGTTTGCCTTTGGTGGTGTTTTCTGAAACGACAGATGAGGCCTTGTGGCGACATCGCAATTTGGGCAAGGCGTTTTATGAAAATTCTGCAACACAATACGAGGCTGTGGGCGAGTTTAAAAAGGCGTTCGACTTGGCCCCTGATTCGGTTCGAGAGCAGATCAATTATGGGCTGGCACTCATGCGTGCAGGGCAAGAGCCTGAAGGTATTGCCGAACTTGAAAAAGCGCAAAAACAAGATCCATCCATTCCGCATACGTGGTTTAATTTGGGCATTGCGTATAAACGTTTGTCGCAATATGAAAAAGCAATTGAACAATTGGAAGGTATGATTCAATTGGTGCCCAATGAAGCCATGACCCATTACAATTTGGGTGTGCTGTATAAGTTGGAGAAGAAAAACGATCTGGCAATTACACATTTTGCCAAAGCGGCACAATTGGATCCTTATTTGGCAGGCCCTCATTTTCAGTTGGCCACAGCATATCGCCAGGTGAAACGAATGGACGATGCCAAAACAGCAATGGAAACGTTTCGCCGTATTAAGGCCGAACAAGCGGGTGATGCGGTTGCCGAAGATTTGGAATGGAGTTTTTATTCGGAAATTTATGAAACGATTGATCCCAAACATGCACAAGATACAGGATCTCAAGCGGCTTGGAAATTTGAAGCACAAACGTTGGCTGTGAATATGAGTGGGTTTGCTGTTTTGGATGCCAATGGTGATTTGACTCCAGATTTGTTGGTGTGGTCACAAACGGGCGGAACCGTTTTTTTAAATGGCCAAACAGAAACAGAATGTGGGTTAGAAGGCGTGGTTGATATGGTATCGGTTGCACCAAGTGATTTTGACAACGATGGTGCAATTGATTTGTGTGTGATTCAAACTTCAGGCGCCGTGCTTTATCGCAATGTTGATGGGGCTTTTAAAAAGGTTGATAGGGCATTGCCCCAACGAGAGTTTCGCAGTGCGGTGTGGTTGGATTATGATCACGATTATGATCTGGATTTGTTTTTGTTGGGTCATGCATCGGCACTGTTTCGCAACAATGGCACGGCTGGGTTTTCTGATGTGACAGAGACGTTTCCTTTTGTCGATGGAGAAGCTGTTGCGGGTGTGCAGTTTGATTGGGTGGCCGATACACAGGGAATGGATTTGGCTGTGGTATATGCCAATCGTGTTGGGGTGTTGTATCGCGATGGGTTGGCGGGTAAATATGACGCACAAGATTTGCCAGAGCTAACAGGGTCACAGGTATTGGCTGTTGATTTTAATCACGATGGATGGACAGATCTTGTTGGAGCGGGTGATGCGGGTGTGGTGTTGTTTATGAATGATCAAGATGCGGGTTTTGTTGTTCACAAAATGGCCAACGATGTGCGAGGACCAGCTGTTTTTGCCGATTTTGAAAATCGAGCGGTTGCCGAACTGGTTGCTCGTGATGGTGTATATCGCAATTTGGGTTTGGGAAAATTTGGTGGTGTGGAAACACCAGCAGAATTTGTGACTGCACACGATTGGGTTGCTGCCGATTTTGATGGGGATGGTCGCATAGATTTGGCCGTGTTGGATAGGGATGGTGCGGTAAAACGACTGGATAACAGAACAGAAGCCAAACACTGGTTGCGCGTGGCTTTGCAAGGGGTTAAAAATTTGGCCCTTGCACCCAGTGCCGAAATTGAAGTGAAGGTCGGCAGACAGTATCAAAAGCAGATTTATCGCGGGCTGCCGCTTTTGTTTGGGCTGGGCGATAAAGATCAAGCCGATGCGGTGCGCATTACTTGGCCCAATGGCATGATTCAAAATGAAACACGGCAGCTGGCTAATCAGTTACATGTTTATAAGGAGGCACAACGGCTTTCGGGGTCGTGCCCAATGATTTTTACCTGGAATGGGTCAGAGTTTGAGTTTATTACCGATGTGTTGGGTGTTGCACCATTGGGTGCAAGTGCGGGCGATGGTCAGTATTTTCCGGTTGATCACGATGAATATGTACAAATTTCGGGCGAATCGCTGGTCCCTAAAGATGGACTGTTTCAAATCCGTGTGACAGAAGAGTTGCGAGAAGTTGCTTTTTTGGATGCGGTTAAGTTGATTGCGATTGATCATCGTGATGATGTGGATGTTTTTACCAATGATAAGTTTAAGGGGCCACCGTTTCCCGAGTTTCGGTTGTTTGGTGTTGAAGAACGCATGTATCCTATTCGGGCTTTGGATCACAAAGGCCAAGATGTTTTGGCCCAGTTGACGGCCAAAGACAAAACGTATCCCGATGGATTTACACGAGATTATTCGGGTGTGGCTGAGTTGCATTATGTGGAACTGGACTTTGGCCATGTGGCGCAAGATGGTCAGGCCGTGATGATTTTGAATGGGTGGGTCGATTGGGCCGATGGCAGTACATTTTTGAATGTGGGACAACAAAATCCCGAGGGTTTAATTTTCCCTTATTTGCAGGTGAAAAATGCACAAGGTGATTGGGAGACTGTGATTGCAGATATGGGTCTTCCGGCAGGCAAACCCAAGACCATTTCCGTTGATTTGTCAGACAAATTTTTGAGTGCGTCGCGGCAGGTGCGCATTGTGACCAATTTATGTGTTTATTGGGATGAGATTTTCTTGGGTGAAAACCCGAGTGCGCCATCGGTAAGGTTGACAGAGATGCTTCCTCAAACTGCTCATTTGGGTTTTAGAGGTTTTTCAAAGGTTGTGATTCACCCTCAGCGCAAACAGCCCGAATATTTTGTTTACAGTGACTTTCGTCCCTTTAATGACTGGAACTGGAACCCGACACCTGGGATGTACACGTGCTTTGGTCAGGTGCAGACCCTTTTGAATCAAGTAGATGATTTGTTGGTCATTATGGGATCTGGTGATGAATTGCAGTTGGCATTTGATGCGGAGGTGTTGCCTGAGTTGGCGGAGGGTTGGCGGCGCGATTATTTGTTGATGGTCGATGGGTGGGCCAAAGATGGCGATGCCAATACCGCGTTTTCACAAACAGTGGCACCTTTGCCTTACCATGAGATGCCACAATATCCTTATGAAGCACCACACGTTTTTCCCCGTGATGGTATTCACCAACGTTATTTAGAAATATACAACACACGTCCGGCACTGCGTTTGATTCGCCCACTCTATCTCCATGAGAATCGCATTGTTTCAAAACCTTAAGGGTGTTTGGGGTGGGCCAAAATAAAATTGGAATGAAGAGATCTTTCTGCATTCTTTTTGCTACATCGTTGTTCGGAGGCGTTGATGAATTCGGAAATACCAGATGGTCGTAAAAAATATGTGCCTGCCGTTGGTGACAGGCTCAAAAAATTGCTGTTTGTGGTGTTTGGTTTTTTTGCTTTGCTGACCATCAATTCGGTTTATCTGGTCGGTGTGACGGTGATGGAAGCGGTTACGGAACGCACCTACCAAAACTGGTTTTATATGAATATGTTCATTGTGCACTTGTTGTTGGGTGCATTGATCGTTTTGCCCATCATTATTTTTGGTATTGCCCATATCAAAAATGCCCACAACCGGCGCAACCGACGTGCGGTTAGGGTGGGTTATGGTTTGTTTGCTGCAGCACTCATTCTTTTGATCAGCGGCATTGTGTTGACGCGGTTGGAAGGTGTTGTTGTTGTTCATGATCCAGCGGTTCGTTCTGCGGCTTATTGGGCACATGTGATTGCGCCGATTGTGGCAGCTTGGTTGTTTGTGCTGCATCGTTTGGCAGGCCGACGCATCAAATGGCGTATTGGTTTGCGCTGGGGCGCTGTGGCTGCTGTGTTTGGTGTTGTGATGCTCATTTGGCAAGCTCAAGATCCTCGTGCTTGGAGTGTGGTGGGCCCCAAATCGGGTGAGCAATATTTCTTTCCTTCTCTGGCGCGTACCGCTACGGGTGATTTTATTCCTGAACGTGTGTTGATGAACGATCAATATTGCCAAAAATGCCACGAAGACAGCCATCGTGGCTGGGCCAATAGTGTGCATCGGTTTAGTTCATTTAACAATCCGCCCTATTTGTTTTCAGTGCGCGAAACACGCAAAGTGTCTTTGGAGCGCGATGGCGATTTGCAGGCGTCTCGGTTTTGTGCAGGATGCCACGATCCTGTGGTGTTTTTTTCGGGAAAGTTTGACGATCCCAACTTTGATGATGTGAATGATCCAACCTCTCAAGCAGGCATCACCTGCACCGTGTGTCATGCCATTACACATCTAAACAGTGCGCGTGGCAACAGCGATTATACCATTGAAGAACCTGTTCACTATCCTTTTGCTTTTAGCAAAAACCCTACGTTGCAATGGGTCAACCAGCAGTTGGTGAAGGCCAAACCCGAGTTGCACAAAAAAACATTTTTGAAACCCCTGCATAAAAGTGCAGAATTTTGTGGCACTTGTCACAAGGTGCATTTGCCCAAAGAGCTCAACAAGTACAAATGGTTGCGTGGACAAAATCACTATGACGCCTATCATTTGAGTGGGGTGTCTGGTCATGGCATTACGAGCTTTTATTATCCACCCAAAGCCACGCACGATTGTAATACGTGCCATATGCGTTTGGAAAACTCGAATCAATTTTCGGCCAAAGATTTTGATGGATCGGGTGAGACCAAAATACACGACCACATGTTTCCAACGGCCAATACGGCTATTCCACATATTTTGGATTTGCCAGATTGGGTGAATGAAGCACATCGCAAATTTAATGACGGTGTGATGCGGCTTGATATTTTTAGCCTGAGAGAAGGTGGGCAAATTGATGGCAAACAATTTGCACCCTTGCGCCCTGAGGTACCTGTTTTAATGCCTGGCAACGCTTATTTGCTCGATGTGATTATTCGAACGATGAAAATGGGGCACTTGTTTACACAAGGTACGGCAGATTCGAATGAAATTTGGCTCGATATTTTGGTGACCTGTGGTGATGCCGTTATTGGACGCAGTGGTGGCATGGGCAAAGACAATGCGGTGGATCCGTGGTCACATTTTGTTAATGCCTATGTGTTGGATCGCCACGGCAATCGCATTGATCGGCGCAATGCACAGGATATTTTTGTGCCCTTATACAACCACCAAATTCCACCAGGTGCTGCCGATGCGGTGCACTATTTGTTGCAGGTGCCCAAAGATGCTCAGGCACCTGTTAAGGTTGAAGTGCGTTTGCAATATCGCAAGTTTGATACCACTTATATGAAGTATGTTTTTGGCAATGATTATGTCAATGACTTGCCCATTTTGACCTTGGCAAAAGATGAACTGATATTTCCTGTAAAGGGTGTGGATGTGGCGGTTCAAAATGTGCCATCGTCCATTGTAGAATGGCAGCGTTGGAACGATTATGGTATTGGGCTTTTGCGCAAGGGTGGCAAAACCAAAGGCGAACTGCGCCAAGCAGAAGCCGCATTTGCACAGGTGGAGGCTTTGGGACGACCCGATGGCCCCTTAAATTTGGCACGGGTTTATATTGCGCAAGGTACGGTGGAAGACAAAGCCATTGAAGCTTTGCAGCGCGCGGCAAGCTTTGACCCTCCCGCACCACCTTGGTCGGTGTCTTGGTTTACGGGTTTGGTGAATAAACAAAACGGATATCTCGACGAGGCCATTGCCAACTTTAAGAGCATTGTGGATGGTGATGATGAAGAGACACGTCGGCGCGAATTTGACTTTAGCCAAGATTATCAGTTGCTCAATGAACTGGGTCAGACGATTTATGAGCGGGCCAAACAAGAGCGTGGTGACGTGAATAAGGTTTTGCAAGAGGAATTTTTAAATCAAGCATTGGGTTATTTTGATCGGGCGTTGAAGTTAGACCCTGAAAATATGACCGCGCATTATAACTTGAGCCTCATTTATCGACAGTTGGGTGATCACGAAAAAGGCAAAATGCATTTGGCGTTGTATCAAGACTACAAACCCGATGACAATGCGCGCGATCGGGCTTTGGTTTTGGCACGCAGCAAAGATCCTGCAGCCAACCACGCGGCTGAGGCCGTGGTGATTTACGATTTGGGTCGCAATGAGGCCTATGAAAGGACCCAAACGCGCCAAGCCGCATCGTTTGAACTTAAACCCCCAATGAATTTGGCCGACAAAGCTGATGCACAACGGAGGAATTGATTTTGAATACGCAAGAGACCCAAAAAAAACCAACTCAAGAGATGGATCCTTCCGAAGAGGAATGGGTTCCTGAAGACGATACCATTATTGGTAAGGCGTTTAAGTGGTCGTTGGTTGTTATTGGGAGTCTTATTGTTGTGATTGCCATTGGATATTATGCCACGCGTGAAGTTGAAGAAATAATACCCGAACAGATTATAGAAGCCCCTGCACCTGAAGTGGTTACCCGAGAAATATCAGTACCTCAGGTTACCTTTACCGATATCACGCGGGCCGCGGGCATTGACTTTGTGCATTTCAATGGCGCTTATGGTGACAAACTTTTGCCAGAGACGATGGGAGGGGGCACGGCTTTTTTTGATTATGACAACGATGGTGACCAAGATCTTTTATTTGTGAATTCATCCACTTGGCCACATCGCCCCCCAGCCAAATTCAAACCCACGATGGCACTGTATCGCAACAATGGGGCCGGGCAATTTGACAATGTGACCCAGCAGGTTGGTTTGGATGTGAGTTTTTATGGCATGGGTGTTGCCATTGCAGACTATGATGGCAATGGATGGCCGGATATCTTTTTTACGGCTGTGGGAAAAAATCATCTGTTTCACAACCAAAAGGGTCGTTTTATAGATATAACCGATCAAGCTGGGGTTGCTGGACGAGATCAAGAATGGAGTACCAGTGCGGGCTTTTTCGATTATGACAACGATGGTGATCTGGATCTGTTTGTAACCAACTATGTACGTTGGACCAAAGAAATTGATCAAAAATTAGATTTTCGCCTCACGGGCGTGGGGCGTGCTTTTGGCCCACCACAAAATTACGAAGGCACTTTTCCCTATCTGTATCGCAACAATGGGGATGGCACGTTTGCCGATGTGTCTGCTGAAAGTGGTATAAAGATTCAGAATGCTGCAACGGGCTTGCCCGAGGCCAAATCGCTGGCATTGGCAATTATTGATGCAGATCAAGATGGTTGGTCGGATGTATTTATTGCCAACGATACCGTTAAAAACTATTTCTTTCACAATCAAAGAGATGGTACATTTGATGAAGTTGGCGAAATTTATGGTTTGGCTTATGGCCCAGATGGCAATGCCACTGGCGCAATGGGTGTTGATGTGGCACATTTTCGGAATGATCAAAATCTGGGCTTCATGATTGGCAACTTTGCCAATGAAATGACTTCTGTCTATGTCAGTCAAGATGACCCTTCTTTTTTTGTTGATGATGCCATTGGTGCAGGCATTGGCGCGACCAGTCGTCGTGCGCTCACGTTTGGGTTGTTTTTGTTTGACTACGATCTCGATGGCCGACTCGATATGCTTCAAGCCAATGGTCACATCGAAAACGAAATCAACAAGATGGATCCCAGCCAAACATTCAAACAGGCTGCGCAACTTTTTTGGAATGCTGGCCCCAATCAAACGACAGGGTTCATTTCTGTTGTGTCAACAGGAGACTTGACTCAGCAGATCGTTGGTCGTGGCGCTTCTTATGCCGATGTTGATGCCGATGGTGATCTCGATGTGGTTTTGACTCAAATAGGTGGTTCTCCCTTGTTGTTGCGCAATGATCAACAACTTAAACACCACTGGTTGCGGGTTAAATTGGAAGGTCATTTTCCCAACCCAAATGCCATCGGTGCTTGGGTTGAATTGAAGACACATGATCAGATGCAACGCCGTCAAGTGATGCCCACACGCAGCTATTTATCGCAGGTCGAATTGCCCATTACATTTGGATTGGACGCTGCCACAGATGTTTTGTCTTTGCAGGTCATTTGGCCAAATGGAGAAAAACAGATGGTAGCTGTTTCAGAAATTGATTGTGAAGTGCTTATTAAACAATCAAATTGAAAAAAACGGCATCAAATACTTAAAGCAAAAAACCTCTATCTTTACTATCCTATTCATTGTATGCTTATATTGTAGATGTTTACGCACAGGTCTAAAGACTTATCAGAGGAATTCGTGTGG
>JAYODI010000183.1:0-3032 GCA_038279365.1 Candidatus Latescibacterota bacterium | reverse complement strand
ATACCAACTTCTCGGCGGATACCATATCCAACATAGGTGTCCACTTGAATGTCATCGCCTGCGCAACGAATGACGACGGGAATGCCCGTTCGATTTTTAATGTCTCGCACAATAGGCAACCAAGGCCAAGCAACCACGAGTTGTATAACATCCAACTTGTCTTTTTTAATTTGGCGTATAATGGTTTGGGCTGCCGCCATTAAACGTATGGGCTGTAGGTAGCCGATGACGCGAAAGGGTGGATCAATGGACTTAAGTTGGTAACGGAATTGCCACCCGCGTTGTTTACATTCTTCGACCATGCTTTTGCGTGCATAAACGGTGACTTGGTGGCCTTGGTGAACAAGCCCATCGGCCAGGCAGTGCGCACAAATTTGCGCTCCCCCTATTCGTGGCAGATAATTGTGCATGAAAACCCCGATATTCATCGCGTGTGGTTTTCCTTGCAAAAAGCATAAATTTGATCACAAATGTGGTTCACTTCGTCGGTGGTCAATTCGGGATAGATTGGCAGTGAAAGCACCTCTTGAGCAGACTTTTCGGCTATTGGACAGGGTGTTTGCGTTGTGGCATAAGCACCAAAACAGGGTTGTTGATGCAGTGGGGTATTGTAATGAACGGATGTTGCAATACCTTGTTTTTTAAGATAAGATTCCAAAGCCTCACGATGTCCATTTTCAATACGTAAAACATATTTATGAAAAATATGTTGGTTGCCATCAAGGGCCGTGGGTACTCTAATGTGAGGCAAATCACCCAAGCGTTTGTTATAGATATTGGCAATTTCTTGGCGTTTTTCTTGCCAAGGGTTGAGGTAGTTGAGTTTGATGTCTAACCAAGCTGCTTGAATTGTGGCAAGCTGACTGTTAAAACCGACTTCGTTATATACACGGTTGCCTGAATGTCCGTGATAGCGCAAGCGTACTAACTTTTCTTTTAAGTGTTCCTGATTGGTAAGGGCTACACCACCACTTCCGAAAGCACCTATGACTTTGGTTGGATCAAAACTCAAGCAGGTTATGTCACTGTGTTGTCCGGGGGGCATATTTTGACAAGTTGCCCCCAAGCACTGTGCGGCATCTTCGACAACGAAGATACCGTTTTTTTGTGCTTCTGTGTAAATATCACTCAGATCAAGCATTTGTCCATAGATGTGCACGGCTATAATGCCTGCGATCTCTTTTTTGCGAATATGCTGAAGCAATTGCTCTTTTTGTGTGAGGTAATGAACGGGGTCTATGTCGAGAAATATGGGTATACCACCGGCATTGACTATGGCTGATGCCGATGCCACAAATGAGAAGGATGTTACGGCTACACGCTGGTTGGGTTGCAACCCTAACGCTTTGAGAGAAAAAAAGAGCGCGTCTGTACATGACCCGACAGCCACAGCATGAGACAAATGCAACAACTTTGCTAAACGTTGTTCAAGATGTTCAACCTCATTACCTTGTAAAACGCGTCCGTGTGTGAGTACTGTTTCTGTTGCGGCCATGATTTCAGATCTAATATCAGAAAACTGGCGGTCTAACCGCATAAATGGAATATTCATGGTTTGCTCAAATGGTATGGGTTTTTAAATGGTCGATATAAATACTAAGCCCACGCTCCAAGTCATATTGGGGTTTATAGCCCAATAATGTTTTTGCTTTGGTGATATCTAAGGTTCCACGTTTGGGCACATGGGCAGGCACAGGGCCATATTCTACCTGCACATTGGGCAATTTATTTTGAATGATGTCTATGGCCTGTTTGAGGGATTCGGCTTCACCACGGGTGATGTTAAATGTTTCACCCGAAGCTTTGTGATGGGTTGCCGCCAGAAAAATTCCTTGAGCGGTGTCGTCTACAAAAGTAAAGTCGAGTTTCATGCTGCCATCGCCATCTACTTGAATAGGCGTGCCATGCAAGGCATGGGTAATAAATTTATAGAGCACACGCTGGTTGCCATCAAAGGGACCATAAACAGCAGATGGGCGCACAATACTTAAATCGATGTTATGTCGTTTCATATAGCCACGTGCAATAATTTCACCCGATAATTTGAGTGAACCATAGATTTCTTTGGGGTCTTTGGGGGCGTCTTCTGCGACTGTCTCGGTATCAAAGTCCCCATAGATCATGCTTGAAGAGGCGTAGACCAACCGACAGGGATGGTCAAAGTCTCTGATGACCTCCATGATGTTGACGGTGCTGTTGAGTATAGACTCAAAAGCTTCTTCGGTGTGTTCTATGGCCATTGCGGCTAAGGGGAGTGCTGCCATGTGAACAATCACATCGGGCTTAATGCGATTAAGGCTTCTGCGAAGAAAGTCTTTGTTGAGCGTATTGCCTTGAACAACTTCAATTTTATCAATAATGCTTGTCAGACGAACCAACAGATTGTGTTGTTGAACATTGGGGTTGGGAATCAGATATTGTTTGAAGGTGTCAAAGACATATGTTTCGTATCCGGCATTCACGAATTGGTGTACAATGCGTGAACCAACAAATCCGGCTCCACCTGTAATAAGGGCTCTGGGCATAGAATCTCTCTATTCACTTTGTTTTAAAATTTGATATCAGATGACACAAACGGTCGTAATACGATTGGTCAATTATGCGGTCTGAGGCTCTGTCAAGTATGTCCTTCGACGCTTGAAGCAATGTCTCCTCAGGGATTTTTACGGCTGCTTGGATTTTTTGTGCCCACTCTTTTGCGTCCAGGGAGCAAATATAGCCATTTTTTCCTGGTTCAATCCACCGTTCAAATACACCAGGAATATTATTGGTGATTACTGGAATGCCACAGGCTATAGACTCCAATGTCGGGGTACCTAATGCTTCGGTTGTTGAAGGCATTACAAATACGTCAGCCGCTTTCATATAGTTTTCAGGATTTTCAACAAAGCCAGTTTCTATATAAACGCGATGTTGTAGACCTTGTTTGTCAATTGCTTCCTTTATGGTTTGAAAGTAGGCTTGATCCCGTTCACTTTCTGCGCCAGTTGTTTCAAGAGGTCCAGCCAAAATGAGTTTGAACTGTTCTGGTA
>JAYODI010000182.1:0-3055 GCA_038279365.1 Candidatus Latescibacterota bacterium | reverse complement strand
GTGGTCAAGAGATAAGATCTTTAAGTTTTAGTCCATAGGACTTTTGATGCGTAGCAATAAAATTTATTTTGTCGCGGTGATAAATTGATTTTTTAGAACGGTTATTATACGTCTTGCGCTATGTTTTCCCAACCTTGCCCTCGTCGAATGGCATCAACAACTTCTTGAAAGAGCCAACCATCGCGGAAAGTTTGGTAACCTGAATAAGTGTCATGCTTGATGTGGGCGACAAATTCTTTGGCGAGTTGGGTCCAGTTGCGTTGGGTGTCGTTTTTGATTTGGGGGAGTGATTCTGTAATGTGTTTGGGCAAGGAGATTTGTTCCCACGTTTTTTTATCGCTTGTGAGATGGAGTGGACCTTGTGCATACGCACCTTCAATGTATATGACACCTTTGCTGCCATAAAATGCGACATAATCGGGTGCAAAACGAGGTTGTAGACCGCCGTGTTTAAAAAGTGCAGAGATGGGGGTGCGGTGTTCATAGGTCGATTGGATACGGGCCATGACGGTATAGGTCCATTCGGAATCGACGGGTTCCCATTTGAGGTTGGGATCGTTTGCGTTTTTGGGTGAAAATTTGCCACGTT
Organism: Candidatus Latescibacterota bacterium; assembly: GCA_038279365.1. Lineage (GTDB taxonomy): Bacteria > Latescibacterota > UBA2968 > UBA2968 > UBA2968 > JABIFK01. The sequence goes on along the minus strand of JAYODI010000182.1, from coordinate 2,466 downwards.
CTCGAAAGTCGTGTACACCTTCTACAACAGGTGCGCGATGCATGTCGTTGCGTGTTTCGCCATTGACGGCGGTGATGTGTGCATTGAGCACGTGGAGAATGATGGAGAGTTTGTGGGTGAAATTGTTGCTGAGGCGTCCACCTCCGAGGCCGATGCGATGTGACCAACCAAATGGAATGAGTGGGTCGAGGTTGTAGTGTGACACACATTCGGTTTCTTGTGGTTCGCCCAATACACCTTGGGCAACAAGTTCTTTGGCCAATAAGGCATGGGGTTGATAGCGAAAGGATGCCGCATAGGCAGTTTTGACATTTTTTTCGCGGGCTTTGAGATACATTGTTTTGGCTTGTGATGCGGTGGTGGCAAGGGGTTTGTCACAGAGTACATGACAGCTCTGCTCCAATGCGGCCATAACGGGTTCAAAGTGCGCACCACCTGGTGTGCCCACGGCAACAATGTCGGGGTTTAGATCGGTGAGGGCTTTTTGCCAATTTGTGGTGGCATAGGGAATGTCCATTTCGGAAGCTATTTTTTCAACCACAGATTGGGTGCGGCTGGCCATGCCAACAATTTCAACGCCGTTGTCACGCAAAGCCATGGCATGGCCTTGACCTGCAAAACCTGAGCCCAATATGAGTGCACGACGAGCAGACATGGGTGACCTCTTTTGATATTTGATGATCGTTTTTGGATTTTGAGATGGTTTATGATAGGGAAGTTATTTGCTGTGTGCAACCTTTGGGGATTGTGGGCTTGGTGAAATTGTCGTATCATGGGGCAATAGAATCTGCCCATAAAATGAAAGTAAAGTGAGATGAACGTAGAAATTAACAAACACGCCCTGGATCGCGTGCCGTTGTCGATCATTTTTGATGATTCGACCCTCTTGGTCAATTTGAATTACTTTTTTATGCGTGATCGCACGTTGGTAAATGGTGAGCCGCATCGTTGGGAAGATGTGCCGGTGGTGCATCCTGAGTCTTTTACGCGTGAATTTGCCGAGTTTTGTTTGGCACATGGGATTAAGGGCAAGTTTAGCGTGGTGCCTTGTCCTGCGGCGTTGGGGCGTATCGATCATGGTTTGCCCATGTTTTCTAAGGCACAGCAAGAGAGTTGGTTAAAAATGTGTCGCGAATTGATCATGCCCAATTATGATATTACGCCCGAGATGATGACGCATACGTTTGTGGTGGATTTGAAGACGTTGCAACCTGTGGACCCCAATTTGTGGGAGCAATATGGTTGGAATCAGTTGCCGACGGATCAAGAAGAATTGGTGACAGATTATATCGCATTGGCATGTGAGATTTTGAACAATGTGGGGTTGACACCTGCAGGGGTGACCAGCCCAGGTGGTTTTGGCAGTCCATTGGATTTTTATGCCAGGTGTGCCGAAAATGCTGTGCGTCGTGTGACTGGCAATCCAACACCCTATTTGTTTAAACGGGTGAATCGCAACAATGGCGAAGCGGTGCCGACACCTGTGTGGTATCCCAAGCCGGAGCGTGGTGAGGCCATGGGTGAGGTGATTGCTTGTATTGCCGATTGGACTGGCGCCTGGACTGGGTATGGTGAGGCCGATGTGGACAAATATATTACGGCAGACTTGCAAGGTGGACGATTGCCTGAGGTAATAGATGCGGGTGATCCTGCTGTGATGGTAAGCCATTGGCAAGGGTTTTATGGGTTGCACGAAGACGATCAACGTGGGTTTAAGGTTTTTAAAGAAATGGTAAAGCGTTTAAAAGCTCGCGATCCATTTGGTGAACGTACGCAGTGGCGCAAGTGCAGTGAAATTACGAATTATGCCATTGCACGCGAGATGGCTCAGGTGGCCGTAGATGGGCAAACGATTTCGTTGACATTGCCAGTGCGAGTGCCTGAGTTGACATTGCGGATAACGGGTGTGGATGTGAAGGGTGTGAGGGTGGATGGCGAACCCTTAAAAAAAGCACAAACGCGCGCCATGTTTCAGGATGGTGCGTTTTTAAAAGGTGATGATACATCGGCTTATCGGCAGGGTGAACCCACGTTTGTGGCGTTTACGCCAAAGAAGAAGAACGTGAAGGTGGAGATACAAACGGCTGATCAGTAAAGATTGGGTCAATCGGTCACAGGTCAAAATCTTAGGGATGTGATCGCAGACTTGTGACTTTTAGACTTGTTTATCTTCCTTGGAGGTTAAAATGCAGGTTGATATTCATGCAAATGCCTTGGATCGTGTGCCATTGTCGATCATTTTTGATGATTCGACTATGTTGGTCAATTTGAATTATTTTTTTATGCGAGATCGCAATCTGATTGATGGTGAACCGCGTCGTTGGGAAGATGTGCCGGTGGTGCATCCTGAATCGTTTACGCGTGAATTTGCCGAGTTTTGTTTGGCGCATGGGGTCAAGGGCAAGTTTAGTGTGGTGCCTTGTCCTGCGGCGTTGGGGCGTATCGATCATGGTTTGCCCATGTTTT
>JAYODI010000014.1:67139-83590 GCA_038279365.1 Candidatus Latescibacterota bacterium | reverse complement strand
AGACAAACATCAGAAAATCACCAAAACCCACCACCAAGTCACCGTCAAAGTCACCCAAATTTTTTGAGGGTAATGCAGATCCTGCCACAAAGCTTGCCGTGGGCATAAATAGGCCATCAAACACCCCATCAAATGCCCATGACCGCCAATAGTAGGTTGTACCCTCCGTTAATGGAGACGAGATCGTCCAGCCCGTAGCCCCTGCTTTATCCGTACCCGCACCTTCCGAAATGCCTGAAACTTGTGCCACAATCTGTGTAAAGGCATCATCAGTTGCCACAGCAAAGTTATAAATCAAACCCGAAGCCCCTTTGGCGTTTTCAACCACCAAAGTAGGCGTCTCACCTTGCACACCCACGGCCACAGGCGCACTGGGTAATCCCGATCCATCTGGGCTGGCTGAAGCAATTTCTGAAGCGGAACTTTGATTGCCACTTGCATCAACAGCTTGAATCTGATATCGGTAAACGGTAGCAACATCCAAACCATCATCTACATATTTAACACTGGGAACAAATGTAGCCACAGGCACAAATTCTGCATCCCCCACAGCACGCAACACATCATAACCCGCCACGTCATTTTCTGGAGGGGCTGCCCAAGAGACAACCAATTGTCCCAAAGCCCCTCTTGCGACCACATTTTGAGGGACGCTCGGAGCAGTTTCATCCTTGTTTGCCAACGTTGTAAATGTTAACACATCAGATGAAGTCGGGCCATTATTGGATCGGTCTGTACTTTGAACCAAATAAGTATAAGTGGTTCCTGGCGTGAGGTTTGTCAAAGCCACTTCGTGCGCCAATACATCAGAAGAAGAACCTGCCACCAACCCCAATCCGTCGGCAGAAAGACCTGAACCCTCGGCAAAATTGACACCGCTATCAGACAGTTCATCAGTTGTCCATTTGATCACAGCCGACACATCTGTAACCGCCTGAACAACGGGCGCAACACTGATCTTGGGCGCAGCCACATCGGGCGTGAGTTCGGTTGTAAATGACAAGATACGACTGGCCGTTGGACCATTGTTGGCCGCGTCGGTCGCCTTAACACGATATTGATAGGTTGTACCAGCCGCCAAGTTGGTCAAGGTCACTTGGTGCTTGGTCACAAAATCTGGTAGCGATTGTTGATTCACCAAATTGTCATTTGTGCCATACTCCAAGAATGTTTGCGACCCTTCATCCGTTTCCCAAACAATTGTTGCTTGTCGTTCGGTCTGGTATATAACCGCTGGATTTTTGGTAATTCGTGGAGCCACCACATCAACTGCAGCAGCAGTTTTGGCCAAAAACACCCGAGACTTTGTGGCACCATTTCCTGCAGGATCTGTAGATTCGACCTGATATTGATAAGATGTGGCCGGCTCAAGATTGGTCAATACCACACGGTGGTTCAGCACATCTGTACCAACTTCCACACGCGAAGAAAGCACACCAGCACCAAACCCAACACCCGAATCACTGCTTTCATCGGTAGACCATTCTATGGTCAATGTGTTTGCAGTAGAAGCAATCACATAAGGGCCACTTAAGATGACTGGGAATTGTGAATCGGGTTGCAAATTGGTAAAGAAACTGCCACCACCACCTGGGGGTTGTACCAACTTGGTCACCACACCAGGCTTTGAGGCAAACCCAGTGAGAGTGCCTGCAACCACCGTATTCCCAGAAGCATCTGAAGACTCTATGCGAAATGCATAATTGGTGCCCTTGGTTAACCCACTCACCGTCAAGCTGTGATCGCGATTAAAGTTGCCATCACTGGCAGGTCTTAATGGGCTTGTGGGATCATTTGTGGGCCACAACGTGAGCACCCCCGTGGCAGGTTCATCGGTCTTCCAAGCAACCGTCGCTTGTGTATCTGACTTATACGTGACCGATGGGCCTTCCAGCACTTCTGGAGGGATAACATCTGGCAGTGCAGGTGTCGTAAATGGCAAACCATTCTTTTCCGTGGTGTTGCCCACTGCGTCTGTTGAAATCACTTTTACCGAGTATGCGGTCTCTGCGGTAAGACCAGTTACCTGCACCCGGTGTTTTTGTGCCCCATCACTTCGACTTGTGCGCACACCATTTACTTCTACCTCAGATGTTGCAGGTTCATCGGTTTCCCACTCAATAATGGCTGCCGTTTGGTTCCGATCCACCACAGAAGGCCCAGACAAAATTTTGGGTGGTTTGGTATCGGGTGCCTTAAGGGTTTTAAATGTTTTCACACTGCTTATTGATGGGCCATTCTTTTCACTGTCAACAGCTTCAACCCAATAATAGTAAGTTGTATCGGGTTCTAACCCAGACAAAGTAAAGTCATGATCTTTGTTTAATGCAGAATTATAAACTTCATTGCCAATGGCCACATCTGCCGAATTTAGAGCATATCGTACACGGGCATCTGCCGGTTCGTTTGTTTTCCATTTGATAGTTACGCTCGAAATAGAGGGCGAAACAGCCACGGGTCCACCATGAATTTGAGGTGGAATAATGTCAGGGGTTTTTAGGGTGCGAAACGTCAGCGACGATCCCACCGGATATTGCGTGGGACCATTGCCTATTACATCCGTAGAGAACACGCGATAAAAATAGGTCTTGCCACCTTTCAGGTTTGTTGCGGTCACAACATGTGACAAGCTGGGGGTTGTACTGCCAAACCGGAATGAGGTGCTAAAGTCAGACAATGTATCCACTTCCACAAATCCATCGGCCGGTTCGTCTGTCCCCCAAGTAATGCGTGCTTGCGTATCCGTTGTATTTTGCACCTGTGCCAACGTCGTAATTTTGGGTGGCAATACATCAGGCGCCAGTGTGGTAGTAACAGACAAAGCATCCTGAACGAACAACACATTCTTTGCAGCATCCACGGATTGAATCGAAATCTTATAGGCTCTACCACCCACCAACCCCGTTAAAGACACTGCATGATCCTTTACTGGCGTAGACACCGACCTCGAAACCGTTACGGCTGTGGCCACGGTCTGTTTACCTGTCACAGGTTGAGGCACTGCAGTCACCTCAGTAGAACTGGCTTCATCCGTTGCCCACTGTACGGTAAGACGATCAAAACCCACACCCGATACAACTGGCTGAGATGTCAACACAGGTGGTTTGGTATCCGGTGCAACCAAAGTTTTAAATGTACTCGTAGCACTTTCAGATCGATTGCCTGCTGCATCAACCGTCACGACCTGATAGTTATAGGTTTTACCGGCCACCAAGCCACTCAATCGATGCGTGTGCCCAAGTTCGGCAGTACCTGTTAATGCTGTTCGAAAAGAACGCGTGCTCAACCCCAAGGTGTCAAACACAACCCTCGAAAATGCGGGCTCATCTGTCTTAAACAAAACGGTCGCTTGGGTTTGGCCAACCCCCTGAGCCGACGGCCCCTCAATGACCAATGGGGGCAACAAGTCTGGTGCACGTAATGTTTTAAAGCTTCCCGTCTCCGTTAAAACATTATTGGCCAAGTCTGTCACCACAACTTCATAACTGTAAGTGATGTTTGGATCCAGTCCGCCCAAGACAATGCCAAATCCAACATTGACACCACCACCCGTTGTTTGACTGCCCAATGCCCCACCAGCCAACCCAAAGTTGACCACCGCTTTGGCGGGTTCATTGACTGCAAAGTTTAATGTGGCACCAATATGTGTGGCAACCACATTTGGACGTTGAATAAACACGGGTGGGATAATATCGGGTGCAAGCAACGTTTTAAAGGGCAACGCACCACTACTTGACGTGTTTCCTGCCACATCTGAAAGTGTAACATTTATGCTGTAATCTGTGGCACCGACCAAACCACCAAAGGAAGCAATATGGACCAAACTTGGCGTATCCAACGTGATTTCTTGGTTGCCAGTTGGCCCCGACAATGTCACAACAGCCACAGACAACTCATCGGTTTCAAAACGTACGCTGGCCGAACGATCATCCACACCTTCTACAAATGGCCCAGCCACAAACCCTGGTGGCAACTTGTCTGCAGCACGCAATGTTGCAAATTCTCGAATATCTCCTTCACCACGGTTACCCAAAGCATCGACCGTAATCACTTTGAAGTAATACAATGCATCTGGTAATAACGTTGGCAAAGTCACCGAGTGATCCAAACCATCGGCCCCCAAAGCTTCAGATGCACCAGACAAAGAGGGAGACGTTCCAAACAAGACTTGACTGCTACCCACCTTGTCCGTAGCCCAAACAATGCGCGCGCCCGTTTCGGTTACATCCACTACATCTATCCGACTGATCGTTGGCGGACGGGTATCGGCCTGAACAGTTAATCCCATCACGCCACTGGTAATTTCTGTGGTGCCATCCGTCACCACAACTTGCCAAAACCACGTTTCACCATAATTGGCTGCAAATGCAAAATTGGGTGACGTAATATTTCGGGCTGCGGTATTCAAAATATTGGCTTGTCGCCCCAAACGAACGGTGTAAAGCAATTGAGGCCCGTCAGGATCTTTGACATCCCAAGCCAAAACCACAGAACGCGGCACACCCACAGCACCGTCTGCTGGGGCAAACCCTGTTTCGTTGAACAATGGCGGATCATTCACATCTTGGAAGAAAATCGAAATTTCACCCTCAACCCTGGCACCGTCCTTATCTATCAATGCCAACTGAACACTACCCGTACCACTTGCTTCAAGACCAGGCGTTGCTCGTAAAATATGTCCATTAATTTCAGCAAAAACAATGGGGGCAGTTACACCCAACACTTCCCAGCGCAATTGATCCAAGCTGTTGTCTGGGTCAAAAGCTGCACCAGACAAATCAACAACTGCAATGGTGTTTTCAAGCACGCTGACAATCTCAAATGTTTCTATTACGGGTGGATCATTTTGACCTGTTACCTGAACATCTACGCGCGCAGAAGCCGTGAGACCAGCGCCATTGGTAATGGTGTAAGTAAAGCTATCCAAACCACCAAAATTGGGGTTGGGCGTATATGTAATGGTGCCATCACCATTAACAACCACCGTGGCATTGCTGGTGCCTCCAGCTCCACTCACAGACAAGGGGGGTGCACCACCATCTTGATCGTTGCCCAATACCCCAATGGTTACAGGCACTTCTTCTCCCGTATTGGCCACATCATTTGCCGCAATAGGAGCACCTGCAGGTGCTTGTGCCACAATGATTACTTTGCCTGTGGCCGTTCCACCGTATCCATCACTAATGATATAATCAAATCCATCCGTACCATTAAAACCTGTGTTGCGGCGATAAAAAATGGTGCCATCGCTATTTATTGCAGCCGAACCATTGGCAGGCGCCCCAATTTCGACAACCGTTAAAACATCCCCATTTTCATCCACATCATTGCTGCGCACATCAAAGGTTGCCGTTGTTTCTTCGGGTGTCAGCACAATGTTGTCATCTGTGGCCACCGGCAAGGTATTTGCCCGAATCACCGTCACAACAACGGTTCCTTCAGATTGCCCACCCGAACCATCATCGGCGGTATATATAAAACTGTCTTCGCCAAAATAAGCAGGATCGGGTGTATAGACAATTGAACCATCTACCACAGAAGCCGACCCATGCCCGGGTGTGCCCACCCCCACGACAGTCAATGTGGCCCCTTCTGCATCGACATCGTTGGCCAGCACATCAATCGTTACTGCCCCCCCTTGTCCCACTTCTACAACATCTTCACCAACAGTTGGCAAATCATTTACAAACAATACATCTACAGTGACCGACCCAAAATCGGTTTGGCCTAATGCATCAACTATTTCATAAACAAAACTCCCCGCCCCCACAAATTGAAAGTCGGGTGAAAAGATCACTTCACCTGTTTCTGTGTCAATTTGCGCAGTGCCACCCACCACATCCAAAACATCAATCACTTCCATTGCCAAACCATCGGGGTGCCTGTCATTATCCAAAACTAGCAAACTGGTCGGCGTATCTTCCAGAATCTCAAATGCATCGTCAACCGCCAAAGGGCCATCCGTAACGGCAGTAACAGTAACCACCACATCGGCAGTGTCTCGGTTGCTTGAAACATCTTCAATCACATATGAAAACCCAAACACCCCAACGGTATCTGTTACGGGCGTAAACAACACCAGATCATCACTGGTTAATGATGCGGTTCCACCAGTTACATCATATATCTCAACAATCGTGAGAGCATCTCCATCAGATTCCGTATCATTTTCCAACACATCCAACTCAGTTGGTGTGTCTTCGGCAATTGTAAAGCTGTCATTTGTAGCAACTGGAACATCATCCACTGCACCAACATTTACCACAACAGTTGCTTCATCTTGATTGCCAGCACCATCTTCAATCAAATAAGTAAATCCACCCGTGCCACTAAACTGTGCAGTTGGTGTAAAGAGCACTTCATCTGACACAATTGAGGCCGTTCCGCCGACAACGTCATCTACCAGAACGATTGTTAACACATCACCATCGGAATCGCTGTCATTGAGCAATACATTAAAGCTTGTCACGACATCTTCCAAAATGGTAAAGGTATCATCTTCTGCAACAGGAATATCCTCTACTGCATTTACGGTAACTGAAATCGTATCAATATTGGAAGCCGCTTTGCCATCCCACAATTTGAAGGCAAACGAATCGTATGGCGCACCGCTTGAATCAGCCTGTGGCACAAAAATCACACGACCAGACGCATCTGTAACGGTATCTAATACCGTTGTAATGGCATCGCCCCTGTTGCTTCCATCAGGGGTTTGATACAACACACCTTTGGCAGGCAACAACGTAATCACGGCTTTGAGCACATCACCATCACTGTCTGTACCTGCCAGTGAAATCAGCAACTCATCATCTTCGTCCATATCTAAATCTGGCGCAGCGGCAACAGGATCACGATTCTCTTCGGCCAAAACTGTTTGCCCAGCACTTACAGATGTCAAAACACGGCGCTGACCACTGGGGAATTCGACCACCACACTGTCAATTACGGAAGCCGTTTCAATGCCAAAGCGCGTTGGAGCCAATACCTGAGACAAAAACCCAGAACCACCATCTACAATCTGAACTTGGGCCTCACCATTCAACCAAGCATAAATGACCGTGCCAATGCCTGCAACATTGCTTGTTGACGCACCCAACGTTACTTCAATGTGGTTGTTTGTGGTGCCTTTGTTTTCATACAAACGGTTGGGCGATTGATTCACAACATATAAATCAAGGTCGCCATCGCCATCATAATCCACCCAACTTGCCGATTGGCCCTTGTTATAATCTACACCACCGGCACTGGCCGTGACTTCGGCAAACACACCCAAACCATTGTTGGCAAACAACTGATTTGCAATGCCCGCATCATTTGTAATGTAAACATCGTAATCACCATCAAAGTCGTAATCGGCCCAAGCAGATCCAACACCCGCAAAACCACTGTCCAAGCCTGAGGATGTGCTTACGTCACCAAATGTGCCATTGCCATTGTTGTGATATAACACATTTGCACCATCATTGTTAACCACATACAAATCCAACACGGCATCCCCATCATAATCCACCCAATTGACAGCCAAACTTGTTCCCGAACCACTGACACCGGCCCCAGAACTCTCTTCAGTAAATGTGCCATCGCCATTGTTGTGATATAAGAAGTTCGTTCCATCATTGGCCACAAACACATCTGCATAACCATCTTCATCATAATCTGCCCACGCACCAACGCGACCTGCTCCCGAATCATTTACACCCGCACCACCAGCCTGATCGGTAAACGTGCCATCATTGTTGTTGTGGTATAACAAATTGCTTTCAAAGTCACGAAGCACATACAAATCAACGGCACCATCCAAATTGTAATCTATCCAAGAAACACCCCAACCCGTGCCCGTATCTCCGACCAAAGCAGAAGATGAAATATCTGAAAATGAGCCTGTACCATTGTTCTCGTATAACTTATTTGCAGATCCATCATTGACCACATAAAGATCCAAGTCGCCATCATTGTCGTAATCTGCCCAGGCAACCCCGTGACTTGTGCCACTGCCATCTACACCCAGCGCAGAAGCGACATTTGAAAATTCACCCAAACCGTCATTTTCATATAAAGCATTGGCACCTGTGTTCGTCACATAAACGTCTAAGTCTTCATCACCATCAAAATCAGCCCAAGCCGCACCAAAGCCAGCTCCTCCATCTTGTAAACCTACTGCATTTGCAACTTCTTTAAAGACGTCGCCAACTTCATCCACTTCTAATATTTGGTTTGCTGACTCATTGCCCAATGCAACCGTGAGCCCCGATGGCCAACTTACATAAATACTATCCACAAATGAATCACTGCCCAAACCCAACACCACTTCAGACCCATTCTGATTCACATCGGCCACCACATCGCGGCGATACACATTGGACGATGCCAACACATCCACACGCGTGCCGATACCACTGGCACTGCCCACAGGGCTGAGCACCAACTTGAGCCAATTGTTGCCCGTTGTATCATTTTCATACAGCCTGCTGGTATCACCAAGTGCCGCCACAAACAAATCCAAGTCGCCATCACCATCATAGTCGGCCCAAGCCGCCCCATTGTTTGCTGTGGTATCTGCAACACCAGCATAATCTGAGACGTCACCAAATGTGCCATCACCAAAGTTCAAATACAGCACATTGTCATCACCATCGTTGGTGACATACAAATCGAGAAATGTGTCGTTGTTATAATCGGCCCAAGAAACAGCTCGTCCCGCATTGACACCGTCAACTTCGGCAAATGCACTGACATCCGAAAACGTATTTGTTGAACTGCCCTGATACAAAATATTCGACGCATTGGATTGCGCCACATACAGGTCTAAATAACCATCATTATTATAATCTGCCCAACTTGCCCCCCGGTTGGCCGTGCCACCAGTCACACCTGTCGTAGAAGCCATATCGGTAAAGGTTTCATCCTGATTGTTTTTATACAACAGATTGTTGCTGCCATCTACGGTCAAATACAGGTCTTGAAAACCATCATTGTTATAATCAGACCAAGCCGCACTTTGAAAACTGCCACTAAAGATGGGATTGGACCCCAAGCTTGAAAACGTGCCATCACCATTGTTGGCATAAAGGAATGCAGCACCATCGTTCACCAAAAGCAGATCCAAGTTGCCATCATTGTTCACATCGGTCCAAGAAACCGCTAAGGCAGGCCCATTTTCATCCACGCCCGCAACATTGGCCACGTCGCTAAAGACACCGCCATCATTGCGATACAATAAATTGTTCGCCCCATTCACACCCACATACAAATCGGCATCGCCATCGCTGTCGAAATCTCCCCATACCGCACTGCGCCGATCTGCAACACCATCAGACAAACCAACTGCAACAGTCTCATCTGTAAAACCACTGGCCCCCGTATTTTGATACAGCGAGTTAGTGCCATTGGATACTGCCAAGAACAAGTCTTGATCGCCGTCGTCATCATAATCATACCAAGAAGCACCATACACATCTTCGGTATTGAGCACATTGGCCGTTGCAGTCACATCGGTAAACCCATCCAAGCTTGGTTCCGTTAAGGTCAACACTTGATTGACCGATTGATTGACCAATACACTCTTCAGCCCCGAAGGCCATTCTACCAACACCGTATCTATAGACGTTTCAGTGTTTAAACCATAGTGCAAAGTTGAGGCTTCATAAATTTGATCTTGTGCCAATGTGCCCGCCACCACACGCACCTCTGCACCCAAAGCATCAGCACCACTGACCGTACCATTTAGCACAATTTGTACGTAATTGGCTGTGGACGTATTGGTAAACAAACGGTTCGGGCTTGCATTGGCCACATAAAGATCCAAGTCGCCATCTTCATCATAATCTGCAACAGCCACAGCATAAGAATTGCCCGTATCGTGAATTTGACGCTTTTTGCCCCGCTCAACAAATGCACCACCACCAACCGATTCATAAAACAAATTGGGACCACCATAGGTCGCGATATATAAATCAGGCTTGCCATCATTATTCAGGTCAAACCAAACGGCATCTTGACCTTTGCCACTGTGACCCAAACCTGCCACATTTGTGCCATCGGCAAATGTTCCATTGCCCAAGTTCACATACAACACATCTGGGGAACCATCATTGACCACGTAAAGATCCAAGTCGCGATCATGATCAAAGTCACCCCATGCCAAAGACCGTGCCCCACCACCATCATCTACGCCAGCTGTAGCCGCCATGTCTGTAAACGTGCCGTTGCGGTTGTTGCGATACAATCGGTTGTCGCCACCAGAATGGTTGCTCACATAAATATCTATGGCACCATCTCGGTCATAGTCTGCCCAAGCCACATCTTCCGCATTGGCCACATCAGCAACACCAGCAAGCACACCAATTTCATCAAACACACCATTTTTGCGGTTCACATACAGCAGGTTTTCTCCGCCCCCACGTGCCACATACAAATCAGGAAATCCATCGCGGTTGAAGTCTCCCCAATCGGCGCCTTCACTGCCTCCATTTTTGCTAAGACCTTCTACACCAGCCCCAGATGCCACATCAACAAACGTTCCCCCGTCATTGCGATACAATCGGTCTGCTTGCCCCGCATTGGCCACAAAAATGTCTAAGTCCCCATCATTATCAAAGTCGGCAACAACACCCGCTCGCCCATCTCCTGGATCATCCACACCAACACCAGGGCCAGTTTCAGTAAAGTTACCACTGCTATCTTGCCGATACAATTTGTTGGCTTGCCCTCTATTAACCACATACAAATCCAACTTGCCATCGGCATCATAGTCTACCCAAGCAATGTCTGCTCCTTGACCAGAACTGTCGTCAAGACCTTTGGAACTGGCAATGTCCTGATGTTCAGCAGAACCTTGCGTAATGGCCAACAGCTGATTTGCGGCCACATTGGTTTCGCTTTGTGAACCACCAGAGGGCCAATCAACGACCACAGAATCCACAAATGTTTGTGTACCCAACCCAAATGTCATCACAGATGGAGATTGTGAGGCATAACCAGATCCACCATCTACCCAACGGACAACCTTCACCCCACCCACATATGCCGTTACATATGCCCCAATTCCATGTTCGTTGTCCAATACACCCGTGATATCCACTTGCAACCAATTGTTAACAGCCCCATTGCTGCGGTAAAGTTTGTTGGTACCATCATTGGCAACAAACAAGTCCAAATCACCGTCGTTATCATAGTCAGCAAAACCAGACCCACGGCTGGATACTGCACCACCCAACCCCAAAGCGCCGGCATTGTTCAAAAAGGACCCGCCACCTTGATTGAGATAAAAGACATTGGATTGATTGCTGTCATTTGTGATAAAAATATCCACATCACCATCATTATCGTAATCTACACCCGACACATTACGGCCACTGCCTGAATCGTTTATACCTAAAGATCCACCTACTTCTGCAAATGTTCCAGGGCTCACTTGAATGTAGGCTCTATTGACACCATCATTGGTCAAATACAAATCCATATCTTCATCATTATCCACATCCTGCCAAATTGCACCTTGACCTACCCCCGCATCATCCAAGCCACTTGTTGCACCTATTTCAGTAAACGACAACCCGCCATCGTTGCGATACAGTCGGTTCACACCATTGAGCACCACATAAGCATCTGCATCGCCATCGTCATCAAAATCTGCCCAAGCCGCGCTGCGGGTACTCGCTGTCACATGAGGCCCACCATTGGGGTTGGTAAACGCCGCGTGATCGTTTTCAAACAAGAAGGTCGCGCCATCGTTGACCAAATACAAGTCTATATCCCCATCGCTGTCCACATCCACCCACGAAGCATTTAAACCAGGCCCCGTTTCACCCACCACAGAAGTGTCACCCACGTCAACAAAACTACTGACACCGTCATTTTGCAACAACAGGTTAGCCGTATTGTTGTTCACCACATACAGGTCCAAATCGCCATCGTTGTCGTAGTCACCCCAAAGGGCCGAACGGCTGTCTTGGGTTGCATTTAATGGCGCAGAAGAAGCATCGCTAAAGGTGCCATCGCCATTGTTGGTATAAAGCACATTGGCACCGCCCACATTGCTCACATACAAATCGACATGGCCATCGGCATTCACATCACCCCACGCAACCCCATAGCTGTTTGCAGCACCCGTAATACCTGCGCCACTACTTACATCGGTCAATGTCACACCCGTATTGATCCCAATTTCAAAACGGTCTCCATCAGAGGCTGGAACAATGGCCGTACCAATACTTGTGCTGTTGTTTAACTGCACCCCACCCGTTGGAAAAGCCACTTTAAAAGCATGACCACCCGTGGCACTTGTGGCAATTTCCACACCCACAATGTAAAATCGTTCGGTAATCCCCACAGTGGGTGTCGATGAAACTGGCACTGTTACCGTATCTCCAAGTGCAAAACTGTTGTTCAGACTTCCCACCTGTGTATCACCCGTATCAAGCACATTGTCTGCACTTTCAAAGACCAGCAGCTGGGCCACATCAGTTGCAGGATCAAAGCCCGTAGAAGCAGTCAAATCCAACAGAACAACAGAAACACCCGTTACAGATACTGTGCTGTCTCCCGTCAAACCAATTGTCACCACCTCAACAAGGTCGTTTGGCAAAACCCCACGCACACCCACAGTTCCTGTTGCTGTCGTATTTTCCACCACCGGTGGCACCAACGAATTTTCATTCATATACAGCACATTTTGGCCACCGTTAACAGCAAGGGCAATATCCAAATCGCCATCGTTATCAAAGTCGGCTAAAGCCATTGCGCGTGATGCGTCATTGCCAGGACCAAATGAAACAGGTGAACGTGTGCTGTAATCTGTGCCACTGGCACCCGTTTTGAGATACACTTCATTCCCTTGCCCTGCATTGCCCACTGCCAAGTCGGGCAAACCATCGCCATCAAAATCACCAACTGTCAATGCTTGCGTGTCTCCACCACCCGGACCAAATGTGGGTGATGTATTAAATTGCCCACCGCCATCATTGAGCACAATGCGGTTGATTTGACCGCTGTTGTTGGCCACCGCCACATCAAGTGAACCTGAGTTGTCAAAGTCTGCAAGTGCCAGGGCATAACTTGCTTCCGTTGCCCCACCTACGGGATAGTCAAAAGCAAATGCACCTGTACCATCATTTTCATATATGCGATTTTGCTGCCCATCAATGGCCAAGGCAATGTCCAAATCACCATCTTCATCCACATCACCCAAAGCAACAAAAGTGGCAGGATCATTTCCTGGGCCATAATTATTGGGTGAACCCAAATTACCAGAACCATCATTGAGATACACGCTATTGGGCTGGTTGTGTGCTGCAGAAACTACATCCAAGTCGCCATCACCATCCACATCGCCCACAGCCAAACTTTGCGTCACATCAGATCCCGTACCAAAGTTAATCGCAGCAGCGAAAGTGCCCGTGTTGTTATTGTTGTTTAACAACACGTGGTCTTGTTCACCGTCATTTCCAACCACAAGATCAAGCGCTTGGTCGGCATTGAGATCAGCAAGTACAACAGCGGTAGAATTGTTCCCCACAAAGCTTCCTGCAGCAAACCCACCCACACCATCATTGAGATACACACCATTCGATTGGCCATAATTAGCCGCCACCATGTCTATATCACCATCGCCATCTAAGTCACCAACAGCCAACGATCGTGTATTGTCTGAACCCGTACCATAATCCAAAGTCACATCATTAAAGTTTGCTGGTCCAGCACCCGTATTGGCCGTAAACGTCCACACCTCAGGTTTACCCAAAGCAACAGAACCTGTATCCGTGAGTGCCGATGTGGCACTCACATGAATTTCTTCACCAGGGAGAAAATCATTAACCGGATCAAAAGTCAAAACATTGGTCGTGCCTCCGGTCACAACACCAGAACGCACACCAGAAAGTGAACCGTGAACCACTATGCTACCATTGGAAGGGGCATTCATAGCATGGTTAAAGTTCAATACAATATTGGCATCAATCGAAACACTCGGATCGGCAGCATCAGGGCTTGCCGATGTCACAAATACACCCGGTGTCGATTCCGCAACACCCAAAACCTTACGCACCCGATTGTTGCCATAATCGGCAATATATAAATGTCCAGACGTTCCCACGGCCAAACCTTGTGGCGAATTGATTTGTGCGCTACTGCCCAATCCACCATCACCACCAAATCCAGCCCCACCTGTTCCAACAAGCACTGTAGACGTTTGTGATGCAGCACCAATTTTAAACACTTGATGCCCGCCCGAATTGCTGTAATAAATATTGCCCGCACCATCAATGGTCAAACCATTGGGCGTTGTCAAACCTGTTATAGCCTGTGAAATTACATTTGACGAATTTCGTTTGCTCAGCGCATTGGCACCCGATTCAATGATCCACAAATCCCCCGATTCACCAAACGCAATTGCCGAAGGCGCATTTAACACACCGGTTGTACCATCCCCTGCAAATGTGGTAATATCATTGGTGCCAAAATCAATTTTGCGAATTCTATGATTGCCTTGATCCGCTACAAAAAGGTCACCATTGTCATCAAAGGTCAAACCTGTTGGATTGTTTAAAGATGCACTCACAGCAGCGGCACCATCACCAGCAAAAGCAGGCAAACTGGTTTGGCCTGCAATGCGAAATGCAAACCCACTGATATTGACACGAATGATGCGGTGGTTGCCCGAATCTGCGATATACAAATCACCATTCGGTGCAAGTGCCACACCTTTTGGCCCATTCAGTTGAATGGTCGTGGCCGCATCGCCATCGGTTAAATTGTTGCCACTTGAGCCCGTTCCTGCAACTGTGCTCACTTTTCCAGATGCGTCAATTTTGCGAATCACATGGCTGCCTTCTTCAGCCACATACACATTGCCATCATCATCGGCAACAATCGCAATGGGATGGTTCATTTGGGCATTAAAGCCTGCACCACCATCGCCTTGATACCCTTGTGTGCCATTACCCGCAACCGTGGCCATGGTTCCAAGGGGTGCAATTTCAACCCGATCGCCATCCGATGTCGCAAAACCAGTACCCAAAGTGACACTGTTGGTTGTCGTCAGCCCGCCCGTTGCAAAAGAAGTTTTGAAACCATGCCCAACGGTTGCGCCAGTTGCCAAATCGGCGGCAACAATATAGAACACCTCCGTTGCACCCAGCGCCGCACCACCAGTTACCGATATTGTAAAGGGCGTGCCTGCCGTTACATTGGTTCCCAACTCAGATCCCAACAGGGTATCATTAAAGTCCAATACCATATCACTGCTTTCATAAACTGAAAATTGATACACATCATTGTTTGGTGTAAAGCCTGATGAAGCAACATCGTCTACGGTTAAAGTGATATCCGACACGGTGTCCGTACCATCTCCAGTGACACCAATGGTGAAAACCTGAATCTCTTCATCTGGAAGCGCGTGACGAATCCCCAAGAAGGTAGAAGCAACCGTAGCTTCAACAACAGGCTCTACTTCTTGAATGGTTATGGTATCGGGAAGCGCAACATTTAACAATAAACTTGTATTGCCACTGGGCCATTTCACCATCAGGGAATCAACTGTTGATGCCGCACCAAAACCAAATTCCACATCCAGTGAATAAGTTTGGTAACCCGATCCACTTTCAACCTGACGCACTTGGCGCAAAGTTCCGGTACGTGCAATCACGTGCGCACCGATACCGTCTGGCGCACTAACGGATTCTTCCAATGTCACATGAAGCCAGTTGTTGTTTGGATTGCTGTCATTGCGATATAATGCATTTGGAGAGTTATAATTGGTCACATACAAATCCAAATCCCCATCGTCATCATAGTCGCCCCAAGAAATGCCCCGTCCATTGGCTTTGCTACCCACCCCACCAACAACAGACAAATTGTGGAATGTATTTGCACCATCGTTCACATATAACACATTGCCCGTATCACCCGCCACATACAAGTCCAAATCGCCATCATGATCAAAATCTGTCCAACCTGCTCCTTGACCGTTCAATCCAACAGCTGCAGTACCTGTTGCAGTTGTGACATCAACAAACCCACTCGCGCCATTATTTTTGTATAAATTGTTTGAGGGTGACCAGTTTGAAAGATACAAGTCCAAGTATCCATCATTGTCATAATCGCCCCAAGTAACCCCATAAGCCTGATTACCATTTGCAACGCCAGCCCCTGAAGCCAATTCGGTAAATGTGCCATCGCCGTTGTTGTGATACAACACATTGGTCGATGCATTGCCCACATAGATATCTAAGTAACCATCGTTGTCATAATCGCCCCACGCACCGTCATTGCCATCCCCAGCGTCGTTTGCCTCACCCGTTACAGCAGTAAAATTCCCAACGCCATCATTTTCAAATAAAACATTGGCCACATCTCTGATCACATATAAATCGAGGTCGCCATCTTTATCAAAATCACCCCAAGCGCCAGACTGAGACTGCCCGCCCGTCAATGCCACACCCCTTGCACTGGCC
>JAYODI010000014.1:38507-67129 GCA_038279365.1 Candidatus Latescibacterota bacterium | reverse complement strand
CATTGTTTTCAAACAACACATCCGTTCCAGACCCCACCCAAAGATCCAAATCCCCATCCCCATCATAATCTGCCCAAGCAACGCCCCAATCATCTCCCCCACTACCTACACCCGCCGCCGTTGATTCATTGGTAAATGTGCCACCACCGCCATTGCGATACAGCACATTGGCGCCATTTTTAGCCACGTACAAATCAAGCAAACCATCCCCGTCATAATCTGCCCAAGCAGTGCCCCTTGCATTCCCAGAATCATTCACATTTGCCGATGCTGCCACATTGGTAAACGAAGATGACAGCAACACAATTTTGATGGCTTCATCGTCAAAAGAGACACCATCACTGATGCGATATACCAAACTGTCAACAGTGCCATTGCCGTTGGATGGTGTGTATGTAAATGCGCCCGTGCTGGCATTGTCTATAACAGCATTGCCTCGGGTGCCATTTACTTGAATACTAAAGGTTAACGGATCACCCCCTAAATCAATACCAGGCAAAACACCCGTGTAAGCAGAAGGCAAATCGACAACGATTTGATGGAGGTGCTCTGCGTCTACCCAATCACTTATTCCTTGCATATTGGTGAGGCTACCATGGTTGGCATTTGATGTTTCATCGTTAAGTGTCGAACCCACCCCATCGTCGAAACGCCAATAGGCAACCAACCCAGCTTCGTTGCTCGCCAATACCGTATTCATCTTGTGTGAAATTTCACTTTGTGTACGGGCATCCCCCCACACGCGCACTTCGTCAATTTGCCCAGCAAATTGATAGGCCAATCCACTCGCCAATTGACCTATGCGCAAATCTTCCGCGCTGTTTTGAAGGGTTATCGCGGCAGCCGTTTCTCCCACCAATATCCCATCAACATATAGCTTTGCCGACGTACCATCCCAGGCACCCGCTATGTGGAACCATTTGTTTGTAACAAAAGTATTGTTGCCCGATGACAACACCACATTGGTGGTGTTGTCGTTCAAATTAAACTTTACAACGCCAGAGGCATCCAAATGCAACAAATAACCCGCACCTGTCGAATTCCGAGGCTTGCTAACAACAGCCGCAGGTGAACCTGGTAACGACGATACTTTAACCCAAGCCTCAAGTGTCAAAGATGTGGTCAGATCAAGCGAAGCCGCATCGGGTACAATGATCACATCATCCGTACCATCAAAATTCAACCCATATATAAAATTGCCTTCTGGCAGTGAGGGTTCAATAACCGTCATCGTATCGTTGAGGGTCACAGAGGTCAACGTTTGATGGACACCAGAAGGCCAATTGACCACCAGAGAGTCAATGGTTGCTGCTGTCGCTCCAAATCCAAATGCAGACCGAAGAGGTTGCTGACCATAAGAACCGTATCCCCCCCCTACATCCCTGCGCTGTGTCGATGCCCCCACATAAGCCCGAACAGTGGCTCCAACACCATCTATGTTGCTAATCGTTCCGCTTAAATCGACCCCCAAATACCCATTGGAATTGCCATCATTTCGATAAAGATGATTTGGGGATGCCTCTTCCATAACGTAAAGGTCAAGGTCCCCATCCCCATCATAATCGCCCCAACTTGCACCTTGGCTATTCGAAGAACCAACCACTCCCAAACCGTTTGCCACATCACCAAATACACCATTGCCACTGTTCAAATAGAGAATATTGTTTGCACTTGGGGAGATCGATACATAGACATCCAAATCACCATCGTTGTCGTAGTCTGCTACTGCAACAGAGGTTCCGCTATTAGGGTTTAGAACATTGGAGCTTGTTGAAATATCTGTAAAGGTATTGTCTCCATTGTTGCGATACAACTTATCCGCTGAGCCAAGGTTACCAATGTAGAGATCCAAATCCCCATCATTATCATAATCTCCCCACACAGGTGATTGACCGTTTACCGTGTCATCCATCACACCCGTTTGTGTTGTAAATGTGCCATCTCCATTATTACGGTACAAAGCATTGGCTTCACTTGCAATGGATGTGACATAAATATCTACATCGCCATCGTCGTCATAATCCCCCAACCCCATCCCAGTATTTGCCCCCGTATTGGCTGTGGTTCCCCCCACATCAACAAACGTTCCACCGCCATCGTTGCGAAATAGACGATTGCTCGACGTATAATTTGAAAGATAAAGATCCAGATCACCATCGTTGTCATAGTCAAACCAACCAACACCTCGTCCAATGCCCGTGTCTCCAAGTGGGCCAGAAGTTTGATCGGTAAATGTGCCCCCACCATCGTTGCGGAACAGGAAGTTGGCCGTTCCAGAATTGACCATATACAGATCTGGGTCGCCATCGCTGTCGTAGTCTCCCCAAGCCGCTCCAAATGTAGCCCCACCATTATTTACTGGCGCCGCTGAAACGTCTACAAACGTGCCACCACCATCGTTGCGAATCAACCTATTAACCGTGTTGTTATACCCAGCGTAAAGATCAAAGTCGCCATCAACATCATAATCCACCCAGGAAACCGCAAACGCGCCCGTTTGGTTGATATTAATTGGCGACCCAGTGACCGCAGTAAACGCCGTCAAATTCTCTTCAATAGTCAGGCTCTGATTCACTGCAACATTGGTGGTATCAAAGATTTTACCAGAAGGCCAAAAAACGATGATGGAGTCGGCAGTGCTTGCCCCCCCCAAACCAAATTCGAGAGCCAATGAACCTTGAGTATACAGACCACTTCCGCCATCAATTTGACGATATTGAACCAAACCTCCAGCAACCGTTTTAACCACAGCATTCATTGCCGACGCATTGCTTGCATTTGCGGATAAAGCAACTTGCAACCAATTGTTGGTATTCCCATTGTTGCGATAAAGCAAATTGACACCACCAGCTACATTCACCACATAGGCATCTAAATCACCATCATTATCATAATCCGCCCATGCACTTCCGTAAGTGTCTGCAGATGACAATCCCCCAAGTCCGGTGGCAACCGTCCGATTCAAAAATGTATTGTTGCCTTGGTTTTCATAGAGAATGTTGGCGCCGTCGGCCACATCATAAAGATCGAGGTCACCATCATTATCAATATCTACCCAGGCTGGCCCTCTGCTGTTGGCCGTGTTATCCACACCTGCACTGCTACCGATGTCCGTGAAGGTTGCATTTCCATTGTTTTGATACAACCGGTTAGTTCCCACAACCCCATTTGACATATAAAGGTCAAAGTCACCATCGTTATCAAAGTCACCCCATGCAGCGCCATAACTTTCACCCGTATCATTGACACCTGCAGTGGCACCAACTTCTGTAAACGTGCCATCTCCATCATTGGAGAAAAGCAAATTCGGGTCGGTTGATAAGTTCGTTACAAAAAGGTCAGGGTCACCATCTCCGTCGTAATCGGCCCAGGCCACCCCTCGTGCATTTGTACTGTTTGTAGGAATGTCGGTTCCTGCAACATTGGTAAACGTACCATTCCCGTTGTTTTTGAATAAATAGTCTGCCCCTGCATGAACACCTAAGTAAAAGTCTGCATCACCGTCATTGTCGTAGTCTGCCCAAGAAACAGTCAAGTCAGAGCTTGACGTTGCTACACCTGCCGCAGAACCGACCTCAGTGAATGTTGCACTGCCACTGTTTTGATACAACCGACTTGTCGAAGTACTGCCCTGTGCAAGATAAAGGTCAAGATCACCATCATTGTCATAGTCAACCCAAACAACCCCCTCACTTTGACCTGCATCGTCTAACCCTTTGGCGGTTGCCACATCCGTAAAGACACCGGCAGCGTTCTCATACATAAGGTTTGCAGACCCGCCATCAGAAACAAATAAATCAAGATCGCCATCTGCATCATAATCCCCCCAAGCCGCACCCGCAGTATTGCCTGCAACATCAACACCTGCAGTTGCCGCAACATCGGTAAAAGTTGGTGGGGGTTCAACAATGGTCAAAACCTGGTTTGTCGCGACATTGGTCGTATCAAACTGTTTACCCGAAGGCCAATCAACTATCAGCGAGTCCACTGTTGTTATCGTACCAAATCCAAACTCTACAGGTATAGATGGTTGTGAAAATTGACCCGAACCCCCATCTACGTAGTGCGTTTGACGCAGACCACCCGTAACAGCTGTAATTTGAGCACCCAAACCATTGGCATTGCTTATCGACCCATTGAGAACCACATGCAAATATCTATTGGTATTCCCATTGTTTTGATACAAACGGTTTGCCGCCCCATAATACGACACATACAAATCAAGGTCACCATCGGCATCTAAGTCACCAAAAGCGGCTCCCCTTCCTGCACCCGAACCTGTCAGATTTCCAATGCCAGTCCAATCGAGAAATGTCTCATCGGTGTTGTTGAGATAAAACTTTTCCGCACCACTGGGTCGTGTGACAAAAAGGTCTAAATACCCATCATTATCGGCATCTCCCCAAGCTATGCCATAACCTGAAGGTGTGTTTACATTTGCCGTTGTCGCAACATCTGTAAAGGTGCCATTCCCATTGTTCTTAAAGAGTTTGTTTGCTACAGAAGAATTCCCCACATAAAGGTCTGGATATCCATCGTTGTTAAAGTCTGCAAAAGCAGCCCCTTCGGTGTTGTCTCCAGCAGCACCCGTAACCCCTGCACCAGATGCTACATCTGTAAACGTACCATCACCATTGTTGCTAAACAGATTGTTGACGGCGCCTGTATTGATGGCTTGATAAAAGTCGATATCGCCATCTTGATCAAAGTCAACCCACGTAACGGAAACGTCATTTGTTGCAGTGTTAACTCCCGCCGCTGACGCCACATCTGTAAAGTTCCCCGTTCCATCATTTTGATACAGGACAGAGGCAACACCACTGGTGACGGTCACATGAATATCCACGTCGCCATCGCGGTCAAAGTCTACCCAAGAAACACTTTGTCCGTTGTTGGTGTTGGCTACGCCCGCAGCAGACGCCACATCTGTAAATGTGTTATCCCCGTTATTTTGATATAAGAAGTTGGCACCACTCACTTGGGTAACGTAGAGGTCCAAGTCGCCATCATTGTCGTAGTCACCCCAAGATGCGCCCCGTTCATCGGTTGTTGTTGCCACACCCGCACTGGAAGCAATATCAGTAAAGGACAGCGCACCATCGTTGCGATACAACCTGTTTGCGGTTGAACTTGCAGGAACAAAAATATCTTGATCCCCATCTCCATCAAAGTCACCCAACACCGCACCCATTTCATTGGATGCACTGTTCACCCCAGCAGTACCCGCAATTTCAATAAAAGATACAACCTCAGGCTCAGCCAACGTCAACACTTGGTTGGTTGCAACATTGGTCGTATCAAAGGTTTTGCCAGAAGGCCATTTGATAATGAGTGAATCGACGGTTGTTGTTGATCCAAACCCAAACGCTTGTGAGATCGAACTTTGTCCGTAAAGTCCATCACCATTGTTGACTTCCCGTAACTGGCGCAACCCAGAGATAACAGTAATGACTTTTGCCCCGATACCATCAATGTGATTGCTACCTTGCAAATTCACAGAAAGCCAACGATTGCTGTTGCCATCATTGCGAAACAACAGATTACTTGCGCCGTTTACTGACACATAAAGATCGAGATCGCCATCGCCATCATAATCACCCCAAACACCTGCTTGATCGACAGTGTTATTTCCCGTGGTGCCTGTTATCGTGGCGACATTTATAAAGGTGTTATCTCCGTTATTTAAAAAGAGTTGGTTTAATTTTGCTGTGGTGACGTATAAATCCAAGTCTCCATCAGCGTCAAAATCTGCCCAAGAAGACGAGTAATCATCATCAGATGCATCAGCGACCCCTGACGCGACACCAATGTCTGTAAATGTCCCTCCGCCATCGTTGCGCCACAGATGCTTGGCCGTACTCGTCATGACTACGGCAAGATCTAAATCACCATCATTGTCAAAGTCGCCCCAACTTGAACCACTGCCATTCGACACATCATTCATGCTCTGTCCAGACGCAACATCCGTAAATGTGCCATCTGCATTGTTTTGATACAGAACATTTGCCTGTGAGAAATTGGAGAGATATAAATCTGGATAGCCATCATTATTATAATCACCCCAAGACCCAGACCGTGCATTACCCGCATCCGTCATCTCAGAGGTCGCAGTAAAGGTTAAACCGCCATCATTTCGGAACAACACATTGGCTGTCGCATTGTTTCCCAAATGGATATCCAGATCACCATCTCGATCGTAGTCTGCAAATGCCGTTGTAAAGCCCTGTGTACTGCCATTACCTACTCCTGCGGTTCCACCGACTTCCGTAAAAGTACCATCGTTGTTATTCCGATACAGTTTATTCGCAATTCCCTGTAGCGGTAAATAAGCATCCAAATCACCATCATTATCCAAATCACCCCAAGCAATATCTGTTGCACTGTTGGCGTCAACCACACCCGCTGCCGACGTCACATCATTCCAAGTTCCCGCATCGTTGCGATAAAGCACATTTGCACCACCGTCTGTGGCTAAGAACAGATCCAAATCACTGTCGCCATCAAAGTCAACCCAAGACCCTTTTGCGTTTCCAGAATGGTCCAAACCAAGTGAATTGGCTACTTCTGTAAATGTGGCGGAGATATTCAACACCTTCACAACTTTATCGACATTATACGTGCCATCCGTTATGCGATAGGTGAAGCTATCTGCACCACCACTACCATCGATTGGTGTATAAGTAAAAGCACCTGTCGATGCGTTGGTGACAACCGCCGCCCCTTTATTTCCATCCACCTGAATACTAAACGTAAGGGGATCACCATCCGGATCGGTTGCGGGTAAAACGCCCGTATAAACGGACGGCGCATTCACAACTATCTGATGATCGTGAATTGCCCCCACCCAATCGGTTGAAGAACTCATATTGACCATGGTGCCGTCATTGCTATTGGCCGTTAAGTCTTCCACCGTCGTACCCATCCCGTCATCCAAACGCCAATAGGCGACCAACCCAGCTTCGTTGCTCGCCACCACGGTATTCATGTAAGTTGTAATTTCAGATCGGGTGCGCTCATCATTCCACACACGCACTTCGTCAACGGCACCTAACAATGTCCAAGCTAACCCAGAGGCAAATTGGCCGATACGAAGATCTTCGGTGCTGTTTTGCAAGGTAATCGAAGCCGCCTGAGTCGCAACGAGGATTCCATCAACATACAATTTGGCGGTTGTTCCGTCCCATGTCCCCGCAATGTGCATCCACTGGTTCGCGACCAACGTATTTGTTGGTGAAACAGCTTCAATGTTGGTCGTATTGTCATTCAGGTTGAATATGATAATACCACTGGTGTGCACCAGCAAAGCATAACCAGCACCCGAAGCATTCCGTGCCTTAGAAACAATGGCTTGCGTTGCACCAGGCAAAGTAGGAACCTTGACCCAAGCTTCCAAGGACAAAGCTGTTGTTAAATCCAATGATGATGCATCTGGAACGGTTACCGCATCATCCGTGCCATCAAAATCTAATCCATAAGCAAAGTTGCCTTCTGGTGGACTAGGTTCCGTCAGTGACAAAACTTGATTGGTTGGCTCAGTGGTAAGTTTTTGATGCGTACCAGATGGCCAATCGACAGTCAGTGAGTCAATGGTGGTCGTGTTGCCATCAAAACCAAATTGTATCTGAGAAGTTGGTCGCGTGGGATAACCTGCCCCTCCATCCAAATCACGGCGTTGAACATTGCCTCCATTCCAGGCACGCACAACAGCACCAATTCCTAAATTGTTACTAACAGTGCCCGTAAGCTTAATGTTGAGATATCGACCAATTGGCCCATCATTGCGCCAATATTTATTGGCTGATCCATTCTTGGCCTTAAAAATATCGAGGTCACCATCACCATCGAAATCAGCAACTGTAGCGCCCCGAGAATTGCCAGTATTGTCAACAATGCCTATTGGAGTACCGATTTCTACAAATGTATTGCCATCGTTGTCAAAAAATAAGTCTGCAGTTCCAACAAGAGGCACATACAAATCCAGATCGCCATCACTGTTGTAGTCTGCCCAAAGTCCCCCATAACTTTCTCCCGTATCATCAACCCCTAATGTTGTAGCGACATTGGTAAATGTGTTGTTGCCATTGTTTAAAAAGAGGTCATTGGCCACATTTGTATTGGCGAGGTAAAGGTCCAAATCTCCGTCATTGTCGTAATCACCCCAGGACACACCCAAAGTTACGCCACTGGTACCTTGAACACCGGCAGAAACCCCAATATCAGTAAAGCTCCCCCCACCATCATTTCGAAACAGTTGTCCAACGGCAAACCCACCGCCAGAGTCACCATCTTTCATATAAGCGTCTTGGTCACCATCATCATCAAAATCTGCCCAACCAATTGCATAGTGGATTAGGTTTGTGCCACCACCCATGCCTCCAATATCAGTAAACGTGCCACCACCATCATTCTGGTAAAGCCGATTCGCGACCTGAGATGTACCCACAGAAATATCCAGATCCCCATCATTATCAAAATCCACCCAACTCACAGCAAGCCCATTGCCTGAATCATTGGTGCCAGTAGGGCCACCCTGATCAGTAAATGTGCTGTTCCCATTATTTCGATACAATGAATTGTTACCCCCCACAACAGTGGCATAAATATCTAAATCTCCGTCACCATCATAATCACCCCAGGCAGCGCTGCGGGTATCTGTGGCATCGTCGACACCTGCTGCATTTGCAATATTTGCAAAAGAGTTTGATCCATTATTTTGATACAAAAAATTGGCAGCACTACTGACTGCTACAAAAATATCGAGATCACCATCCCCATCAAAGTCGCCTACAGCAACACCCTCATCATCACCAGAATCATCAACCCCTGCGGAGGTCGCCATCTCCGTAAACGTCGTCAAATTTTCTTCAATCGTCAGAGCCTGATTCGTTGCCACATTGGTGGTGTCAAATGTGATACCAGAGGGCCAATGCACAATCAAAGAATCGATTGTTGTTGTTCCGCCAAATCCGAATTCAATCGGAAGGGCATTTTGTGCAAGGTAGCCTGAGCCACCATCGGGTTCTCGCACTTGCCGCAACCCCGTGCTCACAGCAATGATACGAGCACCTACACCACTTGGTGGTCCTACCACATCATCCAATTTTACGTGGAGCCAGTTGTTGGCATTGCCAGCATTTTGAAACAAGGCATTGGATTGGGTATCATTACGTAAAAAAAGATCCAAATCATTATCATTGTCAAAATCAGCCCACACGGCACCACCACTGTTATTGGTTCCATTTGCAACGCCTTCGGAGCTGGCGATATCTGTAAATGTATTGTCCCCATTGTTGCGATAGAGCAAGTTTGCAGAGCCCTGATTCGAAACGTAAATGTCCAAATCTCCGTCCAGATCGTAATCCGCCATGATTGTGCCACGTCCAATAACGGTAGCCCCTACGCCTGCGGTGCCTGATATATCTGTAAACGTTCCATCCCCGTTATTGCGATACAACGAATTCGGCGTACTGGAATCTTGATATGTGACATAAAGATCGAAATCACTATCGTTATCAAAATCGCCCCAAACATGAGTTTGAGAAGCCCCCGAGTTCCCAACACCAGCGGCACTGCCTACTTCCGTGAATGTATTCCCGCCGTCATTGCGAAACAAAAGATTGGTCGTGCTGGCACTTGAGACATAAATATCCAGATCACCATCGCCATCATAATCTGACCACGAAGAACCTGCTTTGTTGTTGATGCCACTGCCACTGACCCCCGCGCTTGAAGCAATATCGGTGAAGGTGTTGTCCCCGTTATTGCGATACAATCGACTCACATCGGTGCCATTGTTCGCTACATAGATATCCAGATCACCATCGCCATCAAAGTCACCCCAGGGCGAGGAGTTGCTTTGGGTGGCGGCATCTTGAATGCCCGCACTGCTGCCGATATCTGTAAACGTGCCATCGCCATTGTTGCGATATAAGCGGTTTGCACCCCCAATATTTGCCACAAAAACATCCAAATCCCCATCATTATCAAAATCTGCCCACGAGGCACCGTGAGAAGCGCCAGCATCGTTTACAAGTGCCGTACTGGCCACATTGGTGAACGTGCCATCGCCATTGTTGCGGTATAAAACATTGGCGACACTGACCCCATTCAAATAAAAATCCAAATCGCCGTCACCATCGTAATCAGCAGCGTTTAATCCACGACCCGCCAATGCAGTTACCACTCCAGCACTGCTGGCAACATCGGTATAGGTCTGAGCCTGACAAACAGTCCCATAACTGTCTATCAAACAAAACACAAGGGTCAGCAACAATGCCAGTCCCTTGCTTTTTGACAAACGCCTTCTTACAGAATTCGAATGATTTATAAAACTGTTATGGCTAAAGTGATCGAGTCGAAACATCACAGAACCCCGAAATGACTGTGAATGTAAAAACGAAATGCGCTACCATCACGCACCCTTGTATTGGGAAAACATTAGGGGAGGGAATCGGAAGGTTAAAACCGAATACTACAATATATTATTATACACACAGAACTGCAAAAGACATGTGACGGCAAACACAAAAAATAATTAATTATTATGCAACTGGAATGCCAGCACCCTTTAAAACTTTCAAAATTCCAACACAAACACTTTATAAACAATATCTTACAAAAAAACCAAAACCAACTATTTCAATTATATCTCAGATATTTTTTTTATTAATCCCAGGCATTCTGCCCCAAATGGCGCAAATGAGCAACCATTCTTAACGCAAATAGAAAAATACGCCATTATTCAACACGCATCCATTGATAAAAAAACCCCCCGCAAGTTACAACCTTGCGGGGGGTATACATGTTTCACAAACCGATTTTCAACCTATTCCCCTTCCACACCTATCGAATCCAGAACGACAGGTGTGGGTGGAGGTGGTTTCTGCCCCCAATAAGTGGGCAATGTGTTTAACTGATGAAGCACGCTTATGTTGGTCAAAAACACTTCGGGGCCATCACCCACACGCACATAATTGCGCGACCAATCAGATGTAGATTGGCCAAAAACGGCGTGGGTCAACAATTTATCCGAAGCCCCATACACCTTTACGTGCGCCCCCAAAGCATCATCCACCGAATATTTAGACCAATTATCGGCCTTTTGGGTCATCAACGTTTCGCGTTCCACACCAAAGGCTTGATCAAAAAATGATTTGATTCGGTCAGCCTTGACCACCAAGGTATCGTTCCCCACAATAGACCATGTGGTGTCTTGTTTGATGAGCGTCAAGGTTTCGCCATTTTTTTCAAACACCAATTTTGAAACACCATCAACCTTATCGGGAAACACACGGTCTGTTTGGGTGGTGTATCCACTTTGCTGAGATTGCATTAAAAAATACGCCCCCAACAACACCAACACTCCGATCATGAGCCACTTTAAATTACCCATAAAGTTCCTCCAATCGTTTGGTGCGTGCCACTTCTAAACGCCACTGAATCACCCCCAAAAGAATAACGAGTAAGGCTGGCAACAAAATATTGAGGGTTTTCCACGTGGTTTTGCTGGCCTCTTCTACTGGCAACAACGGACGCGCTGTAATTTCACGCGAGCGCAACCCCACCAAATCTTTGTCGCCAATCAACACATCTACAGCATTGAGCACAAAAATGCTGTTTTCTGCAATTTGCCCACCGCCATCATCCACCAAAAACTCACTGTTTGCAACAAACACCATCTGACTGATCGTACCAGGCAAGCTGTCTGACTCTGTCGTGGCATAGACACCCACCACTTTGCCCGGTTCATTCAGCCCTTCAAAAGATTTGTTTTGAATCGGGTTCAAATTGATATAACCCGACATGGTTGCCGAATGATCCGATGTCACCAACAAAGGCGTGACATGGGCTGTCGAATCGGCCGTATCAAATGTGATTTCACTCGAAAACAACAAATGCACCTGCTCCAAACCACT
Organism: Candidatus Latescibacterota bacterium; assembly: GCA_038279365.1. Lineage (GTDB taxonomy): Bacteria > Latescibacterota > UBA2968 > UBA2968 > UBA2968 > JABIFK01. The sequence goes on along the minus strand of JAYODI010000014.1, from coordinate 55,214 downwards.
CACAATATCGTGGTCTGGAAACGACTGAATTTGCGGGAAGAATGGATATTGTACTTGCGAGTTAAACCGCAAAAAACCACGCTGCTGCGACACCGTAATGGTGCCGCTTTTTTGATCCATCACCAAATTTTCGGCCACCGTCACACCATAGCGATCCAACACCTCAAAAATATTGGTTTTGATGGGCTGGCCCATTTGAGATTGCAAATCGCCACGAATGCGTCCTTGGGTCACAAACAAATTGCCACCACGGTTGATAAATCCATTCAACGATGCCATTTCTGGGCCTGAGAGGCTGTCTTCAACACCTGTTATAACCAGCAAGTTCACCTCATCAGGCACACCACCCCCCAAAACCACTTCGCGCACATCATAGGCCTCACGCAGTTGCCCACTCAAGCGCTCGATCTTCGGGTTTTGCCCCGACAAAGCTACCAACCCCACCACAGGTCGGTTGCTATCGACCAATTTCTTCACCTTGGTCGTAATCTCATATTCCAACCCCGTGGTGGTCTGAATCACGGGCAACACTTCGCGTGTGTCACCATACAACAACACCAACCCCATATACACGCGTTTGACTTCCATTTTGTCGTTTTCAATCACCTGCAACTGCACAGGTTGAATGCCCGACTTTTGAGCCTCAAGGGCCAACTGTTCGTCATCATCGGGTTGATAAAACTCAAATCGGAAGTTACCCCCCGAATAAGCCGCATATTCTTCCAAAATATCCTGCAAATACCGTTGGGTATTGCCATATTGCCCTGGCAAATTTTCGGAGAAATACACCTTGGCCGTTAACAGATCATCAATTTTTGCAATCACCCCTTTGCTTGAAGGGGAAAGCGAATAGATCTTGTTTTCGGTTAAATCCAACCGAAAGAAAAAGTTTCGTGACACCACGTTGGCCAACACCACCAACACAATGGCCGCCACGATATAAGTCAAAAAAGACTTTTTGCTATTAATCGCTGCCATTGTTTACCTCCACTTCCGCATTTCAACAACACGAACGGTCATTGCCAAAAACAACCAAATGAGGGAACCAAAATACACCAAATTACGCGAATCAATCACGCCACGCCGCATATTCGACAGGTGATAATCAACGGCCATAAACTGAATGGCCCCAGTTAGCGATGTGGGCATAAAAAGAAGCAATTTGTCTAACAAATAAAACACCAACACAAAAACGGCCGCAATAATAAAGGCCACCACCTGATTATCAGTCAAACTGCTCGAAAATGTGCCCAAAGCCGCATAAAACCCACCCACCAAAGCAAGGCCAATATACCCACAAATGACCGTGCCATAATCAATATTGGTACCCACAGAAAGCAAGGTTAAGACATGTACCAAAGTAAAAGCCAAACCCGCAAAAACAAGCACCAATGCAGACAAGTATTTGCCCACCACCAGCTCATAATCTTGAATGGGCAACGTGGCCAATACTTCTGATGTGCCCAAATTGTTTTCACGCGCAATCAAACTCATAGTTACCACAGGCACAAAAAACAAATAGACCATCGGAACAATATTAAACAACGCGCGCATATCCGACTGGTTAAATAAGAAAAAAGTATTGGTAAAAAAGTAACCATTAAACAATGCAAAAAAGACCAAAAACACATAGGCCATTGGGCTTTTAAACGAGGCGCTGACTTCTTTGCGAAAAATAGCGAGAATATTATGCACGACCGCCTCCTTCCGCTGTCAGCGTGCGGAACACATCTTCCAACTGCACACGCGTTTGACTCATTTCCAAAATGGTCCACCCACTGTTTTTGGCATAATTGAAAATTTCTTCGCGCGGGTCGGTACCCCGTTCATACGCAATCGACAGAACATGCAAACCATCCGTGGCGTCTGTATTGACCAATTCGATGCCCCCTACTTGATTGGCAATATTGGCCACGATCTCATCTGTTGCGTTTTTCACTTCCAAAGTCAATTGGGTTTGCCCACGCAAACTCGACATCAATTCTTGACTGGTGCCATTGGCCACAATTTGGCCCCGATTGATAATTACAATGCGATCCACCGTTGCCGCAATTTCTTGCAATATATGGCTCGACATAATCACCATTTTTTCTTTGCCCAGTTCTTTGATCAAGTTGCGAATGTCCACAATTTGATTGGGGTCCAAGCCCGAAACGGGTTCATCCAAAACAAGCACCTTGGGGTCGTGCAAAATCGCTGCGGCCAACCCAACACGCTGTTTATAACCCTTAGAACATTCCGAAATGGGCCGATGAATCACACTTCCCAAACCACATTGCTCAACCACACGCCCCAAAGATCGCGTAAACGAATTGGCATCCATTTCTCGTATTTGGGATATGAATTCCAAATAATCAAATACCTTCATTTCTCCATAAAGCGGATTCAATTCGGGCAAATACCCGATTTGTTTCCTTATTTCAAGCGAGTGTTCTTGGATATTCATATCATCCAAAAACACACTGCCCGATGTTGGCGCCAAAAAGCCCGTCATGATCTTGAGTGTGGTCGATTTTCCCGCGCCATTGGCACCGAGAAATCCCACAATCTCGCCATCCTGGATCTGCAAATCGATCCCTTTGAGGGCTTGGAAGTCGCCGTAGTATTTCACCAGATTTTCTACCCGGATCATACGGATCAAACCTCCTTTATGGGTTAAAATGGTTTCTAAAAATACACCCTAAGGCCTATTAATTAAACAAGTTTATACACTCTTGACAAGCATTTTTTAGCAGTGTACCAAGGAGAGTGCTAAAAATTAAACCAAAAACAGCCGAAAGTCCAGTGTATTAGGACTTTCGGCCGTTTTTATGGTTCCACATTCCTTTTTGGGCAACTGTAAAACCGAAACCCCACCTATTTTTGAAAGTTATTCTATCATCATACTTGGCATTTCCACCACGCCCGGTTTTTGGGTGACGCCCACAGTTTTCGCAAATTGAAAAATAGGCCGCAAATCCTGCATCAAGCTGGCCAGCACATCGGCCTGCCCAAACGTGCGAATCACACCTTTTTCAAGAATGAGTTCAACCAATGTTTTCTCCTTTGGAAAAACGCGCAAATGAATCGGCGCATCTTCTTCCAAATTCAAAGCCTGACGGGTCAAATTTAGAGCCACTTGAAAACCACCCAACTCATCCACCAACCCGCGTGCTTTGGCGTCTACCCCCGTCCAAATACGTCCTTTTGCCACGGCATGTATGTCTTCACGCGACATCCCACGTCCATCGGCTGCTTTTTGCGTAAAGTCTACATAGACACGATCCAACCACGCCTCAAACTGTGCCCATTGCCCAGGCGTGAAATCTTGTCCAGTGCTCCAAAACATCGCATTTTCACCCACGTGGGCATAATCCCAGGTCACACCCAATTTTTTCCAAAACCCTTCGGTCAACATCTTGCCCGCCAAAACCCCTATCGATCCCGTAATGGTGCCAGGTTGGGCCACAATTTTATCGGCACCCATTGCCACAAAATACCCACCGGAACCTGCCACATTTCCCATGGTGGCAATCACGGGTTTACCCGCCTTTTTGGCCTTTTCAACTTCGCGCCAAATGGCATCGGATGCCACATAAGAGCCACCAGGGCTGTCAATGCGAAACACGATGGCCTTAATATCTTTGTCTTTTACAGCATCTCGAATGGCCTTTGCAACCGTGTCTGAGCCCATATTACCCGAGCCAGACGTGGGGTTGTAATCGCTTTTACCCCGCGTAACTTGCCCCACACCATATACCAATGCCACTTCAGTACCTTTGTCAAAAGTAGACCCTGCTCGTTTGCCATACTTTTCCAATGTCAAATATTTGGGATCGGTTCCAAACCGCGCTTCCACGCGTTCATACACCTCATCCCGATATGCCAAATCGCTCACCAACCCCAAAGCCACAGCATCGGTACCCAAAATGGGGCCTTGATCAATCATCTTTTTTACTTCATCAGGTGTTTTACCCAGTGAGACAGACAAATCGTTTACCACTTGTTCAAACATAGATCCAAGCACCGCTTCTGTCGCTTCCCGGTGCGCATCGGTAAAATGATCTTCCGTAAACAAATTCATTGCATTTTTATATTCATAACGATGCGCCATACGCGGCACAATGTCCAATGAATCGAGCAATCCTTTCACAAAGGGATGCTCAGCTCTAAAACCCGTGAGGCCCACATCTCCCGAAGGCTGTAAATAGATCGTTTCAAATGCCGATGCCAAATAATACCCGCCATTGCCCGCCCCCACTTCGCCAAAAGTTTCGGCATAAGCGATAGCAGGTTTGCCACTTTTGCGAAAAGCCAAAACAGCATCGCGAATTTCTTGAATTTGGGCAAATCCCATAGGCGCATCACCGACACGAGCCAACAAACCCACCACGCGTTCGTCTGTACGGGCTTTGTCTAATGCGCCAATCATGCCACGAAGCGATTGCACATCTTCATTCATCAGTTTGGCAATGGGGTTATCGGGTACATATTCAACGACCTGTTTTTCAAAATTGACTGTCAAAATCACTTGATCCGGCACAGAATCATCATCTTTGAGGGCCGCAATCATTGCAAAAATAGCAACCGTGCCTCCAGCAACAACCACAATGCCACCTATCCACGCCAAAATCTTGCCAATTCTTTTTCTCATACATACCTCCCATAACAAAACATTTTGCTAATAAGACCTTTTATTCATCTAAATCGTTTCAAAGGTAGGCATAGTGTTCAACGCCTCCAACAAAAAAGCACGGAGACCCCAATGATCTCCGTGCGAACAAACCTGCCCATCATCTCAACCTAATGTTATAAAACCGAATCCAAAAACGCTTGGCTGCGTTTGTCCAACTTGTTCTTATCAACCACTTCAAAACGATTGCCATCCACATCAAAAATCATCAGGCGCGATTCACCCAACCATTGGGCATTTTCAGCCACCGACTTGGCAACAAACTCACGGTTTCCCCGATCCGTCTCCACTTCCCAATACGACACACCATATTCATTTTGCAAAGACACGATTCGCTTTATTTCTGCCGTTAAATACCGTCTGTCCAATTCTTCAAACACAAATGGATGACTGGCCTCTTCCAATTGTGCCAAGTCTTCAATCATGCAAATCGCTTCGTCTTTCATATCCAAAATGCAAAAATAACGATCGGGTTGTGTTAAGGGCGCTGCACGCACCACCTTAACGCGCAAATAGGACCGATCACCTTCTATAGTCAGCCGTAAAATCCACTCTGGTTGTTTAAACAAACGAATGGTGGCGGGATCTACGCCCTTGGGGTGAATCGTTTCTATGGGCGTGGGTTTCCACGCGTCTTCTTTCTTTTTTTCTAACTTTTCAACAGACAATATTTCAGTTGTCATCAGTCACTCCAAATCAAAGGCCAATCATCAAAATGTTTTATCAACAATAATACTTTTATAAAAATGTGCCAACCCATCATTCTTCGGAGGCATCGCCCTCGATAGCTCCCACCCCCACCACAGCCGTGGATTCTTGTTGGGTTTTGACCAAACGATAAAAAATCCCTTGCCGGTCCATGAGTTCTTCATGGGTACCTACTTCTGCCACTTTACCTTCATCAATCACCACCAACCGATCTGCACTGCGCAAGGTAGACAAGCGATGGGCAATGGCAAAGGTTGTTCGCCCTTCAATTAAGCGTGCAATGGCCGCCTGGATTTTCTTTTCGGTTGGCGTATCCAAAGAAGAGGTGGCCTCATCCAAAATCAAAATCCGCGGATCATGCAAAATGGCGCGCGCAATAGATATGCGTTGTTTCTCCCCGCCAGACAAACGGTTGCCACGCTCTCCCACATTCATATCATATCCATCGGGTTTACGCACAATAAACTCATGGGCTTCAGCTGCCATTGCCGCACGTACCACATCGTCAAAGGTGGCATCGGGCTTTCCATAGGCAATGTTATCGGCAATCGTTCCGTCAAACAAAAACGGTTGTTGATGCACCATGCCAATTTGAGAACGCAAGTCACGCAAATCCAAATCATTCATCGGCACACCATCTACCAAAACCCGCCCTCTGTCGGGGTCATAAAATCGACAAATCATATTTATTAACGTCGATTTCCCAGCCCCCGATTTGCCCACCAAACCAATCATTTCCCCCGCAGTCACTTCCAAATCAACCCCCTTCAACACGGGTTTTCCTGGGTCGTATCCAAAATAAACATGCTCAAATTTCAAGTGACCATCAATGTGGGGTTTGCGAATGGCATTGGGGCGATCAAAAGGTTCCAAATCGCCATCCACCACTTCAAAAACCCGCTGAGCACTGGCAAAAGCACGCAAAACAAAACTATAAAAATCGCCAAACCAGCGCATGGGTTGGTACAACATCCACAAATAGCTCAAAAAAGCCATCAGAGCACCAGGCGTTAAATCACCTTCCAAAACTTGGCGACCGCCAAAATACCACACAAAAAATGCACCAAAACTCATGATAAAATTGGTGACCGTAAAAAAGGAAAACCACAACCGCTCACCACCAATGCTCACCCGCATAAGGGCTTCATTGTGCAAGTCAAACCGCTCCCCTTCACGTTGTTCTTGCGCAAATGCTTTGACCACCCGAATCCCATTTATAGATTCATTGAGTTGTGCATATAACCGCGACCATTTGCCCGACCATCGCGTCCAAAACCCCATAATGCGATACCAAATTTTAGCACCCGCCAAAACAATCACAGGAATAGGCGCCAACACCCACAATGTGAGTTCCCAACTGGTCCAAAACAACAACCCCAAAATGCCCACAAACATCATTACATTGGAAAAAATGAAATAGAAATCGTAAACCATTAAGCCTTCCATACGATCGGTGTCATTGGTCATACGAGAGGTCAATGCACCAACTTTGCGCTTGTCATAAAACCGCACCGGAAGCAGTTGAAATGCGCGATAAAGATCTTCCCGCAAATCACCAATTGCGCGCAGCCCCACGGCCCGCCCCAACCACTGCGTGGCAATTTCGATGGCCCAAATGCTCAATCTGACCAACGCAAGCCCAAAAATCAACAACCCCAAACGGGCCACCCGATCTGTCGTCTCAATAAAAGGAATGGATATCGAGGCATAATTGGGTAACAAAACACCATCAATGACATATTGGGTTACTTTGGGAGGCAATAGGCTGATCAGTGCGCTCACCAAGGTCAAAATAACAGTGATCACCATTTTGACAGGATAGGCCGCCATATAACTGACAATGCGCCGAAACGTTTCCCACTTTTTGACACACGAAGCACAAACCCCATCTTTTTCAGGCAAACGCTTGCCACACGATTGACAATGTGTTTCTTCCAACTGCGTTGGCAATGCCAAAGCTTCATTTTCCGACAATTGCCGAATCGCATCAGAAACTTCTGCAAATTTTTCCATCATGGTGCGTGAGTAAGGCACCAAAACCGTTGGCCCATCTTTTCTTTCTATTTCTAGTGTGCCAGAGCCAACGCACTCTTCAACCTTTACAGATTTCACATCATCGATAGGTATTGTTATGGTGCCATTGTTGCCCATTTCAGGCACCACGCATACCCGTTTATCGGTCACCACCACCCATTGCGAACCATATTGTAAGTCGGCATTGAGATCGGTGGCCACCTGAATGTGAACCTGATCACCATTCAAATTGCCCAATTTCCGACGAATGCCCTCGGGCATCATTTCAAACAGGGGTTTTTCTTGTAACGCATTCATGATTTACCTATTCCGTCAATTTCAATTAAGGGCTATTCCTTGATCGCAATAATTTGCGAAATCTCTTCTTGTAATTGCACCAAATTATAAAAGACACCTTTTTTCTCTAACAACTCTTCATGCGTACCCATTTCAACAATGCGCCCAGCATCCATCACCAACAATCGCCCAGCATTGCGAAGTGTTGACAAACGATGTGCAATGGCAAATGTTGTGCGCCCTGCCACCAGCCGTGTAATGGCTTCTTGAATGCGCTTTTCGGTTTGCACATCAACCGATGAAGTCGCTTCATCTAAAATGAGAATTTTGGGATCATGTAAGACAGCTCTTGCAATGGATATCCGTTGGCGTTCACCGCCCGAAAGCGAGTCGCCTCGTTCTCCCACAAGGGTATCATATCCATCGGGTTTAGATACAATAAAGTCGTGCGCAGCAGCAGCTTTGGCCGCATTGACAATGTCTTCAAATGTGGCACCAGGACGGCCATAACCAATATTTTCAGCAATGGTTCCCGAAAACAAAAAAGGCTCTTGTAACACAATGCCTATTTGACTGCGCACGTCTTCTAAGCGGATTTTTTTGACGTCCACCCCATCAATTTCAATGGCCCCACGATCCACATCATAAAACCGACAAATAAGATTTACAGTGGTGGTTTTACCCACCCCAGATTTGCCCACCAAACCAATCATTTCGCCAGGTTGCACATCTAAGTCGATTTCGTGCAAAACTGGTTTGCTCTTGTCATAACCAAAAGTCACATCTTTAAACGTAACCCGCCCATTTATATTGGGCATCGGCACAGCGTTGGGGTCTTGGTAGGCTTCAGGCGGTGTGTCTATGATTTCAAAAATCCGTTCTGCACCCGCAAAAGCACGGGTCATCCAAGAGTTGACCATCCCAAACCACTCCAAGGGTCCATATAGCAACATCATGTAACTGTAAAATGCCATCAATGTGCCAGGTGTGAGCGTGTTGTCTACCACCTCTAAGCCGCCATAATACCACACAATCATCACACCAGAGGCAGTCAACAAGGTCATCGTTTTAAAAAAAATCCCTCGATTGACCTCTGTGACAATCCCGATTCGGGTCAGCTTATCATTGCGTGTTTTAAAAACTGAAATTTCATTCATTTCTTGTGCAAACGCCTTCACCACCCGGATGCCCGTTAAAGCTTCATTCACCCGTGACATGGCATCGCCCCAAGCCTGCATCCACTGGGTAAAAAAGCGACGCATGCGGTTCCAGAAGAAAATCCCCCAAGCCACAATGGCAGGAATGGGAATAAGCACCAAAAGCGTCAGTTGCCAACTCATGGAAAACAACGCAATCAGAATGCCTAACAACATCAAGGTATTGATGAGCATATAAGGCAAACCATCTACCAAAAAATCTTGCAAACGACCACTGTCACTGGTCACACGCGACATCACTGCGCCCACTTGTCGTTTGTCATAAAAATGCAAAGAAATCAATTCCATTCGCTTTTAAAGCTGACTGCGAATGTCGGCTGTCACACGTGCAGAAAGCCAAGTAATGGTCCAACCATGTATCCATTCGCCAGACCATGTGATAAGCCGAATACCCACCAATGCCATAACCAACCATCCCAACAACCCCAACCGGTCACCCATGAGCACATCCGTGCCTTCTGGCAAAATCAAAACATCATCAAAAATGTGCTTGGTCACAATGGGAGGCAACAACTCGGTAACCGTGGTCATTACCGAAGCAACCGCCAACAAAATGGCACGGCCTTTATAGGGTTTCAAATAGGCGGCAATACGCCCAAGTGTTGCAAATCGATTGATACAAGCAGGGCAAATGCCATTTTTTTCTGGCAACAAACGCGCACACTTCTCACAGCGAGTTCGATCAAGGTCTGCGTTGACAAAAAATTCTTGTCCTTTTCGCAGTTGCTCAATCCCCCGCGTGGTTTCTGAAAACTTTTGAGCAAGCGTTTTGGAAAAAGGTACATAAACAGATGGCGCATTTTTGCGATGAATTTCCAACCGTGCCCCACCAATCAACCCCTCTGTTCGGGCAATGGAAATCTCATCTATCGGAATATCGATCACATTGCCATCTTCGCCGTTTTGATAGACCAATACGCGCTTTGGCGTCACCACCACCCACTGCGTGCCAAATCGACCATCCGCTCCAAGGTCTGATTCTACGCGAATTAACTCTTGTTCATCTGAAGAAAGCACTGCAGAAATGCGCTGCACCAATCCATTAACAGGTTTATCTATCAGTTTGTTCATAGCTCAAATCTAAGGTTATGGTGTTTAAATTGGAAACCTAAAGTCTCAATATCACTCTTATAAGACAAAGACAAACACCTGCTTGTTTCAAACGGGAGAATCATTCGTGGTTAAAGTTTTGTAACATACTTTCTGTTGTCCTTCAAATGCCAAAGCACCCACAAAATCAGGCGCTGGTTCAAAGGTTTGCAATGTCCATTTTTGATGATCAGTCATGCCCTCAACGCGTTTTAATTGTGCAACATTTCCCACCGTTACATCAAACGCCTTAAGTGAAAAAGTCAAACCATCACCCAATGCTTTGACAAATGCTTCTTTTCGCGTCCAACACCTAAAAAAACTCTGCCGGCGTTCATCTTCTGGCAAATCACGCAGATGACGCCATTCGTTATCCGAAAAAAAACGCTTCCCAACAGCATCTATATCTACAGATCTTTTAACATATTCCACATCGACACCCACCACACCATTAAAAGCAATCGCCCACACCCCCATGCCATGTGAATGGGACACATTAAAATTTATTTTTGATGCATTGTGGGCCAATTCAGGTTTTCCTTTGGGGCCATATTCAAAAGCAATTTCCTGAGCAGGTAACCCTGTGTATGCGCTCAACAAATACCGCAAAACACCTCGTGTAACCACAAAATGTGAGCGATCTTTTTCAAAACGGAAACGATCAGCTCGACCGATTTCATCTACAGACAACACCGAAACATATGCGTCCAAGATTTGAGATTCCACATTTGTCAAACCCGACCAAACATAGAGGCTGCCTTTTTCTATGGTCAAGTCGTGTTGCATCTTTAATAGATGAGGCAATAAACCCACCCAAATGCTCCTGCAAACATGATTGGATATCAAAAACAAATGGCCTACCAAGGGCAGGCCATTTGCCTATGCACGCAAAGCCGTTAAACATTCTTCATAGGCTTCAAACCGTTCGCCCTCAACTTCTTCTGGGTCAACCAATTTGAGCCACATACCTTGGTCCTTCTTTTTGCCACTCAATTCGCGACGACTGCCTAAGTTTGCAGGGTTATCACCATGCCAAACCACATCTCCATCTTGTAAAAAGATAAATTCATTGCGATATTGGTCTACCAAACCCTTCTTTTTATCTTGGTAGATCAATGCTTGCTCACATGTGGTACGCCTCCAACTTTCAACCATTTCGGCTGAATCTGTGGCTTCAGCATCAAAATCGGCCAAAGGCGACTTCACTTCGGACTCAAAGTCAATTTCATCCAAATTCACAGTGCCAAATCCATGATTGGCCGCAATAAGCAAATGATTGCGATCTCTTTTAAAGGGCGGCGTTGGCCAATCGGAAGCAGGATCGTGGCCCATTAAATAAGCACCACAGGCATCTGTTGCTGTTACTTGATCACCCGCGATCAATGCATTGCAAATACGCCCCTGCCCGCCCCACTCACGCCCCCATTGCCCTGTGAGTGCATCAACAATATTTAGTGCAGGATTTGTAATCATTCCCAAATCGGGCAATACATAAGACAAACGAATAAAATGATGGTAATAACTGCGAACCCGTCCCACTGGTGGGGTAATAGGGGGCAAACCAAACAAGTTTTTCATGCACAAAGTGACCCCCATAAACAAATGGTTCTTCATTTTGGCTACAGAAACCACTTCTGCCCCCTCAAAGCAGGCACTTAAATCGTAGCGGTCAAACATCAATCCGCCCCCTGGCACATCATAAGTCTTAAAAGGAGGAGCGTTTGAGTCTACAAAGCCCACATCATATTTTTTGAGAATATTGAGATAATTAAAATTGTTTCCCATCAAGTGGTCTTTGACATAAGGATTGGTGTCAGTTGCAACGATTTTAGCCGTGGTGCGTTCTTTCAACAATCGCAATACCGCTTCAGCAACCATGTCGTCAACCAATTCACGACGTCGACCAAAATAATATTCCAATCGGGCATGCAATTTCATCATATTAAATTTGATAACAATGCGATCTGCTTTTTCGAGCTTTTCCCACGACCTATCCAATGGATCGGTTACCCGACGCAATGTTTGATAAATTTCTTCTTGTGATGCACGAAAATCACAGTGTGCTGCCCGAACCTTAAAATTTGCCTGATCCATATTCATCCCTTTAAAAAACAGTCATATACAAATTCAAACCTTCATCATACACTTGACATCTTGAAAGTTTAGTCGTGAATGCCAATCTTGTCAACCCCGATTAAAAAAGTCAATATCCTCTCATCGACTTCCCTTTTAAGGCGTTCTTGCTTATTAAAATCTTATTGTTACCATTTTTAAATCTCCCCATTATGCCACAATTTATCCCCGAAGAGAACAAACCATGCCAGGGCTTGCCGGTTTTACATCTTTAATACCTTTGTCGCCCAAACAATTAGACACCCAATTACAAGCAATCAAGTGCAACCTCATTGCTCCGCCTGGCGCGAAAGAGCACAATATTTTATTTGGTCCTCAAACGGCAGGCACGTTTATCGGCACGCAACCGCACACCAAAACATACCAAAACAAAACGGGCATTATCGCTTGGTTAGAAGGCAACTTATTTAACGGCACAAATTTGTGCAAGCAACGCAATTTGCCTCAACACACCGACCTCGAATTGTTGGTCGCCATAGCCATTAACCCAGATTATAAAAACATACTCAAAAACATAGATGGTTTATTTTCTGCCGTTGTACTGGACACAAACCAAAACCAACTCCACATCTTCACAGACCGTTATGGGTTGCGCCCTTTATATTGGCACCAGAATCCAAACGGTTTGTTTTGGGCATCTGAACCCAAAGCTTTTTTAAATCTTCCCCATTTTTCCCCAAAAATCACAGCCGAAACGGCAACCTTTTTTTTAGAAACAGGTCAACTGCCCCCCAACCACACCTGGTTTGAGGGGGTCACACAAGTACCACCTGCCAGCCACATCATCTACAACACAACCAACGGCAACCTTACCAAAGAGCGATATTGGTGGTGGGATCAGCTTTCTTTAAGATTAGATTGCCACAACAAGGATGATCTCATCCAAGAATTTGGACACCTTTTTCAGGCAGCAGTTGCCCAACAATCACAAGTAGACAAACCTGGGTTATTGCTCAGTGGCGGATTGGACTCACGAGCTGTTTTTGCCGCCCTACCAGGGTCCCCACACACATTTACATTTGGACTACCCAACAGCAATGACGTACGCATTGCCACAGATGTGGCCGCAGTAAAAATGTCACCCCATACCGTATTTCCACTTTCCCAAGACAACTGGCTCTCCCCTCGTATGGAAGCCACGTGGTGGACAGACGGCGCACTCAACCTCATGCATATGCATGGCGCAGAACACCTTACACAAATTGTCCAAGAAATAAATGTATGTTTTAATGGCGCTGGCGGAGATGGTCTTGCTGGTGGCGGTCACTTGTTTGAATCGCACAAACTCAACCACTACCTCTCCCAAAACTTACACATGCACTTAGACAATACCCCAACAATACGACACCACATCGAAAAAGCCTTCCAAAATGCCCGATCTGCCCATGCGTTTTACATCGACTGGCGTATGCGTGGTTTTTCAATAATGGGCCCCCGAATGGGGCTTTTCAAGGGCGTGGATTACCGCTTGCCTTTTCTAGACAATCAATTGCAGGAGTTTTTATTTGGTCTGCCTCTTGAAATCAAAAACAACAACTCTCTTTACCGCCAAATGCTCATCAAAACCTATCCCGTCTATTTCCAAGATATCCCCTGGGCCAAAACAGGCAAACCCATTACCTGGTCCAAATGGGCCATTCGTTCAGCCAAATTCTTTCAAAAGCTACAAAAAAAAACCACCACGACCTCAATGACCGATTATCCAAATTGGCTACGCGACACGGCTTTTCAAAAAGTGATAAACACATGGGTCCATACCCGCACAGCACGTGTTGCCAATTTTACATCGCCTGAAATATTTGAACATAAATGGTCAGAACATCTTGCAGGACAAGACCACAGCGAAATGATATGTCGCTATCTCACCCTCGAGCTTTATCTGCGGCAAGTGTTTGACAAAGAATACCGCACAGAGACTGAAATACGCGCATTTATAAATGACAAAACATCATAGCGGTTGTGATGTTATAGACCTTATGCTGGCAAAAGACCCAAACAAATCGCTGACTACGTGATCAAAATTTACCACTCTTTCTGCCATACCATCCCAATGGTTTCGCGTCTTTGCGATGTGATCTGATCTTCATTGCCAGCATCTATTTGTTTGGCTTCTAGGGTCAAGTTGGGCAAGAGTTTAAATTCCACAGCCACCTCTCGTCCCGTACTGCCCATATCTTGAGCATAGCTCACAAACAATCTGGGCGTGAGATATTTGCCTACACGGACCCGCGAAATATTTGACTCTGCCACATCCACTTCTACCAAATCCAGTTTCAAATCTTCTCCCAATCGTTGCCCAAATCGATTGGCCAAAGTACTCAACACAAAGTCTCCCGCTTGCGTAACATCTACCACACTGGGTACGGCTCCCACCAACAAAACGGACAATACCTCTTCAAATTTGCCATCGCCCACTTGTGGTTCACTCGACAACTTAATATCGGGATGAGAAAGAGTTCCCCCCACAGACACAATGACAACCACTTGTTCGGAGGTACGATCGCCAGTCACATCCGCTTGTGCCAAACGTGCCCGAACACGTGTTTGTGCCTCAATATCCAAATTGGGATCAATCGTTGACTTGCCTTGAAATTGAATCTCTCCACGCGCAATATTTAACCGTCTATTTTGAAAAATATAATTTCCGCGCCGACTTTGCATGTCGCCAAAAACCTTAAAACCATCTGCATCCTTAACCACATCCAAATCACCGGTCATTTCGATATTAAATGTTTGATCTCTCACCCACACCTGTTGATCAGCCCGTATGCTCATGTTCATTTGCAATGATTGAACCATTGGCCATGTTTCCCATCCCGAACTGGGCGTATTCATCAAGTCACCCAATCGGATATCTGCCTGCTGCACAAGCAAATCACCCGATAACCTTGGCCGAGTCATTGGGCCAAGCAAATGCATTTGCCCACTTATCTCGGCCTTCACCTCTGGCCATTTGATGGGTTGAAAATGTGCAAAATCCATTCGCACGTCAAATTCGCCTAAATCGCCATCCTTAATATTGGCATATCCCGACATGGCCAAAAATTGCCCAACCTTCCCAATCACCAATGAATCCAAGATCACACGACCTTGGTTAATCTGTATCCCTGCTGCAATAGGTTCATACACGCGGCCAATACTTGGATGATACATTTTCCCATTTGCCAACTTCAATGTCCCCTGATAAGTCGGATCATCTACAGTACCTCCCACGTGAAGAGCTACAGACAAATCACCAGACAAATCATTGAGATCAGTCACAAAGGTATCAAGCAAGGCCAATGCGAAACCGTTCGATTTTAAATTGAGTTGCAGGGGTTCTGCAGAATAAACAGGCACAGAACCAGATAGCGAAATGGGTGAACCGTGTGGGGGCGTTACGACCACATCAACCAAAAACCGTTTGTCACCATAAGAAACATTGGATGTAATGGATGGAATTTGCAATCCATAAACATCCACTTGCTTGATCACGCCTTCTGCAAAAATTAAAGGATCGGACAATTCACCCGAAAAAGCCAATTCGGCGTTCAACACACCGCCCACTTTGGGTTGGCCAAACATAAATGCCCACGGCCGCAAATCGATATCTTCAAGAACAACTTCAATGGCAGATTGCAAATCGGGATGGTCTCGTGCCATGAGCCTTCCTGCTGGGCCTGTTAGCTCAAACTGGTCAATATGAAAACCCCGTGAAGGATCATATGCCCCTTTGAGTGGACCACGATTAGACAAGGCCACTTGCGAGGCCTGCACGTGCAAAGAATCGACAACCATGCGAATCGTGTTTTTTTCGTTTTCTATTTGCCCCCACAAATAAACCTTATCTTCTAAATTTGCATTGCTACCAAACAAAAACTCTGTTTTCATGCCCTGATGAGTCGCATCTAAAAACAAGTGGTCTAAGGTGCGTTCTCCCCAAGACAACGTCTCAACACGCACAGAAACCGAACCTGAATTGGGATATGCCCATGATCCAGAAACTGTCACATTTTGGATGGGAATGGTCTCGAACACACCATCTGTTGGTGCGATATCAAATTGCACTTTAGGTTTCGCAATTGTTCCTCCCACCTGCCCAGAAAATTTCAGAGAGTCACTTGTTATTGCATATCCACTAAGGGAACTTAATCCATTTAAGCTGTCTAAACGGCCTTGGATATTAAAATCCAATACCTCGCGATTTATCACATTGCCATCGATGTCCACCCGACCAGATGTGCCCCAAATATCCGCCAACAAAGACACACTTTCTATCCCATCAAATGCGCTTTCCATCTTTAAGCTATCCAACCCACCTTGAAAATTTGACAGAGCTCCCAAAACCAAAACATGGCCAGAAACCGTCTCACCGACTTCCATTTGAACCATACTGTTAAAACCAAACCGATCACCATAGGTCGTTTCACCAAGCATCTTTGTTAGGGCTATTACACCCTGTAGTTGGGTCGCAACCACGGGATATGGTCCGTCTAAAAAAACATCTCCCTGACCAGATATTTCAGTTTTAAATTTGGGCACAAAAACTGTTAAATCTTGAATCGCTAACCTTTGATTACCATACCGAAACGATGCCTT
>JAYODI010000014.1:24273-38497 GCA_038279365.1 Candidatus Latescibacterota bacterium | reverse complement strand
ATGCCTATAAATTCTTGAATTCATTTGAATCGTAAAAAGCTTTTGTCAAATGAAGTTGCCCAGTCCATAACGAATCGGAAACAATTGAAACTTGCCCCGTAAGCTTTTTGAGTTCCCTTGGTGCTTCAGGCAGCAATGACACATCTAATTCTTGAAACTCAATCTGAGCCTGTCCCTTTTTATGGCCTAAGTGATAATTGCCTCGCAGATCCAAATGCCCCAAAGTCCCAACAGTTGTTATTTCTCCAGACACATCTCCAGCATCGTATGACACCTTGACAAGGGTTTCTTTTTGAACCACCTCACCCACCACCAATCGCGTAATATGCGCCTCCGTGCTTACCGTATTAACCCCCATAGAGTCGAGATAAACAACAGCATCTACTTTTCCTTCTGCAAGAACGTTCGTCTCACTTTTTAATATTTTCTGTAATGTAAATGGGTGCATCAATGCATGGGCATCTACGCGAATATCGAGCGGCACCAAAGAACCATTGACGGAAATATTCGTCGTCGTAGCATCCCATTGAACTGTCATTTCTGCAGATGCAGATTGTAAACCACCGCGTAACACACCCTCTGCATCAAATAACAAGTCAGGTGACTGATCAGGCAGCCATGTACGAAAATCTTGCAAGGACAACGGATTGCCGCGAAATGAAAAATCAAATAGGGGACGATTCAAATTACCCACCTTACCACTCAAGTAAATTTGAGAGTGTGGCAATGACAACGCTACATCTTGCAATGCAATTTGTCCGCCATCCATAACCCCTATCCCACTTAAATTTGAGATCACCCATGGCGGATCAAATTGATGAGACTGGTAGCGTGACACAATGAGTTTGAAAACATCGTCTCTCGCAGAGAATCCACCCCTAAAAAACAGATTGGATATTTCAGTTTTATCGGCCAAAACAACCGTGCCCCGAGCAATGTCAATATTGGCAATTTCAAAAGGCACCCATGTTTTTAATGCGTTAAAATCTTTTGGAGATTCTGCGTTTTTGATTTCTGATATGTTTACTTGTAATCCTTTTATCTTTAGCGAATCGATCACAACACGGTAAGCAAAAACGGGTTTATAATGCACCTCTATCGTATCTGCCAAAAACAAGTCTCCCACCCGTACATCCAACACCTGATATCCACCAAAAGGGTTGCCTTCAATATGTCCTATGTGACAAGGTAATGCCAACTGACTCGACAATTCGTCTACGAGATAGTCACGAATCCATCCATTTGCTTTGCCAGAAACCAAAACCCAATAGAACATACCTACCAGCAAAACAAAAACCAATCCTGATCCACCAAGAGCACCCAACCATTTATATTTTTTTGTCATTGACCATCACCTAAAAAGCCTGTCCCAAACTCCAATGCAAGCGCCATCGAGAATCAAAATCGACATGATTGTCTAACACAGGATCATCTGATATGCGATATCCAACATCAAAACGCACGGGTCCCACAGGTGTGAGCAAACGCAATCCGCCTCCAACAGACCATTGTAAATCTGGCAGGGAAAAAGCATTGAGTTCATTCGCCACCCGTGCGGCATCGACAAACAATGCCGTCCCAAAATAACGCAACAAGGTCGTTCGCAGTTCAATGCTTCCCTCAAAGTGACTGGTACCACCAAGAGGAACGATCTCATCCCTCATTTTTTTATTGTCAAAACGAATTTCCTTAGGTCCCAATTCCTGATAACTCCAACCGCGCACACTGTTTAATCCCCCACTGTAATATCGCTCTATGGTGGGCACATCTTCGCGTGTATTGATCCGAAATATGGCACCGCCCACCAATCGAATACCCCACACATTCTTAAAAGGCAACGGCTGAAACCAACGCCCTTCTGTGGTCACCTCCCAAAATTCCCAAGGAGAATGTAACCACCACCCGCGCTCTCTCACCGTAAAGGATGCCAAAAAACCCTCGTGTGGATCAAAAAGATCATCACGTGTATCCCAACGTAATGCAGCCCGTATCTCACTAAAAGCACTGTCGGTTTGCGAAGCCACCAACCCACCACTAAATTGAAGCACAAAATCCAACCGCTCAGATATGTTTCGCTCAAATGACGTACTGCCACCCAATTCATTTTGTTCTGCATCGGCCTGTTGGCGTCTTTGAACAAAACCGCTCAAGTTTAACCAGTTGCGCCCCCCAAAAAAGTAGGGTTCTCGAATACCCACCACAATATCTCTTGATGCAGAAGACACCCTACCAGAAAGCCTCAACTGTCTTGCGCCCCCCCCAAAGTTCCTATGCAACCAGGCCGCAGATGCCCGAAGACCAATTTCGGTATCATACCCCCCACCCAATGTCATACTCCGAAAAGGGCGTTCAGACACATTGACTCGCACGGGTGTATACTGCAAAACAGTGTCGGGTAGGTCGATGCGCACAGCGCGAAACACACCAGCCCGATACAATTGTCGACGGCTGTCATCCAACTGCTTCCCCTCAAACACCTGCCCTTCAGCAAACGTGAGTCCCCTTAAAACCGTTTTTTGGGAAACACCTACATTGCCACTGATCTGAATATCAGAAACCGTACACATTGGCCCCAGTTCAAAAATAACATCAACATTGACCAACAGACTATCTACAAAAGAGGTAACTTCTGCTTTGGTAAATGCAAATCCCTCATTTCTTAACACGCGCAAAGCATTTGTTAATTCGGTTGCCAGTTGAGTTTGTACAAAAGGTTCTCCCGAAAGTTTTTGCAAATCGGCAACCACCCCATGAACACTTATACGACTGCTGTCTACCCCCAATATTTGGAGCATACCAAAACGAGAACGAGGACCTTCTTTTATACGAATCTGAGCAAAGAGGTGTCCATTTTTACGCTGTCCCAACGTGGTATCAATTTGGACTTGATAAAAACCTTTTCCTTGATAAAACGCCCTTAAACGCTGCATATCACTATGAAACAGCCCCGCATCAAATTTGCGGGGCTTTACAAATGGCATAAAATCGTACCATGGCGTGGCCTTGGTAAGCATTTGCGCGTTCAACACACTGGTTGATATTTCTTTATTGCCCCAAAACTGGAGCGACTCGATTACGAGGTCATCTTGGGCCATGACACGCAATGGGTGCCAGAAAAGCACGATCAGTATACCCCAAAAAGCAGACCTAAAAAAATTGGAAATTTGCTTCATAGATTCCTAAAAATTGCTAAGAGACCTCCCCAAAGCGTGCATACACTTGGCGGGCATCGGTTTCCGATATTTCGCCATCCAACAAGCACTTGCGAATCACCGAACCCGCTCCCAAACAATCCGTTGACAAATGCTTTCGACGAATACCAAAAATACCACGCCGATCCAAATATCCATTTTGACAACGGACACATCCAACAGGTTCACATACACGTGCTTCTTTTTCCGTTTTCCAAAAACCTTTTTCTTCATCCGTCATTTCACGCACAGTTTTACAATCGGGGCATAAACGACGAACCCAGGCTCTTTCGATGCCAAAAGATAGCCACTTTTGAAGCTGTTCTGTTTCAATATCTGATGCAGCAAACCGACGAAAAACATCTGCCATATCCAAAGCCCGAACCCCCGCCACCACCACGCCCCCCATCGACAAAATGGCAAACAAGGCTTTTAACTCTTCGGGTTTTGACACCAAATCTATCATCAACACATCTGGCTCCAAACCCAATGCCGTGTCTAGGGCTGTTGCCAAACCGTTTTCATCTTTGGCATTTACTGTCACTTGTACCAAATGCTCTGATTTGGGAAAAATGCCCGTCTCACAAGAAACAACCAAATTGCTTTCGGCAACTGCACGCCCCAAAGCCACATGGTGCAAATCGTCAAAAGCTCCCACACCCCGCGCAATCAGAATACATCCAGATGCAGCCAACTGATTCATTACAAGATTTGCTTGCTCATCAGAATATCCCAACGCAGACAAATCGGCACTCTTATCGGCACCCCAATAATGAATATGCACATGATCACCAAGACGGGTGGGAGCAATCTCTATGAGTATTTGATGCCCCTGCTCTTGTTCGGTTAATGCCACGATACCACGCCGTTTGGTCACATCATCATCGTTGGCAATCTTACCAAATTCTCGCAATGCAACCCGCAATGGCCCAGACAAACACGCCTCAACTTTCCCCAAGTTGACGAGTGCATCACCATAGCGGAATAGAATGCGATCACCAACAGACAACGGATCTACATAAAGATCTGTAATGCCCTCGCGAATACCTGCCCGAACCAACTGATCCACCAATGCCTTCACGCGTGCGCCCACATCAACCTTAACTTCTGTAGGTTTCGACACGTTTGTTTCTGTTGGAACCTCAGGTGTTTCTGCAATGGGTTTATCTTTTTCGGAATTTGAGTCAACCCGTTCAGCCTCTTCTTGTTTGGGAGCTTCGGTCGGTGGAGCTTCTTCTTTTTTAGGTATTGGAAACCGTTCTGAAAGCAACACTTCCCAAGCGACAATGGCATCCAACAAAACTTTTTCGTCATTATTGCGTTTTGTATCAAAATCAACCACAACCGTTTCCGAAAACCGAAGCAATTGATCTTTTTTTTCGGCTTTTAACTTGCCATCTTTCACCAAGCGATACAGTTCGGGGCGCTTCAGGGTCAACCGCGCCATAACAGTATCAAAATCAAGCCATACCGTTTCGTTTTCTTTTGTCTCTTCGGGCATGCCTATTCCTCACGTTTCAAATCAATATCTCCAGCAGGAACAACAACACTGAGGCCAGCCGTTTCAAAAGCTTTACGCATTTGCGTAATCACATCACCAAAAACAGTCATTGTTTCAACTCTGCTCCAGGCAACAAGTTGCGCAATTACATGATCACTTGTCATATTGCCCAGCGTAAACCGAGGTTCAGGATTGTTCAAAACCGCACTGTGATCGTAAAGAACATTTACGGCCAAATCCCGAACCCAATCGACATCCACATCATAGCCAAATTTTATCGTGATTTTTATGGCCCGATCTGTATGAACGGAAAAATTGGTAATTTTTCCTCGCCACACCACCGAATTTGGCACCACCAATCTCACATTGTCTAAGGTATCCATTGCGGTGTAGGTCATTTTCACTTCACGCACAACCCCTATTTGTGGCGGGGGCCCAAACTCAATCAAATCCCCCCGCTTAAAGGGACGAGCGGATAACATCATAATGCCAAAAAAATAATTGGAAATCGATTGCCTGGCTCCCAACCCAATGATCACACCGCTGATACCAAAAGTTGCCAGAATAGGAGAAATATCAATCCCTGCCATGCGTATGGCTGTGGTAAATGAAACTATCATGATGGTATAACGAACCACAGTACCAAAATAACCCCACAAAATCTCATCAAAACCCATTTTACGTGCAGACTTTAAAATCCCTCTTCGGGCCCACATCCCTCCAAACCATCCCACAAGCACCAACAAAACCACCTGACTGGCCATTTTGATATATTGAAACAGGTCAGACTGTATCAAATTTGTGACGAAATCTCCTTGTACGGATTCCATTTAAAACATTTCCTTATGATAAATATTGCAACATCAACGTTGCCAAGCCCAAATAAATAAAAAAGCCTAAAATATCATTGGTTGTGGTGATAAAAGGCCCCGAAGCTATGGCAGGATCAATGCCCAAACGATCAAACGTCATGGGCACCAAAACACCCATCAGTACTGCAACCGATATAGCCAAAAACATAGCCAGCCCCACACAAATACCCACCAATGTTTCACCCAACCAAAACCACGCCACACAACTTGCAGTTGCGCCACACGTTAAACCAATTACCAGTGCAATACCACATTCTCTAAAAACCGTTTTTAAAATGAGCCCCGATGACACCTGCCCAGTAACCAGCCCACGCACAGTTACTGTAGACGCTTGTAAACCACTGTTGCCCCCTGTTGCTGTGATCACGGGCAAGAATGCTGCCAAGGCAATCACCTGTGACAAAGTGGCCTCAAACAAGTGAATGACTGCACCAGAAAAGATACTCCCAACCAGGCAAATCATCAACCATGGCAACCGAGAACGGGCAACCCCAAATACCGACAAATTTTCGGTTTCGTCATGGCTGGTACCTGCCATTTTGTAAATATCTTCCGAGCTTTCTTCTTCAATAACATCCATCACATCATCTGCAGTAATCCGCCCCACCAAGCGCCCAGCCTCATCCACCACAGGCATCGCCATCAAATTATATCGCCCAAAAATGTGCGCAATTTCTTCTTGATCCGTATCGTAACCAACCGTCACAACGTCTTTGGTCATAATCGTATTCACCAATTGATTTGGTTTTGCCCGCACCAATTTGTGAATAGAAATCGCACCAACGGGTCTGTTTTCATCATCAACCACAAACACATAAAACAAATCGGCGGCTTCTTCTTCATTTTGTAATGCTATTAACGCATCTCCAACGGTTGCCCCTTCGTGCACCAGCACAAAATCGGGCGTCATCAACCCGCCGCCTGTATCCTCTTCGTGCGCCAACAAGTCTTGTAATTCTTGTGCCTCTTCCTCATCCATAAAGTTTAAGACTTGAGCGGCATGTTCTTCATCTAATTCGGCAAGCACATCCACCGCATCATCTGGTGCCATTTCTTCAACAAGCCCAGACAAGGCCTCATGCTCCAAATCATCCACAATGGTTCGCAAAGTGGATGCATCAGATTCAACCAATGCTTCCGCAGCCTGTGTGCTGTCCAAATAGGCAAATAACCGCTGGGTTGTTTCGTCATCTACCCGCCGAAGCACATCTGCCACATCTGCACTGTGCTCCTGATTCAGCAATTTGCGCAACCCTGCCTCATCGTCTAATGCCATCAACGACGTCACCACCTCCAGCAACGCCTGAATACGGGCTTCTGTGTCTTCAACACCTTTTTCTTGTATGATATCTTCTGCCATAAATGCCTCACCGATCCCACGCACAGATCCAAAAACCAGACCATTTCCAACACCATTACATATTAACGTTCACCCACCCGATGCAATTTGAGCAAATTTGTTTCCGCTTTGGCTGTAATGGGTGCTCCTGCCAAAATCACAAGGGTATCGCCTACCCGCACACTGCCTTCCAACAACAAACGCGCTTCCACTTCAGAAACCATACGATCTGTTTGTTCAATTTGGGCAATAAGCCGAGATTCCGTTCCCCAACACAAACACAGCTGTCGCCAAATTCGCTCACTGGGCGTAAATGCAACAATGGGCGTGCGAGGACGCCGCTTAGAAATCAACCGCGCAGTAGACCCCGATTGGGTAAAAGCCACAATGGCCTTTGTCGAAACACCAGCAGAAACGGCAGCAGCAGCTTGTCCAATGGCATCTGGAAATGACAGCGAACCATCTGATCGGTGCGAACTCAAAATGGGCATATCATATTTCATACTCGCTTCAGCAGTTTCTATAATACGCACCATCATTTGAACGGTGCGAACAGGATATTTGCCCACGGCTGTCTCCCCAGACAACATCACGGCATCAGTGCCATCAAAAATGGCATTGGCCACATCCGAAGCTTCTGCACGTGTTGGGCGTGGATTATCAGTCATAGACTCCAACATTTGCGTTGCCGTAATGACCAAAACACCCGCCTGATTGGCCGCAGATATGATTTTCTTTTGAAGCACAGGCACTTCTTCTGGCGACACCTCTACCCCCAAGTCTCCTCGTGCAACCATCACTCCACCTGCGACTTCTAAAATTTCTTCTAAACGATCTACGGCCTCACCCCGTTCTAACTTTGCAATAACAGGAATATCTTTGCCAGCTTGAGATATGATGTGTTGAACTTCTCTTACATCATCGGGTTCTCGCACAAAAGACAATGCAATAAAATCGACATCCAGCGCAATACCCAATTCCAAATCAGCGCGATCTTTGGTTGTAAGCGAAGGGGCACTCACCCTTACCCCCGGCAGATTAATACCTTTATTTGATTTGAGATCGCCACCTACCACCACTTCACAAACGACGTCCGTTCCATAAACCTCACGAACCACCAACTCAATATTGCCATCATCAAGCAAGACCCGATCTGCAGGTTTTACATCGCGGGGCAAGCCCTCATAAGTAGTGGGAACACATGTGCTGTCACCTGGAACATCCCGTGTGGTAATGGTTAAACGCGCTCCGGCTTCCAATAAAATGGGTTCTTTTACCAACTTTCCCACCCTTATTTTAGGGCCTTGCAAGTCTTGCAAAATGGCCACAGGGCGACTCATTTTACGCGCAACAGCCCTAATTCGGCTTACCAGCTCTGAATGTTCGTCTTGTGTGCCATGCGAAAAATTGAGCCGAAAAACATCTACCCCCGCCGCAATAAGTTGTTCCAACATCTCTTCAGAAGAACTGGCGGGTCCCAAAGTGCTCACAATCTTTGCTTTTTTCATAATACCTCCTCGTAGGCTTGATAAAGAAGATACAATGGGGTCATAGGCTGATCAAATGCTTTCTTTTATATGCCATTGGAATAAAAAACAGGCAGTGGTCTCATGATGAGATCACTGCCTGTTTGGTTCATAAATTGTTGCAGTCGTATATTGTACCAACTGCCCGTTAACCACCTATTTGGGGTGAAGCTTTGTTATACCAGCTCACCTTTAAAAGTGATGGGTTTACAAATTATGAGCGTTAAAAAACATTTTATAAATTATGCCACTTCTTTTAGGTTTTCTACTTTTGCATTTTGATGGCTTACCCGAATTTCGCCATCTGCTATTTCAACAAATATGTGGGCGCCTTCCAAGATTTCTCCCCCAATTAACGCCCGTCCAATGCGCGTTTCCAACTCGCGTTGAATAAACCGCTTCAGTGGGCGCGCCCCATAAACAGGGTCAAATCCTTCCTTTGCCACATATTCTTTGACTTCATTTGACAAAGTCAATTGGATCCGTCGCTCAGCCAACCGATGACTTAGATCAGCCGCCAACAAATCGACAATCTGTACAATTTCGTCCATCACCAACGGTTTAAACATCACAATATCATCTACGCGATTCAAAAACTCAGGCCTAAATTGCTGCCGCATTTCCCGCATTACGGCCTGCCGGGCAGATTCTTGGATATCACCTTCTGGCGTAACACCATCCAACAAGAAAGGTGAACCAATATTAGACGTCATGATGACCACGGTGTTTTTGAAGTCAACCGTATGCCCTTGAGAATCTGTCAAACGACCATCATCGAGCAACTGCAACAATACGTTAAATACATCTGGATGGGCTTTTTCAATCTCATCAAACAAGATCACCGAATAAGGCTTTCGACGCACCGCTTCGGTCAATTGCCCGCCTTCATCAAATCCGATATACCCAGGAGGGGCACCTATGAGGCGAGACACCGTATGCTTTTCCATATACTCACTCATGTCTATGCGAATCATATTGTCTTCGCTATCAAACAAAGCCTGGGCAAGTGTGCGTGCCAACTCCGTTTTTCCCACCCCTGTGGGTCCCAAAAAGATAAACGAACCGATAGGACGGCGGGGGTCTTTGATGCCCGCACGCGCCCGAATCACAGCATCGGCAACCAAGTTCACGGCCTCGTGTTGACCAATAACCCGTTCGTGCAAAATATCGTCTAAACGCAACAGTTTTTCACGCTCGCCTTCTACCAAACGCGCCACAGGAATACCTGTCCAGCGCGAAACAATATCGGCGATTTCATCTTCGGTCACTTCTTCACGAAGCAAACGATTGTCGCTTATTTGAGGGCCCTCACTTTGTGCCAATTTGCGTTCTAACTCTGGCAAACGGCCATGCTTGAGCTCGGCTGCTCGGTTTAGGTCATATTGGCGTTCTGCTTGCTCTATTTCATACTTTACGTGCTCTATTTCTTCACGCAAACCCCGTACAGAGTCCAACACGTCCTTTTCGGCTTCCCACTGTGTACGCATCGCACCGGCTTGAGATTTTAAGTCTACCAATTCTTTTTGCAAATTTTCAAGCCGTTCTTTACTCGACTTGTCTTTTTCCTTTTTAAGAGCTGCCTCTTCTATTTCCAATTGCATCACCCGTCGGGTAACTGCGTCCAATTCGGCAGGCATCGAATCAATTTCCGTGCGCACCATGGCACAGGCTTCATCTACCAAATCAATGGCCTTATCGGGCAAAAAACGATCTGAGATGTAGCGATCAGACAAAGTCACCGCATGAACCAATGCATTGTCCTGAATGCGCACCCCATGATGCACTTCAAAACGCTCGCGCAAACCGCGCAAAATAGACACCGAATCTTCTACGGTTGGCGCATCCACCATGACAGGTTGGAACCGTCGTTCTAAAGCGGCATCTTTTTCAATGTATTTTCGATGCTCATCCAATGTTGTAGCCCCAATACAGTGCAATTCACCACGTGCCAACATAGGCTTTAACATATTGCCAGCATCTGTTGAACCTTCCGTTTTGCCTGCACCAACAATGGTGTGAACTTCATCAATAAAGAGCAAAATGCGTCCGTCACTGCTTTTAATTTCGTTTAAGACAGCTTTTAAACGCTCTTCAAATTCCCCTCGATATTTTGCCCCAGCCATCAGAGCCCCCATATCAAGGGAAAACACAGAACGATCTTTAATCCATTCGGGCACATCGCCACGTACAATGCGTTGGGCAAGACCTTCAACAATAGCCGTTTTACCCACACCAGGTTCACCAATCAGCACAGGATTGTTCTTCGTTTTGCGCGACAATATGCGAATTACGCGCCGAATTTCATCATCGCGACCAATAACAGGATCTAACTTGCCTTTTCGTGCTTCAGCAACCAAATCAATGCCGTATTTTTCCAAAGCTTCATAAGCACTTTCAGGCGTGGCACTGGTTACACGTTGGTTGCCACGAATTTGGGTCAACACAGCCAAAAACCTTTCCCGAGTAACCTGAAATTGTTTCAAAATCCGTCCAGCAGATGTTTTGTTCCCTTCATCAATCAATGCCAAAACCAAATGTTCTATGGAAACGTATTCATCCTTTAAGCGTTTTGCTTCTTCTTCTGCGTTAACAAAAACCGTTTGAAATCGCTGTGTCACATAAAACTTTCCTTGCTCCACACCCGAACCCGACACTTTGGGTTTTCGAGACAATTCAGATTCAACAGCTTGTTTTAAGGCTTCTGCGTTGACATCCATTTTTTGTAAAATTCGTGGCAAAATACCGTCTGCTTGCTCCAACAAACACACCAGCAAATGTTCCCCATCTACTTCTTGATGACCAAATCGCAAAGCTTTGGTCTGAGCCGCTTGTAAGGCTTCTTGCGATTTATGCGTTAACTTGTTCATATCCATTGGGCGTCCTCCTTTAAGTAGACCACCAATCGTTTTTTCTTTTAAATCCCGTTTACGAAACAGATACACCAGCCTCCTGGGCCAACTGCTCATAAAGTTCTTGTTCGCGTGCCGATAAAGTTTTAGGCATCACAATTCTAATTTCAACATAAAGATCGCCAACATCTCCAAGCCCACGACCTTTAAGCCTTATTTTTTGTCCAGAGCTTGACCGGGGTGGAATATTGATACGCACCTGGCCTTCGGGTGTATCTACAATAACTTTATCGCCCAACGCTGCTTGGTGGGGCAAAACATCCAATGTCGTATAGACCTGATTTCCTTTAACTTCGTATTTGGCATGGTCAACCAAATCAACCACAAGGTAAAGATCTCCGGGTTTGCCATTTCCGATGCCTTCTCGGCCTTGACCAGCCAAACGGATCCGCTTCCCAGAGGTGACACCGGCAGGAATATGAACCGTATAAGATTTTTGACGACCCGTTTGTGGATCTCTTAGCGAAACGGTTTGCTTGCCACCACGCATCGCATCTTCAAGCGTGAGCGACAAACGTGCTTCTACATCTTCACCGTTTGTCTGCCGGGTTCGCTGACCAAATCCAGCAAATCCATGCCCACCCGTTCCGTGGCCAAACATGTGTTCCAGAATATCAAAAAAACTTTCATTTTTTCCAAAACCGTTGCCATTAAACTCAAACCGAATCCCATCAAACCCTGGCGGTGCCTGATGACCGTTTGCTGCGGCCTTCCATGCGGAACCATATCGATCATATTTTGCCCGTTTTTCTGGGTCTTTGAGCACATCATACGCTTCGCCAATTTCTTTAAATTTGTTTTCAGATCCATTGTCTTTGTTTTTATCGGGATGATATTTTTTAGCCAACTTTCGATAAGCCTTTTGGATATCATCTTGGGTCGCCGTTTTGGTAACGCCCAAAATGTTATAATAGTCTTTAAATTCCATCAGTCACCACCTCCTTTCAAAAGACATAAGTTGGGCCACCTCGCCCAATGCGAGATGGCCCAAAACAAATTATACTGACAAACTTATGAAACCGTTACTTCTATTTGACGGGGTTTGACTTCTTCTGCCTTGGGCAACGTAATGCGCAACACACCATCTTTATAGGTTGCGGAGATTTTGTCAGCCTGTACATTTTTTCCCATTTGGAATGAACGTGTGAAACGGCCATAAGCCCTTTCACGATGAAGATAATTTTTACCTTCTTTTTCTTCTTGCAATTTGCGTTCACCCGACACTGTCAACACACCGTCTTCTAAGGCCACTTGAATATCTTCGCGATTCAAACCTGGCAATTCTGCATTTAATACAAAATTGCCTTCATGCTCTTCAATATCTACTTTGGGATACCATCCTTGACCATTTCGGTTTGCATAATCGCCCCAAAATTGGTTGACCAAATTGTCAATCTCACGATTCACTGCGAACGTGTCACGGGGTTGCCAACGAATGAGTGCCATAATAAACCTCCTTATATTTAAGTTTTTGGTTTGTATTTTTATTTGTTGCCTGACACCCAAACCTATCGCAATGCGTGTGCCAGCAATGCAATCCCTTTTACACAAAAATATAAATCAATAAAAAACAACATCTTGTTACAAGTTTGGCGATCCGTGTATTTCGTATCCAAAACATCAAGCCAAACTTGCACTGTGCCATTATGACACCAAAAATGAATTTCTTTCACGCGCACTGCTAAATTGGCAACAAAGAACTGCAATTCTTACATTCTTGCAATGACAAAGAACTCGTTTTCAATTGGATAACCAGCTATATTTGTTAAAAAATCACAACAGCCATTCCCCCCTGGAGTTACTTATGTTTCGTCTTTGGATTTTGCTATTAAGCCTTCTGGGTTTTTGGCAACCCCCTGCCTGCGCTCAGTCTCCTATCATAACACTTACAGAATGCGAAACCCTTACCGGTTGGGGAAATGGTGCACAAACGGTTTTAGATGCCAAACAAGGGCAAAAAGCCATTCAATTTAATATTCCAACCAACCAAACGGGTTTTCTCACGTTCAACTACCAAAGCACAAACATTGACATTTCGCAAAAGCACACCCTTGCATTTTGGTGGAAAGCGGAAGGATCGGGTCTACAAGATTTAAAAATTAAAATTCGCAATTATCCCTTAGTTGGCGGAATGGAAGCTGTATACACCATTTGGAGTGGACAGAGCGTGCCTGAAGGATGGCAATTGGCCACCATTGAACTGGCCAAACCCCTATTCGACGACTGGGGCAATGAACCCGACCAAGCCAGGCGTTACATTACATTTCGAACCATTACGGGCGCAAATGCCACAGCCAAATTGTCTATTGATCAAATTGTGGCCATTGACAAAACATTTAGCTACGAAACGGCCCCTCCTACCTTGATCCAGACCTCAATCGAGAAATATGATCTTGACAGTGACAGCCAAGTCGGTTTTTCAGATTTTATTCTTTTTGTTCAATATTTTAGCAACAACGACTCCGTGAATTTTGAACCTCGTTTCGATTTTAACAATGACGGATTGATCAATTTTACCGACTTTATTCTCTTCGCCCAACACTTTGGTTCTGATGGCACAAACTGGCAATTACCCCTCACACTCAACAACATAACAAATGGCACACTTGAGGTGACCATTGGCACCAACAACACCTCACTTATGACACATTCCTTGGCCCCAGGAATGCAAACACTGTCACTTACTCTTCCCCAAAATCTCATTTCAAACAGAAAACCATCTGACACATTTCCCATACCAATTTGGGTTCAGGTTTCTAACTTTGTCCAAACCCGCCAATCTTCCATTTCCTATATCCCTCAAACGGGCACTTCGCGCACATACCAACAATTTGTGGAAGCCTCCCAATCTGGCAACGAACCCATACTCCCCGTCTTCTCCTATAG
>JAYODI010000014.1:20832-24263 GCA_038279365.1 Candidatus Latescibacterota bacterium | reverse complement strand
GTCCTGATGTGACGGGCACTGTCTATAACGTCACAGATTATGGCGCAATCGCCAACGATGGCTTTTCAGATCAATTGGCCATTCAGCGTGCCATTGACGATGCCGAACGCAACAATGGAGGCATTGTCTTTTTTCCGCCCGGTGAATTTCTCGTCAACACCAACACCGACAACAATCAAGTCATTACCATTCGCAACAGCCACATGGTCTTAAGGGGCAGTGGCAGTCGAGCAGGTGGCACGGTCATTCGGCAAGTCAATTATATGCCTCCCACCAACCCAGATCAAATGTGGACATCGCCCTATATGTTCCTCATAAAACCCTCAAATACAAGCGACAAAGAACTTGCCAAAATCACACAAAATTCACAACGAGAAACCTTTCAAATCACGGTTAATGACGCTTCAAAGCTTTTTGTTGGCCAACGTATTACCCTTTACATGAACAGCATTTCGGCCATCTCAGACTTCTTAGAACCTTACCAAACAGAACCGAGTTGGACCACTATGCGCACCGATGGCATTCAGGTTCGTGAAAAACACAGCATCGCCGCAATAGACGGCAACACCGTTTTTCTCAACGAACCCCTTCATGCCAGCATCAGCGCACGCTATGGTTGGTCGGTGCGCGAATATCAACATTTGGAAGAGATTGGTGTTGAAGACATCAGTTTCCACGGTTCTTGGTTGGAAGAATTTGTTCACCACAAAGATGCCATTCATGATGGCGGTTGGAGCCTATTGGAACTCGACCGCTGTGTCAATGCGTGGGTTCGCCGCGTCAGCTTTATTAATTGCAATCGCGCCTTGCACATTGGCTCCAGTTCTGCAGTTTCTGTTTACCATGTCACACAAGCCGGAAACAAAGGTCATTCATCCATAGCCAGCAATGGCGGTTATGGTGTATGGGTGGGCCTCTCTGAAGACAAGGCCGCACACCACCATGGTCCTGGTACCAGCAGTCGATCTGTTGGCACAGTATATTGGCGATATGACATGCAAAACAACCAGCGCATAGATGCACATGGTGCCCAGCCTTATGCAAACTTGCTCGACCGCGTGAACGGCGGTATACTGTATGGCAGTGGCGCATCTATCGAAAACTTTCCCAACCACATGAAACATTATGTTTTGTGGAATTTTCGCCATTCGGGAAATCAATCCCATTACGATTTTTGGCTTCCAGGAGATGCCCGCGACAGATTTGTTAAACCCATCATTGTTGGTTTTCATGGCGAACAAGCCACTTTTAATGAAAACAGCCTTGAGGTTTTGGAATCTCAAGGCAGCCCAGTAGAACCCGAATCATTGTTTGAAGCACAACTCAAACACAGACTTCAAGCAGAGCCTGCATGGTTAAGCGCTTTGCGTACAGAATGGGAACAAATCAGAACAACACCCTTACCAGCCTACCCAGCAACAACCTTTTAACATCAAATTTTTTATTCTACAAGAGGCACATCATGGATGAATATTGGTCAACACCAAAAGGCACCTACACATCTCGCAGACAAGACTTCCTGATCTTTTCAGCACAAGCCCAAGGCGGCAAAGGACGCGGTGGTTTTTTCTCTCAACTGTGTCGTTTAGAATTAAAACAAGGCCCCATCGATGAAGCAAGTATTCTCGATGCCGTTCAATATGTCAACGAACGCCATGATTGTGCCGACTTCACCGTTTCTGGTCTTTTGCGTGTTTTGTATCTCTACCACAACAATCCCCTCTTGTCGCCATCCGTTGCACAGGCTATTCGCGAGAGCATTCTAAATTTTAAATATTGGATTGATGAACCGGGTTATAACGACTTGATGTGTTTTTGGTCTGAAAACCATCAAATTATGTTTCATTCAGACGAATATTTGGCTGGGCAACTTTTTCAAAATGAAATTTTTCCCAATGTAGAGCAAAATGGAATGTGGCATACGGAAAAGGCCAAAAAGAAAATTCGGAAATGGATAGACTTAAAAGCTAAGGTGGGATTTTCGGAGAGGGATTCTAATTGTTACTACGATGAAGATATGACACCCTTATTGAACTTGGCAGACTTTGCACAGGACCATGAAATAGCAACCCGTGCAACGATGCTTTTGGATGTGATGTTTTTTGACATGGCCGTTGACTCTTTTAGAGGCACATATGGCACCACTCATGGGCGTACCTATCCAGGACAAGTGCTCAGTGGCAAAAAAGAAGCCACGTCTGGCGTGCAAAAAATTGCGTGGGGTATGGGTAATTTTAACAACCCCAACAATATGACTGCCGTATGTTTGGCCACGAGCCCGCGTTATCGGGTGCCTGAAATCATTGAAGACATTGCACAAGATATGCCCAATACATTTGAAAATTTTGAACGACAAAGCCTTCTCATTGCAGAAGCAGAAAAGTTTGGAATTCGTTTTGATGACCCAGACACGGCCATGCTCATTTGGGGGGCTGGCAAATACGCCAACCAGCGCAATGTTGAATCGACGCTCAAATTGGCAGACCATTACAATTCACATCGTTTTAATGTGGTTATGCGCCCTTATGCCGAAGCCGTTTTGGGAACCTACAGAGAACTTGACAAACAAGGCATTGTTCACGACGGCGACTTAGACCGAACAACCCTTGCCCAAGTCAACAAATACACCTACCGAACACCTGATTATCAACTTTCTTGTGCACAAGATTATCGCAAGGGCAAACCCGGTTTCCAACAGCACATTTGGCAAGCCACATTGGGCCCAGATGCCGTTGTATTTGCCCTTCACAGAGGCAATGAAGATGAAAAGAGTTATAAATATTGGGTGGGACGTTTTCCTCGTGTTGCCCAATACAAAAATCTGCTCATTTCCATATTCAATATCCCAGAACAGCCATTGCCTGGCCCCAAAACGATATTTCCCGCAGAAGCATCGGGCAATGCAATGCCTTCACCGGGGCCATCAGAAGAAGAATTATTGTCATACACGGTTGCCGTATTTCAGCGAGAACATTTTGATGAAGTAACCGAACATGCCGGTTGGATATTTGGTCGCAAAAACAATGGCTATATTGCCCTTTATTCTAAACAGACACCTCATTGGACGCCAGAAGGTGTGCTAATGGGTGATGGTTTGCGTGCTGATGGACGTCAAAATATTTGGATTTGTCACATGGGTAACCGCGCAACGGATGGCAACTTTTCTACTTGGTCAAACCAAATAGCCAATGCCCCCTTAACGATTGACGGCCTTGACGTTCATTACGAGGCCCCCCATATTGGCACAGCTTCTTTTGGTTGGGAAAAACCCTTCCAAATCGATCAAAAAACAATAAAACTTTCTGACTATCCCAGGTTCCATAATACATATTGCCACGCAGATTATGAAAGTGCATATTATAAAATCTCATACCAAAATAAGAGCTTAATTCTCGATTTTAAAACAGGCCAACGAACAGAAAACTTGTATA
>JAYODI010000014.1:0-20822 GCA_038279365.1 Candidatus Latescibacterota bacterium | reverse complement strand
TGCCATTCTTATCCTGTTATATTTATATCTATCTTTTTCTGCTAAAAAATAGGAAAAATAATTATGGCAAAAATTCTGATCATTGATGATGACAACCTGTTTCGAAGCATGCTTCTTGATCTGCTTGCTCATAAAGGGCACGAAATATTGGAAGCCAATGATGGACAAACAGGCTTTGACCTCTTTCAAAAAACAAAACCCAACTTGGTGATTACTGACATTTTAATGCCAGAAAAAGAAGGCATGCAAACCATTAGAGAAATGCGTAAAGAATCACCTGATATTAAAATCATTGCCTTATCTGGCGGGGGTACCCATCCCGATGGTCTCGGTTATCTCCAAATGGCATTGGATCTGGGGGCCAATCATTCTTTTCCAAAACCATTTAAAAACAAAGAGTTTCTTCAGGTCGTTGATACATTAACGGCTTAAAGAGTGTTCATATTCCCAACAATAAAAATCCCACGGCAACTGTCGTGGGATTTTTTGATGTCCATTCACTTTTGAAAACATGTTGTCTGTCTTTGTGCAACATCACAATCCTAAGAGATAAGACACCTTTAACAACACTGCCCGACTTTGTTTTTCAACACCCCTTTGTGTATCAAATCCATGATCAAACACCAAAAATATATCACTTCCTGGCCGATAACGGTAGCTGACTAAAAAATTGGCACTCATTTGTTGCGAATCATTATTCCATTGTGCAAATAATTTAACAAAAAACTCCGTATTAAAGGCATATATCAAGCGATTACTCAGGGTTTGAATGGTAGCATTTCCTTGTGGCAGGCGCAACCAATTAACTTCGTATTCTGTTTCTAATGCCAATTGTCCAGTTGGTCGATATGTGTTGTTAAATGAAATTTCATATCGTTTCCCTGTATAATAGCCTCCAGCTTCGAAAGAAGCAGACAGCCGATCTTTGCGAGATCGACTTGTTGATGGTCCCGTTGAAAATGTATTAAACGTGTACGTACCGGCAGGAATGGCTAAGGTTGGTTTGCGTTTGGAAGGGCGAAATCCAGATGCCACCACATCATAACGCCGCCGAAACTCCACCCGATACCAATCGGCACTCTCAAATTGTGTCCACCACGAAGCTTCTGCCTCCCAATATTTCACATTGTTATTTCGATCTGTAAAAACTTCAACTTCTGGGCCAATTGAAATGGTGCGAACATTTTCAAAAGGAGACCGAGGCCTGACACGTGCATTTGCTTGATAGCGTCTAAAACCAGGCAAACTATTGCGCCGATTTACAAACCCCACCACGGGATCAAAATGATCTTCCACATCTAAAAAACTAAGCTTTGATGAAAAAACACTACCTTGATATACGGCACGTGCAAAACGAGCATCGTCGGCATCACCTATTGTAGAATCCCAGGTGCGTGCCACAAACCCTTGCAAATTGAGTGATGCAGACGGTGAAAAACTAAAATCGATACCCCCTGCGCGATTATAGGGGTTATTGCCCACCCCATCCGTCATTTTGTTAACAAAAATAACCCCCACATTCGACCGTGCAAACACATCTTGCTTGAGGCGCACAACCGAATAATTGCT
Organism: Candidatus Latescibacterota bacterium; assembly: GCA_038279365.1. Classification (GTDB taxonomy): domain Bacteria; phylum Latescibacterota; class UBA2968; order UBA2968; family UBA2968; genus JABIFK01. Next base: position 19,253 of record JAYODI010000014.1, on the reverse strand, counting down.
TTTTGGCAAAGTGGTCACACCCGTCGGATCATTAAACTGGGCATCACCCGTAACCACATTTAAGGCACCAATGCTCGTTCTTCCAGTTTTTCCAGTAAGTTTTGTCCCCAACAAAATAGGCACCTGTCGCTTGCCCTCCAGCCCCACATTGCGGCTGTAAAACAAAATGGTTGGGGGTTTGTCATCGCCACCACGCGTTTCTGCGGCTTCACCAAAATCAAACAGGTTAGCCCCTTCCAAAAAAAACTCGCGTTTTTCAGGAAAAAAAAGTTGAAATTGAGACAGATTAACTTGTTCTTGATCACCTTCAACCTGGGCAAAATCGGTATTATAAGACACATCCAAAGTCAAATTGGATGTCAAACCATAGCGCACATCCAAGCCCGTTTCAAATACGGGATCCTCGCTTGCTCCCAGCACATTGTAGTTGCGACTCGTACCCGGCAAAACATAAGGCTTTACCTGAAACAACCTTTTGCTTTTAACTGCCCCCAAACCATGCAGTTCACCAATATCAGACATCCAATATCGGGCTCTGCTTGAAGAAGACTTGCGCCCAACAACCAACTGTGATTCTTCATTTTTGGACGGGATAAATCGGGCCAAATTAATCCCCCAAGTCATGTTGCCATCATTTTTAAACCGCAATTGATCAAATGGGATTTTGACTTCGGCTGTCCACCGATCTGCGTGTTTTTGTGTTTTTACTTCCCAGTTACAATCCCAATCTTCATTGTAGGAACGCCCCTCATCTGAAAGCATCAAATCTCGTTTTGCACCCAATGGGTTAATAAAGAAAAAGAACCCTGTTTGACGATCGTTATATGTATCTAACAATATTTGCACATTATCATCACCCCATATTTCTGAATCATGACGCATATTGTTAGCCACCAATGTGGACATATCCGAAGAAAAACACTCAAAACCAAAATAAAGCGCGTCTTTATCATATACAATTCTTACAACAGTGCGCTCCGAAACAGGAACCCAATAACCAGGATCTCGTTGCACAAAACCCTCAATAGATTTAGCCGATTCCCAAACAACATCATCTAAATGGCCATCCAACTTAGGGCCAACGGGTACTGAAACCGCCTCAATGTCGCGCAGAGCCCTTTTTGTTTCGACACTTGGCATCAAATGCACAACAGATTTAGGGATCAATTTGACATTGGGAGAACAGGCACAAGCAATAATCTGATTATCCAAAACTTTAATTACTTCCAATTCACCACCACTTGTGCCATTTGGCCCAACTACTTTTAAGCGACTCCAAAGTGCCACATCTCCGTTTAGTCCAGAAATATAGGCCAATTGACCGTGTACTTGAGCAATCAAACCTTGATTGTCGCCATATACTTTCCCCACGCAAAACAACAGCAACGAAGTAACCACACATAGATATTTATAAATTTTAAACCAACACCCCTTGTTCATTCAAAATATCCTTTAAAACAGGTGCAATGACCTCTCGAAGTTTCTGGTTCCCATACCCCACCCAGGCTACTGGATGGGTAGTATTTAGAGGCGCATCCAAAGATTGTCCATTGGGTTTTTCAACACACACACCCATCTCCAGTGCAATAATATGGGTGCAAACATCATATGGATGGCAACAAATTCCCAACGCTTGACCATTTGAACGAAGCGCATCTTCTATAAGGGGGCGCAAATCGGCATTAAACCGATCATGCCCAACCATAAGTTCATAAAACTGCCCCCCACTACTAATATACTGATCTTCAAACAATCTTGCTTTTCCGGGGATAACTGGCCCGATCAATCGCTCAACCAATGTTTCTTCAATCTGTGCCAATAAGGGTTTCCCACCCTGAAAAAAGCGTGCGATCATGGCAAAGCCGTGTTCTATGGAAGTGGCCTTTGAAGGCTGCAAAAAAATGGGTAATGTCTCATTATTTAAAACATTGTAGCCTTCCGCTTCCCACCCTTGCCCCCGAATGGCCCACAGCGCATCCGAACGAAACTGTTTGGTTGTGGGAATTTCGGTTTGAACAGCTGCAAATATATCTTTTAACGATGTTGCTTCGCCTTTGTTTTCTGCAACTCCGGTTAATATCCAAGCACTGCGTTTGTCATACATCAGGCCCCTGGTGCCATCAATGGGATCGACAATCACCCGATATGGCGCATCTTCTCGTCTGATATGGGCAGGAATCACTTTGCCCTGTTCGGGTAAACCTTCACCAATCAAAATTATGGCAGTGTCATCGGAAAATTCACGCTCAAAAAGCGCCAACAATCCATCTTCGCTGACCCGATCAATCGCATATAGGGTATCCCCTGATGTTTCACCTGCCACAACCGATAATGTTTGCAAATCTTGCTTGGCAATATGGGCCAAAACCATTGCGCGTATTTCATGATGAATCTTGCGAATGCGCCTCACCAATTCTTCTGCTGGCAACTTCCCAATACTCACCCGCCCCCCCCTTGCCGAAAATAACCACGCTGTCGCATCATAATTCGGCTTAAGTCTGGATGTTTCTGAAATGGTGCTCTGCCATGTAACCAAAAATCATTGTTTAATACCACCAAGTGATTGATAGGCAATGGCAACTCAACCGTAGCAGAGGACGCTTCCATGGATGCAGATAAATCGTTTAAATACTTGGCTTCAGCAATTGTTTCGGGATAAACAAATTGATCGATAAAACAAACACAAGGGTGGCCGTTGCGCTCAAAAAATGTCGTTTTTTTGACCGTTTTTGCATAATTCTTGCTCGGTGGCGACTTGTAATCAAATGCATAATTGGCCAACGGGTCTTTGGAAAATCGATCCAAATCTTCCCAATCATCCAAATGCAACAACCGAGATTCCCCCCCCTTGGCATGCACTTCGGCCATCTTCATCATCAAAATCCAATGGGTTGGCTCTGTTACATATGTGCCATCGGTATGCAATGTGAACAACCGATAGGCTTGCCGCAAATAAGAGTCACTGGTATCGGTATCGCGCACTTCAAAAATGGCGTAAAACTTGTTTGTCATATCATCAAAATTTGGAATTCCAATCAAATGCGAAATCGCCGTGCCAAGTGCCACCTGCTGATCGAGAGTCAACGCTTGCTCTACTGACAAAGTGAACCCGCCCGTTGCACGATCCAAAACAATACCTTGTACGCGATCTGAAAAATGATCTCCCAATACAGTGTTTAAGGTGTCTGCAGCGATCAATCTCAAATAAGGCACATAAGACAAATGCTGTTCTGTCATGGCCTTTGTGGCCTCCAAAAATGTTTGGAGTGCTTTTTCTTTAAGTTGTATGTGCAACAACCTTTGATGCCCAGCATGTGCCTCTATGGTGTAATGCGCACCTTGAAATAGAAAATCCATAAAAACAAAACCTCCACCATCTTACCCTGGTCTCTACCTGCTTATTGGAACAAACACATAGTAAGTATCGGCTTACAATAAGTCAATCATTCAAAACAAGGGTACCTGTTTAATTTTTCTTGACATAAAACCCACAATGCTTGATCTTTTTTGCCATCAAGGGTAGAGGCGCATCTTCTCAATAGTAAACCAACACAAGAAGCGGATCTGGATGGTTGGTAGAAAGGGTGAAGATGCCGAAGTCAATACACGTTCCGCAACGTGCATTGTCTGGTTCTGTCAGATAATATCTGCAAAACTGTCACAGGGCAAAAAACCTGTGGAGCGCTCTCTTGGGTGTTGATCTCTGCGTTACATATTCGCAGTCGGCATGCCTCTACCTTTACATTAGGCAACCGACTGTTTTTTTATTCCCAGATCCGAAGAAAGGATGCTTCATGTCCAAACTCAAAGTGGGCGTATTGGGCGCCACTGGTATGGTGGGCCAACGGTTTATTACCCTCTTGGCAGACCACCCCTATTTCGAAGTGGTTTCTGTGGCCGCAAGCCCCAGATCTGCAGGCAAAACATTCCTAGAAGCGGTGGAAGGTCGTTGGACGCAAAAGGATGTTGCCATTCCCGAACACATTGCCAACCTCAAAGTACAACGCGTAGATGCCATTGAAAGCATCACCAACAAGGTTGATTTTGTTTGTTGTGCATTGGATATGGAAAAAGACGCCATTCGCGACCTAGAAGATGCTTATGCCTTAGCAGAAACCCCCGTGGTGTCCAACAACTCGGCCCATCGTTGGACGCCTGATGTGCCCATGTTCATTCCCGAAGTGAATCCAGAGCACGTCGAAATTATTCCTGCACAACGAAAAAGGCTCGGTACCAAAAATGGGTTTATTGCTGTAAAACCCAACTGCTCCATCCAACCCTACGTGCCCGCTTTTCATGCCTTGGCAGAGTTTGTTCCAACAAAAGCGTCGGTATGCACCTACCAAGCACTTTCTGGTGCAGGAAAAACATTTGAGACTTATCCAGAAATGGCAGACAACGTTATTCCATTTATTGGTGGTGAAGAAGAAAAAAGCATTCGTGAACCACTCAAAATTTGGGGAAAAATGGTCAAAGGTGAAATTGTACCTGCACGCACACCTGCCATTTCTGCGCAGTGTGTTCGTGTGCCCGTTAGTGACGGTCATTTGGCTGCTGTATCGGTGTCATTTGAAACCAAACCCAGTGCAGACGAAATTATTGCTTGCTGGCAGACATTTCAAGGTGATCCAAGAGGAACGGGCTTACCCTCCTCACCAAAACCGTTTCTCAACTACCTCACCGAAGAAAATCGCCCACAAACGCGCCTTGACCGCGATGCAGGCAATGGCATGGGCATTTCACTGGGGCGTTTGCGTGATGACAATGTGTTTGATTATCGCTTCATAGCCCTAAGCCACAACACTGTGCGCGGTGCGGCTGGTGGCGCGGTTTTAATGGCCGAACTTCTCCACAGAGAAGGCTATTTACAAGCCAAATAATGGGCAATGCATATGCAACGTAAGTGCCTGTGCCTATCTCCTGAAGGAAAATAAAAAAGCGTTGGTCAATTATTAAACCAACGCTTTTTTTTTCAACATTTGAATACCAAATTATAACAAAAAATAAAGCGGTATTCGACGAGGGTGTCGAATACCGCTTCAGAGGAAGGACAGGATCATTCAAAAGGGGGAGAGCGATCCTGCATTCAAGGTCAGATTCGTGGAGGGATAGTAGATCCTTAAACGCTTAGGCGTTTATATTTTTTTAGATTTCAAGAGCTTTGGTAATCATTTCTTTAGAGGCATTCATCGCCGTTACATTGGCTTCATAAGCGCGAGATGCAGAAATCATATCCACCATTTCGGTGACCACGTTAATATCGGGATAAACGACATATCCATCTTCGCGTGCATCGGGGTGGGCTGGGTCATAAACCAAACGTGGTTCGATGGGTTCTTCACGAATTTCGGCTGTTTCGACCCCCGACCCTAACAATTCATCAATTGTAGGTTCAGGCCCCCCTGGCATATGGTTTTGATTGGTGCTTGATAACCTATTTTGTTCGGCGTGTAAAATATTGCGAAAACGCGCCATGTGAGGTGACTCAATCATCATCACGCGTTTGCGTTTGTATGCGCCACCTTCTTCGGTGCGCGTGGTATCCACATTAGCAATGTTGCTGGCAATGGCATTAAGCTTTCGGCGTTGTGCCGAAAGACCTGTTGCGCTCACATCGAGCGAATCAAAAATGCCCGAACGTTGAGGGGCATAACCTGATGCAGATCGACTCAGTGTAACACTTTCAGAAATGGGCATAAGGATGATCCTCTTGCTTCAACAGGGTGAATGATTCCGCGATGCCTTTTCTTTTAGCGAACGCTATGCCAATCATCCAGCCAAGCCCCTAAAACCTTTTAAATCAATCAAATAAAGGGATTGGGTCATTACAAACCCCAATCCCTTTTGGTGTATTTTTTGCCTGTTTGGGCAGAAACTTCCTACCCAACAGTATTTTGTACACGCCCTTCTAAAAATGCGATCACGTTCTCAACTGCCCCACTGTTGAGCAAATCCACACCTTCGGGCGTCATATCTGCACAATGTGGGGTGAGTACCACTTGCTCACATTGCAAAAGGGCCAAATCTGCCGGAGGAGGTTCTTCTTCAAAAACATCTATCCCTGCCCCACCCAAATGACCGCTGTTTAGCGCATCCACCAAAGAGGGTGTATCGACCACTGCTCCTCTGGCACCATTTAAAAACAATGCACCCGGTTTCATCATGCCAAATTCACGCGCACCTATCATACCACGTGTATCATCTGTCAAAGCCACATGCAAGCTCACCACATCCGATTTTTGTAGCAATTCGTCTAATTCAACAAAACGAACCCCCAACGTTTTGGCACGCGCTGATGAAGGGTTAAAGGTCCAAGCAATCACTTCCAAGCCCACGGCACGCGCCAGACGCGCCATTTCTGCACCTATATTTCCCGTTCCTACAATACCCAAGGTTTTACCCTGAAGCATCACATTGTCTTTTCTGGGCCACTGTCCGGCCTTCATTTGCGCCGTTGAATATGCGGCACGCTTTGATATGGCAAACATCAACCCAAACATGTGCTCAGCCACCACAGGAGCCGTGCGACCTGGTTGGTTACATACCACAATGCCATGTTTTTTGGCCGATATCAGGTCAATCATATCGGTTCCAATAGAACACGTGGTTATCATCTTTAAGTTGGGCAATTGGGCAAACTCTGCCTCTCCCCATTTCACAGCCCCACGCGTATTCATGATGATATGGGCATCCCTAACCCGTTCAACCTGTTCCTCTTTGGAGCTTGGGCGGGTATCAAAAAGCGTCACATGACCATAGGGTTTGAGTTTTTCCAAATGGGGTGACCCTGCTATTTGCGTGGGTTCATCCCCTGGTACTACGATGGTTGCACTGCCATTTTGCATGGGGCTCTCCTTTTAGAACAATTGCTTGTATTGCAAACCTTATTTATATTCATACCTCTCAAACAAAAAGAAATCAATTGAATTATTGACCAAGGAGTTTCCATGGCAGATTATGTTCGCGTTGGCCACCACAAAACAGTTGATGAATTTCGGGCTCACATGAAAGATCAAAATATCGAATTGCCCTGTGACGATGAAATTCTCAAAGCCCCCGAATCACCCTTAGCACAAACAGCAGAATATGGTGGATTTACGATTGGCAACCGCTTTTGTATTCATCCCATGGAAGGTTGGGATGCCGAAACGGATGGCAATCCTTCAGAATATACCATTCGCCGATGGCATAACTTTGGTCTAAGCGGTGCAAAGCTCATTTGGGGTGGCGAAGCTGTTGCCGTGCGTCCGGAAGGACGTGCAAACCCCAATCAATTGATTGCCGCAGAACATACCAAAGCAGGCATTGGAAAACTCAGAGAAACACTAATTGCTGCACACAAAGAACATGTGGGCAACACAGACGACCTTTATATTGGGTTGCAACTGACACACTCGGGTCGCTTTTGTCGCCCATTTGACAAAGCCAAACTCGAACCTCAAACAGTCTATCGCCACCCGATTCTCGACAGAAAGTTTGGCATCACTTCCGATGCCAACTTGCTTTCGGATGACGACATTAAAGGCCTTATTGAAGATTATCACAAAGCGGCTGACATGGCTGCTGATTTGGGATATCACTTTGTAGACATCAAACACTGTCATGGGTATTTGGGTCATGAGTTTTTAAGCGCATTTACACGCCCTGGCCTCTATGGTGGCTCTTTTGAAAACCGCACACGTTTTTTACGTGAAATTGTCGAAGGCATTCGTGCCAAACACCCAAACCTTCAAATTGGTGTTCGTTTAAGTGCATTTGATTTTGTGCCCTTTAAACCCGACCCCAGCAAATCGGAAGGCAAAAAATTAGGACCAGGCATCCCCGAAGAATTCACAGAACATTTGCCCTACGAATATGGTTTTGGCACCAATTTTGACAACCCAGTAGAAGCGCAACTTTCTGAAACATTTAAGTTTTTAGACTTGCTTCGTGAAATGAACATTACACTGGTAAACCTCTCTGCGGGCAGCCCCTACTACAACCCACACATTCAGCGCCCAGCCTATTATCCACCATCAGACGGTTACCAACCCCCAGAAGACCCGCTTGTGGGCGTGGCGCGTCAAGTGGCCATTGTGGCCCAAATTAAAAAAGCCTATCCCGATTTTCTCTTTGTTGGCTCTGCGTATTCTTACTTACAAGAATTTTTGCCTCACGTGGGGCAAAAATTAGTGGGTGACAACATGGTTGACTTCATCGGTTTGGGCCGTATGGTTCTGTCTTATCCAGACTTACCCATTGACGTTCTTCAAAATGGTGAAATGATCAAACGTAAAATATGCCGTACCTTTAGCGATTGCACCACCGCCCCACGAAACGGCATGATTTCTGGATGTTTCCCCTTAGATGCCTTCTATAAAAAATCCCCTGAAGGCGCTGCCCTCAGGGAGATCAAAAAGAATATTCAGTTATAACATTTACGCCATAAAAATAAAAGCCTTGGAAGATCAATTCCAAGGCTTTTATTTTTGCAAATCCACATCTTTTAAAACAAACACTTCTTCCAAATTGGAAAAGTTAACACCAGGGGCTATAATTACCTGTCGAAACAACTCTTGCCCAGCCTCCCCCAAAGACTCTACACGTCCAATATAAAGCCCTCCTGGAAACACATCCCCCAACCCCGAAGACACAACCACATCGCCAACTTCAATATCACTGCGCACTCCCACATTTTGTAGATAAAAAACCCCATTTTCACATGTTACAATGCCTTGGGTTCGATTTTGCCGTTGCACAACGGCACTGACCCGACAATTGCGATCTAAAAGCAATTGTACAATAGATGTTTGCTCATGCACTTCCAACACACGCCCCACCAACCCATCAGCAGTGACGACGGGCATGCGTGGTGTAAGCCCTTGGCGGGAGCCCAAATCTATCAAAATGGTATTTAAAATACGGGCAGGATTTCGCGCCAAAACTTTGGCCGCAATAAAATTGTCTGCTGTGGCCTGAGCAGATCGAAACTGTAACAATTGACGCAGCCGCGTATTTTCCAAACGGGCCTCGCGCAAGCGCAACAACTCCAAGGATAACCTTAGATTTTGCTCACGCAAAACCCCATTTTCAAACCGCAAACTTGCCAAATCTAAAGGCCACGCGAAAACACGGTGACCAACAGACATCAGCCCAGTGGTCACCCCCCGGGCAAATTGTAAACGCGTGGCCATATCGAGAGACAACATCACCAAAGACAGGATCACAGCTCCTGACAATATTACATAACCCCTGTGATCGCCTAAAAATGCATATAATCGTTGCATATCATCCTATTCAAGAACTTTTTGGTAGCCTTCAATATCTTCCAAAACTTTGCCCGTACCTCGCACAACACAGGTAAGCGGATCATCTGCAACAATCACGGGCAAACTGGTTTCTTCTACCAATCTGCGATCCAAACCTTTTAACAGTGCTCCACCACCCGTCATAATGATACCCCGATCCAAAATATCAGCAGCCAATTCAGGTGGCGTTTGTTCAAGCGTTTGACGCACTGCGTCAATAATGGAACTGACCGATTCTGCCAACGCCTCTGCAATTTCGGTTGAATCAACAATAATGGTTTTGGGTATAGACTGAACCAATTCCAAGCCACGACACGTGTGTTGCAACTCTTCATCTAATGCACCAGCAGAACCAATGGCACACTTAATCTTTTCGGCAGTACGTTGCCCTACCAAGAGGTTGTGTTTGCGCTTCATAAATTGCACAATGGCCTCGGTTAGTTCATCACCCGCCGTTTTGATGGATCGAGCCGTAACGATGCCCGACAATGCGATAACGGCAATTTCGGTTGTGCCACCACCAATATCAATCACCATTGAACCAATAGCTTCTTCTACGGGCAGACCAATGCCAATGGCAGCAGCCATCGGTTCTTTAATCAGATACACTTCTCGTGCCCCTGCGCGTTCGGCAGATTCTCGAACGGCACGCATTTCTACAGCCGTGACTCCTGAAGGAACACATATCACAATACGTGGCCGAACCAAAAGTTTATTTTTTTGTACTTTTTTAATAAAAAACCGCAACATCTCTTCGGTGACATCAAAATCTGCAATCACACCATCGCGCAAAGGACGTACCACTTCTATGTCGGGATTTTCACGCCCCAACATCTCCTTGGCTTGGGCCCCAATAGCCAAAGGTTTTCGGGTCTTTTTTTCTAAAGCCACAATGGAAGGTTCATTAACAACAATCCCTTGCCCTTTCACATAGACAAGTGTATTGGCCGTGCCAAGATCGATACCAATATCGTTCGACAACATACGAGAAAAAGAAAAAGCCATATATTCATAGTCTCCAAAACAAGGCTAAACGGTCGTTTTGATGCCGTGACCTGTCATTCGAATTTGCCCCCGTGCCAATCGTCGAACAACACTGGGATATAATCTGTGCTCCATTTGCAAAACCCGCCGTGCCAATGTATCTGCAGTATCCCCCCTTAGCACGGGCACGATTTCCTGTGCGATCACTTGTCCGTGATCATACTCGCCATCTACCATATGCACCGTAACACCCGTTATGGCACAACGATGATCCAAAACGGCTTGATGCACACGTTTACCATACATCCCTTTCCCACCAAAAGCAGGCAACAAAGAGGGATGTATATTGATCACTCGGCCTTTAAATGTTTCAAGCAAACACTGCCCGAGTTTTTTCATGTAGCCAGCAAGCACGACCAAGTCTACCTGATGTTCACACAGAACCTGCGTAATTGCCTGATCCAAGCCTTCTTTATTGGGGTGTGTTTCGCCACTCAAATGGCAGGTGTTTATGCCCGATTGGAGTGCCCGATGAACCGCGCCAGACCGACTGTTGTTGCTAATCACAACACTGACTTGCGCGGGAATCTCACCCGTTAGACAACGATCAAGTATAGACTGGAAATTTGTGCCATCATGAGATGCCAATACCCCCAAACGAAATGGAGATACAGGCTCTGAATCTGCCATGAAACACCAGTGCGATATAAGACCAAACAAAGTGGGGATCTAAAGTTTAAAACAATGGGGGAATTATGGGGGGATATTTTGAGGAATCGCTTGAATAATAAACCTTTAGACCAATAAAGTCAAGATGTTTGAAGGAAAGATCACGGCACCAAAACCCAAAACATCCAACAACCTCGTGATTATTTATACGAGTCTTTCTTCCAAGTTCTGAACATCCATCTGCCAATTATCTAAAACCTGCACAGCCAAAGCCTCTATATGACACTTTTGCTCAAGAGATATTTTTTGTTGGGCAACACATTCAAATAGCTCATCTGCATCTAAAAGATGGGCATGCCCCTGAGCATCTACCCAAACATCCAACAACAAGTCTAAATAATCCACACCATTTGATTTGACAGTGATATCTGAACAGATATGGAAAAGGTGCCCCACCAACTGCCCCGCAGGATCAACCATACGCCAAATCACAGACGATGCACCTTCTTCATAAAAAGCCCAAGTAGAACTTCCCTTCGGCAAATGGGCATCTACAATTTGCCAAGCCTTTTGGGAAATATAATGCAACAAAACCCACCCTTTCCCTTGTTTGACCAACTCACAACCATAGGTTTGGGTGGGTTTGTTGATGTGACGTTTTGTTTCAACAAATGTCATACCCTTAAACCGCTAAATAACAAATCAACATCGTTCCACAAGCCACAAACCAACAAGCCCATTGCAATGTCCAACCGCGCTTACCTTCCATTCCCGAAGAAATAGACTGCCCCAAATAACACACAAAAAAGATAATGAACATCAAAAGTCCCCAAACCATACGCCCTCCATAACAATTTATAACGAAATGACTTCACCACGTTTTGCCGACTCAAACACCGCATCTAACACACAAATGGCATCCAAACATTGTGATGGCTTGACCAATAAATCTGCACCGTGTGCCAAAACGGCACCAATATTGTCATAATATGTTCGATAACAACCCGGAACGACAGGAACCTGAGGTTCCTGCGTTTGCCCTTTTTCATTTTTGATACGCATTTGATAGCGCGCCACGTCTTCTGGTATGGACAAACCAAACGTACCTAATTTCATGGCCGCTTCTTGGGGGTCAACACCATATTTCCGGAAGCTTCCCTTTTCCCCTCGCACATGAAAACGCGGCTTTGGATACATCCACGCACTACCCAGTTCAATAAAAAAACGTATTCCATTCTCAAAACGCAAGTGAATCATGGCCGTGCTTTCAACATCAGACCGCTCAGTGGGGTAATGAAATTGAAAATCTGCAAAAACTTGACTTACTTTCACGCCCCATAATTGAAGGGCCTGATCAATCAAATGAGCGCCCCAATCACGCACTCGCCCCCCGCCATTTTTTTGCCAGGCACGCCACCCTGATGGCGCACCACCAAATGAAGTAATATTCGACTCTACTGTAAATATCTCACCCAGTGCGTTTTCTGCCATCAATTTTTGCAAGGTGAGAAAGTCCCCATCCCACCGTCGGTTTTGAAACACGCTCAACAAAACATCATTTTTTACAGAAGCTTCAATCATGGCCAAAGCTTCTGATTCATTTAAACACATGACTTTGTCGGTCACAAGATGCTTACCCGCATTCATTGCCTGAATGGACAAGGGAGCATGGGTGTCGTGTGGGGTAGACAACACAACCAGATCCACCTGATCATCGGCAAGCATTTGCTCATAATGACCATAGGTTTTTATGTTTGGATAATCTTTTTTGGCCAAGGCCTGCTTATCTTCTGACCGAGAGCAGATTGCATACAACTCCAAATCGGGCGCCAAACGGATTAAGGGTGCATGAAAAACCTTGCCGCCCAAACCATAACCCACCAATCCAACACGTATCATTGACAGTATACCTCTCGCCACAAACACAAAAGGCCGTCTCGCTTGAGACGGCCTTTTGTAAAAAGAATGAGCCTCTACTTCAACAACATCATACGTTTTGCTGTTGAAAAGTCACCTGATTGCAAACGATAAATATAAACACCACTGGCCACTTGTTTGCCCAATTCATCTTTGCCGTCCCAAACAACTGAGTGGTAACCTGCTTCCATCGTTTCTTTGAGCAAAGTGCGCACTTGTTGACCGAGTAAATTGTAAATGACCAAGGTGGCTTCACCCGAGTTTGGCAATTGATATTTAATGGTCGTTGATGGGTTAAAAGGGTTGGGTAAATTTTGTTCCAAAGAATAATCTGTTGGAACAGGCTTTAAGTTGCCAATTTCGATGTTGTTGATGGCATCAATGCTGCCCGTGAGATCAACGAGCACACCATCTAAAATTTGAAAATCAGTGGACAAGGGTGGGCTTTGTGTTCGAAAAGTGAATTCTACCAAATCACCAGCTCCATTGGCACCTTCACCATCCACTTTCATGGAACCCACAGCAACTTGGCCAGGTGTTTTATCGGAAGCCAAAAACAAGGTCGATTGCTCTGTGCCTGTATTAAGCAAGTTACCATCTACTTCTTGGGCCGATACAAATTCGTATTTGGTTGGGTCAAACTGGAGCACAAAACCATAACCTTTTAGTTGTTGTGCTTCATTTAGAGAAACGCGCAACTTAATCTCACCAGACTCTTCTTTTACATTTTGAGCGCGTTTTAAAGTAAGGGCGGCAAAACTGTTTTCGCCCCCGTTAATTTCCAACCCCTGTGTCAACGGACCAGCAATGGCACTACCTGCCAATGCAACCCCCACACATGCTGTCATAATGAACTTTTTCATGCCATGCCCCCTGTCAAAAGACGGAATCACGAAGATGCGATATTAAGTAATTATCGACCAGACCAGCGTGAAATTCAAATATTTGTTTAACTAATTTAAAATTTACGACTTCCTTAGTAGTGTGTCAACCGCATTTTTAGATTCATAAAAGCCAAAAAGCGCGATATTTAAACCTATTTGGCAAAAAAAGTAACGATTTCATTGACCAAACCATCTACCGAAATATCATCTGCTTCGGGTTGCACGACTATTTTGATGCCATAATCAGTTGCCGTTTTCCCCGTAATGGGGCCAATACATGCAGCCTGAAAGTCTTTGAGCAATTCAAAATTATCCAACATATCCACAAAATTTGTCACGGTTGACGAACTTGTAAATGTGATTAAATCAAGTTTTTTTTCTGCCACTACTTGCTTAAAACGCTCAGGAAGCGCATTTGGTTGCACCGTTTTGTAAACCACAACTTCCTCTACCACTGCACCAAAATTGCGCAAACCATTGGGCAAAATGGCCCGTGCAGACTCGGCTTTGGGAAACAAAATACGCACCCCCTCTAACTCCACTTGTTTTTGAAATGCCTCCAAAAGCCCTTCTGAGATGTTCGTGGTCGGCTCCAAATCAACGTGGAGATGATAATTGCGTATGCGATCACTGGTTGCTTTGCCAATACTGGCCACCTTAACCTGTCCGAAAACTCTCACGTCCAAATTCAAAGCAAAAATGCGTTCAAAAAAATAATCAACGCCATTGGTGCTCGTAAACACCACCCAGTCGGTTTGATTTAAACGCGAAATGGCTTCATCAACAAGGTTCCAATGATCGCAGGGCACCACCTCTATGGTGGGCACCTCAATCACATCGGCTCCCATAACAGACAACAGGCTCACCAAACCACTGGCTTGGGTGCGAGCACGTGTCACGGCAATGGTTTTTCCCCAAAGCGGACGAGACTCAAACCAAGAAAAATCGATTCCCGCAACAGGACCAACAACAATAACCGCCGGATTTTCAACCGGAGTTTCTGCCAAATCCTTCAATTGGATGCGCGTGGTCTTTTGAAATGGCGTCGTTCCACGATATACAATGGCAACGGGTGTTTCTGGTGCTCGCCCCCCACTTATCAATCGCTGGGCTATTTCGGCCCGGTTGCGTGTGCCCATTAGGATCAACAATGTGCCCCCCGCTAGGGCAAGCAATTCCCAATTGACTTCGTGCTGACCATCCAATGCGGTTGTGGTGCCAGTGACCACAGTAAAATGCGTGGATACCCCCCGATGCGTAACGGGAATTCCGGCATAAGCGGGTGCTGCAATTGCACTTGAAATACCAGGCACAATCTCAAATGGAATCCCTTCTTGCCGAAGCACTTCTGCCTCTTCCCCACCACGCCCAAACACAATCGGGTCGCCCCCTTTTAAACGCACCACACTTTTTCCTGCACCAGCATATTCTACCATGAGCTTATTAATATCGCCTTGTTGCACGCGATGAAAGCCTGGGCGTTTTTCAACATTCACCACCTCACAGGTTTCTTTTGCATGTAACAACAACGATGGGTTTGCCAAGCCATCATATAAAATTACATCGGCCTGCTGAAGCAACCGAAGCCCCTTTAGTGTCAATAGCTCTGGATCACCAGGACCAGCACCCACCAAATAAACACAGCCTATTTGCATCTTCACCTTCAAATAAAATGCCGCTTTAAAAGCGGCAATCAGACATTTTCTAAATCTGCGAGAATTTCTGCCGCGCCTTGTTGGCGCAATTTGTTGGCCATTTCTCGCCCCAAAGCTAGCGGGTCGTTGATTTGGCCTTCTATTGTTTCTTTGATCACCCGCAGGCCATTAGGGGTCGCCACCACCCCCGTTAATACAAAATGTCCAGAGGCCAACCGAGCCCACGCCCCAATGGGCACACGACACCCACCTTCTAATGATCGAAGCATTTCACGCTCAGCAATCACATCTCTAAAGGCATCTGAATCATTTAATACAGCCACATACATTGCAACGCGATCATCATGTTGCCGGGTTTCTATTCCCAACGCGGCTTGCCCTGGTGCTGGCACACACAAAGTGGGGTCTAAAAACTCCGTAATTCGCGCACCAAGCCCCAAACGAATCAACCCAGCAGAAGCCAAAATGATCGCATCAAAAGGTTCTTCTTCCAACTTGCGCAACCGCGTATCCACATTGCCACGAATGCTCTCTATTTTTAAATCAGGTCGCGCATTGAGCAGTTGTGCTTGCCGTCTTAAGCTGCTTGTTGCAACACGCGCATTTTGAGGCAAATTTGCAAAACGCTTCCCCTCCAAACTCACCAATGCATCGCGAACATCTTCACGCTTACTCACTGCCCCCAACATCAACCCTGATGGCAATAGGGTTGGGAGGTCTTTGAGGCTGTGAACGGCCAAATCAATTTGATGATCTAATAAAGCTTGCTCTATTTCTTTGGTCCAAACTTCTTTTCCACCCATTTGTGAAAGCGGCACTTCTGCCATGCGATCTCCCTGGGTGCGAATCACTTGAATCTCAACTTGCAAATTGGGAAAGTGCTCACACAATAGGTCTTTTGCCCAATTTGCTTGCCACAAAGCCAGCTTGCTTCCCCGAGAACCTATTGTCAGCTTATCGGACATCCGGTATTTCCTCATTGGTATGTTGCGCGGTTTTTTGCTGGGCTGATGATGACAATTCAAACAAATAGGACAATGCCTCGACATATCCCATTCCATCTTCGGCTTCGGCAGCTTCTTTTAGGCGTGTAACCGGTTTGTGCAACAACTTATTCATATAGCGCCTGAGCAAATAAGCAATTTGAGCTTGTTGTTCTTCTGTTAAATCATCCAATCGTGCATGTTCCAATTCGGATTCGAGAAACCCTTGAAAATGTTGCCTCAATGCCACAATGGTTGGCACCACATCGAGAGAATTAATCCAAGCCACAAATGCCCGTACTTCTTCATCTAAGATATGCGCAACTTTTTGTGCTTCTATTTTGCGTTTTTCTAAATTCGCTCCAACCACCGATTCCAAATCGTCTAAGTCATAAAGAAAAACATTGTAGAGCTTGCCTGCCTCAGGGTCTATATCGCGGGGCATGGCAATATCAATCAAAAACATCGACTTATTTTTTCTCTTTTGCATAGCGGCCGCCACGGCATCCCGCTCTAATACAAAGACCTCGGCACTGGTAGAACTGATCACCACATCTGCCTGATCCAAATGCGCCATCGCCACATCCCAAGCAATAGCCCGACCTTGAATCCTTTCGGCCAAATCTTCTGCACGTTCAAGCGTTCTGCTGGCCACGGTGAGTGATTTTACCCCATTGTCTATCAAATGCCGTGCGGTGAGTTCACTCATTTCGCCAGCCCCCAACACCAAGGCGCGCTGCCCCTCTAAGTTACCTAAAATTTTCTTAGCCAACTCTACCGCTGCAAAACTCACAGAAACAGCACCTGTGCCAATTTCCGTTTCGGTGCGTGCCCGCTTTGAAGCCTCTGTTGCTGAACGAAACAACCGATTCAAGATGGTTTTACTCGATCCAGCCGAAAGCGCAAAAGCACCCGCATCTTTTACTTGGCCCGCAATTTGTGGCTCCCCCATCACCATCGAATCCAATCCAGACGCCACACCAAAAAGATGTCTCACAGCCTCGGCATCGACATGCCCAAACAGATGGGCACGTAATTCTTCTGGAGAAATACCACTTTCTTTTCCCACAATATCCCAAACCTGGTCAATGGCCTCGTCTACTTGTGAGGTCACCAAATAGATTTCCGTGCGGTTACATGTAGACAACAAGGCACACTCAGAAACAATAGGTATGTGTTGCAATGCGTGCAATACCGCATCTACGGCTTTTGGCAAAACAGCCACGCCGTCGCGAATTGCAACGGGTGCCGTGCGATGGCTTAACCCTGTGACAACGATAGGCATTCGGATATCCGTTGTTTAACTTGGTTCACATTTCCGACTTGAACGGCTTCAACCATCTCTTTGGAAATCAGTGTTCGCCAAATTTTTTGCCGTTTGACAGAATCGTTAGGCAAATCACTTTTAAGTTTTTCTCTCGCCCATTTCAAAACAGACAACACTTCGGCATGCTCATCGACAAGATGCTGTTGTAAATAATCGCGCACCCATCGCGCATAAAGCGGAGACGCCCCATTTGTGGACACAGCAATTTGCAAATCGCCAATATCCAAAACAGCAGGTAACATAAAATCACTGCTCCCACCAGCAGCATGTCCAAACAAAATACCTTGTTCATTCGCCAGCGCACCAACATGGGCATTGACTTCGTCGTCATCAGTTGCTGCAAAAACCATCCAGCACCCTGTCAAATCGGCATCTACAAATCGGCGTTGGTAGCACTCAATTTGTTTGTCATGGGCCAACTTCATCAATTGGGGTGTTGGATCAAGGCCCACAACACGAACCCGTGCACCGGCCTTTAACACACTTTGCACTTTGCGCTCGGCGACCTTGCCTGCCCCCACCACACAACACAAACGCCCATCAATATTGAGCACCACAGGAAAGCCCATTGTAAAACCTTCCAACTTACCCGCCGAGGGGATGTTGCCCAGAAAAAAGGACTCCAATAACAGGAAATGCAAAAATCACCAACACAAAACCCGCAATAGACAACATGGCCGATCGTTTGCCTTGCCAACCAGCAAAATAACGAGCATAGAGATGACCGGCATATATAATCCATGAAATCAAAATGGGTAAAAAGGCCGGATCACTCCAAACCCAAAGACGATACAACTCTTGATAAGCCCAGATAGAACTCGTGACAGACCCCAATGTTAAAAACACAAATCCAAAAGTTGCAGCCTTATCATTAATTTGGTTGAGCACATCCAAAGAAGGCAAACGATTGTAGAAAAAACCAAGATGTTTGGCCTGAATTTCCCCCAAAAGCATCACATACATAATGGCACTTACACAAGAAATGGCCAAAGCTGCATAGGCCAAAACATAGGCCAAAACATGAGCGCGAAACCAACCGGCATTGTGACTAACGCTAATTGGATCTGCAACACCAATCATGTTGGACAAGGTCAACAAATGCAAAACCAATACAATGGGCACAATCAGTGCACCCAAAGAGCGGTCTTTTGTGGTCCACTCCAAATACAAATAGACCACAACATCAAGCCACGCACATAAGGATGGCAAGATTTCTCGTGTGAGTGGCACAGTGCCCGCTTCAGCAGACATAAACAACACCAAGCCACAATGCACAACCCACCCACCACTCAAACTCCAAATGCCCACACGTCGCCAAAGATCATTGGCTTGATAAAAGTTGAGGGCGTATCCCACTGCACCAAGCGCATATAAAATGGCAACCACTGACAACAATAAATCTTGAATATTCATGGCCTTACCTTACTTGTCATGTTTTTTAAGGAGCCATAAAAGCACACCATGGACAAAGATATTCATTACGGGTCTAAAATAAAGAAACCACACCTAAAAATCAAATATTCAAAGGACGATGTCCCATTGTAACA
>JAYODI010000095.1:15044-21386 GCA_038279365.1 Candidatus Latescibacterota bacterium | reverse complement strand
TTTGCCGTTTGCCATTTGCCGTTTGCCATTTGCCATTTGCCATTTGCCATTTGCCATTTGCCGTTTGCCGTCTCTCAAACCAACCACCCAATAATGAGTGGCACCAACAACGCCGTCGCCACCGCATTCAACCCCATGGCCAACCCAGAAAACGCCCCCGCTTCATCATCCATCTGAAACGCCCGTGCCGTACCAATACCGTGAGACGCCAACCCAATTGCAAACCCCAACACACTGCGATCTTTGATCCCAATCCACTGCAAAAACCCACGCCCCATCACCGCACCCAAAATACCCGTCATAATCACCAACACCGCCGTAAGCGATGGCAACCCACCAATTTTCTCAGAAATCCCCATCGCAATCGGTGTGGTCACCGACTTGGGTGCCAAAGACAACAAAATCACATCCGACACCCCAAACGCACGCCCAATCCAAACCGCCGACACAATCGCCACCACCGCCCCCACCACCAACCCCACACCAATCGCCCACGCCATCTCCTTTAACTTTCCCACATACAAATACAGCGGCACCGCCAAAGCCACTGTTGCTGGCCCCAACAAAAAATGTACAAACTGCGCCCCTTCAAAATACGTTGCATAAGACGTATCCGTCCACGTCAAGATCCCCACCAACGCCATCACAGCCAACAACACCGGATTAAACACCGGCATCATATTTGTGCGCCGGTACAACCAATATGCCCCCTGATACACCAACAACGTCATGGTCAACCACAACAGCGGCGTTTGCGACAAATACACCCAAATTTCACTCACACGTGTCTCCACACTATCGCCCTTTCACCAACTGCATCGTCCACCCCGTCACTGCTAACGTAATCAGCACACTCAAAACCAACGTCACCATCACCCAAAGCCACGCATCGGCCACCACCGTGGCATGCACCATCACCCCCACACCCGCAGGCACAAACAACAAAGACAAATGCCGCAACATCCCCTGCGCCGTCGTCTGCACATCATCAGGCACCGCCCCACGCACCCACAACGTCACAAACAAAAACATCATCCCCATCACCGGCCCCGGCACTGGCAAATGGGCCGCCATCACCAAAGCCTCCCCCACCAACTGATACACCAACAAAATCGTCATCGCCCGAATCATAAAATTCCTCTTTGGTTCAAATCAATAATCCGTATAATATATCATCGAAAGTGCCTGAGACAAATAATCGTTTGCATCAGTTGCAAAGCTATCAGCGGTCGGCAGTCAGCTTGAACCCTATCTCTAAAAAAATGACATCCTCACAACACCTTTCTGTCATATACTGGCACATCAAAAATTTTAGCCAACATCTACCGTCAATTCCCAAAATTATTACAATCACTCATCACATAAATAATCACAATATAACTTCACGTTAAACAATCATGATTTTCCGCACCATTCCGTTCAGCTACATATTTTTTTATATTCTCAAAGGTTGCAGGCCACTGTCCTCCATGCACCCTCAAAAGATATTTGCGGAAAATCAGCCCTCCCGGCACTTGAGGGACGGCCCCCATCGAATGCTCAAATTACTCTCATTCTCTTGCTTACTTTTTCTTGCTGTTGAGACAAAGTAAGTCGTGCCAAAGGCAAACAAAGATAAACGTTCGTTTGTCTACATCATGATCGCATAAATCCATCGTTATTTTAAAATTATTCAAGGAAAGTCCATGACCACCTACCGCCTCACCTTCCTCCGCGAAAAACTCAACGACCTCGACGCCCTCATCATCACCAACCCCCAAAACCGCCGTTTCCTCACCGGATTCACAGGGTCAGCAGGCGTGTGTTTCCTCTCCAAAGACCACGCCTACCTCGCCACCGACTTTCGCTACTACACCCAAGTCGAACAAGAATGCCACGACTTTGAATTGGTAGAAGCAGGGTATGACTTCATCGGTACCTTACCCCAAGTGCTCGAAAAAATGAACGCCAAACGCGTCGGTTTTGAAGCCGATCACCTCACCATTTCCGAATTTAACACCTACACAGAAGCAACCCCCAACATTGAATGGGTCCCCACCAAAAACCTCGTGGAAGACCTGCGCGAAGTCAAATCTGTTGCCGAAATTGAAACCCTGCGCCACGCCGTCAAAGTGACCGACTACGCATTCTCTCGCGCCCTGCAAGCTCTCAAACCTGGCATCACCGAAAAAGCCCTCCAATGGGCCATCAAACAAGCCCTCTTCGACATCGACGGTCGCGAACCCTCCTTCGACATCATCGTTGCCGCTGGCCCCAACGGCGCCAAACCCCATGCCCGCCCCTCCGACGCACCCATTCCCAAAGGCGTGCCCATTGTCATAGACATGGGCGCACTCGTCGATGGCTACCACGGCGACATGACCCGCACCATTGTCATGGGTGAACCCGACGACACCTACCGCAAAATTTATGACATCGTTCTCACCGCCCAAAAAACCGCCATTGCAGGCATTCGCCCCGGCCCCAATGGTCGCGAAATCGACGCCCTTGCACGTGATGTCATCGCAGAAGCAGGCTATGGTGACAACTTTGGCCACAGCCTCGGTCACGGTGTGGGCCTCCACATTCACGAAATGCCCCGCTTCTCCGCACGCGCCACCGACGCCCCCCTTCAAAAAAACATGGTCATCACCGTGGAACCCGGCATCTATCTCCCCGAATGGGGCGGCATTCGCATTGAAGACATTGTCGTCGTTACCGAAAAGGGCTGCGAAATCCTCACCGAAACACCCAAAGATATTGAATCGCAAATTATTCCGGTCTAAATCTTGCAGTATGTATCAAAAATAAGTATCATGATACATGGCACCCAAAGACAAATTATTAGATCAAGCTAAGCGTAACCCAAAGAGTTTACATTTTGCCGACTTTGAATCGCTACTTCGACAATGTAATTGGATATTTGATCGCCAACGAGGCAGTCATCGAATCTGGTATTCGCCGACAAGGTTCCGTATCTCTATTCAAAAACGAGGAAATATGGCCAAAGGATATCAAGTCGAACAGTTTTTGAAACAATATGAGGAGGAAACAGGTCGTGAACAATAATACATTCGATGGTTTCTCAATCAAATTGTATCAGGATGAGGACGGTGATTGGCTTGCACATTTTGTCGAATTGCCAAATGTATCTGCATTTGCAGACACACCAGATCAAGCACTCGTAGAATTAGAAGATGCCTGGGAAGGAATAAAAGAAAGTTATCGAGATAATGGAGAACCTATCCCAATCCCATCTCGGACAAATGTCATCACATCTACATAATCAAAAAGGCGACTCAAACGAGTCGCCTTTTTGATATCCCATATCAAAACCCATCTATCCCTTCAACAACTCACCCATCTCCCCTACAACAGCCCAATAAATGGCGGCCTGCATAATTCCAGACGCCGGTAAAATGCGCACATCGTATCCCGGTACATCCACCAAAGAATCGGTATAATGCCAGCCGGGATGAATCACAAAATCAGGCTCAGGCCCCTCCAGCACCGACGCATCCGTCCCTGTAATAATCTCAACGATTTGGCAGTTCAACTCACGTGCAATTTCATATGCTTTTGCTGGCCGACGATAATAACCCAAAAAGAAAAACAAATCGCCCGATTGTAACGTGTTTGCCAACGCATTCTCATCAGGTGTTTCACCTCTCAAAACTTTTAAAGGGATCATAAACTCAGGATCACCCGGTGCCCCAGCCTGATGTACAGGAAAATGAGAAATGAGATAGGCATAAATACGCCCTCCATTTCTCCGCACATCGACACACGCATTTGCCACTTTAGAAATCGCCTCCATTTCTTGATCACGCACGGTGACAAAACAGCTCTTAATTTTATCGATATACGCATTTCCAAGCAACGCGGGTGGAACAGGTGACACCGCATGTGTTTTGTGAAACCGAGAACTGCCAATATCGGCATTGCGTTGTCTCGCCCCAGGCACAAGCACACTTTGAAACATCGCAGGCATCTGCCCTCTGCGCGTCAATGCTGCCACAAGTTCACCCGTAAACGCCCACAACAAAATCAGATTTTGCAACGAAAGAAACGGATAGGCAACCCCACCAAAAGAAGCCGTGACCGAATCTTCTAAACCCATCTTGCTTTCTAAAAAAACATCCACCAAATTTACAAGCGTTCCACAACCCGAGCCAATCCCCACCACAAACACCCCCGTCTTTTTGATCTCACGCAACAACACATCTGTCTCATCACGTTCCGTATCCGTCCACCCAATAATCACCACATCGTTATCAGACAATTCTTGATCCGCATGATATTCCTTCAACATCATCAACCCACCCGACCGAATAAACCCTTCTGATGTAAAATCTGGACGCACACTCGCAATATAGATTTCACCGCCATCAATAAGTTTGGATGCAACCGCCTCGGCGACTTCCGTTAGGTCAGACATCATGCCTCGAACACTTTCCACACCCGCAATCAACGTTTCAAAAAATAAGCAACCAAAAGAATTCATGTTTAACCTTCTCACTTTATAAGATAACAGCCTCAGAAATGATATTGATTTTGCAATCTTATGGTGATATATCATGATGAACAAGCACAAAAAATTGCCTTGATAAATTAATCGCGCCTTATGGGAATCCATACCAAATGAAAATCACGACCGAGCGTCTACATCTCAGAGAATTCATACCCCAAGATATAGATACCATTTCAGTATATCGCACACATCCAAAATAATGGAGTCAAACAAAGAACATAAATTCATAACCCTATCGAAACCATTATTCATACAACTACAGTCAAATAAATATATTTTCTACTAACACCCATCGTTTCTCAGGACAAAATATGAACGCACCAGATACAGATCATTTTTACTTTAACGGTGCGCACTATGATGCGCTAACACCGCTTGAAGACATTCACTTTTGGATTCACCAAGCCCAAACATATGGCGACCCAATTCTTGAGCTTGCCGTAGGAACGGGACGAATCGCCATTCCACTTGCCAAAGAAGGGTTCAAAGTCACCGGCATTGACATGTCTGACTCGATGTTGGAACACGCCAAAAGAAAACAGTTAGCAGAACGTGTCTCTGTTAACCTACTAAAAGCAGACATACGCGACTTTCATTTACACACAAAATTTCCTCTGATCATCATCCCGTCAAACAGCATCGTTCACCTGCAAGCACTTGAAGATCTTGAAGCCTGTTTGGCGTGTGTCAAAGAACATCTCACACCCAATGGCAAACTCATCATTGACACACACAACCCACAATTCAAATACCTCAACAACGACCCAAACAAACCGCCCAGTACACGAACATATCCCAACCCAAAAGGTGAAGGCATGGTCACTGTTACATCGCAATTTCTATACAACAACGAAAAACAAATCAACACAATCACAATGGCCCATCAACTTCCAGACGGTACAGAAGAAATCACAGACGTCATCCACGCCAGACTACACTTCCCTCAAGAATTGAATGCATTAATGAAATACAATGGCTTCACAGTTGATCACAAAATGGGCGATTACAACGAGGAAAAATTCCATTCCAATTCTTCAAAACAGATCTTGGTATTACACGCAACATCAAGCGACCCCACATAAGACAAGACACATATTTGCATACCCGTATCGAAACCACGATCATAAAAAATATTCCTCACCCTCCCCTCAAATTTTCTCTGGCATCTATCCTTTCTCGGTGTAATTTGTAAGCCCTGTTTCAACCACTCTCTACACCAAAGGGTTGGCCATTGGATACTAACTTGCCCAGCGGATCATCCATCATCCTCGAAAATCCACACCAATGCATTGCCATGCAACTGCGCGACGACAACTTTAAATGGGGGCTTTTTGGCGGGTGGTCAGAAAAAAATGAAACACCACAAGAAACCATCTTACGCGAAATTGACGAAGAATTGGGTGTGATACTCGATCCCAATCACCTTACTTTTTTGCGCACATTCCAATTCCCCAACTTAGGTACGGCCCACGTCTTTTATTACCCCATTCAAAACGAACTTGACCATGCCGTACTCACCGAAGGCATCACATTTGAATTTCTCAGCCAAATAGAAATCGCTGAAAAACCTGTTCCCGATAACCACCGCAAAATCTTAAACTGGTATGGGTCCCAATGACATCCAAAGACGCACAACTCATTGCCGCATCTGTTTTCACGGGTGAACATGATAAAGGACGTGTCTATCATCTGTCCAATCTATCCGAAACAGAGCGCAATCAAAAATATGGTTTGGCTACCCTCACCATGCCCGACACCATTGTCGCAGGGGAACCCGTCACCCTCACATTTCAATTTACCATCAGTGAAACCACATTAACCACAGGCGCACG
>JAYODI010000095.1:7710-14944 GCA_038279365.1 Candidatus Latescibacterota bacterium | reverse complement strand
TCACCCTCACATTTCAATTTACCATCAGTGAAACCACATTAACCACAGGCGCACGCCTTCGCATCGCATGGCGCTGGCCCTTTGATTGGGCCGACTTGCAAACACAAGACCCCAACGCACCCGATCACCTTACCGTCCAATCACCCAACCACGTCCAAATCGAAACCACATACGAAAAACGGGGTGACCTCAACCCGTGGCACCACGACATTGATTTTCGCATCACAGCAGGCACACTCCAAAAAGGCGATACCCTCCACATCACCTGCACCAACTGGCAAGCGCCCACCTTTGCCACCGAAGACGGCAACTTTCTCTTTCTCATCAACCCCGACAACAGCAACAACTGGATACGCCTCACCGATGCCCCTCGTTTTACCATTGCACCGGGCAAACTCACACGCCTTGTTGTCATCGCACCAGCAGATGGCATGGTGGGCGAAAAAGCCATCGTACGGGTTCGCGCCCTCGACCCCTGGGAAAATGCCACACCCATACCAGCACCCATTCTCCAAGGGGATGGCCTTGAGATTGGCCAACCCACACAAAACGATCACTTCGCCGTTTGGGAATATCCCATAGTCTGGACATCACCAGGTGTTTTTCGACTACACGCAGAAATAGATACCTTCACAGCCCAAAGCAATCCCACCCGCGTGTATGCCGAACCACCCACACAGCGCATCTATTGGGGCGACCTACACGGTGGCCAAACCGAAATCGGTTGTGGGGCAGGTTCGCTGGATCACCATTATGCCTATGCCAAACATGTGGCCTCCTTACAATACACCTCCCAACAAGCCAACGATCACTACGTCACCAAAGCCATTTGGGATCACGTCCGTCATATCACACCCCAACACAATGTCGAAGGGGCGTTCCTCGCCTTTCTCGGCTGTGAATGGAGCCCCTACACCGAAGACGGAGGGGATCGCAACGTCATCTATGCCCAAGACGAACCCCGAATGCGCCGTTCAGACCGGTTCTTTGAAGAAGAAACACCCGACCCAGAACCCGACCTGCGCCACGCTCCCGAATTTCTCGACACCTTCAAAAAAGAAAACGTCCTTCTCAACCTACACGTGGGAGGGCGCCCCACCAACCTCAACTACCACGCCCCCAACATTGAACCCTGCTTCGAAATTCACTCCACGCATGCCACCTCAGAATGGTTTGTTTTTGACGCCATCAAACGCGGTTACAAAGTGGGCATCACCGCAGGTACGGACGGGGTGATGGGCCGACCTGGTGCATGTGGTTCGGGTCGCAGAGTCAGTCGCAATGTGCGCAACGGGCTCACCGCTGTTTACGCACCCGTACTCACACAAAGCGATCTTCTCAATGCCTTCTCAAATCGCCACTGTTATGGCACCACAGGTGCACGCATTTTATTAGACGTGCAAATAAACGGCTATCCACAAGGCAGTGTCATCGCCACAAAAGTCTATCCCACCATCAATATCCAAATAGAAGGCACCGCCCCCATCGAACGCGTTGACATCTTACGCGGCACAGACGTCATCAGCACCCATCACATGGCGCAAAATGATCCCCATCGGTTGCGCCTGCTTTGGGGCGGGGCAAAAATGCAAGGCACCGCAGGCGATCAACGCCTCATTTGGGATGGCCATCTCAAAGTTGAAAACGGAACTCTCTCAGACATTCACCCCATTGCCTTTCAATGCCCACTCGACACCGTAGAACAAATCAGCAACACACACATCGCCTTTACATCGGCCACCGCAGGCAACGACATGGGGTTCTCATTTGTCGCAAACACCAATCCCAACACCACCTTTCATTTCACCAGCGCACCCAGCACCTTCTCTTGCACCCATACCCAAATCCAACGCACACCACTCATTGTGGATGCTGGTGATTTGGACAGACGCATAGAAATAGGCCCAGCACCTCAAGAAAACAGCGCACAATCAGTCACCCTATCCATCACCGACACATCACCCCTATCGGGTGAACACCCCTACTGGGTGCGTGTTACACAAACCGACCGCCACCGCGCATGGTCAAGCCCTATTTATGTCACAACAACCGATCTCTAAATCCTTTTCTTATTACAATTGAATCATTAACTTGGTAACGGATCTTCGCTTCGGA
Source organism: Candidatus Latescibacterota bacterium (assembly GCA_038279365.1). GTDB lineage: Bacteria > Latescibacterota > UBA2968 > UBA2968 > UBA2968 > JABIFK01. The sequence goes on along the minus strand of JAYODI010000095.1, from coordinate 12,829 downwards.
AATCGCCCAACAAACCGCACAGGAATAAATTCCTGTGCTATGATTGAAAAGTCCTGTGGACTCAAACAACCAGATCACATCTATGAAGGATCACAACATGGAATACCGTCCCTTATCAAAAAATGCCAGCGTCAAAGTCTCCCGTTTTGCCCTCGGAACAGGTTTTCGAGCCCGCGCCGATGAAAAAACATGTGAAGCCGTGCTCAACCGCGCCATCGAATTGGGGTGCAACTTTATCGACTGCGCCAACTATTATGGCCGTGGCCGATCAGAAACCATTGTGGGCAATGTCATCAAAGACAAACGCGACGACCTCATCATCACCAGCAAAGTGTGGAGCCCCATTGGCGAAGGCCCAAACGACCGTGGCCTCTCCACCTTTCACATCATGCGCGAAGCCGAACGCAGTCTCAAACGCCTTCAGACCGGTCACATCGACATCTATCTCCTTCACCACATCGACCCCGAAACGCGCCTTGAAGAAACCCTTCGTGCCATGGACAACCTCGTGCAACAAGGCAAGGTGCGCTACATCGGTTGTTGCAACCACACAGGTCCGCTCCTTGTAGAAGCCCTTTGGGTTGCCGACAAACACAACTATGCCCCTTATGCCTGCATTCAAAACCCTTACAGTTTGCTCGAACGCTACAAAATGGAAACCGATCTCATGCCCGTCACCGACAAATTTGGCATGGGCATCATGACCTACAGCCCACTCGCCGTGGGCCTCCTCACCGGCCAATTTCGCAAAGGCCAACCCCTCACCGGTTTATGGGCCACCCGCCAAGAACGCTTTGAAGCCTACATGACCGACCAAGCCGATGCCGTCATTCAAACCGTTGTGGACATTGCCAAAGAACACAATGTTACCCCTGCGCAAATTGCCATCGCATGGCTTTTGGATCACGACAACATCGTTCCCATTCTCGGTCCCGATCACCCCGATCAAGTCGACGACGTCTTTGGTGCCTTAGACATTCAACTCTCAAGCGAGCAAAGAGAAAAACTTGACACCGTCTCACAACCTGCTGAAATTCAACACATCGCCTAAAATTAAAACACAAAATCCTGAGAAAATGAATGTTAAGCAAAATATCAACAAGATTGTATTGGGTCATATTCCTATGCATGCTGGCTCAAACCGCACAGGCCACCCCCATGAACATTGACGACCGATTCCCCGACCAAGATTTCTTTAATAACCACATCGATTTAACATTTGATGGCCTTCAACACGTTCGGATGGCTGTTGAAAAAGGCGATTACCAAACAGCCCGAACCGCATTGGCCACGTATTATCGCACCCGACAAATCAAAACACGCTATGGCGATCCCAAATCTCTAAATCTCACGTCCAAAGAACGACAACAGTTTGCCGAATGGGGTCAAAAACTGCTAAACCACGAACTGTTCGAAGGCTATTGGACAGGGCCTTACACCATCAATTGGTGGCACATTCCAAATGCACACGTATTCGCCCGCATGTATTGGTGGGATAATTTGGCCAAATCCTACATCGCTCGAAACTTCGATTCTGAAATCGCACAAACATGGGTCGGTCTGTTACACAGCTTTGTCGATCAATGCCCCCCGCCCGAAAATGATCAGATCGACTTGTTTTGGGAAGGCTTGAAAGGGGGGATTCGGTTGCGAAGTGGTTGGCCCCTCACCTTTCACGTATTTGTTCATGCAGATCAAGTTACCGACGACGACATCATCCTCTTTCTCAAATCTCTTATTGAACAAGCCAAATTCATTCGACGCAACCACTGGCCCGTTGGCAATAAAATCACGTTTGCAATGGTGGGGCTTTACAACACTGGCACAACATTTCCCGAATTTAAACAGGCTGCCGAATGGCGACACTATGCAACCACCACAGCTCTCCAAGACCTAAAAAAAGGCTTTTTGCCCGATGGCATGGGGGTAGAACTCTCGCCCGGATACCACAACTTATTTTACAATTACCTCACCATTGTTGACATTGCCCGTGCAGTTGGGCGAAACGACGAGCCACAAATCAAACTCCTTGCAGACGGTTGTGAACGCCTCTTTGAGATCTACCCCCAATTGGCCATGCCCGATCAACAACTTCCTCGCTATCAAGACGGTGGATCGCCCAACGTAAAAGATCGACTCACCTATGCTTTAAAATATTACCCCGACAACACACTCTTTGAGTGGTTTGCCACAGATGGCACATCGGGCACACCGCCTCATTTTCGCTCTATCGCATTGCCTTATGCAGGTTATATTGCCATGCGTACAGGTTGGGAACAAGATGCCAATTACGTAGGGTTTGATGTGGGGCCCATTGGTTGGGGGCACGCCCATCAAGACAAACTCAATCTGATCATGAGCGCATATGGTCGTCTGCTCCTGATGGACCCTGCACATGGCGATTATGAGGCAGGTGATTTTTCCAAGTGGGCAAAAGACACATTTGCACACAACACCGCACTTGTTGACAACCGTCCCCAACGTCAAAAATGGGGAAAATCGGGTGGATTCATGCCAACCACCCCACTCACAGACTATACCTTTGAAACACAAGAAAATTGGGATCGTGCCAGTGGCATATATGAAGGGACTTATGGCCTACCGGGTCTTTCCGAATCTTATCCTTATAACAAAGATGGCAACTTTTATGAAGGATGGACACAACCAGCCACCCACCATCGACACGTCTTTTTTCTGCATCCCGATATTGTGATCGTATACGACTTGCTGTCATCACGCGATGGGCAACCACACCATTACGAATTGCGCTGGCATTTAAACAGCACACAGGTCACCCCAACGCAAAAAAACGGCATCATAACCACACAAGATGCAAACCTGCCCAATATGATGGTGGCACCCCTCGACGCACACGCCCTCACCGTTGAACAGGCATCTGCACGTACGGAACCCACTATTTTGGGATGGAATTTTTACGATAAAAAACCGCAACCAGCAACCACCATTCAACACATCAAATCGGGCGAAGATGCCGTGCGCTTTGTCACCTTGCTGGTACCTATTCGCGCCAACAACAAACTTTCACTCGATACATTGGAACAAATAGATGAGCAGACCCTGCAATTTCGCCTTTCCGACAAACGCAGCTTTAAAGTAACGCTACCACACAACCCAGCTCATAACCTATCGGTTGTTGAAATCGAATAGAAAAAAACATCAAAACGTTCGGCAACAATTGCGCGAACAAATCATTCTCACAGAACAATTAGTAGAAAGGGTTCATCCACATGGCAAAACGAGCATCGAAAAAATTACGCGTTGCATTCATCGGCGCAGGCGGCATTGCAGGCACACACATGCGCTATTACAAAGAAATGGACGACGTTGAAATGGTCGCCATGTCAGACATCAGCAAACCTGGCATGGAACGCTGGGCCAACCAATATGGCATTCCCGATGCATTTACCGACTACAACAAAATGCTCAAAGAAGTCAAACCCGATGCCGTCAGCGTCTGCACACCCAATGGCCTGCATGCACCCGCCACCATTGCTGCACTCAAAGCCGGTGCCCACGTGATTGTTGAAAAACCTTTGGCCATGAACGCCAAAGAAGGTCAGCAAATGTTGGCCGCAGCCAAAAGTGCCAAAAAGAAACTCGTCATTGGTTTTCAACAACGCTACGACGCCAAAGCCCAATTTCTCAAAAACGCCGTTGACCAAGGTCAAATGGGCAAAGTGCTCTTTGGTCGCGTGCAAGCCTTACGTCGGCGCGGCATTCCCAACTGGGGTGTTTTTGGTCGCAAAGACCTCCAAGGTGGTGGCCCCATGATCGACATTGGTGTACACGCCCTCGAAGTCACCCACTATGTGATGGGCTCGCCCAAACCCGTTGCCGCCAGTGGCAACATTTATACCTACATGGGCAACAAACCCTCCAATGTGCAATCGCAATGGCCTGGGTGGGATCACAAAACCTATACGGTAGAAGATCTCGCAGTGGGTCAAATTCGCTTTGAAAATGGTGCTACCATTCACATCGAATCCAGCTTTGTGGCGCACATTGAAAAAAATGTCATGACCTTCCAACTTATGGGCGAAAAAGGCGGTGGCACCTGGGATCCTGTACAACTCTTTGAAGACAACAACGGGTATATGGTCAACACCGAACCGGGTTGGTTGCCAAAAACCGACATCTTCCAAGCCAAAATGCGCAACTTTGTAGATCACACCCTCTACAACAAACCCACACTTGCACCCGCCGAACACGGCCTCATGGTTCAAAAAATGCTCGACGGCATTTATGAATCGGCAGAAAAAGGCAAAGAAGTGCGCATTCGATAACTCCTGCATCAAAAACAAAAAGCGTCATCCAAATGGATGGCGCTTTTTTTGTGTATATAAAGGCACTGCTTTTTCAAAGTGGTCTCACATCACATACAACTTATATTGTGAACACACAATCATTGAAATCAGGAGCTTGAAAAATGATTTCGATAATCGCCCGCCCATCGCGCGGGAATAAATGCCCACGCTACAATGGAAAAGTCCTTCGGACTAAGAAGCAAAATCGCGATCAAATCATTACCCATTAATGTTAACAATTTCATCATCCCCTCGCTAAAATTTACACTCCTACGGACAGATCATTTAAAACCATACACAGGAGCCCATGTGAAACTCAAAAACAAAGTCGCCATCATCACCGGAGGTGGTCAAGGCATTGGTGAAGCCATTGCAACAGCCCTCTCTGAAGAAGGCGCAACTGTGGTCATTGCCGACATCAACTTTGAAAATGCCAAAGCTGTTGCCACGCAACTGAATGGTCATGCCATCAAACTCAATGTCACAGATCCCAACAATGTTCAGACAATGGTCAACGAAACCATCGAAAAATTTGGCCATATTGACATTCTCGTGAACAACGCAGGCATTGGCCAAAACCGCCCCTTTCTCGACACACCATTAACCGAGTGGAACCAAATTCTCAACGTCAATCTCACTGGCCCTTTTTTGTGTGGCCAAGCCGTTGCACGCGAAATGGTCAAACAAAAATCGGGCAAAATCATCAACATCGGTTCCATCTCAGGCCAGCTTGGCGCACAAGGCCGCTCGGCTTATGGCGCGTCCAAAGCAGGCATCATGCAACTCACCCGCAT
>JAYODI010000095.1:3960-7610 GCA_038279365.1 Candidatus Latescibacterota bacterium | reverse complement strand
AAAATGGCAGGATTGATGTTTGATCCTGAAGCAAGTTAATCAGATACAACCATTGTGCAGGCATAATGGAGATTAAAAAACAACTTCGGTCATCACCCAATAAACCACACTGGAATAAATTGCCAGTGCTCTGTGATAAGAAAGTTCTACGGGCTCAAAACAAGCGTCTAACCATTATCCAAAGGAACACCGCAATGAAACGCATTGGCTTTATCGACCACAACCTCGAAAACTTTCACGCCAACACCTTCTTGAATGTTTTGAGAAATGATCTCAAAAAGCGTGGCTTTACCATTACGGGGTGTTATGGCACCCAAAAAAAACAAAGTCGCGATTGGGCCACGCAAAACAAGGTGCCTTATTTTACAAACCTCCATGAACTCAATGAAGCCGTTGATCACTATATGATCCTTGCGCCCTCAAACCCAGAAACACACCTTGAACTTTGTCAAAAAATTTTTCCGTTTGGCAAACCCACTTATGTAGACAAAACCTTTGCACCCGATCTCAAAACCGCACAAAAAATATTTGCCCTTGCAGACAAACACAAAGTGCCCATGCAAACCTCATCGGCATTGCGCTACACTGAAATACAAGACTACGCACAAAGTGTGGGTCAAAAAAACATCAAACACATGACCACGTGGGTGGCAGGGCGCTCCTTTGGTGAATATGCGATTCATCCCATTGAAATGTTTGTCAGTTGTATGGGCCCCAATGTAACGCGCTTGATGCGACGTGGCACTCAAAAACAAGTACAACTGATACTCGACCTCACCAATAACCGCACTGCCATTGTGAATGTCTTTCCAAACACGCGTACGCCCAATTCAGCATCGATCACAACCCATGAAGAAACCCGATACTTTGCCGTAGACCGATCCAAACTTTTTGTGAATGCAGCATCTGCCATATTGGATTTGTTTGAAACAAAAAAAGCCCATATCAATCGCAAAGAAAGTTTGATCATTCGACGCATTCAAGATGTGGCAGAACAAAAACGCTCGTACAACAAATGGGTCAATCTATAAAAGGAGATTCACTTGGTGCCAAACCAAAACAAAACACGCCATACTGCAGTAACCATCGTTGGTCAAGAGTTCCACATCAACGAGCAACCCACTTACAAAGGGCGTATGTGGCAAGGACATAAAATTGAAGGCCTACTGATGAATGTCCGCTTGGTGCAAGGCATCTTTGATGACCTGAATCCCGAAACAGCACATCTTTGGAATTACCCCGATGGACCATGGGACCCCAATCGAAATACAAATGAGTTTGTCGCCGCCATGCCCGAGTGGCATCAACACGGACTCATCTGTGCCGTCGTCAACTTGCAAGGTGGCAGCCCCACAGGATACGGCAACCATGGTTGGATTAACTCTGCCATTGACCGTGATGGTGTCTTACGCACAGACTATATGAACCGACTGTCAAGAATTGTGGATCGGGCTGATGAATTGGGCATGGTCATCATGCTGGGCATTTTTTATTTTGCACAAGACCAACATCTTAAAGACGAAGAAGCCGTAAAAAAAGCCGTTGCCAACACAGTCGATTGGATTGCCGACCAAGGATATACAAATGTCATTTTGGAAATTGCAAATGAGTTTCCCACACATCAATATCATCATGCAATCATTCGAGAACGCCCCGAAGAATTGATCCGACTCGCACAAAAACGTGCCGCATCACACAAATTACAATTGCCAGTAAGTATCAGCTCCTTTGCCGCAAAACTACCCAGTCAGGTGGTCTTAGATGCGTCTGACTATATTCTCATCCACGGAAACAGTGTCAAAGACCCAAACCAAATGGTTCAAAACATCGAAACCATCCGATCACTATGCCAAACGCCGAAGCCAATCGTCAACAATGAAGACGACAGCCCCTGGAGCCCACGCAAGCTTGAACCTGGGCAAAAAGCGCCAGGCTGGAACACAGAAGGCATCACCAACAACTTTATGGCATGTGTCAAAAATCACGTCTCGTGGGGATTTTTCGATTGGCGACAAGAACATGAGGGATTCAACGAGGGATACCAATGCGTACCTGTAAACTGGGAAATCAGCTCAGAAAGAAAAAAAACATTCTTCAATATTTTGGCGGAGATCTCAGGAAAAAAGTAAACCACAGATATTGTAAGCTTTCGAAACTTTTTCTTACCATCTCAAGGCACATTGAGATGATTGAAATGATTGCCAAACCCTGCAACAGCAAAGTTTTCAGTCACCGGCCATCCGATCAAACCCGCTTCATTCAAAGACGATATCATGGTAAGTGGCTCGCAAAGAGCCTGTGATAGATAAGGTGCATCACGATCAACAACCTCATTCTAAATCGAGGTCACAACGCTCATGATTCACATAAAAAATGATAAAACACGGCTATTTTCTTTGGCTCTCTTTTTGAGTATTCTCTTCCATCCTCAAATTTCAGACACAACCCTAAGACCGAAAATACCACTGATATATCGAGTAATGAAAGCTGACTATATTGTGGTTGGACGTCTTACAGATGTTCGAGAACAAGCTGTTTATATCTACCATGAAAATTTCTCTGGTACGGGAAAACCTGCTCGACTTTATCTGGATACAGGAACCCTTCTCGCCACAAAAATATTGTACCCAACAAGTATGACCCAACAGAACCTATCTCCTGCAGCACTTATATTTCCATTTGCCAGCCACAGCCGATCTCATCCTCAAGGGAATGGCAATCATATGAAATCTTCAGCCCATTTTCACTTTGATGAAGGTGCAGAAGGCATCTGGATTTTAGAGAGAACGCGTTTTGTTGACCACTTCTCTGTTGTTCGTCCAGATAACTTTCTGCCTCTGGATTCTCTAAAAGTGGTCGAAGATGCTATCGTCCAAATCTCAAAATTTGTTTCAGAACAAAGACCCAAAAAATAAAATTCCTGTTCAAAACATATCTTCTTCAGAGAAGGCCTTTCTTTTGATAACACATTTAGATCTCCTAAATATTCAGGCTAAAACACTCTTCGTTCACAATCAAAATGGGCGAATAACCTATATCAATGAACCTACTGAACCCCAAAAATATCTCGCTCCACGTTTTTATTTGGGGTATACCAGATCAGATTTCATATATCGTTTTAGACATGATCTACCAAGCGTATTGTGCAAACAACTGGAAGATCTGATTCATTCAACCCCATTCCCGACCGACTCCCACCACCACCCTTTGTGCAACAAAGAAATCGAAGCACTTCTTCTTTCGCATTCCCCAATAGAGCGCATTTGGTCTGGGCCAGCTTTTCGATTTCCAGAACATATTGCCTTAAAAACAAACGCTGTGAAAATTGATAAAAGCAACACAGACCTCTTAAAGTTTGGCTTTTTAGATTGGATTCCAGAACTGGATTTTATGCAACCCTGTTTGGCAATCATAGCGGATGGTCACGCGGTGTCAGTTTGTCAAAGTGTCAGAAAATCACCTTTGGCTGAAGAAGCGGGCATAGATACGCTGGATGCCTATCGGGGCAATGGTTATGCACCTTTAGCTGTTATTGGGTGGGCCCAATCTGTTAGAGAAAAAGGTAAAATCCCTCTCTACAGTACCTCGTGGGAAAACAGAGCATCACAACGGGTTGCACAAAAGTTAGGTTTAATCCAATATGGGGTAAA
>JAYODI010000095.1:1715-3860 GCA_038279365.1 Candidatus Latescibacterota bacterium | reverse complement strand
CGACAAGCAGAAAAAGCCTACGCTGTCATCGACATAGATGAATTAAATATTATTTACCCTCCTCAAGATCGGTTCGCGCACAGAAATTTGAAAATGATTTGGCCCAACTATACGGCCGTGCCCAACATCAAGGTCATCATCCCAACAGTGATTGCAGACACCGCCAATTATCAGTCCTTGCTGGATGCCATTCCTGCCACGAAGATTATGATTTGCGAGTTAATGGCACCCAAATCTATCCTCATAGATCGCGTAACAGCAAGAGAACCCAACGCGTATTGGAAAGAGCGGTTGAAAAAGTGGGTTGATATCTATGATCAACGTGATGAAAGCCAAAAATTTGGTGATTTCCAAGTCACCACGCATGACAAATCTGTTGAAGAAGCAGCCAGAGAAATTATTATAAAAGCGGGTTGGGACAATGCAGGTTAAATGATAGAAGCAAAAAGCTTTTCTGAATAAACATTAAAAATAAGATCATGATACCACCTAATGAGATACCCATGAACAATCACTGTCTCAACCCAGAACAATTCAAAAAACTGATCTCCGAGTTTCCTTCACTACAAGGCAAATTGAGAAACGGATATGCCGCATTTGTTCCATTTGAAGCTGACGTCGCAAATCGCATGTGCGCATCTTCTTATGTGATTCCATTTGTATCAGATACAGATTGTTTAATGACACGCCGCGAAAATGGACAATGGGTCTTACCTGGGGGTACTTTGGAAGCGGGTGAAACTTGGATAGAAGCAGGCAATCGAGAATTGTTAGAAGAAACAGGAAGCCTTCTCAATCACATTCATGCCATAGGTATGTATCGGTGTGTTTCTCAAGCCGACGTTCCTCCCAGACCTCATTTACCACACCCAGAACATGTGCGTGTTGTCTCTTGGGCCCATGCCAAACAAGTGAAACGCCCTTCTGATCCAGATATCAAAAGCAAAATCGCCGAAGTGCGTGTCGTCCACTACACAGAGGCCAAATCTCTTTTTGGTTCTGAATCACCTGATTTTGGTGGTCTTTATGAATTTGCCTATCGCGCAAAACAATTACAGAAGTAAAATCATCGGCTTTGCAAAACCAGATCTCCGATTCTTTGAAATTGCATGTGAGATGACAAACACACCACCTCATGAATGTCTCTTTATTGGCGATGACCTGGAGGTAGATATTCTGCCTTGTCACAAAATGAACCTGAGAGGCATATGGTTAAATCGCCAAAACAAACCTCAAATCCACCATACAGTTGAATCCATCACTGCGCTTTCAGAACTCAAGCGTTTTTTGGCCGGATAACCCATGCAAGAGAATCCAAGCCTTCTTATTTATCTGATAAATAAGATTTGTATTACTTAGTATAATTTTTATAAAAATGCTTTATTTAAAGGTATTTTTTATTTTTTAATTATTTTCTTTACGTAAAGAAAAATTATTCTAATTTTTATATATAAAAAAAAGACCAAGTACATTCGTCCCGCTCGTTTCTCAACTTGCATTTTCAAAAACGCAACGTACTTTGCCTATACGATTAAACAACACACTTTAAAATCCAAATCACTTGGAGCTTAAATGCCTTCTTACCAAGCCCTTGTCGTTCATGACCAAGACGGTGAATTTGTCAGAGAAATAGAAGAAAAAAATACCGCTGACTTGCCCGAAGGCGACGTGCTCATTCGCGTGCAATATTCCTCTCTCAACTACAAAGATGCACTCTCTGCAACAGGCAACAAAGGTGTGACGCGAAACTACCCACACACACCCGGCATTGACGCTGTAGGTGAAATCGTCGAAAGCAAAGATGAGGCGTGGTCCATTGGTGAACGCGTCATTGTCACCGGCTACGATCTGGGCATGAACACATCCGGCGGTTTTGGTCAATACATTCGTGTGCCCAAACACTGGCTGGTCAAATTACCCAATACCCTCACCCCCAAAGAAAGTATGGCCTACGGCACCGCTGGGTTCACCGCCGCCCTTTCTGTTTTTCGCCTCCTCGAAGCCGGTGTCACACCCGACCAAGGCGATGTTCTCGTCACTGGCGCAACCGGTGGTGTGGGCAGTTTGGCAGTGGGCATCTTGGCCCAAGAAGGCTTCAACGTGGTTGCCGCAACGGGCAAACTTTCCGAAACAGACTACCTTACC
>JAYODI010000095.1:0-1615 GCA_038279365.1 Candidatus Latescibacterota bacterium | reverse complement strand
GGCATCGACTCGGTTTTATGCCCAATGGACATTCGCCAACAACTCTGGGCCAAACTTGCAACCACTTGGAAAATTCCCACCCTAAACAGCGTCATGACCGATTGTTCACTCACAGAACTCAGCGATCAAATCGACAACATTCTCAACGGCCAAATAAAAGGCCGCGTCGTCATCAACTTATCGACCCAATAACTTCAAATCCACCCACGGTGGCAGGGGCCGTTGTGCCGTTGGTGTGTGGTGTTGGGGGAATGGGGCGGCGCGTGGAACGCGAGGCAGGGTGTGGGAACGGCACGGGCAGGTGAGGGTGGTTTTCGCTCGTAAAAACACGGAACATCATGAAAAGCCCCACGCAGTGGCAGCTTTTTGGGATACTTTTTTAGCTGTTGAAAAAAGAGCAGGCGTGAGCAAGCGAACGACTGACGCCGCAGGCAACAAAACACAAAATTGACGTTACCCTCTGAAAGGACATCAGATGCCCATTCCCACCTACCAATCCATAGGCGTGCGCCCCCTCATCAACTGCCGAGGCACCTACACCATCATCAGTGGCTCCATTATGTTGCCCGAAGTTAGAGAAGCAATGGCCGAAGCCTCCAAATCCTACGTACACATTGAAGAACTGATGGAAGCCGTGGGGGCACGCATTGCCGAACTCATGCAATGCGAATGGGCCTTGGTCACCAATGGATGCGCCGCCGCACTCTCACAACTCACTGCCGCGTGTATTGCCGGAACCAATGCCGACCACATCAAACAACTGCCCGATACCACCGGTCTCAAAAATCGCGTTTTATATCAACCTGGGCACTTACACGCCTACACCCACGCCATTCGCGCCGTGGGTGCCCAACTCGTCGAAGTGGACGATCACGATGCCCTCGCCTTGGCTATTGATGACAAAACCGCCATGTTTGCCTTTTTTGGCGACCGCGCCGATGACAGCAACATCCCCCTCGAAGATGTGGTTGCCATCTGCCACCGCAAAAACATACCCGTTTTGGTCGATGCCGCCGCCGAACGCCCCAATGTGCCCAATGTCTATCTCAAAGCCGGTGCCGATATGGTTGCTTACAGCGGAGGCAAATGCCTGCGTGGCCCCCAATCGGCGGGTCTCGTATTAGGCCGCAAAGACCTCCTCCAAGCAGCTTTTGCCAACGGTGCACCCCACCACTCCATTGGTCGCGCCATGAAAGCAGGCAAAGAAGAAATTATGGGCCTCTTGGCCGCCGTTGAAAAATGGGTCGAACGCGACCACGACGCCGAATGGCGCGAATGGGAACGCCGATTGGACCACATTGAAGATGCGGTATCCAACCTGCCCTCTGTAACCACACGCATTAGACAACCCGGACGATCAAACGTGGCGCCCATTTTAGAAATCCACTGGGAACCCAAAGCACTGCCCATCACACCTGAAGAAGCCCGTCAACAATTCTCCAACGGTGACCCGCGCATTGAACTCTTTACTCACGAAAATGGCGTCGAAATTATGCCCTATATGATGCAAGACGGTGAAGAAATCATTGTGGCCAAACGGCTCAAAGACGTGCTCAGTAAATAGGGTAACAAAACGATAAATGGGGTAATATCGCATTGATATTACCCCATTTAT
>JAYODI010000181.1:2146-3146 GCA_038279365.1 Candidatus Latescibacterota bacterium | reverse complement strand
GCAATTATCTGCTTGGTTAGGATTCACAAAACTTATCCCACAAGCCGACTATTACCTCCAAAACCCACAAGCACTGGGCAATATCTTCGCCATCTTACGCATCATGGTTGTCGTTTTTGCCACAGCCGGCCTCACATTTGCCTATCACCTTGCGCGCATCCACTTTGGCAGAACAACAGCCCTATTAACAACCGCAATTCTTATTTCTACGCCTCTGGTTCATCAAGCAAGCCGAACCATTGAACCCCATATTTTTGTTCTGCCCTTTTTTCTTGTGGCATTCTATTTTATCGTTTTATTTGCCCAACATACCCGGGCCAAACACCTTTTTTTATCGGCTCTTTTTTCTGGTTTCAGCGTGGGTATTCAGGCTTTATCCATCTACATTTCAATCGCTTTTTTGGTCACCCTGATCTATCACTACAACACACATCATCAAAATATCCGCCAGATCATCTGTTCAATACTGGTCTACGGCACAATCGCAGCCATCGCCGGTTTGGCACTCAATCCCTATTATGTGCTCAACTTCGATGGATTCATGAATGATTTCACACGAGGCACAGGCAATCAATTACTCAATACCTTTAAACCTTGGGCGCCTTTTCAACTTTCGGCCTTTTTACTTGGTCTTTTTTTTATTGCTCTTATTTATCATTTGCTTCAATCTACCAAAGACATATTTACAAAACTCGCACTATCTTGCACCATCACATCAATCCCCATTTACATCTTTATAGCAAACTATCACATGCCTTACGTGATGACGGCACTACCGCTTTTTGCGATTTTAAGTGCGCGCATGTTACAAGATATTTTTTATCGTTTAAAATCCAGTCTGCAACCCATTTTTGTTACTTTTGTTGTGTTGTGTTTCCTCATATTTCCCATTGCCCGCTCCACTTATTATGTCATCAATTTCTCGTCAGAAGATAGAGAAACAGCTGGCACTTGGATAAATGACAACATACCGCCTCAGGCAATTATCGCTATTCGAACC
>JAYODI010000181.1:0-2136 GCA_038279365.1 Candidatus Latescibacterota bacterium | reverse complement strand
TGTAGAATTACCCGAACCCATCCAATCACACTACACACTTATAAAAGAATACTTGCCACACGCCATTTTGGGTTATCGCTTTCATATAGATGGTGAACTCCATGCTCTCATTGCTAAAACCATTCGCATCTATAAACGCAAAACACCACCCATCTCATAAACCATGAAAAAAATACATTTTCTCGCCATACGACAAGACGGCATTATCGACTATTTACTTGCCCCAGTGCGTTACAACCAAAAGGCACTCAAAGAACGTGGTTTTGATATTTCTTTTTTTTACAAGCCCAGTGACACGTGTTTGCAATGCGACATTCTGTGTTTGCTTTCCAAAGCAGTCATGCCCATGCTCCACGACCAAAACACCTATCTACAACCCGATGGCCCCGTCATCCAATTCATTCAAAAAGCACGACAATTTACAAATAAAATCATATGGTTTGACACGTCAGACAGCACCAGCGTCACACATTTCGAACTGCTTCCTTATGTAGACTTTTATCTTAAAAAGCAACTGCTTAAAGACCTTACATTGTATCAAAAACCCTTTTATGGTGGACGAATATTCACAGACTTTTATCACCAGCACTTCAACATCACAGACGATGTCCCATTTGATCAATTTCACCCCCTATCTCCTGAAGATATGCACAAAGTGGGTTTGTCTTGGAATATAGGATTAGGCAATCTCATCCAATCAGGTACACGCAAGGCGTATTACAAACGCTTTTTTGCCGATTATCTACCCATTTCATATGCCGTGGACTTTCACCAAACAACAAACAAAACCATAGATATATTTCTCAGTACATCAGCAAACCTCAAGCGCACCAGTGTGGCATTTCACAGACAAGAATTGGTTCGGCGCTTGCGAGACATCCAACAAAAACATCAACTTTCGGGTGCTATCAATGGCCCGCGTCTACCCGATGAAGCTTTTCGCCAAACCATGTCCGCCACAAAAATAATGCCCAGTCCCTTTGGCTGGGGAGAACTGGGCCTGCGCGATTATGAAGCATTTATTTATGGGGCAACGTTGTTAAAACCCAGTATGAACCATATGACCACTTGGCCAAATATCTTTATTGAAAACGAAACATATCAACCCTTTCAGTGGGATTTTTCAGATTTAGAAGAACACATACAAAACCTACTATCCAGCCCTTCCAAACGAGTAGCATTGGCACAAAATGGCCAAGATATCTATCGCCAATCTATTTCTAAACAAGGCATGGCCCAATTCTGCGACTGGTTTATACAGCAACTTTAAAATACCATTGCAGAAACCATACTTGATGTAGACTTTTTATACTTTTATTCTCATAAAATTTCACCATCCAAAAAGACACACAGCAACCAACAAATTTTCAAACAAATACAATCACGATATATCCTACAAACCCTATTCTTCCATACCTTCCACAACGATTCTTAAGTTCTCGATCAACAAATACTTATACTACACACCACATATGTCATTTAACCAAGACATACCTTTACTTTAAACCTATTTTGCCCTATTGTTACGCTATGCAATATAGAGGGCGCTTTTCAGGTTGCAGGCTGATAGATTTTCTTCATAAGTCAGAAATAATATCCCTACCAACCTCTCGCACCCCCCCAGAAAAAACATTAAGTAATTATATTTAAACCAGTTACAAACACTTTTTTCCAGTCGGCATAATTGGGCATAAAAATTGCACGACTATGAACCAAAATTTCACGAATTATTCTCATTTTTTTTTATTCAATGCCGATAGTATTCATGAGACTGGTTTTCCCCCCACCACCTTGAAGCCCGTCTTTCAAAGCCATCCCCGTTAATCCCCCTGTCGTTCTATTTTCTCAAAATCAATAAAAGCTTTATCAATTGGAGTTTGCATGTCAGCCGATATCCTTGAGCGTTTTTCGCTCAAAGACCAAGTTGCATTGGTCACCGGTGCCGCAGGTCAATTGGGCCGTCAGTTTTGCCAAACATTAGGGCAAGCAGGTGCCACCATCGTTGTTGTTGACCAAAATGTAGAAGCCTGTCATTTATTTGCAAAAGAACTCGAAGCAGTAGGTATTTCTGCGCTGTCTTTGCCTTTTGATATCACCAATACCCAAGCCACGCACAGCGGGTTCGATCAAGTTAAA
>JAYODI010000094.1:0-21663 GCA_038279365.1 Candidatus Latescibacterota bacterium | reverse complement strand
TTATTCCGGCGCGAAATTGTTACACCAATCGACAATCATTTGATTAAGCTTCTGACCTTCAATCCGAAGGACTTCCCCATCTTAGCGCTGGAATTTATTCCGGCGCGAAATTGTTACACCAATCGACAATCATTTGATTAAGCTTCTGATCTTCAGTCCGAAGGACTTTCCTATCTTAGCGCTGGAATTTATTCCGGCGCGATAGTGATGTGGTTACCGCAACCATATTTCAAACACCTCACGCTAATGCCAAGACATGCCCTCACCACGTATCAACCGTGAGCGCACTTCTCTGCGCCCCGGCCACTCAATAGGCAAGTCACCTTTTTCCACCATCAAGCTCAGCGGGTTCACACCTGTTTTTAATGGCATATAGATACGTTGTTTTTTCCGAGCCGATTCAAACAACGCCATCATCACCTCTTGCACCGCACGCCCTCGGTCTGCACCACTAATAGGCTTGTCAATTTTTCCTTCCACCCAATCAATCGCCTCCTGACACTGATGCGCCCAACAATCATGGCGTGGCGCCTCAATCTCTTGCCAACCCTGCAAAGAGGAGCTGATATATCGACCTGTTCCATATTCACAATTATAACGTGCCGAAGGCCCTTCCGGTGAATACATGGGTTCATCACTGGGCACCTCACTGTCAGGTGATCGAGCCGTGCTCAGTTCCATGATCCCATCACTGCCAATCACCCGACACCCTTGCCCCAAACCATCAATCAAATTGCCCAAAATCAAAACAGATGCACCATTGTCACACCCTGCAATCCCCATACACGCATCTTCGGCAGGCAAACCACGCTCCACCAAATCCATCGTCCGTTCAACCCCTCCCATCACCCACTGAACCTTGGGTTCATCCATTAAAAAAAGCGCCAAACGAATGTTGTGTGAATTGGTGTTGAGCAAATTACCTCCACATACCACCTGAATTTGTGACACCTTGCCAATCGCACCATCTCTTATAAGATCACGTGCCTTGAGCCACACCGCATGATGCGGGCGTTGATACGCAATCATCAACTTCACATTGTTTCTCGCACAGGCCGTTAGCATCTCGTCGGCTTGTTGCAAATCAACCGCCATCGGCTTTTGACACAAAATCGCTTTGGGTTGTCGCGCGGCGGCAGCAATCACCATTTCGGCATGTTGCTGATGCCAAGAACACACATCCACAAAATCGGGTCGTTCCTTGTCAAGCATCTCACGATAATCGCTGTAACGATGGGCTTCACCCACACCAAAAAAGTCGCCAAAATCACCCCTGGCATCGGGGTTCGTATCGGCCAAGGCCGCAATCTCTGTGGGCCGCCCTTCCACACCCAACCAACCGCGTGTGTGTACACGCGCAATGATACCACAAGCAATAACAGCAGTGCGATATTTGGCCATAACAAACTCCTTGTCAGGATAAAACGAAATCCATCTGTGGGTTGCAAGTTGATAATGAAAAAAAGGGGCGTGTTCTCAACAAGATATCTGTTTTACTTTTTTGCAAAACGAACCCTTTGATTTGTCGATGAATGATAAGGCCCCGGCCCAGGAAAAATCTCGTCTAACTTTTCCAAAGTTGATGCATCCAGTTTCAATGCAACAGATCGAAGCAACGCCTGCAAATCATCAACAGAACACGGGCCAATAATCACCGAAGATACAGCCGCATTTGACAACGTCCAAGCCAATGCCACAGTGGCCTCTGCCTCACCCAAGTCTCGACACAAATGTGAAAATGCCGTCAACTGCGTTTTATACATATCCATTTGTTTGCGTGCAACATCCGACAACGGCCGCGCAAAAGGTTTTAACATATCAATACCCAGTAAACCGCGCACCAATGGACTAAAGATGGTCAACCCAATCCCCAAATCAGTCACCGCAGGAATAATTTCTAACTCAGCCAATCGACCCAACAAATCATAGCGTGCCTGTTCACTAACCAACCCCATAAAATGGCGATCTTTTGCTGCATGCTGTGCCTTCATAATATCCCACGCAGAGGAATTGCTCGAACCCACATAATCCAACTTCCCCTGCCGAACCAATCCTTCAAAAGCTTCCCACAATTCATCCCACGTCACACTGCGATCCACTTTGTGCATCTGAAGCAACTCAACATGATCGGTTTGCAAACGTTTTAAAGACCCTTCAAAATGGCGGCGAATTTTATACAAAGACAATCCTTCGGGTTTATTTGGACCATCGTATTCATCTTCTTCCATCACCCGCCCCACCTTGGTGGCCAACACCGTCTTTTCTCTTCGCCCACCGCCTTGTGCAAACCACCGCCCAATGATCTCCTCCGTATACCCTCGGTGCCCCACACCCCCATAAACATTTGCCGTATCAAAAAAATTAATCCCAGCATCAAGGGCGGCATCCATAATATCAAAAGCCTCTTTTTCGCCAACCGTTCCCCAATTTGCCTTTTCTGCACCCCCCGTGCCAAAATTTCCCGTGCCCAAACACAACCGACTCACTTTTAAACCAGATCGCCCCAAACTACAATACTCCATATACAATCCTTCCTGTTTTTAGGTGTACGCTAAATACCCGACACCTGCAATCCGATACGCAAAACTTTCGATTGTGCCGTCAAATAGAGCGTTGATCCAGCAAAACCAATGTTTAAAACCCCTTCTGGTATCTTGATGATCCCCAGTGGTTCTCCCGTCACATCAATCACCCACACACCACCCGGCCCAGTCACATAAACACGCCCCTCCGCATCAACCTTCATGCCATCGGGCGCCCCCTTGCCATACGCCTTATCCAACTCACAAAAGAGACGCCCCTGTCCCACAGTGCCGTCATCCAACACCTCAAAAACTTTGATATGCTGGCGGCTTGAGTCATTGATGTACAAACGCATTTCATCAGGCGAAAAACACAATCCATTGGGCCACTGAAATTCAGACGTCAACAAATGCACCTGACCATCGGTGGGATCCATTTTGAAAACGCCATTAAAATCCAGTTCCTGTTCGTCCGTTAAATAACGGCTTCTCGGATCTGTAAAATAAATGGCCCCATCCGATTTCACAACCACATCGTTCGGGCTGTTTAATCTTTTTCCTTCATAATGCGTCGCCACTGGTGTGATGTCACCATTTTTCTCGGTTCTTGTCACCCGTCTCGTGATGCCTTCACACGCAATCAAACATCCTTTTTTATCCAATGCCATTCCCACTGCGCGGTTGCTTTTTTCCCGAAAAACACGCAATCCATCCCCATCATGCCATTGATATATCTTCTCAGCTGAGAAATCGGTAAAAAAGAATACCTGCTCATCTGCCACCCAAACAGGGCCTTCCGTTTTTTCAAACCCCGATGCAACCGTCTCAATGTGACACGGTTGGGGCACAATGTCATAAATTTTGTCCGAAAACACCACCAAATCAACCACCATCAAGTTTGCTCCTTTAAATGCGTCATGCCATGAAGAAAAAAAGTCTGCATTCATAGAAAATCTAAAATAGTGAATATTCTATTGTCTGTCAGAGTATATTTGATGCTCTCCAAACCTGCCGCCAGTTCAAGAAGCATTTCACCAACACCACAAATAAAATAGGCCCCTTCTTGTCTAAACAAAAAGGGGCCAAAAGATCTCTGCAAATAAAAAGCCTATTCCAGTGTTGCCTCAATAGAGGCCGCCACCTGCTTGCCAAGAAAGTCATACCCTTCGCCTTTGAAGTGTACATCATTGGCGTTTTGTAAAACAGCAAGATGTGGCGTAACAGCTGCAAACAAGTCATCAATAACAATATCGTATTTCTGCATCAGTTCCTCAGCAACTTGGTTTCGTTCCACAATAGATGCGGCAAAATATTTCTCTTCAGGCAAATCTGGAATCGGCGTTGAACTGGCCCAAATCAGCTTTGCCCCAGTCTTTTGCATGTGGATGATAAGTTGCTCCAGGCGTTGCGCATAATCTGCAATGGGTGTGTGCCGGTCATGAATACCAAAGTTAAAATGGATAACATCCCACTTGCCATCGCCAAGCCATATATCGATTTTTTTGATGCCCATAGCCGTTGGTCCACAGTTAGCCGGTGCACGATGCACGTTGGCTTTGCCTTCCAATGCCTGACGTACGGCTTGTGTATACCCACGCGAAATCGAATCACCAATGAGTAACACACGCGGCAACCCCAATTTGTCAGTCACAAAATCCCATGCATTAGACTTGCCATCAACCTTATTTTGCTTATGAAGAGGCAGATAAAAATCACCCAAATTCTCCTGCAAAACAAGCTCCCACGCCTGTTGTTCAGGTGTCAGCGTCGCAACCCAAGCCTGATATTTTGCATCCAATTCTGCTTCAGCAGCGACCTTTGCGGCCGCTGCCTCATCGGCATTCGTAGGTTCAGCTGAAAGATCAGAGGGTCCACCAGCCACCATAGATAACGCGCCAACCATAAGCGACAACCCCAAAATTAATTCATGCACTTAAAATCCCTTCTATCATTTTGGCAAATCACCGAACATTCATCGCCCCACCAACAACGGTATTGCGCACCTT
This sequence comes from Candidatus Latescibacterota bacterium, assembly GCA_038279365.1. Taxonomy (GTDB): domain Bacteria; phylum Latescibacterota; class UBA2968; order UBA2968; family UBA2968; genus JABIFK01. The sequence goes on along the minus strand of JAYODI010000094.1, from coordinate 17,135 downwards.
ACAATCTCACTTCACCCATGTAAGAGGCATACATGCGATTCTTAATGCGCGCTGTTTGCTTTTATTCCTATTCGGCTCACAACCTCAGCTTCAATCTCTTTGTGATCTATTTCCCCCGTCCACTGCGCCACCACTTGCCCACCACCATCAATCAAAAACAGAGCGGGTATCGCTTTCACCTTAAACATATGCCATGCAGGCACCGGTTTGGCATCCACCAAAATGGGATAAGACACACCCACTTTTTCGACAAACTTCTCAACTTTCTTGATCCGATCTTTTGGCTCATCAATCGACACGCCCAAAACCACCAATCCTTTATCCGAATACGCATCATAGACCTTTTGCAAATTGGGCATCATCTCAATACAAGGTTTGCACCACGTTGCCCAAAAGTCTACCAATACCAGTTTGCCTTCATAATCTTTTAAAGACACATTCTCACCCGTGAGTGTCTCAACAGCAAATGCCGGTGCTGGGCGTGGAAAAACGGGAGGCAAATAAGCCACAGGATCCGCATCAAATTCTTTTTTACACCCTTCCGAACAAAAATAATACGCCTGACCTTCATGCACAGAATGGGCCCGAACCTTTTCAGGCCCATGCCCTGCGCCTTTTAATGAGCAAACAGAACACAACGCTTTTTCAGGTATCTTGTTTTCTTGTGCCACCACAGAAGTCACGAATAATATCACCAATAAAAAACCCATATATCTCATGCTATTCTCCAAATTAAAATCCAAAAGAAAAGGACACACCCGCCGTTTCAAACCAAACATACATCAAACTCACACCATATTGGGTAGCATAATAGTTCACCATCAAATGCCCCCGATCACCATCGTACATCGGACGAACCGAAAACCCCTTGCCCAGTTCCAACGTCATCCCAAACGGCACATTAAACGCATCATCCCATTCCGAGTAATTTAAGCTCGCATAAAATGACGCATGTAAAGCAGGTACATATTTGCTCGCCGTTGCAAAATAAGACTGTTTGCCCGCAGGCGAACCAATGCGATCTGAGCTGGTGCCCAAAAAGAGCGCTGGTCGTTTTTCTGTCTCTGTAAACAAAAACAAAGAAAACAACGGCCCAATCTCTTTGGCCTGCGGGTTATATTCAACACCGACCTGAAGCCTTTGATGAAGCCGATAATTGGCCGTTGACCGCCAACGTGGCCGATCCAATGCTGTATTCACAAACCGTCCTGAAAACGTCCACTTTGTCTGAATCCCGCTCCCCCGGAGCGGTGCACCTTCACCAGGTCAGCCCACTCACGTAGGCGTCATCGAAAACGTAGGAGGTGCCACCTGCGCAGAATCTGGCTCTGCGTCTTCTGCAAAAGCATTCGACACGCCTAAAAACAACACCAAACACACACCCCAAAAACGATTCACAAGTTGATCCCCTTTATAGAATATCGCGCTTCACTCTGTCACAAACCTTGTCAGACACCACTTCATCCGTACATTTACCCCATAGTATATCCTAATTTCTCAAGAAAGCCAACATGTCACAACCCCATCGCCTATCTTGGCGCGTCAAAGCAGGCTACAGCGCCACCGACCTCGGTTTGGCCACCGTTGAAACCTTGCTGCAAATCTATCTGCTCAAATTTTACAACGTGGTTTTGGGTATGCCAGCCGCCTACACAGGGTTGGCCTTGGCCATTGCCATTTTTTGGGATGCCATCAGCGACCCCATCATGGGCGGCATCTCCGATGGCACACGCCACAAAGCAGGAAGAAGACGGCCCTACATTTTACCCGGTGCCATTGCCTTGGCATTTTTCACAGCCGCCATCTTCAACCCACCCTTTTTAAACAGCCATCTTTTCAAATTCGCTTATCTGCTCATCATCTATATCTTACTCAACACCGCACTAACCGTCATTTCCGTTCCCCACGCAGCACTCGGTGGTGAACTCAGTTTCAACCGCAACGAACGCACCGAAATATTTGGTTACAAACGCGGATTCGACACCTTAGGTGCTCTCTTTGGCCTCACGCTTCCTGCCATCATACTCAGCCTCATCGGGCAAACCAACACCCCCGAAAACGTGGCCCAATCGCGCCACTTGGTCGGTTTTGTACTCACACTTCCCCTCATCATCACCGCATACATCACCCTACGTGCCACACGCGGCCATGACAAACCCGCTGACCAATCCATTCGCATCGCGCGCATGCGTGACCTCATCAAAGCACAATGGACTACATTTAAAAACCCTTATTTTCTCCCCCTTATATTGGCCTTTATCATCATCTCCATTGGCCGCACACTTAATGCGTCCACAGCCCTTTATTATTACGAATATCGCCTCTTATTCACAGAGCAAGAAACCGTTGGCAAAATCCTCTTTCCCTTTTTCATCGCCTTTCTCATCGCCATTCCTTTTTGGGTATTCCTTTCTCGCAAAAAAGGCAAAAAATGGCCCGCCATCAGCGGCATTTTTGCACTGGGCATCAGCGGTAGCCTTGCCTATCCCCTTTTTCCCTCTGGGCACATTCTCTACCCCATGCTCTACGCAATCCCTGGCGGGCTCTTTGTAGGAGCCATTATCCTGCTCGACGCCCTTATTCCCGATGTCATTGACCACGACGAGCTCAAAACCCGTCAAAACCGCGAAGGCCTCTACTTTGGCGTTTGGAAAATGGCCACCAAACTCGCACGTGCACTGGGTCTCATTCTGTCAGGCATCCTGCTCGATATCATTGGTTTTGATCCAACATCTACCCTACAATCGCCAGAGGTTACTTTTCAACTCGCACTGATCTTTGGCCCTGTTGTGGGCCTGTTTTTCCTCATTGGAGGCACCATCCTCATCTTTTTTCCACTCACCGATGCCCGCCACCAACGCATTCAAAACCTCTTACAAAAACGCCGCGAAAAACATACGTCCACAAGCAACATCTAACGTACATTTCACACGGCAAAATACACCACAAAAGCAAAGACCTGCCCCAAATTACTTTCCCGTAATTTTTCGCATCACAAGGTATAAGTCTTCCACCTTTTTCCTTGCCCATGGCGTTTTTCTCAAAAACTTAAGGCTCGATTTAATAGACGGATCATAGTTAAAACACCGAATCGGAATGCGTTCGCCCAATTCCTCCCAGCCATAATAATCCACCAAGCTGTTCAATATCTTTTCAAGCGTTACCCCATGCATGGGGTTATTGGGTTGTTCTTCACTCATAACGTATCACTGTCCTTATGCCGCGGGAAACCCGTGTTGATCGCGATGATATTGTGAATCAAAAAACTGAGTGCTCTTAAACCATTCATAGCGCCCGTCTGTGGCTTCTTCATAAACACGATCCACCAACTCCTGTTGTTCAACCTCAGACATCGGCACAAAATTGCGCGCCACATCCACATCCTGTTGCAAATTTTCCAACGACTCCACACCGCACACCAGCGTACTGATCGGCAAAGAAAGCGCATATCCCCGACATTGTTCTGCCGTCAACCCCAAATCAGTCACCAATTGGCCACGCCCACCCAAACTTTTCATGCCAATCACGCCAATATCTCGTTTGTTTAATATGGGTAAAATTTCATTTTGAAAACTACGATAATGCGCATCCACCACATTCACCGGCATCTGGCACGTATCCCAGTCAAAATCTTTGGCCAGCATGTTTTGCAAAATATGAGGGCTCTTGTGGCCTGTAAAACCAATAAAACGCACCTTACCCGCTTCACGTGCTTTTAAGGCCGCCTCAAGTGCACCATCTACTCTAAAAATCCATTCAGGATCATTGTCATAATTAATCTCGTGAAACTGCCACACATCAATCACATCCGTTTGCAACCGCCGCAAACTGTCGTGCAATTGGACTTCAGCCGTTTCACGGTCGCGCCCACACACCTTGGTCATCAACGTCACTTGGTCACGACGTCCTTTTAGAGCCAACCCCATTCTGCGTTCTGATTCACCCTGGTGATACTCCCAAGCATTGTCCATAAACGTCACACCAGCATCAATGGCCGTCTGAATTATTTTTACAGACATCTGCTCATCAATATATGGGCGCACCAAATGTCCCCCACCCACCCCAATCACCGAAACCTCCAACTCGGTCTTCCCCAACCTACGCACAGGAATACCTGCTTGATTGCGCACCACATCTTGTATCATCACACACTCACTTTCTCAAATTCGATTGAAAAATCATCCCATCAACTGTCCTGCAATAAACCCCGTTGTCCAAGCCGCCTGAAAGTTATATCCACCCGTAATGCCATCAACATCCATCACTTCGCCCGCAAAATACAAATTTTTACACACCTTACTTTGCATCGTCTTAAAATCAATGCTCTCCAAACTCACCCCTCCACAAGTCACAAACTCTTCTTTAAATGTAGTTTTGCCCTGCACACTGTAAACATCGTGCGTTAACACATTCACCAGCTTGTTCATCCCGCTCTTACCAAGTTCACCCCATTTTTTATCAACAGACAAATCACATTTCTCAAGCAAATAACCCCACAGCCTTTCGGGCAATGAATATGGCCTTCTGTTGATCAATCGCTTGCCCGCATACGCATAAACAATGTCTTGCAAATCATCCATGACCACATCTTGGTTTTGAACCTGTACCCAATTCACTTGAATCTTAAATTCATATCCCATGTCACTTAACAAACGTGCACCAAATGCCGACAATTTCAAAATAGCCGGTCCACTCATGCCCCAATGTGTAATCAACAAAGGTCCTTCCGACTTCAACTTTGTGCCCTGAATACTCACCCATGTTTTTTCCACAGCAACACCCATTAATGCTTTTACCGATTCTGTAGGCATATTAAACGTAAACAAAGAAGGCACAGGGTCTTCTATTTTATGATGTAACTTTTCAAGCCATTCAAAGCCCACCCTTTTTGCAGATCCACCCGTAGCAACAATTACCTTATCAAAAAGACGGGTATCTAAGTCTTCTGCGACAAAATCCAATGCCAACCGATCACCTATGGATCGAACAGATTTGATCCCCATCTCTACTTCAATACCAATGCCCAACCTTTTAGCTTCTCCCAAAAAGCAATCCACCACACTTTGCGAACTTTGCGATACAGGAAAAACGCGCTGATCATCTTGCACATACAAAGGCACCCCACGCGCTTCAAACCATTGCCGAGCATGTTGGGTGTTAAAAATGCGAAATGCCTTTTTTAACTGTTTCCCACCTCTGGGATATGCCTCCGACAGTTCTTTGAGAGAGGTGCACCCATTGGTCACATTACATCGCCCACCACCAGACACCTTGACTTTCACCAAGAGTTTGTTTGACTTTTCAAAAATCACCACCTGTGCATCTGGGTAATTTTCCTTTGCCGCAATGGCCGAAAAAAAACCCGCCGCCCCCCCACCTATAATTGCTATATCCATCTCAATATCAATACCCACATATGAAAAGACTTCAATAACCATAAACAGCCTGGCCACTCAAATCTATATCTCCAAATCACATCAAATCGTGTCTCTCTGAACCAATCATCAACACCCGTTTATCGGGTGTCAACCGAACCATCTCTTTCACCTTTTTCCCATCTTCCTCATTCCCCAATGGAATAATAAGCGTTTCGAACCATTCTTCCTCGCCCCCATCACAAACCTTACCACAATAGATCACATGGCTATTATAAGGGTCGCGCTGAAAAGCATCAAGCCCCTTCCACGCTTTGGTCACGATATGGCTGTTGGGTTTGGGCAACAACCAAATGAGTGCCCGCCCCTCATAACGCACTTCAAACCACCCATCACCCAAATCAACAGGATGCATCACATGCCACAAGGGTGCAGCCATATAGGTATCTAAATCTTCTACAAACACCCGATCCCGAACCCACAAAAAGTTGTGCTTATAATGCTTGGTAAAAAAAAGAGATCTGCTTCGGTGAATGGTGCGCCCAGAAAGACTTTTTTCGGTATAATCAAAAACACCATGCGTAAAATCAAGATTGTCCTGAAAGGTTTTCACCTGCACAGGATAATGCGGCAGTTCATTAAACATCCACTTGCGTGGATACCCGCCTGCTTCACCCATACACAATAAATGAATGGTATCTTCAGGTGTGGTGCCCGAAAATTTATAATCCATTTCAAAAGAATGAAAACCATCAGCAGCAATGCTAAACGGCTCAGAAAACTTGACACCAATATAAACCGTAGTGGCCCAGTCACTCGCCTCTTTAGCAGGATTGTCTGAAACCGTCTTATGCACCTCAAACCGACCAATAGACCGTCCTTCACCCTTATCTATTACAGAAGACAACCCCACCCATGTCTGATTTTGAAAATCTGTAATCACCCGTTGTGAACGATCGCCAATAAGTGTCACAGCACCCAAATCAAACGTATAGGCTTGGTCATAAACCTTCAAACCAATAATAAATACCCACTCTCGTTTTGGATCATATGCAAATGCACGTGGCATATCGTTGCCAACTTGGTGCGTATAATCAAAAGGGAAAGAAGCCTCTGGGCGAAAACGACCATAATTGCGTTGACTGTCAAAAGACGCCCGTAATGTTTGCCATTGACCATCTGGTACCCTGGTCTGTGGCAATGGAAAGTCTTCGATCTCATCGGTCACCTGTAGCACATTGTGAAAAGCGGGTTCCACACCTGCACGCCCATTGTCTTCCAAAATCACACCTTCACCAATCAAACCATTAATTGCCAAAGGGTCACTGTGCCCATGCTCATTGCCCGAAGCCAAACTCACCATTGCCAGCAAATCGCCTGCTTGCCAACCCGCTCGCAACATGGCACGCTCCACATGGCCATTGTTGCGATAAATCAACTTTGAATGGCTGTTGGGCATCACCGGTACAACCGAGTCGTCGGCACATTGAAAAGCAAGCGTTAATCCATACAAATCATGAGGGTGAAACCAATCGGGGGTTTCCTGCAATGTCTTTTGATAATTTTCAAAAATAACACCCGCCATCCATTTAAAACGACCGTCTTGATACACGGTTGCCGCTTTTTCCAAAGCACAAATATACCACCCCCAAGCCGGTTCTGTAGGCCGCCAATCGCCATAAACAGACGCCCGCCCAATACCGCTCCACATATCCAAAATGTTCTCAAAACATTGGCGCATTTTAGGGTGTCGATACAAATCTTCCAATTCCGATTCTTCCAACCAAGTGATCAAATTCACCATCGTTAATGCGCCATATCCATAACTGTCTTCATCGGCCTCGTAATGCTTTTTCAAATCACCCAAAACAATCTGTTCAATTTCCAACAGTTCTTTTTTGCGTGGATGGTTTGGCACCCATTCCAAAACAGGATGAATCGCCGCCAAAAACCCAAATGCCCGATTCATAGAACCGCGTTCATATTCGGCCTCCAACAGCAAATCAGTAAAAAATTGCTTGAGCAATGCCACCTCCTCATCCTCAAGCAAACCTTCCCCCAAACACAAACGCGCCATCAAAACAATTCGATACGGAATCTTAAAACCCGTCAATCGCAACTTGGGTTGCACCACTCCTATTTTTTGATAATCTTCCAAAATAACTTTTAAAAGTTGATATACAGAATCGAGATATACCCGTTCTCCAGTTTGTTGATACAACAAAATCTCAGCCGGAGATGTCCATCCTGGAAGCCGAGAATCGTCTGTCCCACGCTCTCTATATAAAGTTTCTATCGCCTGCAAATAGCGTTCACGCTTCATCCATAACCTCAAAGATAAATAGTAAAAATCCACAGAAGACAAAATGACCCTTTCTGTGGATTTTTACTCTTGTCTCATAAAAAAACATAAAAAGGATTACATAATGGGTTCATTGACTTCTGGCACACCATCCATACGACGACGGTGCGGCATACTGTTTTTACCCATCAGCAAATCTTTGGCGGTCCACCCCAAGTTACCATGGCGCACAACGCCATACCGAATACGCCCTTCATCTGCAAATGGGCGCACATTGGGCAAATCCATCCAAATGCGCAACAGCACCCTTTTTTGTTCTTCATCTTCAATAGGCGCGTGCCCCTCTCGGCCATGAAAAACCGTGTAATTGTTGCAAAAAGCAATCTCTCCTTTGTGCAAAGGAAAAGCAAAACTATTTTCTGCCGCTGTTTTGCTGATAAAATCAAAAATCTCAGCTTCTTCTTCTGTAAGGGTCTCACCCATGCGCTCCAAACCTGCCTTAATCCAATGCCCATTAAAACGACAAGTCACCACACCATCCACTTCGCTAAATGCAGGCACCTTATAATTTGACACAGGCGTCTCACCTTGCCCTTCTTCATTTGCCCGATTCCATATAAAACCCTCATACAATCGAGGTAACCACTCAGGGTGTTGCTTAAGAATTTCATTATATAGCGTCATCGAACTGGCAACCAAACTGTGTGGATCATCGGGTGCCTGACGCACACAAAAAAGAGCCACACAATCTGTTAAATCCACATGCAACCCCACAGGGCCAGGGTTGCCCACACCACGCGTTCCTTGTTGTGGGCGCAATTTGCCATCGGTTACATAATGGATCAAACCCGCTTCACTATTTTGTGTCACACCCGTGCCCAAGTAGGTGCATAATCCCCAATATATTTTTTCTAAATCTTTCAGATCATACCCTTCTGTGGGCACTCCACGAAGCAAAGCAAAACCTTTGCCTTTGATCAGTTCTTCCTGAAGCCGTTGAAGCACATCACCCAATACCGACAATGGGAAATTTTCTTTTGTTATTTCAACCAATGACAAACCATCTTTATTCACTTGTGTCAATGCCTGTGCCAACTCTGCCTTGTGCTGTTCATCCAAAACAAATTCCCAAGACCGATCCTTTTCCAAATCGTCACCCGTCCACACACTGGCATCCCGAATCGGTTCCATCCATGGCGTCATCAATCTGCTCTCCTTAAATGTTAATTCTAAAATACCCGTTAAGGTGTTACCACCGTACCATCTGCCCGTCTTACATTGTCAAATGCACCACTTTTTGGTGTTGGATCATGAGGGAATTTTAAAGCCGCTTCTTCATCTATATCGATTCCCAACCCAGGTTTGTCATTGGCCCACATATACCCATCTCGAACCGTGGGCATGCCCGGAAAAATCTCCGCCAAACTTTCGGGATGCTCCGATGACTCCTGAATACCAAAGTTAGAAATGGCCAAATCCAAATGCAAGTGTGCCGCCACACCCACTGGCGAAATATTGCCCGGTCCCTGAAAAGCCGTGCGCACACCATACATCTCCCCGTGTGCCGCATACTTTCGTGCAGGTGTAATACCTCCAATATGCGCCACACGCAACCGAATAAAATCAATCAACCGTTGATCCACCAGAGGCACAATCTCAAGCGGGTTGTTGATAATCTCACCCATAGACAGCGGTGTGGCACACTGCTCACGCACACGTTTAAACCAATCGACCTGCCCAGGTGTGAACAAATCTTCCAAAAAGAACAACTTAAACGGTTCCATCTCTTTGGCAAACTGCACAGCCTGAATGGCAGGCAAACGCTCATGGGCATCGTGCAAAAATTCAACCTTCCACCCCATCTTATTGCGCATATGCGCCATCATCTCAATGGCAGAACGCATATAAGGCATCGGTTCAAAAATGCCCGCTTGTTGTGCCCACGCATGTTCTTGATCTGCCGGGTCCACATTGGTCGCAATCCACTTTGGCCCATCATTTGGGTCACGATCTCCCCCACTGCGCGAACCATACGTCGCAAAACCTGGTGTGGCCGTTTGCAACCGAATATAATGAAAACCGCGTTCCAACAATTCAAACGCTTTCTCTTCTGTTTCTTGTAAACTGCTCCCACTGGCATGGGCATAAAGTGCCGCCGCTTCTCGTGCCTTCCCGCCAAGCAAATCATAAACAGGCATCCCCGCCATTTTGCCCTTAATATCCCACAAGGCTTCATCCACACCACCTAAAGCATTGTTGAGTACAGGCCCGTTGCGCCAATAAGAAGACACATATGCCGACTGCCAAATATCTTCAATATTTTTAACAGATTTGCCAATCAAAAACGGGCGCAAATAATCCACAATCGCAGACTTCACCGCCAAAGGACGCGTCCGATAAGATGCATCGCCCAAACCATACAACCCAGGCTCCGTGGTTTCAATCTTCACAACCGTAAACCGCCCGCCACGAGGGGGCTGGGTCAAAATAGCTTTTACATCACGTATTTTTACATCACTCATAGTCAACCTCTCACATTATTTGATACTTAAATCGAAATAACCGTATTGTGGGTGTCATTTTACTGCCAAAAGAAAAAAAGGGCAAGCACTCTCAGATGCTCACCCCTTTATATTTGACCAACGTATCATGCCAACACAACAAAACGTCAAAACCCTTTAAAAACAAAACGTCTTTACACACAACATCTAAGGCCACAAAATCAATATAGGTGTTTTCGCTTTATAGGCCTCATAATCACTTTGTCCACCCCATTTTTTATCCGCCTTTTTTTCCAACATCGGAATACCACTCACTTTTGTAATCAACACCGCTACAAAAACAGGTGAAATCAGTGTGACCCATTGCCACCCCTGCAATACCGGCAATGCAATCACCGCCACACCAATCCACAACACAATCTCGCCAAAATAATTGGGATGACGCGACTTCGACCACAAACCCGATTGTATAAATTTACCCTTATTTTTTGGGTCTTCTCGAAATCGACTCTTCTGATCATCTGCCACCACCTCAATCACAAACCCAAACAACCAAATCAAAAAACCAACAACCGCTAATCCATCCAATTCTTTTCGCATCGTTGTGGTCACAGCTCCCAATGCTGCAGCCAATGTAAAGGCCACCCACAATCCTTGCAAAGTCCAAGCATTCAAGAATCGAACAAAAGACACTTTAATCTCATCAAAACGATCATCCCTTCCCGCTTTATGAATGCGTCGAAACAAAAACAAACCCAACCGCCCTGCCCAAACAACCACCAACGTCAAAAGCAACAAAGAGCGACCATCCATTACAGCACTCAAAAATACAGACAGAGCAATCACCAAAATATAAGTAAAACCGCCAACCAAATCGAAAAAGCGCTCACTCTGTGTCAGGTAAGCCGGTATAAAAGCAACCCACTGAATCACAAAAACCAAACCAACACAAAAAACAAACACCGAAACGCCAAAAACAGAAAACCCATTTTGGCCCCCAGCAAAAGCAACACCCAACCCCATCAACACAATGATGGGCAAGGTTATCAGTGCATAAAAATCTGGTTTGGTCATGCGTTTATTGACTCCAAAAAGGAATAAAAAAATAGGGCCCTTGGTATCATGATATCCAAATTGGCCCTATAATCAACTCCCGTTACATTATTTTATTTTTTAGCTTCTACTACCATTGAACCACACAACCGCTCAATCATTGACCACCTTCTTGGCACCCTTGTGTATCACCTGACTGGCCATATCATAACTCAACATCGGAACCTGAGTATATCCCATTGACGCATGCGCCACATCAATGCGATAAATAGGATCCGTCATCAAACAGGGTCTGCGATCCTCTGCAGGAATGGTCGTGGTATAAACCCGCAACTCACCATTAACAGACGTGACAACCTCTTCTCGCCAATCACCCAAAATATCAGCCACCAATATCACACGGCCTTCCACGTGAACCTTGTGTACCTCACCCTCAAAATCAGATATCTGTCGGCGCCACAAAATCTCGCGCTGAGGGTCAGCATCCCAATACACCGTTTGTGGTCCAAAACGCCATCGCAACTCTGTGCTGATCACCTCTCCTGAAGCCGTTCGCAAAAAAGCGCGTTCTGCCTTCTTTTGTGCATCGGTATCTGCCGAATAACACTCGGCCCCAACATATCGTGCATCAATATCACTGCACATGCCCACACTGTGCACATGGCGTGTTGATCCTTCATGCCCCCACAAAAATTCACCCGTTGCTGCATCTACCAAACACATGCCATTGCGCTCATCTTGGCGCGTCTCAATGCCATAATAGATTTCAAGACCCGGGCGCGTTGGATCAATATCTCCCACATAGTGATGATCGGGATGCCCCAAACCAAGAGACCACAAACTCTCACCGTTGTCATCAAGAGCAACCGACCCAATCGTCACCTCATCGCGCCCATCGCCATCCAAATCGGCTGCATGCATAAAGTGGGCACCTTGCCCAGAATACTGACGAGGCATTGTGCGATTGTCCCAACGCCAAACCTCACGCAATACGCCCTTATGATATTCATACGCCACCACCACAATCACATTATATGTGCCGCGTTCCACAATCAAATGTGGCGTTTTGCCATCCAAATAGGCCACACCCAACTGATTGCGCGAAGCGTAATTATAAGGACTCGATGTATGCTCAAACAAACTGCGTGAAGGCCAATCAATCCGCGTCACCAACTTACCCGTCTCGCCATCCAAAATGGCCAAATACTCTGGCCCCGATTGCACACGACCATCTGCATCGCGCGGATCACCCTCTCCCATCTTCACAGCGACTTCAGCCTTACCATCGCCATCAAAATCATACACCACATAAGGCGAATACCATATCCCACGCTCAATCGCCCACCCCAAATCTTTCTGCCACATCAAGTCACCCGTACTCTGATAAGCTTCCAATTTAAATGTCTCAGGGCTTGGTTTCCAATATCTGAAGTATGGATCAACATTGCCACCAGGCTGTTTGATCACATAATCATACTGCGCATCACCATTCAAATCGGCAATACCAATTTTCTGAAACGCATAAGTCCCTTGTAAAGGAATACGAATATAATCCAAACTATCTACCTCTACAGAACGACCCAATGCCTTATCACCAACAGTCTGAACCCGATAGGCCACTCGCCCGTGCTTGGGTGCCGTTGTATCCAAAAAATCCGTCGTTTTGACAACAGGTGCATTATTAATCTTTTTATATGCCTCACCTTCAATTTGCCGATAAACATCAAAGCCAACATCCGCCAAATCACTCGGCAACAAACGCCACCCCACATAAATCCCATTATCCGTAGGCCGTGCAACAACAGCACGATCTAATTTTTCCTGAACACGCACCTGTGCAAATCCCTCAACCTTGGGTTTGGGTTCACCTCGTTCTATCTGATGGTGCTCAAGTTGTAAATCATCCACCCATGCCAGCGTCGTACCGAATCCCACAAAACGCGCATATACTTCATCACACCCTCTGGGCACCTCAACAATGGCCTCTATCTTCTCCCACTTATCATTTGCATTTTGCCGTGCAGATCCTATATCCCACCATCTTGTCTTGCCTTCCTTTAACCCTACAAGCGCCAACATCACATGCCCTTCACGCACTTTTACCCAAGCCGACACACGCAATCCTTCACCAGGTGTCACAGAAAATCGATCCCCATTGGAAAATGCCCAATCGCGCTCGCCGTCATGCACAATGTAAATACTCTGCTTGCCACCTTGCACCACGTCCTTAACGCGTTGAGCACGCCCTTGATCTGTTCGTGACCACCAACTCCATTCCGCTTCAATTTGTGCCGAATCTTCAAATCCAACATTTAAAAGCAAGGTCGCATCAGGCTGATCAGCACTCGCCCCAACACAAAAACCCAAAAACACAATAATGAACCCACACAACCGCATGTTCTTACTCCTTTACATCATTTAAAACTGTCTGAGTCATTCATCTACACACCATCTATTATCAACCCAAACGATTAAACAAGGCGCCAATCAAACACCGCCGACATATATGTCTCCTGCTTTTGTGTCAACCCTTCATAAATCTCCTGACAATCAGCAGGTGAAGCCAAGTGTGTCAACAATGGGTCAACCACCAAACGCCCCTCAGCAATCCAATGGGCAATTTGGCGATAATTGGTCGTAATATCACGCACCCGATCCACCTCGTGTTGGGGCCATCGCCATTCCAAAGAACCAATCATGCGAATGGCCTCCAAATGAATGCGCAACAACATCGGCGTCACATCAAACGTCGCTTTTGCCCGTGGGCTGCCCAACAAGATCACTTCGCCATATCGCCGTGTCAACATCACCGCCTGATTGATCACCTCACTGATCCCAATCGCCTCCACCGCCACATGCACACCCTTGCCATCCGTCCAATCCATCACTGCTTTTTCCAAATCTTCAGTGTTGGGATTCACCGTTCTTTCAATGCCACACGCTTTTGCTTTTTCCAAACGCAAATCCGACAAATCCACCGCCATCACATCGGCCCCAGCCATTTGAAACAACTGCGCCGCAAAATTGCCCACCAACCCCATGCCAATCACCAACACCGTATCACCTGCTTGCACCGATGAGGAACGCAAGGCACTGATACTCACACCTGCCATACGTGCAAACACCAAATGCTTGCCATCCGCCTCTTTAGAAACAGGCAAAGCCATGCGCCCAGCATCGGCCTTAATCACCGACCCATGGCGCGAAAAACTCAACACCCTGTCACCCGGTTTGCACATTGTCACCCCATCACCCACCGCCAACACTTCGCCCAAATGCCCATAACCCGTTGTGCGTGGATATTGCCCCTGATCACCAAAAGGCATCTCCTTCACCAACCCCGTAAACCCCGCGCCTTCTGTGCCAGCACTCACCACCGAATATTCGGCCTTCACCAACGCCTCATTCGGTTTGAGTGTTTCATCAACATCCACATCCTGAAGTTCAATGCGCCCTGGCTCAACAACAAACAATTGTTTGGCTTTCATAATTCCTCCTAAGCATGTTAAAACACCATTCATATTCTCAACACGATATGTTATGCGTCGAAGATCTAATCCTATTTATACACTCACTGTAGATATTGCGCCCCATCCAAATCACCAGACAATGCTACCCACTCTGCCAAAAGCTTGCGATGCGCCATCAACACATCTTGATATTGTGCATCGTGAATCAGATTTTGCATTTCACCAGGATCGTTTTCTAAATCAACCAAAGACGCTTGATCTTCACCCAATCCATAAACACAATATTTAAATTGTTCACTCAAAATCATCCGGCTCCAATGATTCTCGGCGACCACATACGTCCGCCAATTATCAACAGACTTACCCTCTGCCAATGCCCGAACACTCTTACCCAACAAATGCGCTGGCACATCAACACCTGCATAATCGCACAGTGTTGGCAAAATATCAAGCCCAGTAGAAATCAAGTGTGATGCATCTGTTTTTATTGGTAAAATAACACCCTTATATTTCATAATAAATGGCACACCCACAGACTCTTCATACAAAAGTCCTTTTGAAGACAACCGATGACTGGCATCCATATTGCCATGATCACTGACAAAAATAATGAGCGTATTGTCTTCAAGGCCATGTGTTTTAAGCCCATCCAAAATCTGACCAATATGTTGATCCACTTGCTCGGTTAACCGACAATAAATCCAGCGATACATCCGCCACAACCGTTCATCATATTCTTGGCGCATCGTAATGGCGGGCGTGATTGCATTGGGGTCTAAATGCGCTTCAATATCGGCAGGCTCACCTTCAGGAATCGCATAATTCTCTGGCAATGGTGGCAGCTGATCCAAAGGCAGTGCCGATGCTTCTTGATACAGCGACAACACATTGTGTGTATCCTTGCCCAAATGTGCAACATGCGCAAAACAGATGTCATGTGGGTTAATAAACGATGCCACAGCAAAAAAAGGCTTTTCCCGATCTTGTGTCATAAACTTAAGACACGCATCGGGCAAACCTTCCCGCTCATCCTTATCATAAACATCATACCCAGCCTGGAGAGGTTTCAATGGATCACACATGTGAACCTTGCCACCATAAAACGTATCATAGCCTGCACGTTTCATCACCTTACCCATCGAGTGGTTGTCCACATCTTCAGGTAACGCATCAATCTTCATACCCGGTCCATTATTTGATGCCCCAACACGCCCCGGCATCATACCCGTTGCCATGCTTGTTCGGCTGGGCACACAAACAGGGTTGGTGCAATACGCCCGCTCAAAACGCATCCCCTCAAGTGCCAAACTGTCCATCGCAGGTGTCTTCAACCATGGATTGCCCGTACAACTCATCATACCTGCATGTTGCTGATCGGTCATAATGAAGAGAATATTAGGTCTGTCTTCTTTTTGCATATCATCCTACCCCATATTTGTTACACATGTTATTCATCATTCCCCCAATCCCGTAAAATCGTCATCACCTCGGCCAAGTGTTTTTTATAATCTTCTCCCTGCCCATTTCTGACCATCGCAAAAACCAAATGTTTTTCAGGATCAACAATCAGGTGTGTACCACACCCACCCATATGCCCATAACTACCCGCACGCAACCGCTCATCATAACTTTGCAAACCAATGCCATACGTTTTCTCTATGTTAGGAAAGTAGGGCGTTAAAGGCGTGGGTATAATCGCTTTATAGGTCGCCTCAGAAAACAGTTCCCAATCGCCATACTGACCCCGATTATCCAACAACACACCAATCCGTGCCAAATTCTCCGCCGAAAATCCCGTCCCCCCAGGCCATATATTTTTGATACCCAAAGGCTCAAACACATCCCGTTCCATGGCATCCCAATAATTCAACCCACGCATCAATTCTATCGCCCGAACCGCCAAAATAATGCCCACAACGCCATATCTATGTTTTGCACCCGGTGCCCACTCTCTTTGACAATGTGCAATCAAACTCTCATGCCATGTGTGAAAATAAAACAACCGCGAAAAAGCAAGCGACCAAGGAAAATGAATCCCAGTGGCGTGCACGTGTCCAGCACGAAACGTCAAACGCTGATCTGCTTCTCCCTTAAAATCTGCCAAATACTTGCCCATCGGCTCATCCAGCTTCACGTAGCCACGATCTACAAATGTCGCAAGTTGAATACCCATCAGTGGTTTCATCGCCGAATGAAGCAACATCGGTGTATCCACTGTCACAGGTTCATCATCTAATGTGCCATATCCTTTTTCAAAAACAATCACACCGTTACGTGCAACCACAATGCCCGTGGGCTCTTGCGCTTCATCATACCAAGCATCCAACTTCTCTTCCAAATTTTTCAAATGTGTCGCAGTGATGCCCGCTTCAGCGAGCGATCCCTTTCGCAACACAGGCGCAGGATTTTCCTGAATCGATCTTGCAGCAACCGA
>JAYODI010000093.1:0-21824 GCA_038279365.1 Candidatus Latescibacterota bacterium | reverse complement strand
TGCCGTTTGCCGTCTGCCGTTTGCCATTTGCCGTTTGCCGTCTGCCGTTTGCCGTTTCACAGCCCCTAATCTATATCAAAATAATCCACACCCTGTTCTTGCAACACCTCATCTATAAACTGCTCCCAAACCGCATTCGGATCCCATATCTCCTGCATCAACCGTTTGGCTTCAGAAGGATCAACGCCCTGATAAAGGATGCGATACAGAAACATAAATGCCGAAGCCCGCATATTCACCACACAATGTGTCAATACTTTACGATTGGGATGGGCGTTCATAATGGCCACAAACAATTCAAAATCTGACTTTTTAGGCGCTGTCCAAACCACAGGAATATGCACATAGCGCATCCCTTGTTTGGTCACCAATTCACCCTCATTGGGCAAAGCCGTCTCAGAATCGGGCGTTCCCAAATAAATAACCGTCTCATATCCCGCTGCACCAATATCGGCAAATTGTTCAACCGTAGGTTGACCCGCTGTGGCACAATAATCATCCACCTGTAAAAAGTTCTTAATTTGTGACAAATCGGCCATCACAACCTCTCAATTAGAAATAACCACTCAATTCACCAATGACTCGCTACGCTTGTTAAGCCTGCTGCAACGCCTCGACGCGTTCATTCGCTGATTCATTGATTCGTCTATTCGCTGACTCACTCTGCCCTACATCAACACCCTTATAATCATCCGCACCGCAAGCACCGAAATCAAAATCTTTACCGCCTTCTTAAACACATCTTCAGGCACATGCCCACGCACTTTTGTGCCCGCATAAGATCCCAACGAAGCGGCCACAATCATCCCGCCCATCAACAACAAATAAGGCCCAAAAGCAAAACCCAACACACCAAACAAAATCACCTTCAGCGTATGCATCACCGTCATCTGTGTGCCATGCGTAATGACCGTACGATCGCGCCCCAAGTTTTCACGCAACAAAAAGGGCATATTCAGCGGCCCTGAAACCCCCACAAAAAGTGACAGTGCCGTTTGAAATGCACCCAAAACCACAAACTTAGCCGGAAACCGCGCTTTCCCCGAAGGTTTCGGCATCCATGTTGTAATCAAAATAAAAATGCCCAAAAACAAAGGCATCATATCCCACTTTATATCCGATATCCACTGCGCACCAATAAGAATTCCCACACCCGCACCCACAACATAGTGCCACACCAACCGCCATTCAATATGCCGAATACCCAACAGCACGCGGCTAATATTACTCGAAATTTGCACCACACCGTGTATCGGAATAATGGCAGCGGCAGGAAGAAGCCCAGGCATAATGGCAATCAGCATCACACCACCGCCAATACCACCAATGGCAGCCGTCATCGACGTAAAAAATGCCGCACCAATCAAAAACCAATCAGAGAGCGTCACCATGTTAAGTAGTGTGTAACTTCCTCTCCCGTTTTAGGATTTTTATCAGAATACCGTTGATAACGTGGATGTTTAAAATCTTCCGTTTCATCCATCATAATATAAAATTTTTCCTTCATCTCGTTGCGCACCCCAACTTCATCATCATACACATTGTTCAACTCATGAGGGTCATCTATGACATTGTATAATTCGCCATATGTCTTGCCTGGGTAATGGATATACTTCCATTCACGCGTACGAATGCACCGTTTATCCACTGCCTCGGCAAACACACAATCGCGACCACCATCACCATCCCAAACAGGTTTTAAATCACGACCCTGCACACAGTCTGGCATCTCAATACCCGCCAACTTTGACAACGTCGGAAACAAATCAATCGACTCAACCAACGCATCACAATCCATCGCCACTTGCCCAGGCACCTTCATCAAACACGGTACATGCAACATACAATCCAACAAAAAAGGCGCTTTAGCCGGAATGCCATGATCACCCAAAAACTCACCATGATCCGACATAAACACCACAATCGTATTTTCCGCCAATCCTTTTTTCTCAAGCGTCTCCAAAAGCAAGCCCACTTGCCAATCTATCTGAGATACCATTCCATAATACGCCGCTTTCATATTTCGAAATGTCTCATCCGAAGCCTCAGAAAACCCATGAAACTTGTGATCTTCTGCTTGAAAATAAAGGCTGTATTCAACCGGTTTCTTCTCTAAGTCATCATCAGACTTTTGAAACGGTGGCAATTGATCGGCGTCATACATTGTCGCAAAACGCCCCGAAGGCACATACGGGTGATGGGGGCCATAAAAGCCCGCCCACAAAAAGAACGGTTCATCGCCATCAACATTATCCAAATATTCAATGCTCTTCATCCCCACATACGCATCAATATGGCAATCCTCAGGTAAATCAGATGGCACAGCTCCTAAACGCGCCTGAAAATTTGGCAACGCATATCCCGTTTTATATTCATAACCCCGATCACGCACATATTGCTCAAATTCATTCGGGTCGTGTACTGTATAATCCCCATCTGCCCGTTCACGCCACCCACGTCGAATACCCGATGCATGGACATGATCTAAATGCTTTCGAAATTTTTCCTGACCAATATGATGTTTCCCCACACAAGCTGTTTGGTATCCATGTTTTTTAAAATGTTCAACCATTGTCACTTCATTTTCATTGAGCCTTGACCCATTCCAACGCACCCCATGATTTTTGGGATAACGCCCCGTCATAAACGTTGCCCGAGATGGTGCACAAACAGGATTTTGCACAAAGCAATTGTTCATCCGCACACTCTCAGACGCCAACTTGTCAATCGCGGGCGTCTGAATCACCACATCACCCGCATATCCCAATGTATCATGTCGCAAATGATCAGTTGTAATAAAGAGAATATTCGGCGCAGACATAAATACCATCCTTCACAAGATGAAATGGGGTTCAAATTGAGATTCAAACATCATAATCGGGTACCAACATTGCAGATCCAAAACGCAAGAAGCTTTCAAGAAAACGTTCTCTTAAACAAACGCCTTAGGAGATCATCATCCGAAAAAATTATCGTTCAAAAGATGGCATATTATATGTTGGCGTGTTCACATATCGCTTCAATCCCAATGTCAACTTCACCTCAGCACCCGGTTTCAAAACCACTTTCAAAACCGTATCATTCACCTCTTGACGTGTATCGCCTACAACAACATCGGTAAAAGTATGTTCGGCAAAACCACCCGACTGAATCAAAACATGTTTTCCATGTAGGGCATCTGTATTTACCAAATGAACAGAAACCGAATCACCTGTTACCTGCGTCACACATGCCGAAACAAATGCAGGCAAACCCGGCCGCCGTTTATCGGCATCAAAATAGCGCACCGTCGCATGCAAATGCCCACCATGATACACTGCCGCTGGTGTGCCCATTGCAATTTGAATGATCCCTTCTGGGATGACTGGATTCAAATTTTGCCAATGGTGTACATCCCACGAATCCACATCGTCATCATCATGATCAATTTTATCCAACCGATCAGAAATACCCTGATACGTTGCATCCAAAGCCGTTTCCACAAAGCCTTCGTTTTGCCCCTGATGATACGCATGCCATGCCAATGGTGGATGATAGCCCGCTTTGCTAAATGAAGGCACACTGCGCCATTTTTCCCACCCAGGCAATCGCTCCTCCAACCGCTTTAAGTCTTCATCACTGCGGCTAATGTGATAGAGGTGAACATAATATTGGGGATCGGGTGGCACATAATGAAACCATCCGGCATCACCATGTCGGTTGGGTACCACAACTTTGCCATCTTCTTCTTTGCGCATTTCCCACAACTTATCGGCCAGATTGCGATGCAAATCCAACCACTTCATATCCCCTGTAAGCAACACCGCATTGCTCCCTGCTATCAAGGTTGTCTCAAGCAGTTTTCGCGCACCGTGTGGCCAACGCCAACCATAATACCCACCCCACCACTTTCCATCCATCCGCTCACCAATTTTACCCGATGGCCCAATATTATCAGGTAAAATACCGCCATTCTCTTCCGTCTTATCCATCCACATCTGCAAATAATCCACCACCCATTGCCGATACTTTTCCTCGCCTGTATACAAAAATGCGCTCGTAATCAAACTCGTGGCCACCAAATTGAGGGGCACATCACCAGGCACCATACGTTCATTCATGCGCTTTAAAATTTCGGCAAACACAGCATCGTCTTGCCAATCGAGCTTACACATCGGATCAGACGCATCAAAACCTGGCACATCTTCATAAGGCGACAAATAATTGGCCAACACCCAGCGGTGAGTCTCCCAATCTTCTGCCGACATATGAAACTGTGGGCCTTTGCTCCCATTAATAGGAGAGCGAATCATCTTCAACTCAGGATCCCAGTTGGGTGCTTCGGGATCTTCACCATTATACATCGCCGCAAAATTCAATGACCGCTGTTTGTCCATAAAGTGATTGGGATCAGACATCGCCAAATAATACAAATATGTATAGGCCTCACCGTGATGCATCCAGTCATAATAGGCATCAAACTCGCGATGCACCTGACCATATTGGGTAAACTGCCACGTGACCGCATTAAACGCTTTGCGTCCTTGGTGATGCACATATTCATCACCACCCAAAATGTAAAACAACGGAAACGACAAAAAGCTCTCATAACCATCATCCGACCCATCCATCCCCGGCCATTCATCCCGCCAAATCAGTGTGCCATCTGGTCGTGTATACTTCTTCACAAAAGAACGCGCTCCTCGGTTCATCAAATGAATCAAGTGGCGTTGTTTAATGGCCCAATCAGGTGGTGTCATGCGCCCCTGCGCTTCAATGGTTACAACAGACATGCGCTTCCTCCAGTTTACATAAATGGCCAAATCTGCTTTGGCCCTTCGTCCAAGTGACACACAAGGTTCCAAACACGCTCACGCCGATAACCCAAACAATGCGACACATAACGCACACCATCTAAAACGCGATCTCGATTGCGATGTTGATGACCATAGACATGAAGGTGTGCACCCCATGTACGGATTTGATCATCCAACAACGATGTACCTGCAACACGGCTAAAATTAAAACCCGGATGCGGATCTCGCGAACCCGGGCGCATTTTTTGACGTTCGACAGCGTTACCAAAAACCAATTCTTGCCGTGGCAAAAAATGGCTCATTGTCAACACGGGCATATCATTCACCCGTTTGGAAATGTGAAAAGTATTCAAATCTAAAAAATAATCTACCACCGTATTGTCAGCTATAGGCCACTGTATAAATACATTGTCTGACCACATACGCAACGATGGATCTTCGCCATCTTTGGGTACAAACAAAGAGTCTGCCCCCCACTCAGGCAACCGGTACCACGACAACAAAGGCACAACCCATACATCATTCATCCGTTTCGGCTTTGTAATCACCTGAAGGTCGTCACAAACAGCCATCAACCGATGAAACTTCTCAATGGAGTCTGCAACCTCTTTTTCTCGTACCCACAAATCGTGATTGCCTGGCACAAAAAAAAGATGTGCAAACTTCTCATTTAGCGTTTCAAAAACCGATGTCACACGGTCCAACCGATGACTCACATCACCTGCAATCAACAACACATCATCGCGGTAGTCACAATCAGATAGCCGATTCACCCATTGAAGATTTTCACGAAAATCAACATGCAAATCTGAGATCGCAAAAATCCTCATACCACTTCACGAACACTATCGAGCAATACAGCCTCATCGCGAGACATGGGCAATCTCCTATCATGTTTCATACTACGCCTCAACACGCTTCGCACTGGTAACCACCACAGGTTCAACAGGCACATTTTGATGAAAACCTTTGTTGCCAGTTGGTACTTTGGCAATTTCATCCACCACATCCATCCCTTCAACCACTTTGGCAAAAACAGCATATCCAAAATCGCGCGTGCCATGGTCGAGAAATTCATTGGCCACCAAATTGATAAAAAATTGACACGTGGCACTGTTCACATCTTGCGTACGGGCCATAGACAATGCACCACGCTCATTCTTTAATCCATTATCTGCCTCATTCTTAATGGGTGCACGCGTTGGCTTTTGCTCCATCTCGGCAGTAAACCCACCCCCTTGAATCACAAATCCAGGCATCACACGGTGAAAAATGGTGCCATCAAAATGACCATCATCCACATATTGCAAAAAATTCTCTACCGAAACAGGTGCCTCTTCGGGAAACATTTCCAACTTTATTGTACCGTGTGATGTTTCAAAAACAACCATGCAACACTCCTTTATCCATAAACCGTAAAACTGCACCAATGCATGCAGCAAACGGCAATCATAAAACGTAATAGATACCCACTAATTGGATATCCGGCTGTCATTTATCTTTTCAAAATACACGTTAAACCATTCCTTGTCAAAACGAACGACCAAAATCCTCACACCCCATATCAATACCGTTCGTCTACCAACCACGCTTCTTCAGGATGAATCTCCCAACGCTTTCGCAAAGCCTGTTCACGCAAGCAATATTCTCCGCGATAAGCCACTCCGCCATGCGATATATTTACACTCACCGCAATCTCATCATCACTGGCCACCACCCAGTGTGGTGTAAGCAATTGATTCCAAAGCAAATCACCAGGTTGCATGGCATAAGACAACACATCATCCATCCCATATTCAGGTGGTGTATTTTGTCGAATATCATTGCGCTCTTTAACTGCCTTATCTACAGACAACACATCTTCTGGCCTTTTAAATCCATTAAAGTGCTTAACCCCATGCACTTGCCAAGCCAGCACATGTGAAATGTCTACGTGATATGTTGAGCTACATCCTTTGCCCGAAATAAAAAAAATGGGATAACATCGCTGCCAGGTAAAACCCAACCCCGTTAAAAACAAGCGCCAAGGAATCATCACTTTTTTTTGAAAATCTTGCAAAAATTGCCCTTTGCCATAAAAATTTTGCAAATAAAAATGTGCCAAACTAAAAGACATCTCTACTGCTTTTTCAAGCTTTGCAGACTTAAATTCTTCGGCCAAAACATTTTGCTCAAATTCACTCAACTCATCCGATAAAAATTGTATTCGTGCACTTGGGTCTTTTCGCAAAACATCCACAATTTCTTCCGCAGGTGGCATCTCCATATCAAAAGCAAACAATTCCGCATCCAACAAAAAATTCACATCTTGATGCCACCACTGATAAAAATCGTCTGATGTTTTTGCGATCCGTTTCATAATCAATCCTTAAAAAAATCTATTCCATTAGGCGTGAACAACACCGGCTTTCCACACATTGGCCAATGGGTCATCTTTGCGATAAATCACAGGGAAATAGGGTCCTGCATAAAAATCACCATCTTTGGGTTGTAGCAAAATATTGCTCGTATGCCCTTCTCCTTCTGTACCTCCTACAAATCGTGTGCCGTCAGGAATCATATGTACTGCAATGGAAACACGAGGGCGATCGGATCTGTTGGCCCGACTGCCATGAATGGTATAGCTGTGGTGAAAACTCACACACCCAGCAGGCAATGGGCATGGCACAGACTCAAAAGGGCGCCCAGATTTTTCGGCAATACGCTTTTCTTGTTCTTCCAAATTTTTAAAACGAAAATGTTGCTCGCCCAACAAATTCCACGTATGGCTTTGAGGCACCACTTCCATGCATCCATTTTCTTCGTCTACATCATCAAATGCAACCCACGCCGTAATGGCACAATCAGTATCCGTAGACAGCCAATACTCTTGGTCTTGGTGCCAACCAATATTGCTTTGTGCATCACTTTGTGGCAGTTTGAGCAACAACTGATCATGCCACAGCCGCACCCCATTCACACCTGCCAAATGCGCTGCAATGGCTCCCAAGCGTTCATCCAAGACCAAACGACCAATCGTACCATCTGTCCAATACGCATTATTGACCTGCACCAATGGGGCAACCACACCCACCTCTGGATTTCGACTCAATGGTGGGCGTTTGGTCTCATATTCACCCGCAATGACCCGAGCATGGTGTTCTCGCAGATTCGCCAATTCGTCATCATCAAATAACTTAGGACTCAACCAATACCCATTGGTTTGAAAAAAAGCAATATCTTCTTCCGTTGGAATATACAAATCAGCCATTATCTCCCCAACTCATAACAAATGATCTAACCATAAAAACGATACATTCTCGCTCTTGCCTGCACACAACAACCACGTCATACAATCACGACAAAAACACATCGCTATTCACCTCAATCATCACACCTGCCCCACCTGACGCACCGTCACATACCGCCCTTTTTGTGCCGACTCACGCGCAGCCAAACATGCATAGGCACTTTGAATACCCGTTTCAATTGGCGTACGTGATTTGGTCTTGCCCTGAATCACACCGATAAAATCACGCCCCAGTTCCAAATCACCACCAAAATGACTCATCCCTTCTCCCGCCTTTTCAAGGGCACTAAACGGCGCATGATGACGCACCCGATTCAGTTCATTTTTATACCAATCAAATTGCACCGTACCCATATACCCACTCACTGTAGCCCCACGCATCGCCGCATCTCGCCTGGCATAAAATACTTGTGTATACACACCATGTGCCCCCGACGCAAATTCCAAAAGCGCACTCGAGCAATCTTCATTCAATGTGCCATCTTCTACCGAACCACAATCGCGACCAAACACACAACGATGATCTCCCAACGACCCACCCGATCCATTGTATTTCCGATTTTGTGGGCTTTCCAAACACGTCTCCTGATCGGGACATTTTGAGCAAAACAAGTTGGCTTTTTTGTTCCCACCAAACACCTGTCCAACTGTTTGCATAGCCGACACCCGCACAATGGGTTGCCCCATCAAATAACTGATATAATCCAAATCATGTGTGGCTTTTTGCAAAAACAGACCACCCGTAATGCCATAATCGCGATACCCCGCTTCCCAATATACCGTCCCATAAGGCACATAGTTCAGCGCCGTAATATGAACCGGATTGCCAACCGCACCTTCTTCAACATATTGCCGTGCCAATGCACAAAGCGGCGACACACGCAAAGGAAAACTCACCACCGTTTCACATTTCGACTTTTCAAACGCACGCTCCAATGCCGTTGCCTGACGCATGGTAATGGCCACAGGTTTTTCCAAAAACAATGGCAAACCATATTGCGCCGCCTTGATGGCCATCGGCGCGTGCAAATTGCATCGTGTGCCAATTGCCAGTGCATCCAACTTGCCTTTTTTTACCATCTGCTCCAAAGAACTATAAAACACCACATTTTCCTGATCACAATCATCCAACCGCGCCCGAGCACCTTTTTCATTGGGATCCACAATACCCACAACACGCAACTCAGGCGCAACCTTGCGAAACACATTGCGAATCATACTGCTTATGCGACCACCATGTCCAACAACACCCAAACGAATCATTAAAAAGCTCCTTTAAAATCAATCTCGACAGCTCCAAGAACAAAGGTTATTTCTGAACGACCAAAGTAGGGATATATATCTAAAAAATCACGTGGAAAGTAAACAGGGTCATCACATAAAAAAATCCCTTTGCCTGATTTGACAAAGGGATTTCTGTATGACAGTATTTTTTAATCCATGTGATCCAAACGAATTTCTTTTTGCCAAGCAACAGGGTCTGATATGTGAGCCATACTGCCTAATTCGGCCAATTTATCTAAATAAAATGCCATTTTTTCACCCTGCGAAGTCTTGTTAGCAACCGTGTGAATAACCACAGTGACATCTACAGGATTTGCATTATCAGGCTTCTTATCTAACCATTCTAAGTGGTCGTCTTTTAAAACAGCGCGATAAGTATCGGCCATTATATCATCTCCATAAATAAGGCTTCAACACATACCAACTCTAAACACTAAAGATAAACAACTCATGCCCTATTTTCAAGCCTTCGCCTTCAATCCCGCTTCTAAAAATGGTCGATAATATTCCAAATCAGGAGTTTTCAAATGAGGGTCTTTCCCCATCTCGTCACACCGTCGCACACGCACCGCATCTTGATAATGTGGATTACGCTCAAAAGCCTTCACTTGTGCAGGTGTAAACGGCCCACCTTGCAGTTCCAAACTCCGTACAGAAACAGGTGACAATTGACCAAAATAGTCTTTATCCACCGCACATAGATATCGCTTGGCCGCCACGTGTAAACGCCCGGGTTCTGTCACCTCAGGCACAAAATACTGTGCCAAAAATTTCGCGCCCACTTCTTCGTGCTTGCCATCCACTTCTCGGCTGTTTAAATCATCTTCTACACCATCCATCACATGGCCATAATCGTGCAACAATGCCGCCGCAATCAGTGTATCAGGCGCACCGTCTTGTGCTATAAAATAGGCCGTCTGTAACGCGTGTTGCAACTGCGTTACCGCCTCACCCCCGTCATAAAGTGCGCCTCCATTTCGGTGAAACGCATCAAAAATCTCGTCAATCACAACATTCATAGCCATTCTCACCCCAATGATCAGGGCACCATCTCGGGTGCCGAAACAGCGTCAACAGATACACGCAACGGCATCTTGCGTGACTGCCATAATAAAATTATAAAAATGCCCAATGCAATGATCAAATCTCCCCCCACAGCCACCAACATCACCTCGGGGCCAACCCGTTCAAACAACTGCCCAATCACCCACGGCACCGTCATGGCACCCAAACTCGACCCCACAAAAAACCACCCCGTAATTCGCCCCGTGATCACAATGCGTCGCCCAGCAAAAGCCAACAATGTGGCAAACATCGACGCAATAAAAAGTCCCGTTCCCATAGTACCTATCCAAATGGCAACCTTAGACAAGGGAAACAACACCATCACCCCCACACTCAAAATGGCTCCCACAATATCCACCAACATAATGGTGCGAGGGCGAAATCTTGCCGCCAATGGAATCACTATTAATCGCCCAAGCGTCAACGCGCCCCAAAACCCAGATGTGATGTAGGCCGCTGTCTTATCATCTGCAATACCCTGTTTGACCGCATACGTATAAATCCATCCACCAATACCTACCTCTGCCCCAACAAAAACGAAAAAACAAGCCGCAATCATAAAAATAAAAAACGAATGTGTCTTGCCCGTTATTTCCGTATGGTCTTTCTGAATCTCTGGGCTGGGCAACTTAAAAAGCACCAATGCAATCGGGGCAATACACAACGCCAACAACCAATATGCCCACGTAATTCCCCCACCATAAATCATGGCCTGTGCAATCAAAATAGGCGACACAAATGCACCCACACCAAAAAAGAAATGCAATCCGTTCATATAAGGTGCCAGATTTGTTGGATGATTCCAAACCAACAACGCATTGCCACCCACATCCAAAATACCTTCCGTAATCCCCACCAACAACAGCACAAACGCACACATAACAATATGCGAACTCATGGGCACCAGCGCCATGGCCCCCGCCATCACCAACAACACCCCACCCATCACAGGATGCCCAGGCCATCGATCATAAATGCGCCCACCCAAAAACGACCCCACCAAATAACCCGACGACCGTGTTGCAAACAAAAAACTGATCCCTGCAAGCGGCACCCCCACTTGCTCTGCCAACCCAGGCAGTGTCGGCCCCAAAGACGCCACCACCAAACCCAATGCAATAAAACAGGCGTAATAAGTACCTGTGCGTGTCAATTGACGCATTTGCTCAGACGCCATGCATACCCGCCTGACATTGGGCAATCACATCTCTTGCAACTTGCATATTGATCAAACCATCATGCCCATTGGCAATAAACGTCTTTTCGGGTTGCTTGCCCAAAATGATCTGTAAAAATTGAGCATACGTTTCATCCCACGCTTTATCAGCAGGCACATGTTCACACCATTGTTTTTCACCCGAAATCACATAGAGTTCACTCTTTGGAGGATCACCCACATGTTTTTCAAGATCAGCCGATAAAACACCTCGCTCACCAATCATACGATAACTTTGTACATAAACAGGCCGCTCTTTGGCCGTATACCCATAAACCCCACTCTCTTCAATGGAAACGAGCACCCCATTGTCCATACGCGCCTGAACCACAATGTGATCGGGAAATACATTCTCTGTTTCAACCACATCACCCATTGCCCGAAGGGTTGAAAAATTGCCTCCACTCATATAACGCGCCAAATCGAGATGATGCACCCCACAATCCAACGTGCCCAAATTTTCAAGTGCCCGACGACGACGATCTCCGCGGTGCGCCACATCTCTCAAACCGTGGTAATCCCACAAATTTTGAATATGCACCGCCTTGACCTTGCCAATGGCCCCATCACCTGCAAGTTCCATCATCCGCTGAATAATTTTTTTGCCCCGATACACAAAAGACACACCCACAAACAATCCCTTTTCGTCCATCACACGAAGCAGTTCTTCGGCCTGTGCCACATCATCGGTCAGCGGTTTTTCACAAAAAGCATGCAACCCATTCTCCGCCGCAATGCGACACATATCCAGCTTAATATCAGGATGGGTCGGAATCGCCACCGCATCGAGTTTTTCATGCGCAACCATATCTTCAAAACGCGCATACCCAGGTTTGTTATACTTCTTCACCTGCGCCTCAAGTCGCTCGCGATTGGGATCGACAAAAGCAACCAACTCCGCCATATCCGATTGAGCAATTGCAGGAATGTGGCCGTAGCTTGAAACCGTGCCACACCCCACCACACCCATTCTCACCTTCTCACGCTTCACAATATTGATATCCATAATACCTCAAAATCACACCTTCAAAAGGGACTTCACAAATTGTAACCCCTCGCGCATAAACGCTTCGGGGCTATCATAAAAAGGCCGCCAACAAGAAACAGCCGTTCGAATTTCTTCTACTTTCATCGAAAAACTTTCCAAGACCACCATACCTTCATAACCATTTTCTTTCAACGTCTCCCCCACACGATCCCAATGCACCTGCCCACTGCCCGCCGTTCCTCGATCATTTTCAGATGCATGAAAATGTCCGACACAATTTTCCTGAAAAGCAATCGCCAAAGCTTTTGCCGTGTCCTTTTCTTCAATATGCATATGAAACGTATCCAAAAGCAACTGTGCCGAAGCACTTTCCTGTGCTTTACAAAATTCAATGCCTTGTGCAACCGTATTGATCAAATTGGTTTCAAATCGGTTCAACGGTTCGTAGGCCAACACCACCCCCACAGACTCTGCTTTTTTGGCAACGGGTCGCAAGTTTTTTGCCACCTGCGCCCGCTGTTCTTCCAATGGAATGGACGCATCCATGTCGCCAACACATTTGTAAAGTGGCCCACAAATCAGTGAACTCCCCAACGCCACCGTTGCCTCAATTAAACCATAGAGATAATGCTGTGCCTTTTTGATCAGCAAACTGTCATCCCCATAAAGACGCGTACCTTGTGCCAAAGCACCCGAAACGCTCAGCAAAAGTCCATTCTCTTTTGCCGCTTCTTTAATGTGTCTCAAATTCATCTTATCCGGCTCAAAAACCGGAATTTCAACCCCATCAAAACCAATATCCTTGATCAAGGGAAACAGTTTGATTTCTGCCTCACCAATCAACCCATTATATAAAAGCAAATTCACGCCAAATTTCATACAAACACCTCTTGTACATCTTTTCCAAAGTCCACAAAATCCCTCACTTTTTGGCATGATAATCATTTACTGACTATATTGTTTTTGAAACGCTCACATCCATTCTTTCAGGTTGATCTTTTGTTCTATATTCCGTAGTTTTTTCTTATCTGGTGATAAAAGTCCCTATATGCCAACAATCAAAAACATTCAAGGTCCTTATCGTTTTTTCTTTTATAGTTTTGATTGCAATGAACCGCGTCATGTGCATATTACACGGGACAAGATGACCTGTAAATTTTGGCTTGATCCTATTTCTTTATGCAAAAACTGGGGCTTTTCACCTCACGAACTCAATACAATTCGTCAGTTGATTCAAAAAAATGACGTCATTCTCTTGGAGGCCTGGCGTGAACACTGTGGATAATACTGAACCGCGTATCAAAGATATTAGCGTGACAAACGCACTCATCACGGCCCATTTAATGGATGGCCGAACCATCAGTGTGCCACTTGCTTGGTCCTGGCGACTATTAGATGCAACACCCGAACAGCGCGCAAAGTATGAACTTATCGGCGATGGTCAAGGTGTACACTGGCCTGATATTGATGAAGACATTAGCGCAGAAGGGATGCTGACAGGGAGCCCCGCACGCCCTCCAAAGCAACCCGTATAAACATCACAACAAGCCTCCAATATTTGCCCTTTGGGGGGCTTCACCAACAAACCAGCCAAAAAATTCCATAAAATTGCCACGCAATGGATAGGCTTGCAACTGCATTGCATATTCCACGCCACACAAGTAATTTGCACAAGCATGTAAATGACGATTTAACAGAACCTTATGCCTTTTTTGCAAATTTATAATCCAATCCTAATTTTACAAAAAATCAAACCAGACAAACCCATTCCTCAACCTCACATTTATAGCCACAACAAATCTGTAAATAGGCTTAAGATATCTGCGGAATGACCACTTCACCGCCGCGTGCCACAGGCATCCCCGCAAACGCACACTTGTTGCCCCAACAATCTACGGCAGCCTTGGTCTTATACTCATTAATAATCTTATGCCGCGATTGTTTGCTGTAGTTATGCCCTGCCGTATGCACCACCAACACATGAATGAACAACACATCTCCGGGCTGTGCCTTCACCACCTCCACCAAATTGGGATCTATCAACTCATCTGCAATGGTGTGCCCCCTATATGTCTCCCACTCGCCCTTCAGATGACTACCCTTCACCGCCGAAGTCGCCCCCAAATCGGCATCCGTCTCGTCTAAATAGGTAATAGCCGCCGCCAACTCGGGCACCGAGTGTTTTTCATAAGGCCAATCTTGGTGCCAACTTTGATCATTAAAAAAACCTGGTGGATTGTTGCGCACCTTACCATTGTGAAAATCGATGTCAGGTCCAAATAAATCTATAAATGCATTCACTATGCGTGGGTCTGTCACATGATTAAACCAATAATCATTGGCCAAAGGCTGATCCATCATCCCCTTGACATTCTTAGGATTATACGGATCAATGCCATATTCAGGATGCGCCTCCATATACGAATACGTCATCGCTTTAGGCCGTCCTTCGGTATTTGTGATCAAATCGTGAAACTGCGCACGCATTTCCACCATCTCATCACTTGAATACATCTTGGGCACAACCAAATAACCATTGTCGTCAAAAAACTGTTTTTGTTCGGGCGTTAAAATTTTCATACTCCACTCCTCAATTCGTAATTTGAGATACATCATTTCACTCGCCACAAAATATCACATTTGGCGTTAGAACAAAAAGAAAAAAGCCTGTGTCATCTATCGACACAGGCTTTATGCATCAGCGCATTTACCAAATCATCAATCTGCAGCTTGTACCCGATCATCTACAACACCATCCGACCGACGAAATGCCCCCCTTGCCAGACGTTGAAGTGCCAAGCGCAAATCGTCTAAAAACATATAAAACAGTGGAATCACAAACAACGTCAACAATGTAGACACCAGCAAACCACCCATCATCGTAATACCCAATGGCGCATACGGCATGCCCATCATGGTTGAACTGCCAATGGCCATTGGCAAAAGACCAAACACCGTGGTGCAAGTCGTCATCAAAATGGGCCGAAAACGATTAAACCCGGCCTCTAAAATGGCCGCATCACGATCCATGCCCGATATGCGCAACCGATTGATCATGTCGACCAACACAATGGCATTGTTGACCACCACACCAATCAAAACAATAGAACCCACTTGCGACATAAAGTCCATCGTTGTATTGGTCACATACAACCCCCAATACACACCCAAAAATGAAAACGGAATGGACAAAATCACCGCAAACGGCAAAATCACCGACTCAAACAAAATACCCATCAACAAAAACACAAACGTAATGGCCATGATAATGGCAAACTTCATCGCCTCGCTCTCACGTGTATACTGTGTATATCGCTCACCCTTATTCCACTCATAACCACGTGGTAAGTCAAAACCATCCATGGCCTGATCAATTTCGGTGTATAACCCGTCCAAATCCTTCTTGGTTGTGTAAACCCTTACACGCAACCGATTGCGCCCATTATGACGCATAATATGTTGTGGGCCTTTGGTAATTTCAAAATTGGCAAAAGATGACAAAGGCAACTTCTCTCCTTCATCTGTAATAAACATATAGTTCTTCAACTGCGTCAAAGATTGCCGATCGGCTTCATCCAACAACAATTGCACATTGAGTTCGCGATCATCTTTCTGAAAACGTGGCAATTGTGCCCCGCGAAGCTGATAAGCCAATGTTTGACTCACCGTCTCACCCGTAATACCGTGCCGTTTGGCCTTATCGCGATCAATGCGAATACGCACCTCTTCATTGCCAAACTCCAAATCACTTTCCAATTCTGTCACCGATGGAATGCCCGACAAACGTCGCTCAACTTCTTCCATCATCTCTTCCAATTTCTCAAAATCATCTCCATACAAATACACACGCACATTGGGGTCATTGCCACCAGAACTGTTAGACTCCACAGCCACCCGAAAACCCACATAACGAGGCACGTCTTTATTTAACTCATCAATCACTTCTTTGCGTGTCATCCACTGATCAATATCAAATCCTGCGGTCTTTCGAAGCCATTGATACGTAGGAAACCACCAATCCTGATTGGGGTTTTCTTCTAAATTCAGGCGCACATTTACATAGCCCCGTCTAAAAAACGTCATCACATTGGAAACTTTATAACGTTTACGACGCGCATCAATAAAAGACTCCAAATCACCTGCAATTTGATCCATCTCCTCCAATGTTAAATTTCTGGGGCCCCACATACGCACCGTTACCCGATTGGAAGAAAATTGCATTTGATCTGTCTTTTTAATCTGGTTAATCGGCCACCAAATGGTCGCAAACAAAACCACCACCATCAAAAGGGTATCGCGCCGATGATGCACCGTCCAAGCCAAACCTTGGCGGTATTTGGTGCGCAACCACCCAATTGATTTGGGATCGGGTCGCACCGTGGCATCACCAAATCTTTTGGTTGCCAAAGGAATAAAAATCAATGCCACAAAAAGAGAAGACACCAGTGCAAACACAACAGGCAACCCAATTTTGGAGAGCAAAAACTTCATAAAATGGCTCTCGTTCATCAACATCATCGGCACAAAAACCACAACAGTGGTTAATGTGGCCATGGTAATGGCCAGCCCCACCTCACTGGCGCCATGAATGGCAGCCTCGTGTGGTTTTTCACCCATAGCACGCAACCGATAGATATTTTCCACAATCACAATGGCATTATCGACCACCATGCCCACCCCTACCATCAACCCCATCATGGTCAACAAATTGAGTGACCACCCCACAAAATACAGCACCGTCACCGTCATCATCACACACAAAGGAATCGACAGGGTAATCAGTGCCGTCATACGAACCGCACGCAAGAAAAACAACAAAACCAAAGCGGCAAAAAAACCGCCCCACAAACCGGTCTCTTTGAGATTGTTCATCGAATTTTCGATTAACTGACCTTCACTATAAAACACGTGAAAATCGGCATCGGTGGTGGCCTCAATCTCATCCATCTTCTCTACCACACGCTGGCACAAATCGACGATATTTTGCCCCGACTCCTTATACACATCCAAACCCAAGTTGGTCTTGCCATCGACTCGCCAAACCCGGTCGCGTGCTTCAGAGCCTAAGATCACATCGGCCACATCGCGCAAACGAACCTCTTGCTCGGAACCAACCCCCCGAATAGGAATATTCTTAATTTCATCCAAAGAGCGATAATGGGCCAAAGACCGCACATAATACCGTTTGCCACCTTCGCTAATTTGCCCCCCTGAAAGAGCAAAATTGTCTTGACGCAAAGCGGCAACCAACTCGTGTGTCTCAATGCTGTGTGTGCCAAGCCGATCTTGATCAACCAAAACCATCACTTCTTTGTCATCTAACCCCCACACCGATGCCTTGGCCACACCATCTACCCGCTCCAAAGGGTCCAACACGTGAGCTTGCACCCAATGTTCTTTATTTTCAATATTTTCGGGTATCGACAATCCTGACCAAACCACCTCAGAATCGGTTTCTTGATTCCAAGAATAAATTTTAATGCGATCACGCACTTCTTCAGGCAACTCCAACTTGGCCCGTTCCAAACGATCTGAAGTACGTGCATAGGCCAATCGCATATCCGTGCCGGGTTTAAAACCCAACTCAACCCCAGCCCACGGATCGCCACTAAAGGCAAAAATATCGCCCAAATCGCGTAAGGTACGCATATGGCGTTCTAAAGGAAGGGCAATTGTATTAAAACGCTCTTGAATAGACGCATTGTCTTGATTCACATCCACATAGAACCAATTCCAATTATTGCCAGAGGCCCATGCCTGAATCGGAATACGCGCATAAGCCACAATACCAATCACCATCAAACCAATCAAACACATGGTCACCGTAACAGGACGTGTTACCGATATTTTAGGCAAAAGGGATGTTCTTTTTTTATTTTCCGACTGCATACACAACCTTTAAAAGGAAAAAGAAAGACGATAAAAGAAAGACGAAAGAAGAACAGAACCGAGTTATTTATCTTCTTTCTTCTTTCTTCTTCCTACTCACTGTATTTAATAGACACACCTCACAAAGAAAAGGTTTTCACATACACCCAAAAAGGGATGCACATAAAAACCCCACTTTGATATAGAAAGAATGCGCTAACATGACAAGAAAATTTATGTCATTGACACCTACTACGTAATAGGTTATACATAAAGATGATCCAAAGCTTTAAACATCGTGGCTTAAAGCGCCTCTATGAAGAAAACAACAGCCGTGGCATAAACCCACAACACGTTAAAAAAATACGTCGCATCTTATTTCATTTGGATAACGCAACCCAAATGAAAGACATGGATGCTCCCGGTTATGCGTTGCACCCATTAAAAGGTGAACGACAAGGCGAATGGGCTGTATCTGTTAGCGGCAATTGGCGCATTACATTCCGTTTCCACGCTGGCGAGTTTTTTGATGTAGATTATAGCGATTACCATTAATCATTTTGCAAAAGGACAGCATTCATGATGTATGATCCGCCACATCCAGGAGAAATCCTCAGAGAAGATTACCTCAATCCACTCGGACTTTCCATCACTGAGGCGTCTAAAGGGCTGAATATTTCACAAAAACAATTGTCACAAATTGTCAATGGCAAAGCAGGTATCAGCCCCACCATGGCCATTAAACTCGCACACGCATTTGACACCTCACCCCAATTGTGGCTCAATATGCAAGACCAGTACAACTTATGGCAAGTCAGACAATCCATTGACCTAAAAAAAGTGACCAACTATCATCATAAATCCCAACACGTTGAAACCCTCACTTGAACCCACCACACACACCCGCAAAAGCCCACCTCGGCGCATTGATTATGGCCTGGATGTTTCTCTTTGGCCTCATTGGTGCCGCACTCATTGGCCCCAATCGCCTCTCTATTGAGCGAACCTTCGATCTATCGCACGAGACATTTGGTACGGCTTTTGCCCTCATCCAAATCATCTGCTCAGTGTCCGTGCTCGCCGTGGCCACACGCCTCAAACGCCTCAACAACCTCAACGCCCTCATCATCAGCCTATTCATCCAAATCATAGGCTTTATTATCCTTTACCTTGCGCCCAATGCCATCGTACTCGCCTTGGGGTGGACATGTGTCACACTCGGCATTGTCATGGGCTCGGTATGCAACACCATCAGCGCAGACCTCTGGACAGACAACCCAGCCCGAGGGGTCACACTCCTACACGGGTTTAATGGCATTGGCAAAGTGGCAGGCCCCCTCATAGCAGCCTATTGTCTCCTCATTGGTTGGCGATTGAGTTTTTTAGCCGTTGCAGCCATCACCTTGATCATACTTCTCGCATTCTATTACTACAAAAAACGCCACACACACCCCGAGCCACCCAAACAAACCTTCCACAACCACATTTTCAAATCACCCACTTATTGGCTCTGCATCTTACCTTTTGGCCTTATTGCTGGTGGCGATGTGGCCTTTGCTGCACTTGTGCCACTCTATTATGAAACCGTTCATCACTACACCGCCCAAAATGCCAGCCTCTTGCTCACCTTTCACTTATTTGGCCTCGTGGTAGGCCGCTTTATTTTTGCCTATCTCAGTGGGCGCATCAGCAACAACACCATCATTGGCATCTGTCTGATATTTGGATTTGCCATCTTTCTCGCCATTCAAGAAACCAGCCTCACCATTCACCTTGTGGGCCTATTTGGTATCGGTGTGCTCTACTCCAGCACCTGGGCCACTTTTTATGCCCAAGCAACACGCTTCATTCCCCCCCAAGCAAGTCATTTGCTCGACTTTGGCACCGCCTTTGGAAACGCCTTGGGCATTGCCGTTTGTGTTTATCTTTCCAGTGTTATAGCCGACATGAACCTTGATTGGGCCATGATCTTTTGTGTGGCGGTCCTTTGGTTATTCGGCCTTGTTTATTACCTCAGCCCTTTATCGCGCCAAAATGCAAAACCGATTGAACTTTAGGAAATAAACGTGACCCCACTTGATACATCAGAACAAACCCTCACACACAATCTTGCACCCCACTTTGAAGCCATCAAAAGCTTTGCCACACTCAAAAGCCTCAAATCGTCACCCCTTTATCAAACACATGGTCCAGAAATTGAACGCATCATCAACGGCATCGCGTGGCGCAACACCCAACCGGGCCCCGAAACACCCAAACACATCCGCGTCGTTGCCTGGAACATTGAGCGCGGTCTTAAAGTGGATGGCGTCATCCACCTTATGAGAACCAATCCCACACTTGCCAAAGCCGATATCCTCCTCATCACCGAAACCGACATGGGTATGGGGCGCACAGACAACCGCAACATACCCCAAGAAATTGCCGATGCATTGGGCATGAACTATGTATTTGCCAACTGCTTTCTCGCCCTTGAAAAAGGCGACATTGGTGAACAAAGTCATCATCTGCCCAACACCCTCTCCTTACACGGCATTTGCATCTTCTCCAAATTTCCCATTCAATCCTATCGCGTTGTGTCACTCCCTATGTTTAGAGATATTTTCAACGATCTGGAAAAACGATTGGGCTGCCGAAAAGGACTCATTTGCACCATACCCATTGGGCAACACACACTCGACTTTGCCGTCACACACCTTGAATTGGCCACCTCGCCCACTC
The DNA here is from genome assembly GCA_038279365.1 of Candidatus Latescibacterota bacterium. Lineage (GTDB taxonomy): Bacteria > Latescibacterota > UBA2968 > UBA2968 > UBA2968 > JABIFK01. The sequence goes on along the minus strand of JAYODI010000093.1, from coordinate 597 downwards.
AGCGCAGTCTTCAAATACAAACCCTGTTGCAAGCCCTCTCACAAAGCACTGCCGATGGCGCCTTAATCGGCGGAGACTTCAACACGGTCACGTATGATCTACGCAGCAAAAAACACCTCTTTGCCTCACTGTTTTTCAAAGCCTTTTTGGGCATTCACCGCGTCATTCGCCACTACCTCAGACCCGATACATACTTTGAAAAACCTCTCTTTCAAGCCATTGAAAAAAATGGCTTTGATTACAAAACATGTAACAACCTCACCCAAGGCACCCTATATTACGACATCAACGACCCCATATTTGAAGCCAAACTCAAACAATATCGCATTCCCACATTTATATTGCACCTCATACGCCGCAAACTTACCCGCTATAACGGACGTGTTCCACTGCGCTTAGATTGGTTTGCTGGCAAAAATATCAACATCGTCACCCACTCCACAAATGGCTATGAACCACCACAAGTGATAGACACTCCTTTGTGGCAAGAAAAGCCCGTATCGGACCATTCGCCTATTGTGGTTGATTTAGAACTCAAAACCCAGTGAAACGCCAAACGTGAGAATCAGTGAAACGCCAAACGTGAGAATCAGTGAA
>JAYODI010000180.1:0-3244 GCA_038279365.1 Candidatus Latescibacterota bacterium | reverse complement strand
AGATTGGGTTGTTCAATAAATTCCGTTACCTCTTCCTGAAGCTTTTTAATCAGTTCTTGTTGATATGCCGTATCAGACAAAATGCGTGTTTGATACGATTTGCCTTCTTTTTTAATGATATCAGGAATCAAATCTCGAACCAACTTATTGTACTGTATCATTTGGGCATTCCTTGAATTGCGACATATTTTTTTATTTGGCCAACAATATAGCACCATCTAAACCATCTTACAACTTCTAATTAAGTCAATGTGAAAAGCAAAAAGAAAATTTTAATCCGATTCAAAATTGCCATTGAATTGAACCCAAAACACCATCCTCATCTGCTATCTCTCGACACCTTGCCACCACCTCTTCCAATTCTGGATCTTCAATCACCAAATGAGGATGTTTTTCCAACAAATCTTCCAAATGCCCCAACGCTCTCGGGTCTCTAGGCATCCGTTCGGTGGCTTTCACATACCCAACGATCGCCTCTTCCAATTTCCCAATGCCTTCCAATGCAAGCGCCAAATTTTTATAGGCATTGTGTCGGGCCGGATCGATTCGGATCGCGGCCCGACAATATTCTTCTGCCTGTTCATATACCCCACACCAATTCAAGCCATACCCCAAATTGTTTTTGATCAAATACCAAAAAATCTCGTATTTAATCTTCAACCACCGTCACCCCCACAGGCAACGGCCCACCCGACACCAGCGCCTTCTTCAAATCCCGTGCATGGCTGCACATGCCCCGATACTCAAAGCCCGCACAAGAACAAATCATATCTTCCCCATCCACCGCAATCTCATAAAACGTGCCCGTGCGCGACTTGGACCGGCTCGCCACCCGATAAAATCGCTTTTGGGGACCACGCAGCACCTTCATCAGCGCCTCAATGGCCGCCTCGGGAATAATCGGCACAGACCGCTCACCGGTAGAAACATCTCCATATTGCGCCCGATAAGTCTCTCGCGCCTGATGCAACAAATCGCGAATCTGATCATGAGAAAGTGACCCCCCTGGTGCATCTGCCAGCTGGGGCGACAACGCACCCATCAGCCCCTCCAATTCGTCCAACACATCCCCACCACCCACCTGATCCAACGCCTGTCCTTCAATCACATTGTCCACCAACGCCGTTTTGGTCTCCAACACCATCTGCACAAACGCATCAATGCTATCTTGTGCCACCATATAAGACACATGCACAGCACCCGTTTGCCCAATGCGATAGGCCCGATCCTCGGCTTGCCAATGATTGGCCGGCACCCAATCCAAATCATTAAACACCACCTGTCGCGCAGCCGTCAAATTTAAACCCACCCCACCTGCCTGAATATTGGCCGTAAACACACGCACAGCATCTTCATTTTGAAACCGATCCACCAACCTTTGCCGCTTATCTGTGGGTGTGGCACCCGTCAGCAAAACAGACGCCTCGCCAAAGTGTTCGTGAATCTTTTGCAACGGCGCATCAAAACAAGAAAACACCAACACCTTCTCTCCTTGATCCAACACATTTTGCACAAACTCAATCGTTGCCTTTGTTTTGGCCGTGGCCAGCTTACGGCGCAAGGTACTTAGCATAGCCATCAACCGGCCCCGATCAGAACCGGGGCGTGACGACACACTTTCTCGACCGTGGCGTTGCGCCATGCGCCCCTGAAGCAACAACGCAAATGCCTGTTCAGTCTCTTTTTGAGCTGTACCTTCGGGAATCTCAACGTCAAGATACGAACGCAACTTGGGCGGCAAATCCAACACCTCATTTTTATTGCGCCGAAGCATCACCCCCCGAAGTTGAAGCGTCAAATCTTCCAAATTGGAAGCCCCATCGGTCACCCAGCCATAACCATTTTCATAGGCATCACAATAGCGCTTGGCAAAAGACAAAAAACTGCGCCCCATTGCATGGTTGGCAAGCTGCAACAAAGGAAACAAATCGCGTGGCCGATTGGTCATCGGCGTACCCGTTAACGCATACACCACCGGATCGGTCGCGGCCCCCACAATTTGTCGGCCATATTTGCTGCGCTGACTCGTGTGGTTTTTGAGATAATGCGCCTCATCAAACACAATGCCCGCCCAATCAAACAACACCAACGCATTGAGATGTTTTTTAAGAACATCATAATTGACAATCACCCACCCTTTCCAATCCAACAGCGGTGGTGCATCAGGCCCAACAAGTGCCACCTTCGCATCGGGTTTGACCGCCTCAATCTCGCGGGCCCAATTGCGCTTTACAGATGCCGGACACACCACCAAATACGGCCCATCAGGTGCCATCTCTGACATGGCAACAATCGCCTGACGCGTTTTGCCCAACCCCATATCATCGGCCAAAATGGCCCGTCGCCGACCCAACAAAAAAGCCACGCCTTCTACCTGGTGTGGAAACAACCCCTCGGCAAGATGCCGAGCATGTTCAGAAAAATCAGATGCCGCCATCGCAGACTCCTCTCTTGACAAATGAGACCTTCATCGTGACATTTAGAAGTGATAAGTATTCCCTATGGGAATGCGGTTTTCAAGCCCGTTGGTGTTGGCGCACCGGCGGGCCTTTTTTATATTTTAAGCATCCATAAATCTGCGTCATCTGATCACATAACACCCCTCCTATTAAAACGTAAAAAAGGCCATCATCGACTTAAAAGTGTGTACAATCAAATGCATGTTAAAACGGTCTTTTCAATAGAAATAATTTAATCAATTTTGAACCAAAAATCAAATCAAAACCCACTCATAAGTTATTGTATTTTAATAATTTAAAATATTTTTTATATCGTTAAAAAACAAGCGTTTACACCCACTCAAAAGTCCTTTATTTTCACCCATTTACACCCACGCATTTAAAGATATCGATAACCCATTTACCAAAAAAAAAACGCCCACGCCAAAAAGCGTCGGAGTTAAAAAAAAACCCGAGCAAAAGCCCAGGTTAAAATCGGTTCCATTGGCTTTTTAGCAATTGTTTTTAGTGGCTGCAATAGACCTCAAATCACCACTTTTTTGTTGTGCGATAAATATAGGCAACATCTCATCAAAATGCAAGGCTCAGATTAAAAATAAAAGATCATTTTTTTAAAAAAATTGGCCTCTGCATATGCGCTCAATCCACCAATTGCGTATGAGGCATCAGCACCCGCTCCATCACCGCGCGCAACACATCCATCGTGCTCAAAATGCCCACCAATCGGCTGTCTTCCAAAACCAGCAAGCGATGAATCCGGTCGGTATACATGATCTTGTCCACAT
>JAYODI010000092.1:0-22119 GCA_038279365.1 Candidatus Latescibacterota bacterium | reverse complement strand
CTTTTCGTCTATTACTCGCTACGCTCGTTGTAGCCTGCGGCTGTGCGTCTATTCGCCTTTTCGTCTATTACTCGCTACGCTCGTTGTAGCCTGCGGCTGTGCGTCTATTCGTCTATTCGTCTATGGCAATTGAATCTTACGCTTTTCTGGATCTTCTTGCTCGCGATAATAAATGGCAATATGGCCAATCATGCCCACTTGTTCACAAGGCGCACGCAAAGCCACTTCTTCGGCCAAAGATTTTTTCTCTTCTTTTTCCAAAAATCGTACCTTAATCAACTCGTGTTGATCCAACACTTCATTCACAGAGGCAAGCAGTCCATCTGTCACACCACTTTTCCCCACTTGCACCAACGGTTTTAATTCATGAGCCAAACTGCGCAGATATTTTCGATCTGCACCCTTAAGCTTCTTCATATCCCCTCCTCATAGATAAACCCCTATCTTCATACGAAGACAGGGGTTGAATAATTGCGTCATCAAATTTTCTACTTTTGAATATCAACCAATTCCAATTCAAAAATCAAAGTAGAATTGGGGCCTATTTGACCTGCAGGACGTGCACCATATCCCAAATAGGATGGAATATAAAGTTCCCACTTAGAACCAACAGGCATTAACTGAACAGCTTCAACCCATCCAGGAATCAACTGTGCCAATGGTAAAGTAAGCGGTTCTCCCCGATCATAAGAACTGTCAAAGACTGTACCATCAATTAAAGTACCTTTGTAGTGAAACGTAATGGTATCTGTTTTTTTGGGTTTGGGCCCATTTCCTGTTGTAATCACTTTGTACTGCAAACCACTTTCTGTAGATATTACACCTTCCTTGGTCTTATTTTCGGCCAAAAAGGCTTCACCTGCTTTTTTATTTTCTTCAGATTGTTTGTTTTGTTCGGCCTGCGCAGTTGCACGGTCTGCTTCTTGTTTTTCAATCAAAATTTTAACGGCATCATCACCCGTCATCAATGTTGCATCATTGGTATACCCATCTTTAAAACCTTGAATAAAAACATCTATATCCACATCAAAAGCTTGTTGTTTCAGCTGTTCTGAAAGATTCAGACCCAAAGCATAACTTTCTTTATGTTGCTTATTTTCTAAATCAACATCAACAGGCTGAGGGGCTTTTTCACCCTGGCAACCAAACACCCCTGCTGCAACACAAACAATCAACCAACGCTTCATACTCGCTCCTCATCATATTATGATCATTGTCCGCCCGAAAGGGCTTTCCCAACGGGTTCCCAGCGGACGAGAACGGGCGTAATATACAAATAAATGCCTATCAAAGACAGTCTAAAGGTGTTTCAGGTCGCAGGGCATAGGTCAAAAACAAAAATCCTCGATTCTTACCTGCAACTTAGAACGATAAGACCTGTGACTTGTGACCGCCTTATCGAAACCGGGCCCGAACCTCGCCGATGACAATATCTGGAATATCTTCGGTTTTTTCAACGGCATAAACACAAATATGTTCCAAATTTTGTACATGTGCACGAAACAGTTCCACTTCTTCATTGCGACCAATATGCACCGCTGTCACCCGATTATGAGACTGTGCCAAAAACTGCGTCAGCGCATCCAAATTGGTAATTTGCATATCCGTAATCAAAAACACATCCACTTTTTCTTTAAGCAAAGAGGCCAAATCAGGCACATCCAAAGACGTCCCCCCCCCAAAATATCGGCACAGTACCCAAAAAACCTTGTCTCGATCTCTACAAAAATCCAATATTTCTTTGCCACCTGATTGCGCATCGCTAAAATTATAAACCGCAACCCGACGGCCTTTGCGCAAATAAGCATCGGCAGCGCATCCCGCCCCCAGCACTGCGTGAGACAGCTCTTTGTTTGGGTCGGTCATACTTCCCGAAGAATCGATCACAATCAAACAATCGGGAATCCCATCATCATCACCGTGAGTCTCCCCAGCTTTCCACTTCCACATTTGAGACACACCCGGCAAGACTTTTCCAAAACTTGTCCACACATCAATTTCTTGAACGGGCTTACCAATTTCCCAAGGGATGTGAGAAAAAGGCTGTTCACCACCCACCTTTTCCAAAGGCATTGTATGCACAGGCAACCGCACCGCAGCCGCGCGCTTCATATAGTACAACATATCTGCATCTGAAGGCGTTCCCTTGCCTCGTCCCATATGGGGCATCATACCCTTTTTTTCCAACTCATCTTTAAAATCATCCACCATTGCCCGAAAGGCATAAAAACCTTGTTCAGAAAATGCCTCCAAAGCATCTTCTATTTCACCCGCCGAATACTGTTCCAGTCCATGATCCCCCATCATGCCACCAGATCCCTGCCCGCCTTCGCCATCGCCCATTTTGGCAATCAGCGGTCCCATTACCTGTGCAAAAGAACGAATGCTCTCACCCCAATGTGCGGCGTCCAAATAAGGAATACGTGCCAAACGATCTGATTCGACAACATCTTTCACACCCAGATCTTTACCCCAGAGCCGCTGATACAAAGCCCTTACCACGTCCGACACAGGATCAGAAGGCAACTGTTTGTACACATCTGCCATTTTTGAATCGCGCTCACGCACCGCATGGGTGTCGGCCACCACATCCATAAAATAATTAACCACCTGCTTAACCACCTCACCATCCATCAAAACAGGCTTCAACTGTGCGTACAATTTCAGATGTGTTTCAAAATCCCAAGGACATACCGTATGGTGAGACACCCCATGATCCAGCATGGCCGATGCGGCATCTTCTACAGGCATAACTTTGGCCAATGCTTCCAAAACTTCTTGGTCCAGCAAAATGGTTTTGCCCTTCATCTGAATGGAAACCGCCTCATCTCCCGATTCTGCAATTTTTGGTGTGGGCAATTCGGGAAACAAATGGCGCTTGCGCACCTCGGGCCAAACTTTGCTGATCACAGCCTGCAGGTTCATAAATCACATCCTAAAATTGCCAGAATTACGATTGGCTCGGATACATGACCTCTATCCTTCACGGCCAAAAACCACTTGCTTGCGATGACGCACCAAACCGCCTTGCGGTTTGCCCAAACCACCCAATCGCCCCATCACTTGAATCTCGCCGCCCGTCATTTGCTCTCCCACAAAACGCCCCACGTCACCCGACACCTCTATTTTTCCGGCCATCATACCCGCCCCCAAATATCGCCCCACTGAGCCAGTTACCTTCAAGTGTCCCCCTTCGAGAGAAATGCCCGCCAAATCACCCAAGTTGCCCACAACCGTCAACACCAACCCGTCGCGCAAACGGTATCCGACCAATGGCACACGCAAATCTTGCCCACCCAAATTGAGTGTCATATCTGTCAAATCGGAGGCATTGCAAAAAGCCGACAAAAACAAACCCAAAGGCCCAATCAGAAAAAAATCGGGATCATCTTTTTGCAAGGCATATTCACCAAATGTAGAAACATCTTCAGGCTGCCACATCGTTTCATTTGCAATCTGTAAAGCCACAGCATACGTGCGTTCAATAGATTCGCGATCTTCACGCCAAACACTATCGCCCACACAGCGTTCAATGAGCAATTTATATGCATCTGTCAGCTGCGTCATGGCCGTTGCGTGAGAAGCCAAAATATCGTCCATAGGCAAAACAGACACATCTTCCTTAGGTTCAAATGTTATAAAAGGATTTTGTGATGTACTCAACATACCACGCATCACTGTTTGTTCAACTGCGTGGGGCACTGGGGGCGCAGATTCTGAGATCGCATCAAATTCTGTAAATGGATTTTTCAAAAAACCACCTCAAAACAGATACCGCCATTTAAACGCACGGACTCAAATGTTCATAAAATCAGCAGTCAACAATCGGTCTCTCAAACCACATCATGAATAGATATTATCATACCACTTAGAACACGGGGTGATTTGGCTCTTTGCCCAAATCGCGCATAATTTCGATATAGATGGGGTGTTCCCCTTCAACGGGTTGTACATTTTCGCCCTTCATAATACGATTGGCCGCCACCAAAGCCGACTGAATGCGATCCCCTTGCTCAGTATACCGCCGCAATACACGCCGCACGGCTTCACGTGCTCTAAAAATCGGCAAGGCATCTGCTCGTCGCTCATTGGATGTTTCTTCGTCGCGCCATTGTATGCGATGGGCACACACATAGGGCAAAATGGTTCGCACGTGTGCCATATCCACCACAGAATCACCCAACAACCAAGCCAACGCTTGGGCATATCGCCTCACAGAAATAGGCAACCGATTCGACACACAGGTGGCCACCTCATAACACAAATAGCCCGTGTAATGACATCCATCTCCACAAATTTCGTGCGTGCGCTTTTGGCCATATTTGCAACAAAAAGACAACTCTGCCAAAAAGGTTCTCATAAATGCACTGGCATCCACATCAAAGGGCAAGGCATCCATCTCTTTCCGAATGGTTAACCGATCTTCGCGCCCCAGTGTGGGCACCCCCAATCGTTCGGTCACACCTTGCCCATATGTGGCACACTCGGCCTCAATCACATCCCAATTGTCAGCTTGTAAAAAATGTGTTTGAATGGCCTTTTCACAAGACTGATCGCGCAACAAATTACCCGGAGAGGCTTCGGTGCCAATCAACCATGACAAATTGGGCCCCGGGTGCTTTGATTCAACCATCACATCAAACCGATCTAAGAGAGGCACCACAATGGTATTTGTACCCCGGTCTTGATAATTGGCAGTTGCAAACAAACAAAATTCATCATTGATCTGCATCTGGTTTAAATAACTCCAGTTGCCCCGATCAACACCATTTAAAATCAAACTCTGCTTGGTCTCTGGCAAACGATTGATTTCATCCACCACCTTCACGGGCAAACGCGCAAACGCCGACCACACCACATCTTCTTCGCCTCGATTTAAAGCTCCCAAATTGGGCCGCCCCACAATCTTCTCTTCTGTTTGCTCGGGGTGCCCACTCACCTCCGCCTCCCAAATCATGCCCAAAGGCAAACGATACAACAATGCACCCACGTATTCTGCCGTTGTGGTTTTGCCCAAACCTGGCTCACCCACAATGAGGGCTTTGCCCCCCACCAACCCCGTTAAAGTACTCAACAACAAAGCCGCATTATGCGCTTCGCCCTTGACTTCCAAATCGGCCCGATTGAAATACAACCGATCTTGGATAAACGTCAAAATTTCTTTTACCGTATGTTGTAAATCTCTCATATTTTCGCCAATCTTTTAACACCCAGTCATAACCAAAAAGAAGACATCTTCACCGAACAAAGCAACGCAAAGGGTGGTGCCAAACCCATCTCCCAAATGCAAAAAGCGCCCAATGGGCGAGCCCAAAAGGACGCTTCTTCAAATATAAGAAACTCAGCCAGACAAACAAGCCCACACAACAGGCATCTTGAACACTTACGTGCGATCTTCTGCACGATCTTGAGGCACAAAGCCCAATACATTACGGGCATGGTCAAGATCAACCCACCGATATTGATTGTCTGACATCCCATAAAAAATGCCATAACGCACATCTTTGGGTGCATTGATACAACATTCGTGAATGGCCACAATATCGCGTTTGCTACACCAAATATCGGCGCCATTGGGACGTGGTTTGTCTTCTTTAACCACCCAACCAATGCGCACACACAACACCGACATGCCATGCACATCGGCATAGGTGCGCCCCAAAGCTTCACCCCACACTTTACTCGAAGCATAAATATTCATCGGGCGTGTGGGCATCGTATGATCCACAATAGGGCGTTCACCCTTATACGTGCCATCAGCAAATGATTTATAAGGCTCAATGGTGCGATATCCCGAAGAGGCTTGAATAGAACTGGCATTCACTATGCGTGGCACGCCCGCCAACCGACACGCTTCAAACACATTGTAAGCCCCCACAATATTGCTCTTCAGCACGCTTTCCCACCCACCACCACCACTGGGATCGGCCGCCAAGTGCACCACCACATCCATGCCTTTAAAAGCTTCTATTAACACATTCACATCAGACATATCTGACAATGTAAATTTCTCTTCGGGCACATCCACACCCTCTCCATCGGCCACACGCTCAGAATCTTGCCGACGCCGTGCCAATCCATAGACATCATATTGTGGCAACTGGGCCAAATGTTTGTATAACGCACCAGCAATTAAACCATATACACCTGTGATCATCACCTTCATATTTTGGCTCCTTCAAATGGGCAGATATCAGGCGCGGAGACCGCGCCCCTACGAAAAATTTGCAACGTCGAACATGGGGATCGCGACCAAAACACATATTGGGTGCGGAGATCGCGTTCAACAAAATCCAACACAGGGCGAGAGGACCTCGCCCCTACACAAAATTTGCAACATTGTCTTGGGGGATATATCCCAAAACATCGCGGGCATGATCAATGTCTTTCCACAAATAATCGCTTTGTGAAAATGCGTGAAAAATATCAAACTTCAAATCACTTGGGGCCATCACACATCGCGTAACCATTTGCACCGCATCGCGACAACTGCACCACACATCACGCCCATGTGGGTAAGGCAACGCATCATTTGCAATCACCCATCCAAAACGAATACACAAACAAGACAGGCCATGTGCATCAGCATAGGTGCGCGCCAACGCCTCGCCCCATACTTTGGTAGATCCATATGCGTTTAGCGGACGTGTAGGCATGGTGTGATCCACTTTGGCAAATGATTGGGGTACATCGTCCAATCGCCCTTCAACCAACGACTTATAAGGCTCATCAAGGCGATATCCCAAAATCGCTTGCCCCGAACTGGCATAAACCACACGCTTCACACCCGCCAAACGACATGCCTCAAAAACGTGATACGTGCCCATAATATTGCTCTTGAGCAAATCATCCCAATCTGCATCTGGGTCGGGATTGGCCGCCAAATGCACCACCACATCCATGCCTTTACAAGCAGACGTCACGCGGTCAAAATGGGTCAGATCCACTTCAAAAAACCGCGTTTGTGGCACACCTGCTGTTCGGCCTTTCGAAACACGTGCAGATGGCAAAACAGAACGGTCTAAACCATATACGTCAAATGCATCACCCAAATCGGCCAAATATGCAAACACTTCTCCGCCGATCAAACCATTGACACCCGTCACCAACACCTTTTGTGTCAAATGCGATCCTCCGCCCGATCTTGTGGCGCATACCCCAGCACCTCATTGGCATGGGAAATATCTGCCCAGCGATATTCACATTCAGACAAGCCATAAAAAATATCAAACTTCAAATCGGCAGGCGCATTCACACATTTTTCTGCCAATTGCACAATATCGCGCTGGCTACACCAAAATGCCCCACTGGCCAATGTACCCGGTGAATCTTGTGCATTCACCCACCCAATGCGCATGCACAAACACGACAAACCATGTACGTCGGCATAAGTCCTTGCCAACGCTTCCCCCCACACTTTGCTGGCCGAATAAGGCTCCGTTGGGCGCACGGGGTCGGTATGTTTGACAATATGAAAATCTTTGGGCACATCATCAAAGCGTCCTTCTTTAATCGACTTATAAGGCTCATCGTGTTGATACCCCCACGTGGCCATAATAGAGCTGGCATACACAATTCGTGGCACACCTTCTAAGCGACATGCTTCAAATGCGTTGTAACCCCCAATCATATTGCTATTCAAAATCGCTTCCCAAGGGGCATCTGGCGCGGGATTGGCCGCCATATGCACCACCACATCCATACCGCGCACCGCATCTTGCACCACACCCAAATCGGACATGTCGGCTAAGAAAAACCGCTCTTGCGGTACATCCACCACTTGCCCTTTGGCCACGCGATCTGAAGACACCTTGCGCCGTGCCAAACCATACACTTCATATTGATCGGGCTGACCATTTAAATGATCAAATAATGCACCCGCAATAAGCCCGTAAACACCCGTAATTAAAACCTTTTTAACAGCCATATTCATTCTCCCATCCAAATAAGCACCAGATATCATAAAGTCTTAACACAAACAACTCACATCTCTCAATCAGCATTTACCATTTCGCATTTGCCTTTTGCCGTTCTTACCATTGATGCACCAAATGACCTTGTCCCATAAAGAAAAATGTATCCACAACAAAAATCAAACCAATGCCCACCACATAGCCCAACAACAACCCCCAAAACAAGGGGTGTGCGCGCCGATATAACGTAATTCCCCCAATTTTAAGCAGCACAAACTTGATCAGCCAAGCCAAAAAAATCATAGACACTTGGCGTTGTATCACACCCGTAGTAAAGACCGTCAGACCAATAGGGCTCAAAGGCCACCACAAAAAGCGATACCGCAAAAAGCTACACAAACTGGCTACGCTGGCACCAATACCCAAAAACATAAGACGGTCAAAACTGGTATCGAATGGCGTTTGTAACTTCTGGACCACATTGTCAAAAACCACTCTGTTGCCACTGTTAAAGGTATAAACATTAAAATTATAAGCCCCGTGCGCATAGCCCAAATACAACGTAAACACGGCAGACACCACCAGCGACAACACCAATGCAAAAATGGTAACAGCAAACAAAGAACGCGTCTTTAAATGCAACTCAGCACCCAAACGCGCAATATGTGCCAACGTGGTGGCTCCAAATGTATTGCCCAACCCAAATGTGCTATAAGACAAGCCCAAAGCCGCGGCACTGGGCGATTCCATATTGCTGATGCCAATGGTATAAAACGTAAAACTTTGCGGTGTAATGGGCATACGCGCATACATCAGCCCCGATTCTGCCACAATGCGGCTTACACCAATGGTCATGAGCAACAACGCCATCAAAAACACCCCAGCCACCACAGGCGACATGCCCGAGCGCCACAACCAAAAAAACATAAACAAAATACCTACAGCACCTGCAATAAGCGCATTGCGATAAGACATCAGCTCATTGCTGTCATCAATGTCTGGGTCGTTATAAAGTCCTTTGCGCCACACCTGCTTCAAATGCTCGCGCCCCATCCACAACCCCGTAAGTGTAAAGGCTATAAATGCCCCTTCAGCTTGCCACCCCATCGCAGCCCCACCATTGGAACCCCAAATATCAGACGCACCAATGGTATATCCAAAACGATCAAACACTCCCGTTTGGATCACACCTATCAAATAAAAAAACCACAAGCTAAACAGAATATCGAGATTTGTAAAAAACGCAAAACCCAAAATAAAAAAGTTTAACTTCATTTGAATAGACGGAAACCCACGCCCCAAAGAAACTGTATGAAATTGGGTAAACAAATCGATGGACGGCAATAAGTGCCAAAAATAACCCGCAATATTCCAACAAATAATAAAAAAGGGAATGGCCACACCGATCCAAAACAACCGATTGTGAAACAAGACATAATCGCCAGAACCACGGCCTTCTTCCGTCATCGCCAAAGGACCTTCGGCCAGTGGAAAGGGCAAACGTTCGCGCTCTACCCACTGCTTGCGCAAAATGGCCACGATGGCCACACTCACCAAGGCCAGCGCCACCAAAAAAGACCCCCACCAAAGCAAAGGCCCAAACCAAACATCCCAAGGAATGGGTGTACCCGGTGGTTTGCCCTCAAAAAACCATGTCATCTGCCCACGATCATTGGTGGGGATCGCCCACCGAGGCAAATATTCAAGCAAATATTCACTCCACCGATTTTCTGCTGTGGCATAATAAAAAGGGGCCGCGATGGCACCAATCAACAACCCCATAAAATTGGCAGCCGGAATGGCCGCACTGATCCAGCCCATACAAAAAACCACAACCATTTCACCCCGGTTCAAAACCCACTTGGGGTTGAGCACTTTAAACAACAAATTAATGGGCCAAGCCACCAACGTAAAAACCACCATTGTGGCCATTGGCAAATGCCCAAAAACCATGCGTGAAGAATGCACAATATAAGCCGAATAGGCGGGCAACAGATTGACAATAATAGAGATAAACGTTCCCAACACAATGGCTCTTATTGTGATGCCTTGTGCCATTGGCAAAACATCTTGTCTTGCTTCCTTGTCTATGTTATCAGATAAAGCACTCATCCTCTTCCTTTCAGGTAAACGTCTAAAGCGTTCCATAGAAGTTGTGAAATTGTGCGTAAAAGTCAATTAAAAGATGAGGCATCTCCACACGCTGGGAAATTCATTGACACCATTGGAACACAACCTATATTTAGCCCTGCCAATAACACCAGACGATACCATTAGGGAGAATTAAAAAAATGAGATACAAACGCGTACTGCTCAAACTCAGTGGCGGTGCCATTTCTGGCCCGCGTGAATCAGGTTTTGATCCAGAATCATTGGAGCACATTGCAGATGAAATTCTCGATCTACATGGACGTGGGGTTGAAATTGGCATTGTAATTGGTGGTGGCAACATCTTGCGCGGCAGTTTGGGGGCCCAATGGGGCATAGACCGTGCCGAAGCTGACAACATTGGCATGCTTGGCACCATTATCAACGCCCTGATGTTGCGCGGCGTGCTCAACGCCAAAAGCGATGCCGAAGTGCGCGTCATGACCGCCATTCCCATCAATGCTGTGGCTGAACCCTTTATCCGCCTTGTTGCGCGTCGTCACATGGACAAAGGTTACATCGTCATTTTTGCTGGTGGCATTGGCAACCCCTATGTGACCACCGATTACCCAGGTGTGCAACGGGCACTCGAAGTACAAGCCGATGCCATTCTCTTTGCCAAAAACAAAACCAATGGCCTCTACACCGACGACCCCAACAAAAACAGCAGTGCCAAACGCTATCACACCATCAACTACAACACGGTTGTGCGTGAAAATTTAGGGGCCTTAGACCAAACCGCCGTCTTATTGGCACGCGATCACCACTTGCCCATTCATGTATTTGACTTTGAACCCAAAGGATTTATTCAGCGCATTGTAGAAGGTGAAGATGTGGGCACACTGATCACACAAACGCCCGAAGACACATACGCAGATTAAATGCAATCATCTGTCAAAAGTTAAAATATGTCAGACACACCCAATCCCATCCGCATCATCAATAGCGTTGCCCCCATTCGCATTTGTGACAACGGGGGCTGGACAGACACGTGGTTTGCCAAACACGGCAAAATCTTTAACATTGGTGTCTATCCATATGCCGAAGTTCAAATTGAGGTTTTCAACCGAATAGATCGCCATGACAGAATTGTGCTTCATGCCGAAAATTATGGCGAGCGATATGTCGTCCACCCCGAAAACCTTAATTGGGACCGTCACCCACTGCTTGAAGCCGCCATTGAGCGCATGGGAGTGCCCGAAAATTTCGCAGTGCAAGTCACCATCTTTTCCGAGGCCCCCGCAGGAGGCTCCACAGGAACATCTGCAGCGGTCACCGTTGCCCTAATTGGCGCCCTTGACCAACTCACTCCCGGGCGTCTAACCCCTCACGAAATTGCCTACGTTGCCCAATCGGTTGAAACCGACATGCTCAAACAACAATGTGGCATTCAAGATCAACTTTGCTCTGCTTATGGGGGCATCAATTACATTGACATGTTTGACTACCCTCGCGCCTCCATCTCCCAAATTCACATTCCCAACACCACCTGGTGGGAACTCGAGCGCCGTCTTGTTCTAATCTACTTAGGCAAATCACACAGTTCCTCCAACGTACACGAACGCGTCATTCACGAACTCGAAGATGCAGGCCCAGAAAACCCCAAACTGGAAGCATTGCGCATCACTGCCGAACAATCGCGCGATGCCCTCTTTGCCAACGACTTTCACGCATTGGGTGACACCATGGTGCGCAACACAAACGCACAAGGCAACCTCAACCCATACCTCATCAGCCAAGATGCACAACGCATTATCGACATTGCCAAATCACATCACGCCATCGGCTGGAAGGTCAACGGTGCTGGCGGAGATGGTGGGTCGCTCACATTGTTATGTGGTGAAAATGCCTCTGAAAAACGTGCCCTCATCAAAGAAATTGAGTCAGACAATCCCTTATTCAAAAACATTCCCATCTACCTCAGTCGTTTTGGTGTGCGCATTTGGGAACAATGATCTACGCTAAAAAAATTTACACCCTCACATCACCCATCAATTTTATCGCACGGACTCGGGAGATTCCACATGAAAGTTCTCGTTGTTGGCAAAGGAGGTCGTGAACACGCCTTTGTCTGGAAACTGGCCCAAAGCAGTAAAATTTCCAAACTCTATGCCGCACCAGGCAACCCCGGCATGGCCCAACACGCCGAATGTGTCAATATTACTGACAGCGACATAGAAGGGCTTGCCGACTTTGCTCAAAAAGAAAATATCGACATCACCATCATTGGCCCAGAAGGCCCTTTAGATGCGGGTATTGTAGACTGCTTTGAAGCACGTGGTCTCACCGTTTTTGGCCCCACACAAAAAGCTGCACAAATAGAAGCCGATAAAGACTTTGCACTCGAACTCATGCATAAATATAAGGTGCCAACCGCACCTTTTGAAACATACACCGACGCCGAAACCGCCAAAAGACAACTCAAAGAATGGCAACACCCTCTCTATCTCAAGGTCAGTGGCCTCGCCGCAGGCAAAGGTGCCATTTATTGTAAAGATCTTGAAGCTTCTTACAAAACAGTTGACGAAGTGCTCGTAGATCACAAATTTGGCACCTCAGGCGACAAACTGGTCGCAATGGGCTTGCTCGAAGGCGAAGAAGCATCCATATTTGGTTTTACCGATGGCAAAGACATTGTGTGCATCGTGCCCGCCCAAGATCACAAAACAATTGGTGAAGGAGACACGGGCTTAAACACGGGTGGCATGGGTGCTTATGCCCCTGCCCCGATCATCACACCCGAACTTTTTGACGACATTGTCGAACGCGTGATGAAACGCACCGTAGATGCCCTTGCCAAAGAAGGACGCCCTTACAAAGGCATTCTCTATGGAGGCATTATCGTCACCAAAGATGGCCCACAAGTTATCGAATTTAATTGTCGGATGGGTGACCCCGAAACGCAAGCCGTTTTGTCACTCATGAAAACCGACCTGATGGACGTTGTCACTGCCGTGTGCAATGGCACCGTTGCAGATCTTGACATCGAACTCGATACCCGTGCGGCAACCACCGTTGTTATGGCCTCTGGCGGTTACCCTGTTGCCCATAAAGTCGGTTTTCCGATTTCAGGCATTGAAGATGCAGAAGCACTAAACGACGTCACCGTCTTTCACGCTGGCACCAATATCAAAGACGGTCAACTCGTCACAGATGGCGGCCGCGTCTTGGCCATTAATGCCGTGGGCAACGACATCAAAGCATCTATTGACAAAGCGTATGAGGCGGTATCTAAAATCAGCTTTAAAGATCATTATTACCGACGTGACATTGGGCATCGGGCCATCGCAAAATCATCAAAATAGGTACAGATCACAGATCAAAACCACAAGGGTGATCTTAAAACATCGGAGTTTTGTATGACACGTTATCGTGCCGCAGTGATTGGTTTGGGGCGAATGGGCAGTACCTTTGATGACGAAATTGAACAGGGCGGTGCCATCTATTTGCCCTATTGCCACGCACCCACCTACCACGCCCATCCCCAAATAGATCTCGTAGCCGGTGCAGATCCACACGATGAGCAACGCACCCTATTTGGCGAACGCTGGGGGATTGCCTCCAACCACCTCTATACCAACCATCGCGAACTGCTCGCAAAAGAAAAAATTGACATCATCAGCATCACCACCACAGCACGCATTCGTGCACAAATCTTGCTCGACGCGATAAATGCAGGTGTAAAAGGTATTTGGTCTGAAAAACCCCTCACATTGAGCCTTGAAGAAGCCGACCAAGTTATACAAGCATGCAAAGAAAAAGGGGTGGCTTTGGCGGTTAACTGTGCCCGTCGATACAACCCCAACTTTGCAGAAACCCGTCGCATGATCGAAAATGGCGAATTGGGCGATATTCTCCAAATCACCGCCTATACCCAATGCGGCATTTCGCACAACGGCAGCCATGCCATAGACACCATTCGTTATCTGGCAGGCGGCAATGTATCTTGGGTTTTTGGCGAAATGGAATCGGATGAAAAAGCCGCCACAGACAACGACCTGATGGGCAATGGATACTTGGCCTTTGACAATGGTGTTCGGGCTTATATGCGGGGCATGCCCACAGGTGTGGCATCGTGGGAATTTGACATTATTGGCACCCAAAAACGGGTACGCACATCGCCCAATGCCTTAGAATTTGAGCTGCTCCAAAACATCACAGGTGGCCCAAGAGGACGCGGATTAACGGCGCGCTCACCCTTTCCACAACCCGCACGCCCCGAAGGCATGGGCATCACGGCAGTTAACGATCTTATCAGTGCCATCAACAACAACCATGCCCCACGCTGCTCAGGTGAAGATGCGCTCAAAGCTCTCGAAATTGCCATTGCATTAAGAGAATCACACCGCCAAGGTGGCAAACGCATCAATCTTCCCATTCCAGACCGCAGTCTTAAAATTCTCTCCAGTGAAATTCATACCGATCACACACCCGCCCGTGTTCGGCGTTTACAAAACACTTAGGATGAATGATTATGTTCTCTATAGTCATCCGACGCATCCATATGTATCTCGCACTCTTCCTTGTTCCTTGGGTGTTGATGTATGCCTTAAGCACCATTGTGATGAATCACCATACCATTTTTGAAAACTGGTATGATCACCAACCCGTTTCTTGGACATTGGAACGCGAGATCCCCTACGAAGTAGATTTCCCTTCCGATACCAAACGTTGGGTCGTTGTCGATCAAATCTTGAGCGATTTGGATATGCAAGGTGCCCACAATGTAGGTGGCAGTCTCGACAACAAAATCACCATTACTCGCAGAAACGCCATCCGCCCGCAGCGTATTCAATACGATTCTCAAAAACGCACCATTCGCATCGAAAAACAAGAATTTCGCACCAACGGATTTCTGGAACAAATGCACCGCCGCAAAGGGTATGACACCAAATTTTTGAGCGATGATTTGTGGGCCATAACGGTCGATTTGTTCATTCTCAGCACCGTGCTTTGGGCAGCATCGGGCCTTTGGATGTGGTGGGAACTCAAAGTCACCCGCAAATGGGGTGGCATTTGTATTGGATCAGGTGTTGTTATTTTTACATTTTTCCTATTCACCATCTAAGCAAATTCATACCATGACCTTTAACCACCTAAACAGACGTCTGCATCTTTATCTTGCACTCATTTTACTCCCGTGGTCTGTCATGTATGGCATAAGCGCCATTCCCTTTGCCCACAATCGTTTTTTTGGTGACCTCTACGACGATGGCGTTCCACAATGGACCACGCGCCTTGAACAAGCTTATGACCGGCCTGCGCCAGACCAATGGTCTGCAGATGTACTGCGTCCTTTTGCAAAACAAGTACTTGACGACTTTGATATAGAAATCACCAGTGCATATGGTGCCTATCGCCCAAATAAACGCCAGATCATGATCAGTGCCTATGATTTTTGGAACAACACACGCTTGGTCTATGACTTAGAAAAACAACTCATCACCGTCCAAGACAAACGCTTTCGTTGGGATCAATTTTTCACAGGCTTACATGCACGCGGTGGATTTCGACAAGGCACCATTCTCGACACATTCTGGTGTGTCATAATAGATTTGGTGTCTTTAGGTTTCATTCTGTGGGGGATATCAGGCATCTATATGTGGTGGCTCCTCAAAGGAACCCGACGTTGGGGCATGCTTGCTTTAGGAGGGGGATTTTTCTCTTTTGTGATTTTCCTGTTTACTTTATAGTGCACCCAACAAGGATGGGATGACATCATCATAAAGAGGAGCGCATTGACGCCCTGCCGTTTTGCCGTCAGGCACTTTGCTTTATCACATTCAAAACCACCAATCATCCTCATAAGCAGACACGCGAAATGACCGCCATCGCCATTCAAAATACAGACTGGTACCTCAACCATCAGATCACCTACCCCAACGCCCCTGCCCAAGGGTTATTGATGAATGTGCGCATGGTCAATGCCACCTTTGAAGATCGCAACCGCACAGACTTTGATCCCGAAACCAACACAGACACCTTTATCACCCAAATTCCCAAGTATCACAAACACGGCATTCGCGCATTCACTTTGTGTTTGCAAGGCGGCATGCCAGGTTATGAAGGCGCACACAATTCGGCATTTGAACCCGATGGGTCTTTGCGCCCCACGTACCTCAACCGCGTGGCACGCGTAATTCACGCCTGTGCCAAACACGGTATCGCCATTATCTTAGGCTGTTATTACCAACGCCAAGATCAAATACTTAAAAATGCCGATGCCATTCGCCAAGGTGTAATCAACACCGCCCAATGGCTCAGCGACCAAAAATGGACCCATGTGATGATTGAAGTGGCCAACGAACATGCACACCGTGGGTTTGCACACGACATCATTCGCGACCCTCAAGGCCAAGTAGAACTCATCAAACTGGCCAAACAAACCGCCCCCCAACTGCTCGTTACAACCAGTGGGATGGGCAGTGGGCGTTTGGATGAGCACATTGCAGAAGCAGCCGACTTTTTGATCATCCACTTCAACAACACCGACATAACAGACGTTCCCGAACGGATCAACGCACTCAAACACTTTAACAAACCCATTGTCTGTAACGAAGACACCAAAATCAACGCCCGCGGTGCAGAAGTCGCCAGCCTGTGTGTGGCCCATCATTGCTCTTGGGGGTTGATGCGCAGTCGTATTAACCAAAATTATCCGTTTGTATTTAGCGGTGCCAAAGATGACCCACCCACATATAAGCGCCTCAAAGAACTGACAACAACACAGGATATTTCATGATCAATGGTCTACCGCTTCACCTCTCTCTCATGTTTGCCTTCACAACCTTTCTCACCATTGGGTTTCTGTGTGTGGCCCTCAAAATCAGCTCTCGCCCGGTTCACAAATCCATCTATCCCATCATTATTCTTTGGACCATTCTACAAGGCATTTTGGGTTGGCAAGGATTTTATCGCGATTTTGATGCTTGGCCACCACGTTTTCTCTTGGCCATTGGCCCACCCAACTTGCTAACGCTTTACCTTCTCATTCGCCACCAACGCGTTTTGTGTGCCCTACCCTTGCGCTTGCTTACCTTTATCCACATCATTCGCATTCCCGTCGAAATCATCCTTTTTGGGCTTTATCAAGAAGGCCAAATTCCTCGTCTGATGACCTATGAAGGCGACAACTTTGATATCATTGCTGGCATGACGGGCCCACTGATGGCACTCATTGCATTTCGAGGAAGCATCAACAAGCGCCTCCTCATTTACTGGAACCTCATTGGTTTGGGTTTGCTGCTCAATATTGTGATCCGCGCCGTGCTTTCAGCACCATTTCCATTCCAACAATTGGCCATTGATAACCCCAATGTGGCGGTTTTTTACTTCCCTTTCATCTGGCTTCCTGCTGTTGTGGTACCCATCGTTTTGTTTGCACATCTCACCAGTTTATTACACCTCTTCCGCAAATAGCAAACCACTTGCACTCCTCAAACAAAAACCCTACCTTGCGTGTTCACCGTTCACACTCACATACGCAAGAGGTTTGTTATGTACGATCTGTCCAAAACACAAGAAGGCCTTACCCCCGAGTTTCTCAAAACCATTCAGAGCAAAATCGAATCGGTTATTCTCGCCAAAGCATCGGCCTACTTTACCCCCGAAGGCACCGCTTACACCCAAAACAATCCCGCACTCAAAAAAGCTGAAATGATCGTCAATTACTACGACTATCAACCCTGCAGCGCCTCGGTCTTAGGCCTGCTTGCCGCCAATGGCAACAAAGACGCGCTTGCCATTGTTCGCCGCTTGTTTGACAACGTCAAATACTACATTGGCGAAGGCCGTCAAAAAGAAGGGTTTTCCAACTCTTTGCGCCGATCCCAACTCCACCTAGTCATTGCCTACGAACGTCTCAAAAACATCCTGCCCGAATCAGAAACCCAAGCGTGGGCCACATTGCTGGCCCAATCGGGTGACGATATGTTGGGCCACTTTAACCACCTACAAGAACGCTCACCAGCACTCGACAACAGGGGCTTTGGCACCGGCATCAACCACGTGGCCATTGCCGCCGAAGGCATTTACAAATCGGGCGTGGCACTCAACCGAACAGATTGGCAAAATACTGCCGCGGCCTTTAACGACCGCCTCATTGCTTATGGCCACCCCGACGGTTATTTTGAAGAACACACCAACGATGCCCGTGAAGGGGGCCCCAGTTTGGTGTATACCCCACTCACCGCAGGCTGTGCGTATATCATACAGCACTGGCGAAACGCTGTAGATCGCGCACGTTTTGAAAAATGTGGCACCTTCTTTCGCAACTTCATGGATGCTCACCTGCATGCCTTGCCCTTTGCCGATGAACGTGCCAACCCACACGGGTTGGGTTGTTATGGCATTGCCATTCATGCGCTTTCACCCCAAGGACGCGGCTTGTTACGCCTGCATTTGGATCAGGTTCAGTTTGAAAATATGAGTCTTGAATATCTCTCACGCCTGCATATGGAAATTGACCATATGGAAACCGGTGCAAGTACCCTACCCGAACCCTTTCAAGACAGACAATATCGCATCACCATGCCCTTGGGTGTGGTGCAAGCAAACAACTGGACAATGGGCCTTTCGGCCATGAAAGCCCTCAACCGAGAAATGTCGCCCAACAGCGACTATGCCCTCGACCGTCAAACCTTGCTCTTTCTCTCACACACCAGCGCAGGGACGATTATTTCTGGCACCAAATCCAAACACAACCCCGGTTGGTCCACGGTAAGAAAAGGCGACGATGCCTACCCCATTCACACAGGGGAATTAGATATTCAAAGTGACAAAGCCATTGCCACCGTGCACTATGAAACCTTCACCGTTACAGCCACCTGGATCTTTGGCGACAAACCGCGCCTGATCTTTTCCACCGATTCACCCGACACACTCACCACCCAACTCGTACTGGAAGCACCCATTGGCACGCCCTTTACAATTGATGGCAATACCGCCGTTACATTTGGCGACGAAGAAGCCACCATTGAACAAGCCACCACCGTGGCCACAAAAAACTGGGCGATCTCCGCAAACCAAGCCGGTCGCCTCATTTGGTATGTGGCCCCCTTCAATCCTTATAGCGATGGCAACAAAAGTGCGCCCAATACACGGCGCCCAGTTTTTGCTGTTGATTGGAACAACCACCTCGAATTGACATTTAACGCCACCGTATGAATGAAATGACCACCTCACGTTATTTTAGGGGGACATTAGCACCACTGGCCAACGCCGACTTTCGCAACCTGCTCATCAGCAACACCCTTTGGTGGCAGGCCATGTGGATGGAAATGATTGTGGTCGGTTGGCTTGTGCTCGAACTCACCAACTCGGCCTTCGATGTGGCGTTTGTTGGCTTTTGTCGTTCTGCCCCACTTTTGTTCACTGGTTTTGTTGCAGGCCCACTCGCAGATCGCCTGGGCCGCATTCGTGTCATTTTGCTCTCTCAAGGGATCAGTCTGTCTGTGCTCACCCTTGTTTGCATACTGATCTTGCTCGAACGCATTACCTACACGCACTTTCTAATCGCTGCGATTTTCCTTGGCATCACCTGGTCTTTTAGTTGGACGGCACGTAGGGCACTTATTCCCGACCTGATCGGCAAAGACCGCACCGTTGATGCCATGATGTTAGAGAGTTTTACGCAAAATATTTCGCGTGTTCTTGGCCCATTTGCCAGTGGTTCATTATATGCCATTCTGGGTCCCAAAGGCTGTTATCTCACACTCCTTGGCATTTCCTTTTGTTCATTTGTTACCGTTTTTTTGGTTAAATCCCCTCCACATATTCCCCTCAAAAATCAAATATCGCCATTCAAACGTATGACAGACGGATTGCGTTATGTCATACATAACCAGGCCATTTTAGGCTCGTTACTCGTCACCGTTGCGATGAATTTTTTCACCTTTCCGTATCAGGCCTTGTTGCCCGTCTTTACCCGCGACATTTTACAACAAGGCCCATTTGAATTAGGCTTATTAGGCGCCTGTAACGGCGTGGGGGCATTTTTTGGGCTTTATGCGGTCAACAAATTGCGACACCGTTTTAGTCGTGGATGGATATTTACAATCGGCTCAGCCTTACAGTCTTTGTGTTTGTTGCTCTTTGCTTTTGGCTCAACCTTACCCCTTTCAATTGCGGTTGCAGGTTCCACAATTCCTTTTGCATTTCCCCTCTCCATCGTTCTTCTCATTCTTGCAGGCACTGGCCAATCTGCATTTGGCGTGATGCAAAGTTCCATCATCCTACTGGCTGCCAGCGATGACATGAGAGACCGCGCAATGGGTACGTTGGTGCTCGCCATTGGCACGGGTCCGTTAGGACAACTTCAAATAGGTAAACTCGCAGAAATGTTCGGTGCCCCCCTTGCCCTGGGCCTTCAAACCAGTGTTGCAATCGTGGCCGTTTTAACCATTGCCGCGTGCCTACCCGGTTTTAGAGCAAGATTGGAATGACAATTCTATCATTGTAACCTAAGGAAATGGGCGCATCCATATTCTAATAGGGATAGGGCACGATTCTTTACACAGAAGAATCCACAAAAATGAGGGATGCACTTGAATGTCTGAAGCGTTTGAGCTCTTAGATTTTGATAATTGGAAAGCCAAAAAATGGGATCTGATCTAAATGACAAACACCAACATAGAGGCAACACGGATATCATTTCAAATTTTATCCACCGCCCCAAACATGACATAAAATATTGTAAATGAAATAAATTAAAATAATTCGTCTACATAAACATATATTTATAAAACAAAAACGCCACCCAAGTGGGTGGCGTTAAATCACACAATGATGATCAAACAACAACTCATTCAAACACGTCAATATTTCAAGCAAAACTTCAAGGTCTTTCAAGGCCTCTATCACGACCCACGCACACCCAAATACGCAAGGTGGTTGTTGTGGGCAGCCATTGGTTATACCTTGCTCCCATTCGACCTCATTCCCGATTTCATTCCAATTCTCGGGCAAGTAGACGACCTCGTTATCGTCCCTCTCCTCATCATCCTCGCTATCAAAAACATTCCGCCCGAACTGTATGAAGAACATCGGCAACGCGTTTTTAATCCATCAAATAACGCAGAATAGCCCCGTTTAATTCCAGGGTTCCACACCCAACAACTTCTTACCCAAATCGGTCAACACCGCAGGCTTTTGTGTTTTCTTTTCCCACTCGCGTGGATCACCTGGCCAGCGTGGCATGGGTCGGCACTCTTGCCAAGAAGACACACGATCCATTCGGGCTTCTTCGTTGCTAAAATTGGCCGGTGACATCGTTATGTACTGTGCCAAGCGCGGTTTGTCTGAACGATTATGTCCATTGCCATGTGCCAACAACCGATGCCAAATCAACAGGTCACCCGCTTTGCCCGGAATCGATTTCACTTCCAAACCTGCCAAATCAGGATGACGCGGATTACGATCAGCAGGTTGTGTCTTCACCCACTCTGGAAACAAATTGTGAAACCCTGGCACACATTGAAACCCACCTTGATCTTCTGCCGTATCCGTTAAATACAACACACCTTGCACGCCAAAAGGAATTGGATCTTGAGACGTATCCACATCCCAGTGAATCATCCCCTTATTGTTCCACTCGGGTTTGTCTTCACGTGCAGGAGGTTTCATATTGGCCCGATCAAGTGATACCCACAAATCTTCACGCCCCCAAATATCAGCAAACGCTTGGTGAATTTTAGGATATTGTCGATTGTTCCACAACGCTTGGTGTTGATAAATTTCCACCATTCCTGCAGCAGAAATCATCGACCGTTTGTTGTCACGTGTATAAGGCGAATACTTATACCAATCTTCTGGGTTGTTGCGATCCATATCCAAAAATTCCCAGATCACATCCACCATCGCATCCAAATTCTCCTGAGGCACCGCATTGGGAATCACCACATACCCATTTTTTTCCCAAAATGCGAAATCTTCTTTGCTCAACACAGCCATTTAAAATTCCTTTCAATAGACGAATGGACGAATAGGCGAATGGACGCACAGCCGCAGGCTACAACGAGCGTAGCGAGTAATAGACGAATAGACGAATAGGTTTTGATTC
>JAYODI010000179.1:0-3310 GCA_038279365.1 Candidatus Latescibacterota bacterium | reverse complement strand
GGTCTTCGTCAGGCAGTTTTTATTTTTACGATTAGTTCTGATTGATTTTTAGAGAGATACGCATTATTTTATGTAGGTTGGTTTTGTTTTGATGTGAAAATTGAGATTGTTACTTATGGGAGGTTGTATGAATATCAAAGAAGAAATTCGTGAAGATGTTGCGGTGTTGACGGTGACAGGGGCTTTGATGAGTGGCCCAGAGGTTGCACCTTTTCAAGAACACATCAAAAAGTTGATTCGCGACGGCATTAAGTATGTGGTGGTTGATTTTTCGAGTGTCAAATGGTTTGGGAGTTCTATGTTGGGTGTGCTGACAGCCAGCTTAACCACACTGCGCAACGAAGGTGGCGATTTGCGATTGACTGGCGTGACGAAGAAAATTGAGAGCATTTTGATGGTGACGCGGTTGGCCAGTATTTTTAGAACCATTGAAACGGTTGATCGGGCAGTGGCCAGTTTTAAAACGCAACCCCCAGAACCTGCACCAGCAAAAGATGACGAATAAGAAAATTGGAAATTAAAAATTACTGGCGTTGTAGACTGCGTTTGTGAAAAAATAAAAAATGAAAGGCGATTCGTTGGGTAAACGAATCGCCTTTTTTATTTATGGTATATGGGAGAGATTATAGCTCGAATTTTGTGAAGACTAAGATGTTGCGGGTGGCGGTGGGGAAGAAGGATAGGCCTTCGCCGTGGGTTTCGTAGAGGGTGTCGAAGAGGTTGTTGATGTCGAAGCGAATTTCAAAACCTTTGAGGCCCAATTGTTGGCCCAAGTTGTAACTGAAGGATAGGTCAACTACGGTGTAGGGATCGACAACGAGGGGAATGTAACCTGGGGTGTTGCGCAAGGTGGGGTTTTGTCGGTTGTCTTCGCTGTTGTCGGTATATTGTTTGCCCACATGGCGCACATAAAGCGATGTGCGAAAATTTTGGTGTTCGAAGGTGGTGCGTAGGTTGGCAATGAGGTCTGGAAAACCAGCAATGTGGTTGCCATCGAGTACAACACCTTGCCCACTTGAAAAGTCGGTGTGGCGTTTAAAGGTGTTGCGGCTGAGCGTGGTGTTGCCCTGAATGGTGAGGGTGGGGAATGGGCGAATGGCGGCTGAGAGTTCAATGCCACTGTGTAAGGTTTTGTCGGCGTTGCCTGTTACGGGTTGACCAAATAAGTCGAGTTGCCCACTTTTGACAATTTCATCTCTAAAGTCCATCCAAAAAACGTTGGCGTTGGCGCGTAAACGTGGGGTGGTGTATCCGAGGCCGACTTCGAGATTGTTGAGTTTTTCGGGTTTGGCCAAGGGTTTGTCAAAGTTGAAATTGCCATTGGCGTCTTGCTCAAATTGAGGTGTGGACCAGGTGGATTCTGCGGCATCGTAATAATTGACCAATCGCGGTTCGCGTTCGGTGTGTGCGAGGCTGGTGTAGAGGTTGACGCGTTTGTTGATGTTAAAATTGAGACCGAGTTTGGGGTTGAAAAATGTGTTGGGCACGGTGAATTCGGTGCCGACATATTTTTCATCAAAGAGGCGATAGCGCTTGTGTGCAATGTTGAGATTGCCCATGATGTTGAGGCGGTCTGTGAGTTTGTGGTTGTGGTTGAGGTAAACAGAGGTGATCCATTTGCTGCCTTTGTATTCGTAGTAGCGATAGTCGGGTGTGACTTCGGGGGGCAAGTTTTCGGCCCATCGAATTTGTCCGTAGTGAAGCGATTGGTGGTAACGCAGTTCAAAGCCCATTTCGGATGTGGATGTTTCACGCTGATAGGTGACGCGTGGTAACCAGCCACCTTGGCGGTTGTTGACGTAGGCGCGAATGAGTGATTGTCCGGGGTAGCCTGTGGGGGTAAACCCAAATGAAGGGGTGAGCCGAAGATAAGATTCATCTGCCCACGAGCCATCAAAGTCGAAGAAGCCACCGCCTTGCACGTAAAAGAGGGCATTGTTAAGCGTGGTGTGTGGGGTGATGGTCCATTCGTGGAGGAGTTCGTAATGGGGTTGGTGAAAGTCTTCTATTTCTTCGGTACCTGAAATGGGGTTGTCTTTGCGCAGGGTGCGGTCATTGAGCACGTTGATGGTTTGACCACCTACTGTTGTTGTGGGTGAGATGCCATAGTAGTTGAGGTGGTCGGTGTTTTTGCTGCCATAAATGTGAAAGCGTGTGGTGGTGCGTTCTGTGTAATAGGCCCCACCAAAGAAGTAGGAGAAAAAGTCGGCCCACGCCAAGTTGCGATAGCCATCGGTTTGGGTTTTGCCAAAGTGTGCATTGAGTGCCAAGCGGTTTTCGAGCAGGCCCGAGTTGAGGGTGACGCCGAGTTTGCGGGTGTCATAACTGCCATAACCTGATGAGATGGTGAGTTTGGGCTCGGGGGCAAAACGATCGGTGACCAAATTGATGGAGCCACCAATGGCCGCTGGGCCATAAAATGCACTGCCTGCGCCGCGTTGCACTTGAATGTCTTCGAGGCTGGAGGCAATGTCGGGAAAGTTGACCCAATAGACGTTGTGGTCTTCGGGGTCGTTTTGGGGAATGCCGTTGATCATGACGGCAATGCGACGTTGGTCAAACCCGCGCATGGTGAGGTAGCTGTAACCAATGCCGTTGCCCGTTTCGTCGTAGGTATTAACGGCGGGTAATTCGGATAAGAGCGTGGGCATGTCTTGGAGTGTATAACGGTCTTCGATTTCTTTTTTGGTGATGTTGCTAAATGTGGCGGGGGTTTCGCGCTGCTGGGCGCGTGTGGCTGTGACGGTGACATTGTCGCCGGGTAAGAGCGTGGGCACAAGGGCGATGTTGTGTTGCTGGTCTTGTTGGAGAGATATTTGTATTTTTTGAGGGGTATATCCAATGTGTGTGAGGTGCAGGATATAAGTGTTTGGTGATAGGTTGGCGATGGTATACTGGCCATTATTGTCGGTGACAATGCCTATGTTTTGCCCTTGTACACGGATGTTGATGTTGGAAAGGGGATCACCGGTTTCGGCGTCTGTGACGGTGCCTTTGAGTGTGGCCGCTTGTAGAACGGTTGTGGTGAAAAACAAAAAGAGAAAAACAAACATGCGCTTCATGATGTGCTCCTTTTAGACATGAAAAAAACCGCTTTCGTAGAGAGAAAACGGTTTACGCGCATAATCGGTGGCCACCAAGTTTGCTTTGCGCTTTCCGCTTATCCCTACGCTGGCATTACCCAGATCAGGTTCACAAGGGTATGATCTCAGCCTTTCGGCACCCCTATGCGGATGATGCTTATTCGATTTTTACTGCTGTGCAAATTAAACAAAAAGTGATTGATGCGTCAAGAGGCGTTTTTAAATTT
>JAYODI010000013.1:0-87405 GCA_038279365.1 Candidatus Latescibacterota bacterium | reverse complement strand
GGTGGTCAACAACCTGGTGGTCAACAACCTGGTGGTCAACCTAACTTCTTTGAAGGTATTGGTATTTTCGAAGACTTGGTTGTAGGCGATGGCGTTGAGGTGTTTGGTGATCGTAACACCACAACCAATGAAATTGACGCTTTGGGTGTTAAGATCCTCCGTGAATTTGACGAGGACGAATTTGGCTTCCCAGTTGCAATTGGTCGTGTGCAAGGATTGAACCGCGATAACAAAACGTTTGAAATTGAAGAAGCTCCTGGACTGTTTACGTTGGTGGTCATTGATGACAACACTGAGTTTTTTATTCAAACGTTTGATTTTGGTCCTGGTCAACCTGGCCAACCTGGTGACCCCAATCAGCAACCTGGTCAACCTGGTCAACCTGGTCAACCTGGTCAACCTGGCCAACCCGGTCAGGCAGGTTCTGGTGGCCCAAATAATCCAGGTGGGCAAGGCACATTTGGTCTCGCAGCACGGATGAAACAGGTGGTGCCTGGGCAACCGAATGATCCGAACCAACAACCGGGTGGTTTTTTTGAGCCCCCTGCACAAGAACCTGCGACATTTGATGATCTTGAAGAAGATGACGACGTTGATATCTTTGGTGACTTCCAAGATGACGGCTCTATTTTGGCCACAAAGATAATTATTTTCCGTGGCCCAGAAGATGAGAAGCCTGTTGTGGTTGGCAAGGTGACCAGTGTGGGCAGTAATACATTAACACTTGAAGCCAAAGAGACTGGCGATGTGTGGCAGGTAACCCTGGGTGACAGTGCTGAGGTGACCTTGTTGTATGGTCAATTACCTGGTGAAGAAGATCCATTTTTTGATGGCGGGTTTGGTCCAAACAATCAGGGTGGTCCAAACAATCAGGGTGGACCCAATTTCAAAATTGCAACCCATCAACAACAGCAACCCGGTGGTCAACAACCTGGTCAGAATAACCAACCTGGTGGTCAACAACCTGGTCAAAATAATCAACCTGGTAACAATGGCGAGTTTTTTGGCGAACCACATGGCATTTTTGGAGACCTCAGTACATTCTCCGAAATAAAAGTAGGTATGACGGTGGCCGTGTTTGGTGAGGCAGATAAAGACGCCCGTACAGTGGTTGCTTCACGTGTGACCATGTTAAATGGTGGTGCGCGCGAACAAACATTTGATTTAACGGATCGCGTAGATTTCTTCGATCCATTTGGTGGTTTCTTGCAATTGCAACCGCCCCCCTTGATTTTTGCAGTAAACGGTTTGGCTGTTACGTTGCCAGATGGCAGTGTCAAGGGTTCATTGAGAGAGCTTCGCGATTACTTTAAACAATTGGAGCGCGAACTTGGCGATCCGGGGTTGGTGTTGTTGGTGGTCGATTTGTTGGCGACCAACGATCCCAATCGTCTTGAGACCAATAAAGTACAGGTGTTGGTCAATCCTGAAACCATTCCTACGGCAAGTGATCAACAACGGATTATTGAAATTGTGGATCCTTGGAACCAAGTGCGCGATTGGGAAAATGTGATCAGCCCAGCAGGTGAACCTGGTATTCGGGTGAATCGCAATACCGAAATTGTGTTTGCCGACGGTTCGTTTGCCGCTGAAGAAGACTTGAATTTTGGTGTGCGCATTCACGTAACGGGCACCGAACAGCTCTTCTCCGATGGCTTTAAGGGTGATCGCACTGCTTCACGCATTGAAATTATTGGTGGTGAACCCTTCTTTGTGGATGCTGTGGTGAAGGCTGTCGATGTGGCCAGCAGCACCCTTACCTTAGAAGCCGATCCGCCCGAAGCCATTGATCAACGTGCTTATATTGGTGATGCACGTGGTCGTCGTATTCAACTTGATGCATTTGCAACGGCGTTGGCGGGTGGTGGCAACTTCGAAGTATTGGTTCAATTCAATCCGTATACCGACGGTATTGTTCGATTGGAATTGGTTGATCCAAATGTTCGACGTAATTTCCGCCCTGAAGACGTAATTTTCCCCGCCAACGAAATTTCAGTGGATGTGGAAAACCGGCAGTTAATTTTTAAAGAAAAGCCGACCATCTCTGTGCCAAGCAGTGCGTCTATTTTCAAGGATGATGGCACAGCGGTTACTTTGGCCGATTTGGCAGAGGGGCGTATTATTTTAGAAGGTGAAGTCATTGGCGGTACACCAACGGCTGTTCATATTACCTTGCTTGAAACGATTTCGTTCTTGCGCCTTGTGGTTGAGGTGGGTGATTTTGACGGCGAAGGTGCCCAAAATGATGCGCGGTTGCTTGCTTACAAGGGTGATACAGAAGAAGAGTTGAGTGTGCCCATGACGGTGTTTCTCGATTTCTTCCCACCAGCCGATGTGAAGTCTGGGGCCGTTGCCAACAATTTAAGTCCTGGCCAACACTTTGTGAGCGTGGAAGTGCCTTCTATTCCTAATTTATACGGCGAAGCCGAGTTTGTGATTCGCGACCGTAAATCTTCTCTTTCTGTGGTTTCCACAACGCCTTCAGAAGGTGCGGTGGGTGTCGCAGAAGGCGAGAGCACCATTTCGATTACGTTTAGCAATCCCATTCAGCTTGCTGGTAGTTTTGTGAATGTGAATGCGTTCTTAAAACCCAGCGAAGGCAGTGGTAAGTTAACGGGGTTGACACTCAGCGAAGATGGCAAAACGGTTTCTGGTGTGGCCACCTTGGTTGCAGGTCAGACCTATTCGTTGACCATTGTAAATGCGGTGAGTGTGAACCAGAGTGCATTGACCACACCTGTTACGGTAACATTTTCTACGGGCAGTGTGGTGACGGCTTTGGCCACCATTAACGGTAAGGTTGATTTGGCTGCTTTGGTACCCGCCGCTTCTAAGCAAGCCACAACAGATTCGTCAAAGGTTGAAATTCTCTTTGGTGAAGTGATTGCATTTTCTGCTGCAGGTGAACAGGCCGGTCAAGGTGTTGTCGATACGACGGGTGCTTACACCTTGAAAATTGCAGAAGGTGAATACCAGTTGTTTGCCAAGCTGGAAACCAATAAAGGGCCAACCAGTGGTGATTTGGGCACCGTGTCGGCCAAAGCGGGTGAAACCGTTGAGGCGCCGGTGGTGGTCTTGGATCCTCCGCAACCCAAATCGACCACACCCGTGAGTTTGGTTGCCAATACGGGTGCTGATTCACCCATTAAGGTAGACTTAGACACCACACCAGCCAATCAAGGTGTGATCTCACAATCTGCGGCACCTGGCGATTTGATTACAATGGGTGTTTATATTGATGGCGTGACCGATTTGGCTGGTTATGAATTACAAGTACAGTTCGATTCGACGGCGGTGTCACTCCAAGGGGTAACCGACGATGGTTCTGGCGAAACAAACTTGCTCAAAACCAAGGGTGGGTTTGTGGTTGGCTTTACCACCATTCGTGGCAATACGGTGAACCAGTCGGCAGCCATTTTGGGCCCCAAAACAGAGACGCTTGCCCAAGGCAGTGGTTTGCTGGGTGTGTTCTCTTTCCGCGTGAGCCAGCGGTTCTTTGGCACCACTGAGTTGACAGCTACGCAGTTGTTGCTGTCGGCCAAGTCGGGAGGCACCGATACGATTCGGGCTTTCTCACGGGCACAAATTGAAGTGGCCGGTTTGACACGGCAAATGCGTGTCACATCCAGCCGCGACACCTTAGATTCTGCTGGCACCAAAGAATCGACACTTACGGTCAAGTTGTATGACTTAGATGGTTTGGCCTACAGTGCAGACGATACATCAGTGGTGTCCTTTGAAGTGACGTCCAGCAACGGTCAAGTTGATGGTGGCAAGTCGGTGAGCAAGACGGTGTCCAAAGGTCAAACCACGGCCAAGGTGAAAGCCTCTGGCGAGGGTGACATTACGGTGTTGGTCTCGTTGGGTGGTGCCCGTCCTGTGCAAACCGTGTTGGTGGTTCCCACCGCACCTGCTATTGGCGAAGGTCCTGTGGGGCCCATTGCCTTAGACTTAAAGGCAGACGAGTTGGGCGACCAGGCTTTGCGTATTACAACAGAGACTCCTAAGGTGGGTGACACGGTGGTGGTTGAGCTGGTGGCCACAGAAGGAGCCAGTGGCTTGAGTGCCTATCAAGCCCTTATTCAATACGACAGCACACAAGTTACCTTTGATGCTTCAAGTGGCTTCGCTGTTTCTGGTTTGTTCACCGGTGCGGTACCCATTGTGACCAAACGCAGTGGTGTCATTACTGCGGCGGTGGCTTTCTTTGGGTCTACGACCTCAACGGCAGCTTCGGGTTCTTTGGGTAAGTTGACGTTTACTGTGGCAGCAGGTTACACGGGCAAAACGCGTGTGTCTTTGGTGTCGGGGCAGTTTGGTACGTCGTCTGGGCAAACCAAGTTGACCATTGGTACCGGTGGTGCCGCTGTTCAAATTGGTGCCTCAAGCACAGGTGGTACTGCCGGCCCAGCTGGGCCCACGCCAGACTTAAATGGCAACGGTGTCGTTGACTTTCCAGACTTCTTGGCTTTTGCTTCAGCATTTGGTGCCAAGACAGGTGACGCAAGCTTTAATGCCGCTGCCGATTTAAACAGCAACGGTGCCATTGACTTCCCAGACTTTTTGGTCTTTGCCGCTCAGTTTGGTAAGCCGGTGAGCAGCAAGCGTGCAGGTTTGGCCAAGCCTGTGGGTGAGGTGTTGGGGGCCAACGACAAAACCACGCTCAGCTTGGTGCCTGTGCCTACGCGTTCTGCAACCGAAGCGGTTGTGGCGTTGCGTTTGGCTGACGCTGTAGACGTGAAGGGGTACAACCTCCAACTCAACTACGATAAGTCGGTGCTTGAGCTGGCCCATGTCACAGGCCCACAAGGCTCACTCTTTGGCGATGGTGTGGCCATTCAAGCATCCACCGAAGGTGGGGCGTTGTTGTTGGCCGATGTGTTGGCCACCGATGCTGCACTGAGTGGGGCACAAGATTTAATGGTGCTGCACTTTAACGTGCTCGATCCTTCACAAGTGGCGCAGGTGGATATTGCACAAGCGATTCTCTCAGACGGTGGCAACCACATCAATACGTTGGTGGGGGCTCACTTGAGTGACGTGCGTGCATTGCCAGAAAATTATGCGTTAACACAGAACTTCCCGAACCCATTTAATCCAGAGACAACGGTGCCATTTGCGGTGCCTGTTTCGGGTGAGGTGAGTGTGGTGATTTACAACGTTTTGGGCCAAGAGGTGATGACGCTGGCAAGCGGAATGCGCGACGCCGGTTTCTACCGCTTGTCTTGGAACGGTCAAGATCACTTGGGTCGTTCGGTTGCCAGTGGCATTTATTTTGTGCGAATGGTCGCCGGAGAGTTTACCGGCGTGCGCAAGATGTTGTTGCTGAAGTAATCTAAAGTAAGACGTAAAAAAGGCGGGCTGATCGAGTTTTCGATTGGCCCGCCTTTTTTGTTTTATCCCAAAAAATTTCTATTTGTGTAGAGAATATTTCAAAAACCTGGAATTCAAAAAAACAAGTGTAATTTGTAAGTTTTGAAGAATAGGGTACTTTACTCAATGTGCCAGAAGCGCAAGTCGTATTAGAGGATTTTAGGCAACATTACAACTGGCACAGACCACACAGTAAGTGGAGGCGTAGTTCTAATAGATTTTGAAGTCGGTCATCGCTCCTCGAATCTTGGATTGATATCAGGTATTTTGAGGTTCAACAATCATTCCACGTTGCATTTCAAAGAATTTGTCAATACGCTTGCCGAAGAACCCAAGGGAATGTATGTATATCATTACCAGAATGCCGAAAACAACCTCGTTTTTCGATATGACAACGCTGCACACAAACCCGCCCTGCAACACCCCCACCACAAACATGTGCCCACGGGTATATAATTCCCATCTGTTCCAACACCTATAGATGCCATAGACGAAATATTGAATTATTAAGCATGTGGGTTAGCTCTCCTGGTTTTGACACTTGTGTTAGGGCAAGATCAGGCCTAAATTCCGTCGTTCCCAAAATGATACCCACTTGATACGGAGGTATTTCTCAATGGCCATTATCGATTCGCAAGTGCACGCCTATGAAAAAAACACACCCAAGCGGCCCTGGCACAGTGTGCCCAATTGGCCCGATCATGTTACCGGAGACGAAATGGTAGCCGCCATGGACGCGGTGGGTGTGGATGGTGCGATCTTTATTTCTGCGTTTTCTTTATATCGCTACGACGCGAGTTATGCCGTTGCGGTGCAAAAGGCTCATCCAAATCGGTTCGCCATTGTTAAGCCGGTTGATCCAGACGATGAGGCGGTGGCCGATGTGATTGCCGAGTGGAAAAATACACCCGGTGCGGTTGGTATTCGCATTATGATGCCCAAAGGCGCAGATGCGCCAAACCCTGCTGGTGTTGATCGGATCTTGAGAGCTGCCGTTTTGCACGACTTACCTGTCAACGTTCTGTGTTGGGGCAACCTCGATGCGGCAGGGGCACTCATGGAGCGCCACCCCAATACGCGATTTATCATTGATCACTTGGGCATCATGCAACCCCAAAAGCCACCTGCGCCATCAGAGGCTTGGGCCGATTTGCCAAAGGTATTGGCACTTGCAAAGCATGAAAATGTGGTGATCAAAGTCAGTGGGGCTTGTACGCTCTCTCGAGAGCCTTATCCATATCCAGATATTTGGGATTCCCTTGCGCGTATTTTTGATGCTTGGGGTTTTGAGCGTTGTTTATGGGGAACCGACTGGACACGTGCCTTTGCCGTGCTCAATTACGAGCAAGGGGTTGAGCCGTTTCGCCAGACGCAGAACTTTAGCGACAGCGAACGCGCCATGCTCATGGGAGGTGCGTGCGCCAAGGCATATGGTTGGGCTCCTAAGGTGGGGTAGAGCCAACACATACCCATATTCTATAAGGCGGAAAAACGGGTGAACTCATAATTCCTTGTTTGGCGAAAAGATACAGAACAAGGTGTGAATATATTTTTTATTCATGTTTTATATATGAGCAATTATTCAATTGATTTTTGAAATGAATCACCTTATTTTGTGTTAAGACTTTCAAAAGGTAGAGCATATGTTATTTGTAAACAATCGTTTCAGAATATGGTTCACACTTTGCCTAGGGTGGTTCACAATGACAAATAGTGCACTTGGCATGGCGTGGGATGCACTCACGCCTTATCAAAAACACCTTGTAACGTTTGTGTTGCCCGAATCGCGTGCCGAGGTCTATCAGGCCGACGACATTCAGGCTTTTTTACAACGCCATGGCACACGCTCGGGCATTTATCACGCTGTGGGTATGCTCTATCGCAACGAGGGGGCAGATCGTAAAAATGCACAATTGGTGATGCGTGATCTTTTGAAACTGCAATACAATATACCAGGTGAAAAAAATCATGGTATGTGGCGAACCGGTGTGGGCAAAGATCGCGAAGATCAAAATTGGCGCGAGTTTGTAGGCGTAGGATTTATTATGGCACGTGAATATTTTGGTCATGTGTTAGACCCTGATCTTGTTCGCGATATGGATGAGGCCCTCATTCGTGCGGCTCAAGGGGCATCTGTGCGCGATGTGTCTCCCGAATATACAAACATCGCCCTGATGAGTGCTTTTTTGCTCAACTACACGGGGCATATTGCGTCTAACCCAGCATTTATTGAACAGGGCAAGAACAAGGCCAAAGCCATCTTGGATCTCTTTTTTCAGTACAATACCTTCACCGAGTTCAACTCTCCCACGTATTATGGAACCAACTTTTTAGGGCTTGGGTTGTGGCGTGAGCTTGGCAAAAGCTCAGAATTGCGCACTTGGGCGCAAGAGATTGAAACGGTGTTTTGGAAGCAAATTGCACAATGTTACCATGCGGGTTTGAAAAACCTTTGCGGGCCTTATGTCAGAGGGTATGGCATGGATATGACCCAATATGCAGCACTTGTGGGATTGTGCATTGCAATGGGGTTGGAAGATGGGGAACACGCGCCATTGCCCAATACCAAAGACCGTGCCTTTGAATGGGCTTATGCGCCACTATTTGCATTGCTTAATGTAAAACCGCCAAAAGATCTGTTGGATCAGTTCAAAACTTTTTCAGAATCACGCGAAGTATTGTATCAGATCCCACATCGCAAAAAGGTGTTTCAGGCGCAGGTGCTTTTGGAACCCACATGGATGATGGGGGCGGCAACTGGGATGCGCCGCCGTTGGAACCAACACTGTCCTGGAACGGTACATTGGGCGGTGGGCAATCAGGTGGCCTGGCTGCTTGTTGAGGGAGAAAATGCCGCCGAAGTTAAAATCGAAGATCGCAAATTACAAATCTATTTAACCGAACCTGATGCGGTTTTTCCTTTGCGCATTCTCATATATGCACCAGATGCCGATCTCAAAACAATTGCTGATGCTACTTGGACTTTGCCAGGTATGAGGTTTCAGGTTGAGACCCCATTGTCTTCACCGCAGGTGCAAATGATCGAGGATCAAAGGTTTGGAGATGTCATGGAAGTCACATTTCCAATATCCAGTACACTGACAACCGACAGACCGGTGTTGGTGCTTTCTCCTTACAAAACAGAGAGGCACTAAGGAATTGGGTTTTCTGATCAACAATCTCTCTTTGTGATCCTTCTTTTTTCTCCTCTTGACAATAAATTTCAATTCATATATCATTATACCTATTATAAAGTTAGGTGTTATTCTATTGTTTTTGCACCTTGTTTTCTCCCCCTGTTGTGTAAGGAGGTTGGCATGACAGAGTTGACACAACGGGAAAGAGCCATTCTCGATATCCTGATTGGGGCTTACGTAACCACGGGAGAGCCCGTGGGGTCGCGTACGGTTTCTAAGATGGGTTTGGGGTTAAGTGCGGCAACCATTCGCAATTCGATGGCCGACTTAGAAGATAAAGGGTATCTCCAACACCCCCATACCTCGGCAGGGCGCGTGCCCAGTGACAAAGGATATCGTTATTATGTCGATATGCTCATGTCCCGAGAAGAGTTGGCAGAAGCAGCAAGACAAGCCATTCGTGAAAGCATTGTCCACATTCGCGAGGGCAACATAGAGTCTTTGTTGGGGCAAGTATCTAAATTGTTGGCCGATGTGTCACACAATTTAGGCATTGCTTTGGGGCCGCAGTTTGTGCAGGGTGTGTTTGAGCGTTTGGAAATGGTCAAATTGAGTGAGTCTAAGCTGCTCATGGTGATGACCATTCGCTCGGGGTTGGTAAAAACGATGGTCATGGAAGTGGATTGCGACTTAGATGATGAAGAGTTGCAACAAACTCGGCGGGTGGTCAACGAGCGTTTGTCTGGGTTGACGGTGGGCGAAATTATGTCTTCGGCCAAAGAGCGTTTGGAGTCGGCCACCACGGGTTCACCCAAGCTTTTGCGCCTCATTGCCGAAAGTGCCGACTCGCTCTTTGAAGTGTTTAGTGGTGTTGAACTGCACATGGACGGCACCCGCAACTTTGTGGGCCAACCCGATTTTACCAGTGAGCGGTTGGCTGGTTTGATTGGCATGCTTGAAGAAAAAAAGTCGGTTGCCAATCTTTTGCAAGATCGAGGCAACGACGATTTTTTAATTACCATTGGAGAAGAACATCCTTCTCCCGAATTACAAGGGTGTAGTTTACTGACTTCTCGTTATAGCGTGGGCAATGTTTCCGGCGTTATTGGGATCATTGGGCCCACGCGTTTGCCTTATGGCAAGTTGGTTCCATTGCTACAATATATGTCTACATTGACCAGTGAAATGTTAGAAGGCAAATAAGGAGTGGTGAAATTTTTATGGAAGAAAAGAACACAGTGGTAGAAGATGTCGATCAAGAGTCGTCTGAAGAAGCTGATGAAAATGTTGTTGAAATGCCAGAAGCAGAAGATGAATTGACGCTGGCACAAAAAGATGCCGAGATGTATAAAGATCGGTGGATGCGGTTGGCTGCCGAGTTTGAAAATTATAAAAAAAGAACGGCCCGTGAGTTTGAAGCCCTCATCCAATCGGCCAGTGAAGATGTGATTCGCGATTTGTTGCCCATTTTAGATGGCGTGGCGCGTGCATTGGCGCACCGTGAGAGTGGTCAGGCCGAAACCGAAGGCTACCAAGAAGGTGTTGCCATGCTTATGGAGCAATTGCCCAAGGTTTTGAAAAACCGAAATTTGAAAGAAATTGAAACGGTGGGACAGCCATTTGATCCCAATGTTCATGAGGCGTTAATGCAAATGGCTTCAGATACGGTTGCCGCTGGTCATGTGGTTGATGTGGTCGAAAACGGATATACATTGGGTGATAAGGTATTGCGCCCGGCCAAGGTTGTGGTCAGCCAGGGCAAAGCAGAAGAAAATACACAAGAATAAGATTATCAAATCGCCTGGGAACAGGGTCGTGAAAAAACGCGGCCCTGTTCGTCGTTGTACATATACTTTTATTGGAATAGGTAATGGCCAAAAGAGACTATTATGAAATTTTGGGCGTAGATCGCAAAGCGTCTGAAGAAGAAATAAAAAAAGCATATCGCAAATATGCGATGAAGTATCATCCGGATAGAAACAAAGACAACCCTGAAGCAGAAGCCTTGTTTAAGGAAGGTGCCGAGGCAGCCGAAGTGCTCATGGACGCCAAAAAACGCCAGGTGTATGATCAATATGGTCATGATGGGGTCAGTGGGCAGTTTCGTGGCGGTGGGTTCCAGTGGTCTGATTTTTCACATGCGGGTGATTTTCAAGATATTTTTTCCAACTTAGACGACATTTTTGGCGGTGGTATTTTTGGCGATTTGTTTGGTGGCGGTGGTCGGCGTGGTGGTCGGCGGTCCAACCGAGGTGAAGACCTGAAAGTTGCCTTGTCGTTGACACTCGAAGAAATTGCCGAAGGTGCTCAAAAGACGCTTAAACTGTCGCGTTTGGAATCGTGCGGCACATGTAGTGGGTCGGGTGCAAAAGCTGGTTCTGACCCCATTTCTTGTGATATGTGTGGGGGGGCAGGTCAAGTTCGGCAAGCCACGCGGTCTTTGTTTGGGCAGTTTGTTAATGTCACCTCGTGCCCTCAGTGTGGTGGTAATGGCAAGATCATTCGCGACAAATGCCCAGACTGCGAAGGGCAGGGGCGGCAAAAAAAGCAAACCAATTTGTCTGTCAATATTCCAGCGGGGGTAGCAGAAGGCAATTATATTCCCTTGCGTGGGCAGGGCAATGCTGGTCCCAATGGTGGGCCATCGGGCGATTGTTTGGTGTTTATAGAAGAGACCGAACACGAAAGCTTTGAGCGCCATGGCAACGACATTGTTTACGATTTGCCCATTAGTTTTAGCCAAGCCGCTTTGGGTGATGACATTGAAGTGCCCACATTAAGTGGGCGGGTGAGCATGAAAATTCCGGCAGGCACCCAATCGGGCAAAGTGTTTCGTTTGCGTGGCAAAGGCATGCCCGAAGTGAATGGGTATCGCACGGGTGATCAGTTGGTACGCGTGGTGGTTTGGACGCCCACCAAATTGAGCAAAAAAGCAGAAGAATTGTTTGAGAAGTTGGCCGAATTAGAAAGTGGCAAAGCACCTGAAGGCGGTAAGGGATTTTTTGATCGTGTGAAAGAAGTTTTGGGCGGTTGATTCGGTTGGCCGTGTATTCATTATTCGGGGTTACTTTGGAGATGTTTATGAAATGTCAATGGTGTTGGGCAATTGTTTTGTGCTGTGCACTTATTTGGTCTTGTGGGGAAGAAACAAAAACGCAAGAAGTTACTGATACGGCTTCAAAAGAACGACTAGGGCCACCCATTGGCACTTGGTTTTTATATGCCGGTAGTGACACGGGTATTCGCACGGACAGCATGGATGAAGAAGTCACCATTTTGGTATTGGAAGACAGCACGTATACGTTGACGATGATGCAGCCTCAAAAACAGCTCAACTTTGTTGAAAAAGGTTCGGTGGTCTATCACGAACGCACCAAGGCGATGGATTTTGTTGTGTTTTCATCTACGGGTGTGGACTTTAGTGGGGCAGAACCCCGCAAGTTGGTGGATGTGGAGGGGGTTGTTCCTTGGGAGCGTGTTGCGGGAACGGCTTATCAAATGACTTGGCG
Source organism: Candidatus Latescibacterota bacterium (assembly GCA_038279365.1). Lineage (GTDB taxonomy): Bacteria > Latescibacterota > UBA2968 > UBA2968 > UBA2968 > JABIFK01. The sequence continues at coordinate 75,386 of JAYODI010000013.1, read as the reverse complement.
CACAGAATGGCAACACGATGAGACGGCAGATATTGATCGTGAGGTTATGGTGCTCGAAGCAACAGACCATGAAGATTCTTATTTTGTGCGCTTACAAAATCGAGATGCCTCTGTGCCCGATTTGGATGCCAAGTTAAAACCTGCAAAAAATTAATTTTATTATTGATATAATTGGGCAACCTTAGGTGTCTCTCATAAGGTTGCCCATTGTTTGTACATCATTTTATATGGATGATTTTTTATGGCTTTGAATGAAAATGTTTTTAACCAAGAAGCGTCTGTTGTTGCTACCCAAAAGGTAACTGCTCGGGCAATCGTTTTTGGTTTGGTTTTGGCGTTAACTGCGATTGTGTGGAATACCTACGTCGAGTATATCGCTCATACGGGACGTTTAAATATTACCCATTTTCCCATAGCATTGTTTGTGCCTTATGTGGTGCTCACTTTGGTCAATGCCATTTTGCGGCGCAAAGAAGTCGCTTGGGCATTTAACAGCACCGAAATTTTGACCATGTTGGCCATGGGCTTGGTGGGTGCTGCGGTGCCTGCTTATGGTTTGACGAGTTATTTTTTGGGAATGATTGCCATGCCGTATTATATGGCCACTCCCGAGAATCAATGGGCTAACTATTTTCACCAATATTTGCCCACTTGGCTGGTGCCGTCTAATGAAGGTGGGGCCATGCAGTATCTGTTTGAGGGGTTGCCCAGTGCCGATATGCCCATCCCTTGGGGGGTGTGGTTTGTGCCTTTGTTTGGATGGATGACGTTTATTGGTGCCATTGTCACAGGTTGTGTGTGTTTGGCTGTGATGTTGCGTAAGCAATGGGCCGAAAATGAACGATTGGCTTATCCCATTCTCCATCCAGCAGGGGATTTGGCCGAGGGAGAAGCCAAGGTTCCACTGTTGCAGAATAATTTTTTTAAGATTGGTGTGATGATTCCTTTTTTGTTGTTGCTGTGGAATATATTTGGCTATTTTTCACCGGGTTTTCCACGCATTCAGTTGGGGCCTGGTTGGATGGCTATGGGCACGTATTTCCCGCGCATGCATGTGACGTTTAATTTTTATACCATTGGTTTTGCTTATTTTGCCAATGTGGATGTGCTGTTTTCTATTTGGGTTTTTTATCTGTTTTATTGTGTCCAAATTATGTTTTTTCGGCGTTTGGGCATAAACCTAAATAACAAAGGTGATTCGGGTGATGCAACCACTTCCTTGCAGGCTGGCGGAGCATTTATTGCCATGGTGGTGTTTGGATTATGGATGGCGAGGCATCACATTAAAGATGTATTTTATAAGGCGTTTCATCCCAGTTCCGACATTGACGATTCAAAAGAAATGCTTTCTTATCGGGCCTGCGTTTTTGGTTTGTTGTTTAGTTTGGTGTTTCTGATGCTTTGGCTCAATGCGGTGGGGGTGAGTTTGGGGGTGGCCATAGTGCTCACCTTGGGTATTTTTGTGACCTATTTGGGCACCGCTCGCGTCATAGCAGAAACGGGTGTGGTATATTTTAGCATGCCCATGACGGCCAATGGGTTATTGCCCTTTATTTTTGGGCCCAAATCTTTTGATGGTCCAACCATTACGGCTTTTCGTTTGGTGGATTCTGTGCGCTCACAAAACAAAGGGATGTTTATGCCGCCGTTGGTTCATGCGGCACGCATTTCTGATATGGTGGGGCAAAATAAGGGGCGTCTTGTTTGGGGCATTGTATTGACCCTTGTGGTGGGGATCAGCACGGCCATTGCGTATTCTTTGTATCTGGGGTATACCTACGGCGCTTTTAATTTTAATGATTTGCCCTTTTCGCGTTATCCTCCAAGCACATATGATGGATTGGTAAAAGCTCTTAAGGGCGAAGAGACTTGGGAAAAAGAACGTTATTTCTTTATGTTGTTGGGGATTGGTGTTTTTTCGCTGGTGAGTTTTTTGCGTTTTCAGTTTGCCTGGTGGCCATTGGCCCCCATAGGCATGGTGGTGCCACCTACACATGCGGTGCATTCCATGTTTTCCATTTTTGTGGCTTGGGGCATTAAGTCGATTATTTTGCGCATTGGGGGTGTCGATTTGTATCGGCGGTGTCGGCCTTTGTTTTTGGGCCTGTTGGTAGGCCATGCATTGGGTGTGTTGTTGTCCTTTATTGTGGATCAAATCTGGTTTCCTGGGCAAGGGCACCATACCCATTCTTGGTAGGTCGCAGGTCACAGGTCATCTCCTTCAATATGGCTATTGGTCCTTTTGAGTGATTTTGACTTTTGACTTGCAGACTTCTTTTTAAAGAAATACCTAATGGTTCTAAGTAATATGACGATATACTTTATAGATGTTTACCTCTACACAGGATGTGGTTTGAAATATGAGCAGGGATGCCGGCCAAATACGACTCACCTTTAAAAGGGTGGGTCGTTTTTTTGTGCTAAATTGACAAAATAGGGTGCGAAGCCTATATTCACTACGTATTTGTCTATTGGGAATCTCATTGTCTATTTTAATAAAAATCAACATATTAATTGGGTAAAAAACCTTGGCAAATTGGTTTCAAGTGGCTGTGGTTGTGCCTGTCAAACAGGCCGAAGATGTTTCGGCACACTTATTTGAATTGGGTTGTGCGGGTGTGCAAGAAGACAATGTCGATCAAGGTGTTTGTTTGATTGCTTATTTTGAAGACCATAACAATCAAACAGAGATTGTGCAAGCTTGCGAACGGATGCTTTCCGACTTTCATATTGTATCAGAAGTGCATTTTGAACCTGTGCCCGATGAAGATTGGACCACCTCGTGGCGTGATTATTTTAAGCCCGTTTATGCAACGCCCAAAATTATTATTTGCCCTGCTTGGGCACCCGAGCCAGCTCCTGAAGGTGGTTTTGCCATTTTGATTGATCCCAAAATGGCTTTTGGCACAGGGCATCATGAAACTACGCGATTGGCGCTTATGGGGCTTGAAATGTGTATTTCGGGTGGCGAACGGGTGTTGGATGTGGGCACTGGGTCGGGTATTTTGAGCATTGCAGCCATGAAACTGGGGGCCGTATCGGCTTTTGGGGTCGATACCGATCCACCAGCGGTTGACAATACACAAAACAATCTGCAGATCAATGGCATTTTAGAAGGTGTGGTGGTTAAGGAAGGGTCTTTGTCATTGGTTGATGGGGTTTTTGATGTGGTGGTGGCCAATATTATCAGCAGTATTTTGGTGCCAATGCTGCCCCAAATTGCGGCACATACCAAACCTGGAGGCAAAGTGGTTTTGGGCGGGATTTTGGCACGTGAGCAAGACGCTTTTCAGCGGGCAATTCTCGGCGCAGGTTTTGTAATTTTGAATATGTTGGAAGAAGGAGAATGGGTGTGTGCTGTTGGGCAAAAGCAATAAAGTATAATTTAGTTACGACAGGACGTGGAAGATGAAAACGTTATTGATGGTTCTTTGTGTTATGTGCTTGTGTGGGCAAACGGTTTTTGCACAGTTGCGTCATGGTGATCCGGCTGTGCGGGTGATGGGCACAGATGAAGTCAATGTGCGCACAGAACCCACAACGGCACCCAACACACTGATTATGAAGATCAAGCGCGGTACTCTGATGAAGCGTTTGGACAAGCGCAATGGGTGGTATCAGGTGTTGTTGCCCAATGGACGTGAGGCGTGGATGTCGGGGCGTTATGCCGAAGAGGTGGTCGCCCGCGATTTGTTAGAAGTGATCAAACCCGTTATTAATGTGCGCAGCAGTGCTTCTACAGCTGCTCGGCAAGTTGATACGGCCAAACAAGGTGAGATGTTGTCTATGTTGCGTGAATTGAATGGGTGGTTTCAGGTGATTATGCCCAATGGAACCAGCCGTGGATGGGTGCGCAATGATATGGTGATGAGACACCCTTTGAGCCCTTTGGAAAAAACACAAACACCTGCTGAAACGACAGAGGCTGCCCCTGAAGAAAAAAAGACAGAGCCCCCCAAGCCCAAGGCGGTTGATTATTACAAAGAGGCAAAAGAATTGGTAGATGATGGTAAAGTAGCTGAAGCCATTGAAGCTTATAAAAAAGCATTAGAAATCAAACCCGATGATACAAATATTCATTTTGATTTGGCCACGGCATATAAACAAGAAAATAAATTGGACGAGGCCCTCACGCATTTTCGTCGGGCGCGTCAGTTGGGTGGGCGCGATGAGGCCAAGTTTTTTATTGAAGATATTTTGAAAATGCGTGCGGAAAATGCCTCTGAAGAAGCCACACCTGCAGACGAGGGGGGAGCGGTGGTGGGTGAGGGTGAAGAGGGGGGCGATCTGGCATTGGAGGGAGAGTCATTTGATGTGGCGAGTGTGTTTGTAGTTTTGCCCTGGGTGTTGGTGGGTGGGGGTGTTTTTGTGGTTGTTTTGGGGGTTGTGTTTTGGCGTCGTCGCCAGGCACTGAAACCCGATCAACCCACATATCGACGGCGCAACCAAGATGCTGGTTTTGATTCGGTTCTTAAATATGCGGTGGAAAAACGTCCCCTATTTCGAACCATAGAAGAAGCTGAGCGCAAGCGTTTGGAATTGGATGATGCTTTGCAACAACGTTTGGCCGCCTTTGGTGGCGCAGAAGGCCAAAGCCCTCGGTTGCCATCGGGAGAGTCGTCGGAGGCATTGTTGAAAAAAATTGAAGATTTGCGTCAGGTGATTGTCAACCAAGAAGAGCGTGCTCAGATTTATGCCGATTTGGTGGTGTTGCAAAATGAAAAGCTCGCCGCATTGGATGAAGAGGTGGATGCATTAAAAAAGCTGATTCAAATTGATTATCAAGAAGGGTCGGCTAAGAAAAAAGCGGAAGCAGGGCAGACCCCAAAATAACATGTGGATGTCATTTATTTGGGATTATAAAGAGGGGGTTTCCCCTCTTTATTTGTTTATGTGAGGAGGGTTGCATTGGCAAAGACAGGGGTCAAAGCGCGATTGGTGTCTTTTTTGGAAGCACACCCCAATGGTGTTGCGGCAGATGTGTTGGCCCGTGAAGCCTTGGGTATTAAAGGGGCGCAAGGTGCCATTGCCGAAAAGGTGGTGTCTGCGGCTATTGACAATGATGGACAATTTGTGCGTTTGGGGTCGGGCAAGTGGGTTTTAAAAGCCCAAAATAAGGCGATAGGGCTTCAGGCCGCTTTGTTTGTTTGTTTGGGGTGTGTGCACAGCACCGAAGGAGGAGATGCAGTTGCATTGGCAGGACGACGGATACAAATGAATGGTGATGAAGCTTTGTTTCCACCTGTGGTGGTGCGGGTAGATGGCGAGGGATATGAAACCTTGTCATCGTTTACGCATTTTTCCGAAGGCGCGGTGCCTGTGGCTTTTCGTTTGCCGCGCTATCGCAGTGCGGTCAATCGTTTGGGGCGAATGATTTTGGGACGTTCATTTTTGCAAGAGGGCATTTGTTTGTTTCGCTTGGGGCGTCGCTTTTTTCCCGATGCCGATTTGCCCAATATTGAAGCCTTGGCCACGTTGTTGGGCTTGTCATTTATGACAGACCGTGGGGCCGATGGTGAGGCCAGTTTGCATGCACAGGTGTTGCTTGGGCTTTTGGAACGTTGTGAAAAAAAGGGGATCCAATCTGTGGAGGCACTGATTGCTGATCTGTATCCAGATACCATTCCTGTTCAATTTGAAGCTTATGCCTTTGATGAGACTTATTTGCGCGAGTTGCCCGAAACACCAGGTGTTTATGTGATGCGAGACCAAAACGGTGTGGTGATCTATGTGGGAAAAGCTGTCAATTTGCGCAACCGTGTGGGCAGTTATTTTGCACGCCGCGTTGAACGCCCAGAAAAAACCCAACGCATTTTAGATCGCATTTGGTCGATGGAAGTAGAGCGGGTGGGATCTGAGTTGGCGGCATTGCTTTTGGAGTCACAAATGATTACCCATTGTAATCCTGAGTTTAATACGCAGGTGGCAGTACATCCGCGAACTGTTGATTTGGGACCCATTAAAAATGCGATCATGATTTTGCCGTCTGCAGAACCCGATGCCATTGATCTGTATTGCTTGGTAGAAAAACATCCGTTGACCCACTTGCGGGTGCAACAAGACTTAAGCAATTGGCCCCATATATCGGAACGATTACGCGAACTGTTTTTTGAAAATGAAAATGACGGTGTTGTTTTGTCCGAATTTGAAAAGGGGGCGTTGGAAATTGCTCGCAGTTGGTTGGCTGGGCATAAAGACGAGGTCAATTTTGTGGATGTAGACGAAGTTGGATCTGTAGGTGATGTGCTGCGTGTGGTGGGCGAATATGTACAACAGTGTGAAGCTGAGGATTGGGAAAAAGTGGTGTGGCGGGTATAAGGAGGATGGGTGAAATATATCAGGAAATTTTCACACACCCTATTGTTTGGGTGAATGATATATCCTTTACAAAGTGATTTCAAGGCCTTCGTAGGCAACAGATACGGTGAGATCTGAGTGGGGGGCAATGTGATTGAGGTAGCGCTGTGTTGCGTTTAGAAATTTGCCCACACGTTTGTCATCACTTAATGGGTCATGGTGAAAAAGGAGTAGATTTTTCACACCTGCGTTGAGTGCAATATCAACACCTAAGAAAGAAGTGCTGTGGCCCCAGTCACTTTTTTGAAAAGATTCGATCAGATCAAAGTGGGCATCAAAAACCAGCACATCGGCATTGCGATAAAAGGTGTGATACCGTGCCATGGCTTCGGGTGACGGGTCGTTATAGGCCCCATCGCTTGCATAGATGAATACTTTGTTGTTTGTTTCGATGCGATAGGCATAAGAGTTGCCAGGGTGGTCGAGCAAAAGCGGCTCTATGGTCACATTGCCCAGACGCTTTTTTTGGTTTGGTGTCCATTTTTTAAATTGAATATCAGATCCCATCACAAACATGGGTGCGGGAAAATTTTCGGGATGGTGTTGGCGTTCAAAGCGTCTTTTGAGATTGGGGTGACATCCACAAATGGTAAATTTGTTGCCCGGAACGTAAGCGGGTTGAAAAAAAGGAAACCCCATGAGATGATCCCAGTGGGTGTGGCTAATGAGAATATGGGCTTCGCCTTGACCTTGGCCATATTCTTGTTTCATAAGCGACCAGCCCAATTCTTTAAGGCCAGATCCACAGTCTATAATGATGTGCTGATCATCTGCACGCACATCCACACACGAGGTGTTGCCGCCTATGGTGCTTCGTTCAAACACGTTGCGTGAATGCAAATAGGCACGGGCTTTGTCTGGGGTTGAAACATCTCGGTTCTTGACGTTTGTTAGCAGGTCGACCAATTTATCTTCAAGCGACTCTGCTGAAATGGGGGTGGGTATAGATCCTCGAACGCCCCAAAACTTAATTGTGATATTTGATTCGCCCACAAAGCACCTTTCCGCAAGGCCGGAAGTAAGCTATATGTCTGTAAAATAAGCAGGTAGCATAGTATAGGTCGGTCTGTAAAGTTTGTCAAGAAAATAGGCAACTTTTCAATTCTTTGTTACAAATATCCGTAAATATCTCAACGGCTTGTTTAAGCGTCGCTTATTTTGAGTAATTTTTCTGTGGCCTTCAGTCCGTGACCCGTAATGGGCACCACCACGCGTTCGTATGTTTCTTTTTGATAATGCGATACAGCAGCAAAAGCAGTGGCCGAAGTGGGTTCGATGTAAAATCCCATTTTGGCCATTTTTTTGAGTGCGGTGATGGTTTCTGCGTCGGTAACGGTAATGACTTGGCCATTCGTTTGGCGAATGGCATCGAGGATTTGATTGGCTCGGGCAGGTTGGGCAATGGCGATGCCTTCGGCTAAGGTATCGCCTTTTTGGGGCGTGAACGAGGTGTCCCAGAGACTTTTGATGGGCGCACAATGGACCGATTGTACGGCAATGAGTTTGGGCATTTTGCGAATAAGCCGTTGTTGTAAGAGGTCTTGAAAGCCAATGTAGGCACCGATGAGTAAGGTGCCGTTGCCAGTGGGAATGAGGAGGGCATCGGGTTCCTGAAAGCCGAGTTGTTCCCATATTTCATAGGCAAACGTTTTGGTGCCATGAAAAAAGAATGGGTTCCAAACATGGCTGGCATAGAAATGATTTTGGGCAGCTTTTTGAACGGCTTTTGATGTGTCTTCCCGTGTGCCCGGAATACGATGCAAGGTTGCGCCATAAAGTTGAATTTGTGCCAATTTGGCCGAGGAAGTGCTTTCGGGCACATAGATGTCACAAGCGATGTTTGCGCGTGCGCAATATGCAGCAACAGATGCCCCCGCATTGCCCGAAGAGTCTTCGACCACACGGTCTATGCCAAGGGCTTTGGCTTGGCTGATCAGGAGGGTTGCACCGCGGTCTTTGTAAGAGCCAGTTGGAAACAGGTGTTCTTGTTTAATGTGAAGCGTATAACTGTCGTATTCAATTTGGGTCAGTGGCGTGAATCCTTCATCAAAAGAAACGATGTGTTCGTCTTTTTCAATGGGCAAGGCTTCGCGATATCGCCACAAAGTGTGAGGGCGTGTGGATAAATTGGCACGATTAAAAGTAGTTTGATAGTTGAGATCGAGCAAACCGCCACAATTGCATCGCCAGCGTATGTCGTTGGGAGGGTAGGTCGTTTGGCAGGTGCGACAAAAGAGTGTGTTCATAGGCCTGGGAAATGGAGATGTTAAGGTACAATTTCGTGAGGTGGTTGCACCGTATCGTCTAAGGGAAAGATGGGGCGTACACATTTTTGGTAAGGCAAGGATAGCAAATTTGCACTGGTGGATCCTGGAACGTCTACGGGGATAATACGTGCGGCCATGGCTTCGTAATGCACGCGAAAGCCGTTGGGTGATTTGCAAACGACAAGATCAAAATCGTGCGGATCAATACCGCGAGATCGAAAAACCTCTTGATCCATAATGCTTACTGGTTTGCTGGTGGCCATAATGGTGTAGGTGCCAGATACAAGAACGGCAGATAACCCAGCATGACCGGCCGTGCCACCGGCATAGGTGAATACACCATCGGAGAGCAATTTGACGGTGGCCGTAATTTCAATGGGACTGTGTCGATCTTTGTCTATGGTTCCGCCAATGGGTAGGGTGATGGTGGCACCTATGCCTGCTTGGATGGCGGTTTCTACGGCTGGTGCATCCACAATGGGCAAGAGGGCTTTGCCTTTGTAGTTGTGTTTGATGAGGCCTTTGAGAATGGCATTGCTGTCACCTGACGCTCCCGATGAGGTGGCATCGGCGGCGTCGGAGAAAATGGTGATGCCTTCGGTTTCTTGAGCAATGCGAATGGCGTCTTCTAAAGATGTAAGGGGGGCTTTAAAGTGTTCGCGATTGTCCCACATAAATTGAGCTATTTTTTTTGCTTCGCGTTGTGCATATGTTAAATCGTTGTTGGTCACCACAATGACATTAGACTGTAAGGCGGGTACATCGGTGAAAGGGTTGCCAATGTAGACCCCTGCAGCCAATCCTTTTTCTGATGCTTCAATATCTTGGCACATTTTAATGGCTTGACCAAAACGACCCGTTGCGGTTATAAGTTCGTCGCCCCGAACGAGCATGGGCAATTTGATATGCACCATTGTGGGGTTGGCATTGTCTTTGAGCAAGTGCAGGAGTGCTTTGGCACCGCGCTGACCGGTTTCGAACATGTCGATGTGTGGGTAGGTGTGAAAGGGGAGCAGAATATCGGAGTGTTTGACAAGGCGATCTGTGATCACACCGTGCAAATCATATGTGGTGACAATGGGGATATCGCCCAAAATTTCTCTCAGGCCAACAAGCACCCGACCTTCGGGGTCCATTTCGGTTTCACCGGCCATCGCGCCATGAAAAACCATGAGCATGCCATCGGCTTGTGGTGCGTTGCGCACAGCATCTAAGAGTTCATTGATCATACGATCAAGATCGGCATCTAAAACAGGACCACCCGAGACAGAATTGGCGTAATAAGTAGGAATGACTTCTATGTCGGTATGTTGGTCAAAGATGTCGATCGCGCCAGCAATTTCGGTGTTGGTGCCGCGCAGTTTTAAAATGTCTTTGCCAAGGCGCACATTAAAAAGGTCGTAAGGTGTGCGTGTGGGATTGAAGGTGGATGTTTCTTGTTTGAAGGAGGCAAGGAGGATTTTCATGGAATATCCCTTATGGAATTTTTATGGCATCACGAATATGCTTTAGATACAGCATATTTTCGTTCATAACGCAATGGCCTCATTAATCAACACATCCAAGGTCATTGTGTGGGGCTTTTTATGTGGCCTTATGCATTTGGACTATGGTCAATAATGAAACGCTTGGCTTCCGAATAATAATTAGGGTCCAATTCGAACCCCGTGCAATCTATACCCAAATCAAGACATGCCAGAGCGGTTGAACCGATGCCTAAAAAGGGCTCGAGCACGCGATGGGTATTTTCTACGCCGTGAAGTTCGATACACATTTGTGGAATCTTAATGGGAAATGTTGCGGGATGTGGGCGTTGCTTATCCCGGCTGTTGATGGTTTTGTATGGTACAAACCATGTGTTGCCACGGCATCGGCGATCTTTGCCTGCAGACTGCCATCGGGCAATATTGGATTTGTCTTGGTATGCAACACCAATGGCCAATCGGTCCAGCTTGACTTGGGCATTTTTGGTGAGATGGAAAATGTATTCGTGGCAGTCGTTTATAAAGCGTGGGCTGTTAATGGGTTTGAAGTGCCCTACAGCAATATTGCCTGTCACATATGGCGTATTGCCAACGTCTTCTTTTTGAATGGCAATGGATTTGATCCAGTGGATCACATTTTGCAATTTGAAATGTTTTTGCATGCGCCCTAAAACTTCAAAGGGTACGCTTGGATCAGAAGGTTTGGCACCAATGTTGAGAAACAAAGACCCGTTGTCATCTAAGACGCGAAATATTTCTTTTGCCCATGTTTCCATCCAATCGAGGTAATCTAAACGTGGGATTGTGTCGTCATAATCTTTGTAAGGTGTGCCCAAATTGTAAGGTGGTGAGGTGGCCACCACATCTATGCTTTTGTCTGCAATGTATTGGCGCATCCCAGAGACACAATCGCCGTTATATATTTTAATTTCGGTGTTGTTTTTGTGAATGGTTTCCTGCTGCACAATTCCCCCTTAATCCTTATTTGTGGTCGCAGTTATAGTACGTGTGCAGAAGGGGTGTGTCAACCGGAATTAGGGAAGGGATTTGCCAAAAAGCGCGGCAAAGGTGATGAAGTCGGGAAAGTTGACAAGCCCATCATTGTTGAAATCGAAAGCCGTATGGGTGGTGTTGAAGGCTTGTGCAAAAGCGAGAAAGTCGGGAAAGTCGATGATGTTATTTTGATTGGCATCGGCACGTTGAAATTGTGCAGGGTCAATTTGGTTTGAGAGGAGTTGATATGTGAGGTTTACGTCAATGGGGGTATGCATCACATCTGTGGCTTTTAAGATGGTGAGGGTAGCAGATTGAGTGGGAATGGCTTGGGCAAATGTGAGCAACGCGCGTTTGTTGTTTTTGTCTAAGATAACTGATGTGGGGTGACCGAGGGTGTTGATGCGATAACCCGATGGTTCGGAAGTGATGGGGGCCATGGGTTCACTAAATAAAATTTCAAGCTGTGTGGCATTTTGAACAGTGAGTTTGGTGACTGTGGGTGGTTTGTTGGGCGTGACTGATGCAATGGCAGAGCGCAATTCGGTGCCATCGGCAAGCAGCGCGGCAATTTGGTAACGATAGGTTTGGTTTTCGACCAGCAGTGTGTCTGTGTAAATGGTGCGATCTGAAAGACTGGTCAGTAAGGTGAGTGGCGTGTTGCCTGTTGATTTGTAAATGCGATAGGTGGTGGCTTCGGGGGTTTGCATCCAGTCAATTTCTACGCGAGATATGTCTAATGGTCGGGCAGAAATGATTTGAGGGGATATGACGGTGAAGGCCGTTTCTGAACGCTCAACAATGTGTATGGCGTTGTTGTAATTATATAAAATTTCGGGTTGTCCATTGGCATTAAGGTCAGCCAGCATCGGTCGATGCATGAGGCTTACGGGGGTGTACCAAATGGGGCGATAGAGGTTGGGCGCATCGGATCGAAAGACGTAAAGGTCTGGGCGCAGGCATACGATGATGTCGTTTTTTTGGTCGCCGTCGGCATCTCCAAAGATGATGCCATTGCCTGTTGCTGCCACTCCTGTGATGCGGGTAGACCATTCGATGGCATATTGGTCTGGGGCAATCATGCTGTAAATTTCGAGGTCCCAATAACCGTTGAACTCGTCGTTGCTGTCTGTGGTAGCGCGCGCAACGGCAAATTCGATTTGACCATCGTTGTCAATATCTTTGCCCCCGCCCACCCATCGGGTATCTCCTTCACCGTGTGAGAGCCACGTTTGGGTGTATCCGCCCACACGGTGTTCGGTGATCCACAAATCGCCATCGCCGTCGCCTGTGAGTATTTCGGTGTTGCCGTCGCCATCAAAGTCGGCAATAACAAATCGCGTGCCCAAGTCGCCTGTGCCAGTGGTGGGGTCAAAGAGAAAGGATTGCTCGCGAATGGCACCATCATTGCCCCGTTGCAAAATGCGAATGCCTCGATCTGTGCCCGAGCGCGCCACAATGTTGTTGATGCCGTCGCCATCGGTATCGGCTATTTCACCGCCCCAGGTGTTGCTTAAATCAAAAATGCGTTGGGAAGGAAAGGGATTGGTGTTGGTACCTTGATAGACCATAAATTGCAAGATGGCCGATCCTAATAAATCGTCTTTGCCGTTGTTGGTGATATCGCCAATGGCCCAGGGCAAAAAACTTTCAGTGGTGGTTAAAACCGTTTGGAAGGTGCCGTTGGTTTGGTGTTCAAAAATTTTGACGGGCCCAAAAGTTTTGCCTTCGATATAAGGCATGATTACAATTTCGGGGAGGCCATCTCCATTAAAGTCTGTTGGGCGTTCAGATAAAAAACCGTCTGGCAAGGTGCCTACTTCGGTGTATCCATTTGTGGGAATGCGGTAAGGCACATAGGTAAAAGCGGGTGGTGTGACGCTGCCTGTTTTGCCATTTTCGCCTTTGGCTATGACTTGAAAAGTGAGAGGGCCAGCCGGTAGGTTGTTGGGAAGAAGAAGTTGGTGTGCTGTATCAACAAGGCCCGTGTAGAGGGTATCGAAAGTTGTGGTGCCGAAGGGCTTGATGGCCACCCCGCCGAGGGCACGTTGGTCGGTAAGCCAGCGAAACTCATAGGTTAAACGTTCTTTGTCTATGATGGGGCCATAGGCCAGTGCCGATAGGGTGGGTGCTGTGGCTTGTATGTGAACTTGCACACGGTCTTCGAGGGTGCGCCCATTGTTGCGAAGTGCTTCTAGGCGCACAATGGTTATGGTGTCTTGAAGACCGCTTACGTTCCAGGTGTGTTGCATGTCTTGGGTAGGGGCACCTGATTTGAGAACGGTCCACGATTGGGGGTCGCGACCTATGCCGAATGAGAGGCGATAAGAGGTGATTTCACCTCCTGTGATTTTTGCAGTGATGTTCACGGTGTTTGTCGCACCGCTTTCATTTTCCGGAGTGAGAATTTCTACTGTGGGCGGAACGGTGCTGATGAGGGTGACCAATGCACCTGCATCTATAAGCCCAGCACCAAAGCTGTTGTCAAAACCTGGTGTGCCAAGGTCTTTGGCGGTGGTGCGCAAGAGGCTGCGAACCTGCTGGGGATTGAGGGTGGGGTTGCGCGATAAAATGAGGGCCGCAAGACCAGATACTTGGGGCGCCGATAAGGAGGTACCCGAGCGTACGGTATAGGTGTTGTTGAGTTGGGTGGTGAGCACATTGAGACCGGGGGCGACAAGGTCTATGGCGGCACCCGTGCTGCTGAAGTTGGCCAAGGCATTTGAGCGATCTGTTGCACCCACGGCAATGGTGTGGTTGTTGGCCGCGGGGAATGAGAGATTGGGAGTTCCGCTGTTTCCGGCAGATGCCACAAGCACAAGACCTTGGTTTGCGGCATAGGTGAGGGCATCGCGAATGACAAATGCATTTTCTGGACCGCCCCAACTCATGTTGATGATGTGGGCGCCGTTTTCAACCGCATAAATGATGCCTGCGGCAAGATCATCTTCTTGTAAAAAACTGCCTCCTGCAAGAAGGGATGCGCCTGCGCGTAGGGGCATAATTTTGGCATTGGGGGCAATGCCGGCAATGCCCAAGTTGTTGTTGGTCACAGCGGCGATCACACCCGAAATGTTGGTGCCGTGTGATGTTTCGTCTTTGGGGTCGTTGTCGCGTTCTGTCGAATCGCCAAATCCAGGAATGTTTGGGGCGTCGGTAAAATCCCACCCATAAATGTCGTCGATGTAGCCATTGCCATCATCGTCGATGTTGGGTTGCCCGTTGGCTTCTTTGGTGTTTTGCCAAATGTTGGCTTGTAGGTCTTCGTGGGTGATGTCTACGCCAGAGTCGAGAACGGCAACTATAATTTGTTTTTGAGCAGGGGGTAAGGCGTCGTAGAGGGTTTGCCAGTTGATGTTGGAGAGGCTGAATTGGACCGTGTATTGGGGGTCGTTGGGGGTTTCTTGGGGGAAAAACAAATGATTGGGTTGGGCATAGGCAATGTTAGGGTGTTGGCTGTAGGCATGGGCGGCGGCAATGGGGTCACCTGTGAGGTGGATTTTGTAGAGGTTGGTAAAGGGGTGGGGATATGCAGGTTTGGTGAGGCGTGCTGGGGTGAGTGGTTCGATTTGGATGACGCCGTATTGTTGGGCGATGTTTTGCAGTTCGGTGGATGTGGGTTTGGTGGTGGCATTGTGGAACTTGACGAGGATTTCGCCTGGGGTGATGAAAGGTTGGGAATGGGAGGTGGCGCAAGGAAAAATCAAAAAAGAAAAAATCAAAAAAAGACAAAACATGGTCGGTTTTGTGATGAATGGTGCGTTTGTGAAATTTTGGGGCGGTTTATTTGGGCGAGTTGCCTTCGGCGCCCCACTTTGTAAACGACTAAAAAGTGGGACAAACAGTCGCCCATCAAGTGCCGGGGGGGCTGATTTTCTGCAAATCACTTGTGAGGGTTCATGGAATAAGATAGCCTGCAACCTGAGGAGGTGTTTATAGAGATTGTGGACCACGGATTTGGCGCGGAAAATCGTTGATGGATTGACGCGGTGGGATGGTTTTTGTGTGAGTAGATTTTTCATGGGCGATTAGTCGGCGGCGATGGTATTGGCGCGTTGGGATTCGGAGGGTAAGAGGGCCACTAAGAGGGTGGCGGGTATGAGAAAGAGGGAGACGCCTGTAAGTGCGGTGGCAATGGATGTCCATTCGGCTACGCGACCTACTCCTAACATGGCGATGCCAGCAACGCTCCAGGAGAAGCCCATCATGAGGCCTGTGGCCGTGCTGGTATTGCGAGGGAGAAAGCGTTGGGCAAGGGCGATGTTGGTGGTGATGCCTAAGTCGAAGGTGAAGCCCGCGATCCAAAGGCAAGCAATGGAAAGAGGGCCGTCGGTGAGGCAAAAGGCGGCGTGAAAGATGGCCGATGAACCACAAGAAAAGGCCAATAGTTTGCGTTGAGACATGCGGTCGGCAAGGTAACCGCCTGATAGACGACCAATGGTGCTGGCAAGTAAGTAGCCAGAGAATATCCAGCCGATGGTGCCAGTGGACCAACCGCGTGAAGCGCCTAAGATGGCCGTAAAGCTGACAAAACCTGTGTGGATGACGGAGCGAAAGACGCTGATGAAATAAAGTGTCCAAAGGGGGCGTGTTTCGGCAGCACGCAAGACGGAAAAGTCTATTTTTCCGGCATTGGTGTTGTGTTCGCCCAATGACATTTGGCGCGATTGATAGTAGAGTATGGGGGCAATAATGAGGGCGGGAATGGCGATGAGGTAGAGGTATTCTAAGCCGTAATTTTCAACAATTTGGGTGCCTGCCACAGAGGCCAATGTCATGCCCAATGTGCCACCCGTAAGGAAGATGGCCATGGCCAAGTTGGCACGTTTGGGGGCAAGTGCCGTGACCAAGCCACCTGCGGTGGGGTGGAAAAGGGATGATCCAAAAGCAGCAAAGATTAAGAAGAGAGCTAAGAATAGCGCAGAAGGAGCAAAGCCAATGCAGGAGACGAATACACCACAAATAAGAACGCCGAGAGCCACAAGGGCCATGCGGTTGCGGCCATCGCTAAAATAGCCCATGAAGGGTTGGGTGATGGAACCACAAAAAACAATGGCTGATGGCAAATAGGCAAATTGTGCCACTGTGAGCGAGAAGTAGGTTTGAAAAAAGGCCCACAAGGGAGGGGTGAGTGTCATGTAAAAGTCAATGGCCAAGTGTGCACCAGTGACATACCAGACACGACGAAGTGATGTTTGTGGTGGGGCGGACATAGGATTTCCAAGTAGGTGAAGTGTTTTTTATGAGATTATAGGTTGGTGCGTTCGAGCACAACGTCGGCTAATTTTTCGTGAAGGCCCAAGGGGGCAGTTGTGGTGACTGTGATGTTGGGATACGCTTGGGCGGCTTCTTGTGCCATTTGGGGAATGTCTTGAGTTGCATGTCTGCCAGGTGAAAGCATATAGGGGTGTACGATAATTTCTGTTGCACCGTTTTGAACACATGCTTGGATGCCTTGTGCGATGGTAGGCTCGGCCAGTTCCATGTGGGCAATCTGGATGATCAGACCTGGACGTTTTTGGCGTAGGATATGGGCAACATCTTCGAGCATGTTATTGGCTTCGGCTCGGCGAGATCCGTGATCCACTAAGAGGAGTGATTTCATAAAGAGGATATAAGCTGTATGGGTTAAGATAAAATCAACTTGTGAGATATTTGAGCATATAATCTTACCGAGTTTGTGGAGATCAGTCAAGCGGGAACAAACGGGTGAAATTTGGCTTTAGGTTTGGGAGAGCAGTGGTGTGAGGGTTTTGACAACAGAGGAGGGTAAAATGGTATTGATGTGTTGATTGGAAGATTGAATAATGTGTACTTGAGGCCCCCGGGGGGACCATATTTGTGGGTTGGTGGGGCCAAAGAGTGCAAGGGTGGGTAATCCAAGAGCGGCTGCAAGATGTGTTGGCCCACTGTCATTGCCCAAATAGGCTTGGCAGGTGGTCATAAATGCAGCAAATTGTCGTATGGGCAAAGGGGGCAACAGGGTATTTTTTTCCGTCATAAGATGGCTTATTTTTTCAGCCAAGTTGCCATCGGCAGGGCCAGAGGATAGGAAGACCTGGCATCCTGTTTGACGAATGAGGGTGTCTGCGGTGATGGCGAAATGGTTGGGTGACCAACATTTGTTTTTGCCACCGCTTCCTGGGTGGATGAGCAATGTGGCATATTTTGGATGTGGGCGTGTAATATCTGGGAAATCTTTTTGGTTGAGTTGAATGGTGGGGTGGGTGATGGGGGTGGGGATGTTGCGGTTGTGCAAGGGGGTAAGCAAGTGGTCTGTTGCGTGAATGGTTTTGGGGGGACGTGGCAAGCAGGTATCTATTTGTGTAACACCTAAATTGTGGAGGTTGTGAGTCAGTGCTTGGTCGGGATCGGGTAAGTAAGAGATGACGAGGTCGGTGTTTTGAAAGATGTGGGTGATCTCTGGTGGGATTTGAGCATTGGGTGCAAATAAAGGTGCCCATAAGGCACGGTTGATGTCGTGGATTTGAATGTGATTCGTGGGTGCAAGAGATAAAAGGTTGGGATTGCCAATAAGGTCTATGTGGGTTAGGGGGAATGCGTATTGCAGGTTATGAATGACGGGCAATGTGAGAATGACGTCGCCCAATGCACCCGTGCGGAAGATGCAAATTTTATGATAGGACATTTCATGGCTCAAAGTGGGCGTGAAAGATAAATATAAAAGAAAGAAGTTGGGTGATCTGTGTTGAAATATAAATGGGATTTGAGAAACTTGTCAATGGGTTCGCTGTTGACAGAAACATTTTATGGTGACATATTGCAAGCGCAAAAAATCGCGAGTCATTTCGTATGACTCGCGATGAGGTGCATTTAGTTGTTGTTTTCACCATCTGTAATAACAGAGGTTGGTGTTGTGGGGGGCGATTGTTGGAAGGCGAAGTGCATGCCTTTGAGCCCAAATGCAAGCAAGACAACAATGATCACAATGGATATACAGATGGCTCCGTTTTTTAAGTGGACCCGTTCGTTTTCGCGTTTCAAAACATCTTTTAGCGTTTGCATGGCAACCCTCCCTGCAAATTAAAAAAGAAAATGAATTTATCTGTAGGATGATATGTAGCCTGTTAATGTTTCTTATTTGTTCTTCTTATAAGTATACTTCGATATTTTGAGATGTGCAAGGTGACTTGATTTTTATGATTGAATTGTTCTCAGGGAGGTTGTTATGAAGGTGCTTGTGTTGTCGGGTCCAAATCATCGATTTAATCAAAGTGCAGAGGTGATTCACGCATTTTTAAGCAAAGAAAACGATTTGGATGTCACTATAGAAGAAGATAAAGACATTTTGCAATCGGATAAGATGGCCGAATTTGATGTGATGGTATTTGGTACAGGTTTTCGGCGTTCTGAAAAACAAGCTGATGGCTCAAGCAAGCGCGTGCCCGATTTGACGCCAGCACAGGAAGATGGCCTTTTTAAGTTTGTTGCAGGAGGGAAAGGCTTGGTGGGCATTCACGGTACGGCGTGGTGGATTGGTGGGCGAGCAGTTGATTTAATTGGTGGTCATGCAAATTGGCACCCGCCAGGTTTGACATTTACGGTTCATATTACAGACTCAGATCATCGTATTATGCGTGGTGTTGATGACTTTGAAGTAGAAGATGAAATATATATGTCTGCTTGGGATCCCGATATTCATGTGTTGGCAACTGCCGAGTGGGCAGAAAAACAACATCCTATGGCGTGGGTAAAACCCTACGGGGATGGGCGGGTATTTTATACCACCCTTGGGCATGGCCCCAATACATTTGAACGACCCGCGATGCAACAGGTGATTACGCAAGGGGTGCGTTGGGCCGGAAATTGAAAACAGATGCCGATGTAGAAAAGCCCCCAACCAATAACTTGGTTGGGGGCTTTTTGTTTTTAAGGGAAGGATTTATTTTGCATTTTGGGTGATATAATTTTGCAGGTGTGCATATGCACGCCCAGAGTCAATGGCTTTTTGGGTTTCGGTTATGGCTTGATGTGGATCTGCTGTAAAACCGAGCAGGTGATCGGTGAGGGCGGTGTTGAGAATGAGTCGGTCGTAAACGTGACCTTTTTCTCCTGATAGTGCGGCGATACCGAGTTGGACGAAGGTTTGTGGATCGACAGCCTCGGGGCGTGGGTTGGGATCGTGTTCCAAGCCGTATTGAGCAGGATCGACATCGCAGGCAAAATCTTGTCGTTGGTTGTTGAGACGATGGAACCCTTGGGCATAGTTGATGGCTTTGCGCTCTTCGTCGGATGGTTTGCCAAGGCGCAAAGAAAAATGACTGGTGCCTTCTTCGCCTTTGATGGCGAGGGCAGATTGAAAATTGCGCGCCCAAACGAGGTTGAGCAGGGGGCGTTCGTAACCGGCGTGGTAGTAGCCGATCACAATGTGATTGGTTCCTGTACAGGAGAAAATTTGTTGGGCCTTTTCGGTGGCAGACCAAGGGGGGCGCTTGCCAATGTGGGCACGAATGTCACGAATCGAGTAGGCTTGAGGCGCGTATTCACGTTGGCTGATGTAGGCAAAGCCAATGTTTGGGTTTTCGAGGTTTTGGGCGACTTCTTGCAGAGAAAGGTTGGTGCGACAGTTGAGGGCGGTGAGCATTTGCTCTTCGGTAACACCCCACTTGGGCGGGAGTGTGTCAACGCCGTGAAGCACACTGGGACGACCAAGAGCCGCGCGTATGGCCGCAACAAAGAGGGTCGGCTTAAAGTAGCGTGTGGAGCCATTGTAGGGTTGGCCAAAATGGGTGAGGTTGGTGGCATTGACGGAGTAGACACTGTCGGGTGAAAAGGCGGAGTCGAGATAACCGCGTACTTCGTCGTCGGTTTCACGGTTCATGCGTTGACCAATAAGCACGGCCCCTTTTAAGGAATCGCGCACCTGAGGGGTCAAAATGACTTCACACATTTGTCGCGTTTGTGCGTATGACAAATGTTGTTCGGTCATGATGATTTTGAGTGCGTCGATAACTATTTTTTCTTGTTCGGTTTCGGCCGCGCAATCAGACTCTAAACCAAGAATGAACGCGAGATCTGGTGTTAGGTGTTTTTGTAATGAGGTATTATATTGGGCAAACGCTTGGGTTTCTGCCTGGCTCCAGTTGGTTGCTTCCGGAAAATTTCGGCGCAAATTCATGGCAATAAAAAAAGCACCCATTTGTGCGGTTGAAACAGGTTGCGGGTGTTGGCCTTGGAGGGTTTGGAGAATGGCCTCAAGCACAGGTTCGGGTTGTGGGTCATCGGCTTTTTTGCCAAGCGGGCGTGATTGGTGGGGGCCGGTGCAAACACGGCCTTGGGCTTCGAGAACGAGGTTGTTGGGTAGGTGCATGATGTTCACTTTGGGAAATTTTTAAAGTGTAGAGGCAAATGGACGAATAGGTTTTGTTTCGCAGATTTGTTGTTTCGCAGTTTCGCAGTGTAAGTATAAGTGTGTGATGTGGTTTGTCAAGCGGTTGTGATATTTTAACGTATTGGAGGATGTGATGAATGGCCCCCGATTAAGTGATCAGGATTTTTTCGATGCAATGGATTTGTCGCGTGAAGATTTAAAAGCGGTGAAGGTGGCTGTTGATACGGGCGATTGGGCAGGTGCAAAAAAGGCGTTTGCCGAACATGTGCGCAGCCGTGAAAAGCCGATTTGGTTTGCCGATTGGAAGAACCGTTCTGAGCCTCAAGATCGCGATGCCGAGGTGGAGTTGGTGCGGGTGGGGGATCGTGCCATCAAAAATGTGGATTTGGATTTTGCCGATCGCATTGTGGCCAATGTGCTTACCAGTTGCCGGGTGGAACAAGACTTTGGCGATGAGATCAACTGGGAATTGGACCCAATTAATTACAAAGAGTGGACGTGGCAGTTGTCGCGTCATCCTTTTTGGGTGACACTGGGGCAGGCCTATTGGAAAACGGGTGATGAAAAATATGCCCAAGCATTTGTGAGGCAGATGCGCCATTGGATTGGAAATGTGTTGGTGCCTGTGGGTGAAGATGGCAATGGGTGGAAAACCGATGCCAAGATGGGAACGTCTGAAACGAATTGCTGGCGCACCATTGAGTGTGGCATTCGGATGGGGCAAACATGGCCTGCGGCTTTTTATTATTTTTTGTCATCTCCCACATTTACCAATGACGATGTGTGTTTGATGGTTAAAAGTATGGTGGAACACGCCCGACATTTAACGTTGTGGCCACGGGGGGGCAATTGGCAAACGATGCAGGCCAATGGGCAATATCATGTGGGGGTGTTGTTTCCAGAGTTTAAAGAAGCTGAAAAATGGCGCGATTTGGCGATACAATCGTTGTATTTGGAATTGGACGCACAGGTGTATCCCGATGGGGCGCAAATAGAACTTTCAAGTGGATATCATCAGGTGAGCTTGCGCAATTTTGTGATGGGATATGCGATTGGGCAACTGAATGGGATGCCTGTACCGGATGATTTTGTAGATAAATTGGAGCGCATGTACCACTACGATTTGTTTATGGCCATGCCCAATTTGTTGATGCCTGCACTCAATGATGGCGGTCAGACCGATATCAGCACGTATTTGCGAGGTGGATTTAAGTTTTTCCCTAAACGCAAAGATTTTCAATGGGCGGCAACGGGTCGTAAAGAGGGTACTGCACCTGCCAATGTGTCGAGTGCGTTTCCTTATGCGGGGCATTTTGTGATGCGATCTGGATGGGATGAACAAGATCGGTATTTGTTTTTTGATGGTGGGCCGTTTGGATATGGCCACCAACATGAAGACAAATTGAATATGATGGTGTATGCCTATGGTCGCGTGCATGTTGTTGACCCTGGCAATTACCCATATGATTCGTCGCAATGGCGTGCCTATGTATTGTCCACTCGGGCGCATAATACGGTGATGGTCGATGGTCTGGAGCAAAATCAGCGCGGAAAACCTCGTGAAGAATATGTGGTGTCAGAACCTTTGCCACATACGTGGATTTCAGAAAAACATTTTGACTATGTGTCGGCCAGTTATGATTTGGGATATGGCCCCGAACGCGACACAACGGTGACACATACACGATCTATTCTGTTTGTAAAGCCCGACTTTTGGATTGTGACCGATTTTTTGAAGGCTTCGGATGAAAATGTACATACCTATGACGCAATGTTTCATTTGGATGCCGATGGTGCGGCGTTGGTTCAAGATGGGCGGGGAGTAGAAACGCGAAATGGGGTCGGTGAAAGCAATTTTGGTATTTATGGCATTGCCAATACAGAATTTTCGATTGAGGTGGTTTCAGGGCAAGAAGAACCCATTGTGCAAGGTTGGATACCGCGTGGCAAGCCCTATGAATGTCAGCCCATTCCCACACCAGTTTTTAAAGCGCAGGGCAAGGGCACTGTGGTGATGTCTTATGTGTTGTACCCCATTCGTGCAGGTGAAAAGTCGCCCGTGGTGCAAGTCGATACATTTCCGGTCATGGCAGAGGGGGAACGGGCGGCCATTGCTGGACGTGTGGGATTTGATGATGGCAAGGCGTTTTATTTTGTGCAAGCTGAATTGGGCACGGGATTGATTCGAGCCGGTTTAGGGGAAACAAATGCGGAGGCGGGTGGAATGATGGTGGGGGATGGTAAGATTGAGAATTTGATTTTGGTAAATGGTGATACGTTGCGTTGGAATGGTAAGGCTATAAAGTTGGGTGATACGTTGGTGTAGCGTATTTTTAAATAGACATAAAAAAGCGAATGACGCAGACGAATCATTCGCTTTTTTTTATTGTGGATCTATGTTAATGTTGCCATTGGTGGTTTGTAGGCTGATATGGATATTGCCGCCACCATTAAGTGCTCCCTGAAGGAATCTGCGGCTAAAATTTCCTTGAAGGGTGATCGGAATGTCGGTTGAAATTCTGCCATTTGCGGTTTGTGCTTTAAGTTGGGCTTGAACATCTGTTGGTAGGGTGAGTGAAATTCTGCCATTGGTGGTTTGAATTTGAACAGACTCATTGGGCAATTTAATAATATTGCCATCCACTGATCCATTTGTGGTTTTTGCATTGATACCGCCACGAATTTGATCTAATTTGATGCCACCATTTGTGGTTTTTGCATCAACTGAACCTGCAACATTTTTAATTTCGATTTCACCGTTTGTGGTTCTTGTGATGAGGACGCCTTTTGAACCATCAATGGTGATTTTTCCATTCGTGGTTTTTGCGCGTATTTCACCCTCGGTGTTTGCTATCTCAATTTCTCCATTGGTGGTGCTTGCACTCAGAGTTAAAACCTGAGGAACGGTGAGTGTGTAGTTGACAAGGACGCTTTTGCCTCCACGGAGCATCTTTTTGTTTGGGTGTTTGGTTGCGATCTTGAGGCCATCTGTGATGGGCAATATCTCAATCCAAGTGGCATCAAGCACGTCTTGGGCTTCTTTTTTGGTTTTTGCTTTGGCTTTTTTGATGGCCACCATGTGAATGCGATTTTCGTTTCCGACTTTGATGGTGATGCTGCCATTGACGCCCGACACTTTGAGCTGTTGACCCGATTTAAAATCGAGTGTTTGTTCAATGGTTTCTTCAATTTCCGATTTGGCACTGGCCGAAGAAATACAGGAGGTCAGACATAAAACGGCGATGAGCATGTGGTGTAGCATTGTGGTCTCCTTGAGGCTTGGGGTCTATGAGGTTAGACCCAATATTTGTTTTGAGGTTTCGAAATTGTGTGTTTTGAGAAAATTCCGGTTGCCGAGATCGCATGAAAATATTGTGAACCTTATGCAAAAAAGGCGTTTGATTGTCATTGGAGATTACCGTACATTGCAAATCTTGAGACGGTGAATATGATAAACTGGTAAGAGGATACTGGTGATGACTGTTGTTGATACTCATGCGCATATTTATCATGAAGACGAAGTGTTGTATCCAATGAAATCTGATCCACTGCGTCCACCAAAGGGTACGGGCACCATTGCCCATTTAAAGCAAAATGCTTTGGATAATGACATTGGGCGGGTGGTGTTGGTACAAACAGGGTCGGCTTATCAGTGGGACAATCGTTTGTTGGCCGATACGGCAAAAGCAAATACAGATTGGGCCGTGGGCGTGTGTACATTGGATCCTGTAGCAGAAGAAAGTGTGCGTATGCTTGAGCGTTTGGTAGATGGGTTTCAGGTAAAGGGGTTGCGTATGGAACCTACAAAAGCCTCTCCTGCAATTTATGACCATGAGGGTGCACATCGGCTTTGGAAAAAGGCGCGTGAGTTGGGGGTGGTAATTTGTGCGCATATTCAATCGCAATTTGTGGGGCAATTGGCAAATATGTTAAAGGCCTATCCTGAGGTGCCTGTGGTGTTGGATCATGCAGCCTATCCAAAAGCTGCGGATGGGGTGGATTCAGAAACCGTTCGGCGTGTAATGGCATTGGCGAAATTTAAGAACTTAAACGTTAAGTTGACATTTGCAGTTACGGGTTCGGATATGGGGTATCCTTTTTTAGATATGGTTGCCATTGTTAAAAAGATCGTGCAGGCATTTGGTGCAAATCGGTGTATGTGGGGTTCTGATTTTCCGTGTGAATTGTGGCTTAAGAAAGCCACGTATGCACAGCATTTGGCTTTGGTAAGGGAAGCTTGGGGATTGAGCTTGGTTGAGCAGACAGAAATTTTAGAAACAACCCCACTGCGGATATGGTTTGATAAATGAGTGTTGGATACGAGGTTTTTTTTCAAAATAATGCGATTTTTTGGCAATAAAAAAGGCAGAAAATCTGCATTCTGATTTTCTGCCCTGAGGTTTGATTGCTGTTTGGGTTTAGAATATGTCGTATGTAAAACCTGCTGAGAGCACTTCACGAAACTGCCATTTATTGATGGTATCCCGGTCGTAAACCAAATCTATGGCCAGATTGACGCTGATGTATTTGGCGACTTTGGCCGTGAAAAGGTTTTCCCAAGAGACATCTATTTCATTGAAGGCTTTCAGGTTGGAAAATACTGTGAGTTCAGATGCGAGCGTAATGTTTTCACTGACTTTGCGATTGAGTTCGGCAACACCCGTAATACCTCCTTCGATCCTTGTTTTTTCGATGGCGGGGGTAGCGGGGTCATCGGCATAGTTTGGAAAGTTGCGGGTGTAGGTTTCTTTTACTGTTGCACCTAAGCGGGCTTTGAAGGCATCACTTTTTGAATACCCCACACCTGCACTTTGTGTAAAGTAACCAGGGTCTAGAAAACGAGATACTTTGGTTTTTGTGGTGCCACTGTAATTGTATCCCGCTTTAAATTGGGTCAATGCCGTGGCTGAGACAAATGGGTTGAGATGCAGATTGCGCTTGAGCGTGAAGACGGTTTCGAGCTTGATTTCATCGGCGGTTTTGCGTGTGCCCGTGTCGCCTACTTTGCTTTGGCCAAATGAAAATTTGGCTTTGTTGTCCCAATTGTAGCCTTCTTGGTTGTTGGTAAACTGACTGTTGACTTTGGTTTGCCACGCCAAAGAATTTTCGCCCCCTTTGGACCAGTTGCTAAAACTGGCTTGGGTGAGGCTCAGCGAAAACACCATTTTGGTTTTCCACCCATACTGGGGGGGGCATCTGCCGCTTGGGTAGGGTAGGGCATAAAGGCCAAACAGAGCATCAAATACAAAAACTTCATGAATTATCCTTTCTAACGAATTAACTTTGTTGCGGAAGACCATGATGATGTACATCCATTTGTGGGAAGGGAATTTCGATGTTGTTGGCATCTAGGTTTTCTTTGATGTTGCGTTGGAGGCTAAAGAATACGGCCCAGTAGTCGGGGGTGTTGCACCAAGATCGCACAACGAGGTTGACGGATGAATCGGCCATTTCTACCACCTCAACAACAGGTGATGGGTCTTTGTGTGCCAATTCGGTGGCGTCGATGACATTGCGAATGACCTCTATGGCTTTGCCAATATCTGCCGAATAAGAAATGCCCACAGTCATGTCAACGCGGCGGGTTTCCAGGGCTGAGTAATTGACAATGTTGCCACCCCAAATGTTGTTGTTGGGGATAAGAATTTTTTTGTTGTCGGGGGTGGTGAGGGTGGTGGCCATGAGATTCATTTCTTGAACGACTCCGGCTGTGCCTGCAGCTTCAATAAAATCACCCACTTTAAAAGGGGCATTGAGCAAGAGCATGAGGCCAGCTGCAAGGTTTCCCAAGGTTTCTTGAAAGGCAAAACCGAGAATGAAACCGCCAACACCAAGCCCTGTGATGATGGGAACGACATTGATACCAAAACTGGAAATCCCGACCAAGAAAACGAGTAACCATAGGAGTTTGCCAAGCGTGTCAACGGTAAATTTTTCGAGAATGGCTGAGACATTGCTTGCCTGACTTAAGATGCGTTGGACCACACGACAAATAACACTGATGGCAATTTTGCCGACAAGGAGAATGATGACAAACTTCAGAAAGGATTTGGCAAAGTCTAAACCATTTTCGAATAACCACTGGTAGACGCGGTCATATAGTTCTAAGGCTTCCATGAGACGCTCCTTTAAATGTGTTTTTAGATGATATATGGATAGTCTGTATATCTCATAGCATAAGGATAACTAAAAAACAATATATCTGATAAAAATTGAAAGCTTTTTTGTTTTTTAATGCAGACAACAAAAGGATTGATGATCTTGGCTGAATTGCAAACGGAGAAGGTGTCTGAGCCACAGTCTGAAAAACGGCGTATTTTGACCCCAAAGGCGTTGCTTGTTGGTCTCTTGGCTGTGGTTGGGGTTAATTTGTTGGCCCCATATTCGGAATGGGTTGTGCGTTCGACCCATATGACTACAAATTATTTTTCGCTCGGTTTGGCGTCTGTGTTCATTTTTGTGGTGGTGATTGTTAATCCCCTGCTTAAGGTGGTGAACAAAAGACGTGGGTTGACGGGTGATGAATTGGGTGTGGTGTATATGATGCTGTTGGCGGCCGTATCTGTGCCGACTTATGGCATTACGGGGTATGTGATTTCGGTGTCTGCTTCGCCTTTTTATTTTGCCAATACGGAAAATGGGTGGGCCGACTTTTTGCATCAACACATACCAATGTGGGCGGTGCCAGGAGATGGGCCAGAAGTGGCGTGGTTTTTTGAAGGATTGCCGCCTGGTGCCGAAATTCCGTGGCACATTTGGATCATGCCTTTTTTTTGGTGGGGGTCGCTTATTTTGGCCACGCTGACAATGTGTATCAGTTTGATTGCGATTTTCCGTAAGCAGTGGGTAGAAAAGGAACGGCTAAATTTTCCCTTGGTAGACGTTCCTCTTGCGATGATGCAGGACGCCGAATCTGAAAGGCGATTGCCTGCATTTATGCGCAGTAAGCTGTTTTGGATGGGGGTGGGCATTGCAGCAGGAAAAATTGCTTGGAATATTCCGAGTTATTTTTTTGAAGGATGGCCAAGTATTCCCAATATTCGGTTGAGTATTCCTGGGGGGAAAGTGTTTCCTGGCATTGGCTCTAACTTATCATTTCCACTTGTGGGATTGACTTATTTTGTCAATGTAGATGTTATTTTTAGTGTGTGGTTTTTCAATTTATTCAATTTGGCAGAAATTGCCATTTTTAATCGCACGGGATTTACAATTGGCAACTCGGAAATTTATTCGGTGAGTCCTGCGGCATTGGCATGGCAAGGTTTTGGTGCCTTTGGTGCAATCGTGGCGGGGGGGATTTGGGTGGCCCGAGAACATTTGCGCGGGGTGTGGCAAACGGCATTGGGGAAAAATGGGGTTTCTGATAAAGATGAGATTTTGTCATATCGTTTTGCGGTGTTTGGTGGGGGAATGGCGGCTGTCTATATATTGTTTTGGTTAAACCAAATTGGCATTCAGCCCAGTGTGGCCTTTTTGTTGTTGGTGGGTGTTGTTACGCTGTATTTGGGGTTAACGCGTATTGTTATTGAAGGTGGGTTGGTCTTTGTGCGTGGCCCATTGTTGCCCCAGGCATTTGCGATGCATTTGATTGGGCCGGCGTCTTTGGGGGGGGGGACGATGACGGGGTTGGCCTTGTCTTATGGATGGGCGTGTGACCCGATTGCGACCTTTATGCCATTTGGAGCCAATGCGGCCCGTGTTCACAGCGACAGAAAATTTCCGAGAGGGGTCTATCTGACGGCAGTGGGGTTGGCACTGGGCATCAGTTTGGTGGTTTCGTTTTGGTTTTCACTCAAGTTGGCATATGCTTCTGGCGGATACAACTTTGGCGAATGGGTGTTTCGCCAGGGGGGGCAAGTGCCATATGACACAATGGTAACAAAAATTAAAGCGGCTGAGCCGTTGAATGTATGGCATTTTGTGTTTTTGGGCATTGGGGTATTGGCCACGGTGTTGTTGACGTATTTGCGCCACCGACTCACCTGGTGGCGTTTGCACCCTATTGGCTTTTCAATTGCCTCTGTGGGGCAAGTGCAGTGGACGGTATTGTCTTTGTTTACGGCGTGGGCTTTAAAGGTGTTGTTGATTCGTTTTGGTGGATTGATGTTGTACAATCGTGCAAAGCCATTTTTTATTGGTTTGGTGGTTGGGCATTTTGGTGGGGCAGGCATTTCATTTTTGATTGATGCGATTTGGTTTCAAGGGCAAGGTCACAGTTTGTATTTTTGAGACACACGTGATTTGGGATTGGTGGTTTGTGAAACGTGTGATCGCATATGATCATTTTGGTCAGGTATGAATGTTGTGTTAAAGTGGTGTTGTTTTTTTGAAAAGGGTTGTTTATAATTGGTTTGTGTTTTGGTGGAAAATTGGCTCAGGTTTTGCAAAGATATCAGCTAAATTCGTGGACGTATCTATTGACTGTTTTCAGTTGGAGGGTGGGAATATGAAATCTATGACCTGGATATGGGGATTGGTGTTTTGGATTGGGTTGACTGTGCCTGTGGGGGCTCATGTGGGGCACGTGCATTTTTTGATGTCGGTGACTGGTGATTTTGATGCCAGTGGCAAAGTTGATTTTACAGATTTTATCCAATTTGCAAGTGCTTTTGGAAAAGAAGCCACGGGAAATAATGCGGTTTATGATTTAAACAGCAGTGGTGGAAGTATTGATTTTCAAGATTTTTTGGTGTTTGCGGCTTCATTTGGAAAAACAGAAAGCGACGGTTCGGGGGGCGGCACAACCGATACAACAACCCAAAATTTTGGTAATGTGGTCACGGTTACCATTGAAGGTAATGAGCGTGTGATTCGGTCTAATGGATTGCCCAACCATGAAACGGGCAGTTTTCCAAACAGTGGCAACCCTCATACCATTACGGAGCAATCGCATGTTTATCGTGTGCCATTAAACCCTGAAGTGGCCAGCACGACCACATCTGTGTTGGGTTCAAACAACCGACCGGCTTATCAAGTGGGTGTGGCCATTAATGGTATTCCTTTTGATGTGACAACGGTAGAGTATTGGAGAAGGGATCCCAGTTTGGGATGGAACATTGAGGCAATTGGTACTCTCAATTTGGGTTTAGATCAAAATCAAGCCCATGTGCAACCGACAGGCTCTTATCACTATCATGGTGTGCCAAATGGTTTGATTGCCAATCAAAGTGCTATGCAGCATTCGACCCTTTATGGGTATGCGGCTGATGGGTTTCCAATTTATATTTTGTATGGTTATACAGATGCAAACAACGCCAACAGTGCGGTTAAAAAACTTTCTTCGAGCTATCGCTTAAAAAGTGGCTCGCGCCCCAGCAATGGCCCGAGTGGTACATATGATGGCACATATACACAAGATTATGAATATGTGCAGGGTTTGGGTGATTTGGATGAAAACAATGGGCGGTTTGGCGTTACACCGGAATATCCTAACGGCATTTACCATTATTTTATTACCGATACATTCCCGTTTCATCCACGTCATTTTCGGGGCACGCCCAACAGCACGTTTCGATTGGGCCCTCCTTCGGGAAAACCTGCTGGGGGCTGGCGCGGTCGTGGGTGGTGATGACATTTAAGAGGATGTGTCAAAAAGCCTTGCTCTATATGGAGCAAGGCTTTTTGAGGTAAAGGTGGGACGTAAGCATACAATGTAAACTGTCTTTGCGCTTGACTTAAACGAGGTGTTTTAGCATCATTGGCGTGCAGAAAATCTTTTGATTTGGGTGGGATGAAAGGCATTTCACGTCACAATATTGAGCTTTTTTGGATGGTATGCCATGACATTACATTTTGACAGCCGTGATTTGTTTACTTGTGTGCGTTTGGGGTGGTCTGGTAAAAAAATTTGGATTGGATTGATGGGGTTGTTGTTGGCTTGGGTGGGATATTCGATTTTGTTGGTGTTTGCCCATTGGCACAATGGCACTTCTATGAGCGCGTTGTGGCACCAATATGGATTGTTTCCTGGTGCGCCTATGGGGGCGTTTGATGTGTGGGGAACCTTGTTGCATATTTTTGCAATGGTGTGGGTTGTGGCAGTGGTTTTGGTGATGATGTGTATGATTTGCAAGATCACGTTCCAACAGTTGCGAGGCGATGCGTTTTATTCATCGGGTGACGCGTGGGCGTTTGCAAAAAAACATGGAACAGCTGTTTTGTTTGGGCCTTTGGGGGCATTGGCTTTGTTTTTGTTTTTTGTGGTGATTGGGATTGTGATTGGTTTGGTGGCTGGTTGGGTGCCGGTATTGGGTGAGTTGGGTTTTGCGCTTGGTTTTATCCCCATTTTTTTTGCATCCTTGTTGGCTGTATTTATGGCCATTGTGTTTTTGTTTTCTATTTCATTGTCACCTGCTATTGTGGGGACTGTTGGTGAAGATGCTTTGGAAGTGGTCATACAATCATTTTCATTGGTGTGGTCTCAACCGTGGCGCTTGGTTTTGTATTTGGCTTGGGTGAAAATATCGGCTTGGATCGGTATTTTGGTTTTAAGTGTTTTGTCATTGGCATCCTTGTGGTTGATTACGTGGTCTTGTGGGTTGTTTATGGATCTCAAATTGGCCAATATGTTTGATGTTGCAACCCGATATATGCCTTTTGTGCCCAAACAGTGGTCTTTGGTGTTGGCCAATTTGCCAGACCCTGGTGTTTTGTCTGGGGCAGAGCAGTGGAGCGGACGCATTTTGGGTTTGATGCTTGTGGCCATTACGGGCATTGTTTTGGCGTATGGGTTTGCGGCGCACGCTTCGGGGTTGACATTGGTTTATGTGGTTTTGCGACGCTACAAAGACGGTGAAAACATGTTGGAATGGGAAATGGATGATTGGGGACACGTGGACTTTGTGGATGAAAATGCAGCAAGAGATGAAGAACATTTAGATGATGAAGAAGGTGAATCTGAACCAATGAAAAAGGAACAAGACGATTCAACTGATACCTAAAAAACGAGAAATAACCTTTTCGCCCGATGGCCACGCTCTGTTAAATGATGTGGCCATTGGTGCGCGGTTGGCTGAAGGGCCTGAAGGGGTGCGGCGCATTTTGCGTACTGTGTATTTGGAAGGTGCTGTACCTATTCGCAACTTGGCGCAAATGGTTGGGTTGCCGGTGCCTGTTGTGGCTGCTGTGCGGGGTGAATTGGAAAAAAGGCGCATTTTGACGCGTAAGGGTGGTGTGGCATTAACGGGCGATGGATTGGGGGTAGTCGAAAATTTATTGGGGTTTTCGAGTAAGGAGCGTTTTACCAAATTTGACTTTCCGTCCACGCCGGCTTCTTTGGATGGGGTGCGTGCCCAATTGGCTGCATTGGGTCAAAAAAGACCCAAAGTGGATGTGAAGCTCGATCAATCGCACGCCACTGTAGAGACAATTTTAAAACGTGCGGTTTATTTGTATCAAAACGATGCTCTTGAAGGGCGAGACATTTTGATTTTGGGCGATGATGATTTAACATCGCTGGCATTGGGTTTGTTTGCCAAACATTTGAAGATCAAAATAAGGCGTATTGTCGTTTTGGAATTTGATCGGCGATTGGTGGCTTATTTGACCGAGGTGGCACAAGAAGAAGGTTTGCCCATTGTTGTTGTTGCTCATGATCTGCGTGAAGAAATTCCGACGGAATTGGTTGGACAATTTGATGTGTTTTTGACCGATCCACCTTATACCTTGCCAGGATTAGAATTGTTTGTGTCGCGCGGTGTGTCGGCTTTGTTGCCTCAAGTAAGCAAGCAAGGATATGTTTGTTTTGGACGGCGAACGCCAGCAGAAACAGCGGCGGCAATGGGTTCTTTGGTAGAAATGGGATTTGCCCCTGTTGAGATATTTCCAAATTTTAATGCCTATGAGGGTGCGCAAGTGTTGGGGGGCGTCAGTCAGATGATTCGGTTGGTGGCTACGGGCAAACCCAAACCATTGGTGGTCGGAACGTTTATGGGTGATTTGTATACGGCAGATCGCAAACGGAAGCGGATTTTACGCGATGAATGATGGGTGGGGGGAGGTTATTTCGCCAGCACATGCGGGAATGCTACGTGCGGCATTTGTTCAGGCGAATAAAAAAGCTTGGTGTTATTTTGTACCTTTTTTATGTGCATTTAGCTTGCCACCCAATCGTATTGTAAGGGTTTTAAAACACGGTCAAAGTGTTTGTTTGTTGTTAGAACGCCCCGACGGCATCGATTTCTTGTGCCCTCCATTACCTTTTGATCTAAAGGTGTTTGATGCGGTGTTGGCTAAGGTGTTGGCAGCTAATGGTGAGCGATCGACACGTGTATTATGGGTTGACGAAACAGATGCGACTTTGTTGGATGCGTCTCTGTTTGAATTAAAAGCAAAAGACGAAGAATATATTTATGATCCTCATCTGATCGCAAATGCCGAAGGGCGAGCCTTTCGTGACATTAGAAAACGGGTACATCGTTTTGAGCGCGAGCATGCATCACAATTTCGGACGATGTTGGTTGATGATGTTTCTGCTTGTCATGAATTGTTAAAATATTGGCGAAAAAGACAGGGGCGCAAACACCCGTTTTTGCTCGATTGGGGGTATACCAAAGCCGCGTTGGATGCTTTTGATCAGTGGACGTCTGAGTTTTTAACTGGGTGGTGTTTGGAGATTGATGGGAAGATGAAGGCATTTGCATTGGTGGGTGAAACGCTTCCGCAGATGGCCCATTTTTTTATTGCAAAGACCGATCCAGATGTTTGGGGCTTGTCTGAATATTTGAGATGGCGTGTTTATCAAACACTGTCGCATTATCAATGGGTAAACGATGCAGGTGACTTGGGCTTGGATGGTTTGCGACAATTTAAGATGAAGTTTCGCCCCGTGGATCGGTTGCAGGTTTTTTCAGCAGAGATTCGCAAGGAGGGCTTATGAGATTGTGTGTATTGTTTTGTGTTTTGTGTTTTTGTATTGTGGCCTGTGAAAGCACCTATAAAAGCCAAACCTATACGTATTATGAACTGGTGCATTCACCTGGGCAATTGAAGGTGGGAGATCGCATTAAAATTGTGACCACTGATGATGTGGCCATTGAGGGCACGATTATACGAATGAGCGATGATGGTTTGGTGATTAGTGATGATGAGAAAGGCAACCAAAGATTGTGGTGGGAAGATGTGCATGTGATGCATAAAGTGAAGACGGCTGTAACCAAAGAAGAATAGTTTTTTAGATCATTTTGTGAGCCCAATATCGGTAACGGTATTGGGCTTTTTTTAATATTCGACAGTGACACCTTGCTGGGCAATGGTGACATCGGTTTTGGGGAATTGCATTTTGATGGTTTCGCGCAACCAACCCGCAGCACCTTGTTCACCGTGAACCAATATGACGCGTTTGGGACGCAATCTTTCGACAATGTTGAGGAGTTGTTGCCGGTTGGAATGTGCTGAAAAATGAAACTTTTCAATGCGACACTGTACTTGTAACTCTGGGCTTAAGGGTGACAGTTGGACGGTTTGACCTTGTTTGGCCAACTGCACTTGATAGCCGGGCATGTCGGGGGCAATGTAGCCCACAAAAAAAATGCCGTGGCGTGGGTCGTTGAGCATGACTTCGGCAAGGCGATAAGACATGGTGTGTGGGGCCATCATGCCTGAGGACACAAGAATGATGCTGGGTTTTTGTAGATGAGGACCTTGGCGAATGTCTCTGGGGGGAAGGGGACGAATATCGAGGTTTTCTAAGCGCAGGTCGGGGTCGCAACGGCGGGTGTAGCGCAGGGTGCGGTCATAATATTTGGAAATGACTTCGCCAAAACCTGCGGTATAGATTTCGACATCGGGAATGAGGCTTTGCTCGCGCATACGATGGAGTTGTGCGAGCATTTCTTGTGTACGCCCAAGCGAAAAAGCTGGAATAAGCACACTGCCCTGATTGTCAATGACATCGTAAATGGCTTTGGAAAAACGCTTTTCTTCGCTTTGACGGCTTTTCTCTTCGGCAGTTGGATCGGCCCCCAATGTGGCTTCGAGAATCAGGACATCCACAGGTTTTTCGGGATAAACGGCTCCTGGGATGATTTCTTGATCGTGGGCACAGGTGTCCCCTGTATAGAATACGGTGCCATCTTTGCTCTCAAGCCAAATGCCTGCGGCCCCTAAAATGTGACCCGCATCATAAAAGCGAACGGTGAGATCGTGTTTCCATTTTTCGAGGTTGAACACAGGAAAATCATGTTCTGAGCGAATGCCTTGGAAGACGTAAGAAATAAGGTCGATGTCGTCGCGAGTATAAAGGGGAACGGGACCATTGTCGTCGAGGTGTTGACGACGCATAACCCCTGCGGTGTGTTGGAGCATAATGGGGGCTAAGGTGGCCGATGCTTCAGACATGAGCACACTGGCTTGGGGGAAATATGAAAGTGCGGCAGGCAGTGACCCCAGGTGATCTAAGTGGCAGTGTGAGACGAAGATGGCATCTACATCTTGGTCGCGCACCGATCTGTAGTCAGGCATGCTGGACAGCCCCTCTTTACGTGGGTGTAAACCCGTATCCAAAAGAACGGTACTGCCATTTAGATTGAGCAGAAAACAGGCATCGCCTATTTCATTTGTTGTGCCAATGGGCGTAAATTTTATGCTCAAAATATCTCCAAACAAAAAGCTTTAAAAGGCCAACCTGAAAAAGTGAAGCATTTTCACTGTGATGTTATTTTATCATCGACTTGTTTGTGCAAAACATTAGATTTTTTCACCCAAAACGCGTGCCACTTCATTGGGCCAAGTACCTGTAATACGTGTGCCATATTCATTTTGGCCACCTGTTGCACGGTAACCTGTCAAATGGGCATAACTTTTTTTATCTTTGGCTTCAAGGGGGATGTAATCTGTGTGGAGAAAGTGTAAGGCAAGCCCTGCACGTTCTCTGTCGGTTTGATTGGCTTTGGTAGAATGGGCAATGCCAAAATTAAAAAAGACGGCACCACCTGCTGTTAACTCGATGGGGATGGCTTTGGATTCCTCTACGGAACAACAGATGTGGTGGTCGCTGTTGGGGTCTCGTTGGTGCGGAATAGGTGCTGTGTGACTGCCTGGTATGATGTGAAGCGTGCCATTGGCCACTGTGGCATCGTGAAGGGCAACCCACATGCCCACCCCCTTGGATGGGTCACTAACCTTGAAATAGGCATTGTCTTGATGCCAGGATGTGCCTTGCCCTTGTTTGGGTGGTTTGAGAAAGATTTGATCCAGATAAAAAACAAAGGGGTTCCCAATGAGACTCGCGACAGTGATGATGACTTTGGGGTGAAATGGGAGTGACCGATAAAATGTGCTCTTGGGGGCAATGGGGCAAATTTGTAAGTTGATTTTTGTTGATGAATGGGTTTTGCCATCTCCTTCGGTGGTCACGTTGCGCAAGAGGTTTTCGCGCTTGAAGCGGTCGAGCTCTGCGCACATGGCAGCGACTTCTCGCGCTGAAAACATGTCGGGCACGGTGCAATAACCGAGTTCTTGGAATTGTTCGCGTTGTTCAAATGAAACAACCATAAATCACCTCAGGCAGATTGTTGAAGATAATAGTCGTAAGGTAATACAAAGGTTGTATTTTGGTGTAAGAGAAATTGCATAATTTTGTCAAATTGTTCAAAGCGTTGATCGTCCCAACTGTTTGGGTGCATTTGGAGCACCAAACAGGGCAGGTCACTTTTATAGTGTTCTTGGAAAGATGCAAAATCGGGATTGTGGGTGGGGTATTCGAGGTTAATGGTTCGTTTGAGGTTAAATTGGTGGCCATCGGGATCACCATATAACCAAACTTTGATGTCTGTCAGATGGGAAAGAGCGTCACGGGTTGTTTCATCAATTCCGTTTCCTGGGGCTCCAAATGTGCGCAAGGTAATGTTTGCTTTTTCTTTGGCCAGGGTTTGTGTTTTTTGTAGGTGTTCCAACTGGTGGTCAAATGAGGTGTTGAAAAATTCGTGATAGATTTCACCGCGTTTATTTGTGCCTTTAAGCACGTGGTCGTAGCCGTGGTGCCAAATTTCAAAATGAGAGCTGTTGTGCAATTCGTTGAGGCGCGTAAAATAGCGGGGGTGATCACCTTCGAGCGAGTTGCCAATAAGCCCCAAACCGGCTTGGATATGGTGCGTTTCAATGTAATCGATAAATGTTTGCCAACGTGGGGGCAAAATGTGTTCGGCATCATAACGAATGTCGTCGGCTTTGAGAATAATGGTTTGAGACATGTTTGCCCCTAATGGAAACAATGAAATCGAATTGTTGGCTGGCGCTTTTGTGTGTTATTTAAGACACTGGAAAATAGGGTGTATATGGGCTTCTGTCAAGGTGCTGGACAAGTTGTGAAGACCCTTTATATTGGTGGCCTCAATACTTTATTTATCTGTGCAGGAGGTGGATATGTTTTTGTTGGTGATTCGTGGGTTTTTAGGTGTTGTCTTGGCGATGTTGTGGGTGAATGTCGAAGCTGCATTAATTGTAGATGAAACCCCAGCCAAACCGGGTGAATGGGGTTTTCGGCCTGGAGTGAATGAGGTGGTGGCAGTGACCCCGCCAGGCTTTGTTTGGCGGCCACAAAAAGAGGCCAAGAATTATGGTCTTCAGGTGGCCAAAGATGCGGCATTTAAAGATGTGGTTTATGAAGCAAATGATTTGGAATTTTCTGTTCATTCGCCCCCCACAAAGATGGATGCTGGTGTTTGGTTTTGGCGATTTCGATATTTTGATGGGGCCGAATGGTCAGCGTGGAGTTCGGGTCGATCCTTTACTGTGCCAAATGATGCACGGGAAATGCCTTTGCCATTAAAGGCTGATTTGTTGGCACGTATACCTCAAGAACACCCTCGACTGTTTGTAAGGCCAGAGTGGATAGCAGATTACCAAGCGCGTATTGTGAGCGACTTGAAACCGCATTATGAGCGCTTGGTTGAGGAATGCAATAGGTGGGTGGCTGAACCACCCGAAACCGCAGAACCGCCTTTGTATGAAGAAGGTATGCAACGAGGCAGTGATCCGTGGCGGAAAATATGGTGGGGCAATCGGCGATATACACAAAGGGTGTTGGATGCGGCGGCAACATTGGCGTTTACGTATCGGTTGGATGGCAATGAACAATATGGTCAATTGGCCAAAAATTTGTTAATGGCCTGTGCCGAGTGGGACCCTAAGGGCTCTACGGGATATCGCTACAATGATGAAGCGGGTATGCCTTATAATTATTATTTTTCGCGTACCTACACATTTTTGTACGATAAATTGAGTGATGCAGAACGTGAAAAATGCCGTGAGGTGATGCGTGTGCGTGGGAAAGAAATGTATGAACATTTGCACCCGCGTCATTTGTGGCAACCCTATAGCAGTCATTCCAATCGGGCGTGGCACTTTTTGGGCGAAGTGGGCATTGCGTTTTTGGATGAAATCCCTGAGGCCAAAGAGTGGGTGTGGTTTTCGATGCACGTGTTTATGACGGCTTACCCTGTTTGGAGTGATGCCGATGGGGGATGGCACGAGGGAAATGCGTATTGGAACAGCTATTTGAATCGGTTTACGTGGTGGGCCGATGTGATGAAGGCGGCCATGGATATTGATGCTTTTGATAAGCCCTTTTTCTCCCAAGCAGGATACTATCCCATGTATTTGATGCCACCCGGTACGCAGGGCGGTGGGTTTGGCGATTTGACGGCCACGCGCAAAAGTGGCAGCAATGTGGCGTTGACATCTATTTTTGCTGCACAAGCACAGAACCCTTATTGGCAGTGGTATGTGGAGGCCAATGGTGGGGCAAAGCCTGAAGGAGGGTATATTGGTTTTGTTCGGGCGGCTTTGCCAAAGGTAACGGCAAAAACACCTGATGATTTGCCTTCTTCGCGCGTGTTTCGGGGGATTGGGCAGGCGATGTTGAACAGTAATTTGATAGATGGAAAAGAGAATGTTCATGTGGTGTTTAAAAGCAGTCCGTTTGGAACACAAAGCCACGGCTATGAGTCGCAAAACGCATTTTTGATTTATGCCTTTGGCGAACGGTTGTTTATTCGCACGGGGCGAAGAGATTCTTATGGCAGTGATCACCATAAAAATTGGATGTGGGAAACGAAGTCGGTCAATAGCATCACGGTTAATGGCAAGGGCCAAGGCAAGCGTACGGCATCGGCGGTTGGGGAGATTGTCAAATTTGAGACCAGCAAGCGGTTTGATTATGTGGTAGGTGAGGCTGCTGAGGCCTATCCTGAAGGTTTGTTGAAACGTTTTACACGGCATATTTTGTTTGTGAAACCGGATGTTATTGTGGTTTATGACCGTTTGGAAGCGCCTGAAGCTTCTTCTTTTGCATGGCATTTGCACACGCCTACAGAAATGACGGTGAATCGTCAGGAAGATATTCGGGTGGTAAATAATGGAGCCAGTGCGCAGGCGTCGTTTTTGTGGCCCCAAGGGTTGGGCATTTCACAAACCGATAAATTTGATGTGCCCCCTCGCCCTCGTGTGAAGTTGGTGGAGTATCATTTGACGGCGCAGACGCCTACGCCTTCCTTACAACAAGAATTTGTGACTGTGTTTCGCCCACATCGAACAGGGGAACGTTTGATCGGGGAGGCAACGTTGGAGCAGACGCCTGGTGGATTTGTGGTTCATGTGCCAACGCACGATGGAAAGGCGCGGATCATTTTGCGAACCGATGGGGAAGTGCGGGCTGTGGTGATGGATAGTGAGGAGCAGATTGTGGATCGCTTTTTTGTGAATCAGTAAACAAAAAGCTCACACGAAATATTGTGTGAGCTTTTTTATAATTTTGTGTTTATGTAAACGAATTTGATTTTGGCTTGAAAAAAATTAGGTTATTTGGGATTTGTATAACTATTTCAAGGAGTGATTTTGTCGTTTATTTTTAGAGCTTACCAGGTTTTTAACCTGTTTTCTAGGACCTACAGGCCGTTTTTTTGATTTAAGTATTAAGTTTTGGCAGGTTCAATTTCTAAATTTGTGAACGTGAGTTCGCCCGCAAAATGGCAACTGGCTTGATGCCCTGGCTCAACTTCTCTGAGTTTGGGTTCTTCTGTTTTGCAACGGTCCTGAACGTGTGGGCAACGTACGTGAAATTTACAGCCGGGAGGGGCGTCGGCGGGGTCGGGCACATCCCCTTCAAGAGGAATGCGATTGACCTTGATATCTGGATCTGCTACAGGAACGGCAGACATCAGTGCGGCGGTGTAGGGGTGAAGGGGTTTTTCGTAGAGGCGTTCGGCAGTCGTAATTTCGACAATTTGCCCGAGATACATCACGGCCACGCGGTCTGAAATGTGTTCCACAACGCTTAGGTCGTGTGCCACAAAGAGGTAGGTGAGATCGAATTCTGCTTGGAGATCTTCCATGAGGTTGATCACTTGGGCTTGAACGGATACGTCTAAGGCGGACACAGGTTCGTCGGCGATTACCAGCTTGGGGTTGAGAGCCAGTGCGCGTGCAATGCCAATGCGTTGACGTTGGCCACCAGAAAAGGCGTGTGGGTAACGGCGCAAGTGATCTGGGCGCAAGCCCACGCGAATGAGGAGTTGTTCAATGCGACCTTCGAGATCACTGCCTGTGGCAATTTGATTGACCACGAGGGGTTCGGCCACAATGTCGAAGACGGTCATTCGCGGATTAAGTGATGAGAAGGGGTCTTGAAAGATGTATTGCAATTCGCGCCTTAAGTTGCGCATGTCTTCTTTTTCGAGGGTGCGCAAATCTATGGCTTTGTCGTTGTGATGAAAAATGATGTTGCCTGCTGTGGGTTCTACAAGCCGAATAATGGATCGCCCAGTGGTGGTTTTGCCACAGCCCGATTCGCCCACAAGGCCCAGTGTTTCACCTCTTTGTAGCGTGAGGTCCACACCATCAACGGCTTTGACGTGACCCACTACTTTGCGCATAATACCTTTTTTAATGGGGAAGTAGGTTTTTAGGCCGGTTACTTCGAGAATGGGATCGTTATTGGGATTATTCATGTTTATGGCTCACTTTTAGGGCTAAGATAGAGGCAGAAGGCAAACGGCAAACGGCAGATGTGAAACGGCAAACGGCAGATGGGAATGTTGGTTTGTTTGCCGTTTCACATTTGCCGTTTATCTTTTCACTATTTCTTTTCTAACCAACAACTGACTTGGTGGTTGGGGGCAATTTCAAGCAATTGGGGTTCTTCCCGGCATTGGTCCATTGCATGTGGGCAACGTGGTGCAAATGTACAACCTGTGGGTATTTCAAAGGGATCTGGAATAGAGCCCACAATGGGTTCTAAGCGTTGCTTTTTGCCAATTTTGGGCAATGAATTGAGCAATCCCTTGGTATAAGGGTGCCTGGGGTGTTTGAAGATGGTGCGTGTGTCAGAATATTCTACCACTTTGCCCAAATACATCACAGCCACATGATCGGCCATATGGGCCACCACACCTAAGTCGTGGGTGATGAGCATAATGGCCATCCCAATTTCATCTTGGAGCTGTTGCATCAGGTCGAGAATTTGTGCCTGAACCGTTACATCGAGAGCCGTGGTGGGTTCGTCGGCAATCAATAAACTGGGGTTACAAGAAAGGGCCATTGCAATCATTGCGCGTTGGCGCATCCCACCCGACAGTTCGTGTGGGTAGGCATCTACTTGTCGGTCTGGTCGGGGCAAACGCACTTTGTTCAAAGCCTCAATAGACCGTTCACGGGCTTCATGTTTGTCTACGTTTTGATGCAGCATTATTGCTTCACCAATTTGATTACCAATGGTGTGGACAGGGCTTAAGGAGGTCATTGGTTCTTGAAAGATCATTGCAATGTCGTTGCCCCGAATGCTGCGCATTTCTGGGCCTTTGGCGTTGAGCGTTGTGAGGTCAATGGCTTCGGCTGTTGGATCTTTGCGAAAGAGAATTTGGCCGTCTTCAATTTTACCAGGTGGGCTGGGAATAAGGCGCATGGTTGAAAAGGCCGTAATACTTTTGCCACAACCGCTTTCACCAACCACACCCAGTGTTTTACCTGGCTCAATGGATAGAGATACTCCATTGACCGCACGCACCACACCATCGTCTGTATGGAAATAGGTTTTAAGATTGCGGATGTCTAACAGCGGTTGCTTTTTGAGATCGGTTTGAGCCATTGGAAGTCCTTAAGCAGTGAAATGGCAAATGGCAAACGGCAAATGTAAAAACGAAGCCATCTTTGAATTTGGGTGGTTGTGTGGGTTTGTTTGCCGTTTCACGTTTGCGGTTTGCCTGATTTATCTGCTTGAATAAGGGTCGGCAGCATCGCGCAAGCCGTCACCTAAGAAGTTAAATGCCAACACGGCAATGATGATGCACACACCTGGCAACAAGAGCCATGGGTAGAGGCTGAGGGAGTGAATGTTCATGGCATCTGATAAGAGCAACCCCCAAGATGTCATCGGGGGTTTAATGCCCAACCCGAGAAAGCTCAAAGTGCTTTCGCCCAAAATAAAACCCGGAATGGCGAGTGTGGCGATGACAATGATATGGCTAAACATAGAGGGCAAAAGGTGACGAAAGATAATGCGATTATCTTTTGCGCCCACCACACGTGCGGCCAAGATAAAGTCGGCCTCACGAATGGAGAGGGTTTTGCCACGAATTTCACGTGCCAAGCCTCCCCAACCCACCAGTGAGAGTACGGTAACAATGCCCATAAAGACAAAGTGTGAAGGCCATTCGGGTGGTAAGATGGCACTCAAGGCCATGAGAATGGGAATGGACGGAAAGGCAAATATGAGTTCGATGATGCGCTGAATGACGTTGTCTACTTGGCCACCATAAAAACCAGAAATCACTCCGAGCACCGAGCCCAGGGTAAGACTGATGAATACAGCAAAAAGGCCAATGGTGAGCGATACGCGCCCGCCTACAATAATGCGAGAAAGCATGTCTCGCCCAAAACGATCTGTTCCAAGCAGAAACATGGGGTTGTCTTGCCCGGTGCCAAACAGGTGAATGTTGGAAGTGAAGAGGCCATAAAACGTATATTCATGCCCCCGTGCAAATGGGTAAATGGTGTATCGCTTGCTCGAATCTTCGGTATAGGTTTTGATGCCTGTTTGGCGATCAAAATTGCTTTTGATACCGTAGACGAATGGAAAATGAATCCCCTCGTCTGAGAAGATGTGGATGCGTTGTGCGGGCAAATGCACAAATTTGTAAAAGCGGTGTGATGGGTTGTGGGGCGCTAAGATTTCTCCTAAGAACACACAGGCATAGAGCAAGACCACAATATAACCGCCCACAACGCCGGCTTTGTGTTTTTTAAAACGCCGCCAAATTAGCTTGCGTTGTGAATACGTTGCCGTTGTGGCTTTTTCTACGACAACGGGGGGCGCATTGGGGTCGGGCATTTGTGTGGGTGTTTCGGCGACACTACTCATATCGAATCCTCGGATCAAGCCAGGCCAATAAAATGTCGGCCAGGAGGTTGCCTATTAACAAGAAGGTAGCAGATAACAACAAAAACGCGCCCGCCAAGAACATGTCTTGGGACGTTAGCGCGGTTAGAAAAATGGGGCCAGCTGTTGGCAAACCCAACACAATGCCTGTAACAACAGCACCAGAGAGCAAGCCTGGTAACTCAAGCCCCAAACGACTGACCAGGGGGTTGATGGCAATGCGCACACCATATTTGACAATCACTTTGCTTTCTTTGAGACCTTTGGCACGACCGGTTTGAATGTGTTGTTGCCCCAAAATATCGAGCAGATTACCACGCATAATACGAATAACTCCAGCAGTACTGCCTGTGCCAATGACCAAAATGGGTACCCAAATGTGGGCCAAGAGATCCATAAATTTGTCCCAAGACCAATCTGCCCCAATGTATTCAGGTGACAGAAGGCCCCCAACCGATGCGGTTTCAAAAACCGTGACCTGAATAAACATGATCACAAGGGCGAGTAAAAAATTGGGCGTGGCCAAACCAATGAACCCCAAAAATGTGAACCCATAATCACCAAGAGAATATTGCCGTGTGGCAGAATAGATGCCAATGGGAATGGCCACGACCCACGTGAAAACAAGAGTAGACAAGGTGAGCATCAACGTAAGCCCGAGGCGTTCGGCCAAGAGTTCAATCACGTCCATTTCGTAAGTGAAGGATTCACCAAAATCGCCTTCAAAAATAATTTTACTGATCCAGCGAAAATATTGCTCATAAATGGGGTCATTAAGACCATAACGCTCTCGCAAGGCCTCTATTTGAGCCATTGCGCTTTCGGAGCCCAGTTCACCTTGTTCGGCCAGTTCGGCCAAGCGAGATGTGAGCATATCTCCGGGCGGTGCTTGAATCACCGCGAAACTGACCATAGAAATCAGAATCAAGGTGGGAATCATATGTAACAATCTACGAAGGATGTAATTGAGCATAGTTGTTACTCCAGCTATTGGAGGATGGGGTTAAGATTTTTTATTTTGCCAAGAGCGACCATCTTGCTATTGGCCCGTGGGTTGTTTGACGAAAATTTGTTCGTGAAAAACGGGGCGACTCCATCCCCGATACACATCGGCACCTGTGCCTTGAAAAGGTACATTGCCCAATCGGGTGCTGGCGCCCCATACTGAAAAAGATGAACCAACCGTAAGGACGGGTACGTTGTCTGTG
Source organism: Candidatus Latescibacterota bacterium (assembly GCA_038279365.1). Lineage (GTDB taxonomy): Bacteria > Latescibacterota > UBA2968 > UBA2968 > UBA2968 > JABIFK01. Next base: position 31,353 of record JAYODI010000013.1, on the reverse strand, counting down.
TGCAAGTCACGCACGCGCGACATTTGTGCTTTTACTTTTTCTGGGTCGATGGTAATCAGCGTTTTTTTGATGAGATCGGTGGCTTCGTATAACCACTCTGGCCCATCTGCGGTTGCATTTCTGTGCCAAAAGGGAACGGTGGGTGCCATAATGGCCCAATCGTTCAAGCGCCCCAATGGATCGGCGGGGCCTTCTTGCCCCCATTGGTGAATATCAAAATCACCGTTGAGGCGGCGAGGCCAAATGATGTCGCGCAACGAAATGTTGAGGTTGGCTTTTAAGCCAATTTCACGCCATTGTTCAGATGCCAGTTCCGATACATCAACACCTTCACCTGGAATCACGTCGATGTTAAATTCGAAACGTGAGCCATCTTTGAGCTCGCGCCAGCCATCGCCATCGGTGTCGCGGTAGCCGGCTTTGTCGAGTATATCTTTGGCTTTTTCAGGATCGAATGTGGAATACTTGAGATACGCTTCTTCATTAAAGTAAGGGTTGGATCGGCCAAAAGAATATCCGGCCGGTTCAAGCAAGCCGTGGTAAACAATTTGGTTGATTTCTTCGCGGTTGATGGCGTGCGACATGGCAATGCGCACGTTTATGTTGCGAAAGGCTTCGCGCAAATTGGGTTTGGGCGTGTCCCAATTGATATAAAAAGATGGGCCCCGATCTGGGCCAGTGATGCGCAATTTGAAACGGCCTTTTTTTTCTTCCGATTTGAGGGTGGGAAACATGCTTACTTTGGAGTAGCGTCCAAAGAGATCAATTTCGCCATTTACAAATTTGAGCAAAATAACCTGTGGGTCTTGGATAACAGTAAATGTGATGCGATCTGCATAGGGCAATTGGTTGCCTTCCGTATCTATTTTGTGATAGTAAGGATTGCGCTCATAAACAATCCGTTGGCCGCGAATCCATTCCACAGGTACCCAAGCAGAGAGACTGGGAACACCTGGTTTAAGATTCAGTTGCCCCGCAGATGTGCTGTCGCGAAAAGCCTCATAAGTTGCATTTGGGTTGTATTTGGGGTGCCATTGGGAAAAGTAGTGTTTGGGTTGGGCACTGGTGCCACCACTAAATGCGTAAAGTACGCGCCCCAATGGGGCAGACGATTTGACCTTCAGTGTATGGTCATCCAGCTTTTCCATTTGGATGGGGTCTTTGCCCACAAACCACACGCTGGGAGGCAACACGGCATCGCGGGCATCGTCGTTGAGCGTCATGTCGTAATACCAAAACAGAATGTCGTCAACGGTATAAGGATGTCCATCTGACCACTTGATGCCTTTGCGCAATTTAAAGATGGCCGTTTTTCCGCCGTCTTGATATTCGTAACTTTCGGCCAAGTTAAATTCGATGCTGTCGGGGAGTGGGCGTGAAAACCCCATTAAATCTTCACCGAGGGTTTTGCTGACACCCGCGGTTTGCACAATGTCACCCGTGAGGGCGCGACGCAGAGTTCCGCCATATTGACCAATGGTGTCAATGGGGATGACAACCAATGGATTTTCGGGTAGGCGTTCTGATACGGGAGGAAGTTCGCCACGTTTGACTTTTTCGGCCAATATAGGTGCTTCACCAAATGTGCGTTTTTTTAAAATGGTTGGGTCAATGTACTTGGGCGCACGGGTTTCCAAATGGACGGCATTGGATGTGGCCTGAGTGCCTATGGCCACATGACCAGGATCTGAGGCCAAGCAACCTGTTAAGATGAACAGTGGGCTACAGATGATAAAATGAAAAAGCCATTTTTTTGCTGTTTTAAAAATCATAAAATATATGTCCAATGGGTGGCGTATCGGATTTCCATCGAATCGAAAATGTGGCTGATAAAGCAGGTGTGTTTCATAAAGCTTACAATTTTTTAGGTGCGTGTCAAAAGTTCAGGGCCCAATATACAAAGGGTTGTTTGTTAACCCGATTTGAGCGTTAAAGACGGATGTTATTTGCGCTTAACAAAAATTTGTTCGTGAAATATGGGGCGGCCCCATGCGCCGTGAACACTTAAAAAACTGATGTCATCAGGCACATTGCCCAAGCGCGTGCTTTTGCCCCAAATGCGATAGATTGAACCAATGGTGATAACGGGCACATTATCTGAATGCAAGCTACTGGCCCGTTCCATATAGGTGCGTACAAGGGCCGTGTCAACGGTGGTTGTTGCTTTGATCATGAGGTCTGTGGCTTCTTGGAACCACGGTTGTGTTTCCTTCGATGCGTTTCGGTGCCAAAAGGGAGTGTTGGCGCCCGTGATGGCCCAATCGTCCAGTCTGTCTAATGGATCACCTGGCCCTTCGAGCCCCCATTGATGAATTTCAAATTCACCATTAAAACGGCGTGGCCAAATGATGTCTCGCATAGCCACATAGGTATGTACTTTGATGCCTATTTTTGCCCAATGATCTGTAACGAGTTCACAAATATCCGAAATGGAAGATCGGCCAGAAACGTCGATGATCACTTGAAAGGGTGAGCCATCTTTGAGCTCGCGTATGCCATCTCCGTCGGTGTCTCTGTATCCTTCTTCGTCTAATAGACGGTTGGCCAAAACGGGATCGTATTCGGTGTATTTTTGATAGTTTTCTTGTGAGAAATAAGGATTGCCTGGCAAAAACGAATAGCCCGATGGTTCGAGGAAACCTTTGTAAAGAATTTGGTTGACCTCTTCACGGTTGATGGCATGGGAGAGGGCAATGCGCACATTTTTGTTTCGAAAGGCTTCTCTGAGTGCGGGTTTTTCAACATCCCAGTTGAGATAAAACGATGGGCCAGAATTGGGGCCAGAAATGACAATTTTGAAAGCGCCTTTTTTCTCTTCTAACTTGAGCGAGTGAAACATGTTCACATCGGAATAGCGTCCAAAAAGGTCAATTTCGCCATTCATAAATTTGAGCAAGATCACTTGTGTGTCTGCAATAACACTAAATACGATTTGATCGGCATAGGGCAGTTGGTTGCCTGCCGTGTCTATTTTCCAATAATAAGGGTTTCGTTCATAAACGATACGTTGACCGCGTATCCAATCTTTGGCAACCCACGCCGACAAACGGGGAATGCCAGGTGTCATCAGCATTTTGGCGCGTGTGGTGTTTTGGCGAAATTCGCCATAATCTGCACCAGGTGTATACTTGGGGTGAAACTGTTTCCAATAATGTTTGGGTGCAGCAAAATCACTTGGAGAGGCCAATGTTTCGCGCAACCGGCCCAAGGGTTTGGTTGAGCGAATGCGCAGGGTATAATCGTCTATTTTTTCGAGTAGAATGGGTTTGCCATCTGCCAGCCAAGCCGGTGGTGGGGTTGGGATATCACTTGAGCGGGCATTCTCATTAAAGAGCATGTCATTGTAATAAAAAAGGACATCATCTACCGTAAAGGGGTGCCCATCTGACCAACGAACGCCTTTTCTAAAATGCAGGATGGCGATTCTGCCATCATCTTGAAATTCATAATGTTCTGCCAGATTGGGTTCAATGCCATCTCCCATTGGCCGTTTAAATGCCAATAGGTTTTCTGCCATACATTTTGCAATACCTGGCCACTGAGCAATATCGCCCGTTAAACCGCGCTGAATGGCACCACCATATTGACCAATGGCTTCAAGAGGCACCACCACAAGGGGGTTTTCTGGTAAGCGCTGGGCGACTTGAAGAATGTTGCCCTTATTGGCTTGTTCTGTTAATAATGGTGCTTCGCCAAAGTTTCGATTTAATAATATTTGTGGGTCAATGGTTTGGGGTACGGGTGCGTGATGGGGTGTTTCTGTTGCAGATTTTTCTTGGGCCTGTTTCTGGTCGGGTTGATTTGTTGGGTCTGATGGCAAGCAACCCAAGCCATAGATAACCGTCAAGCAAAGTGACACGCGTTGAAAGAAGGTGATGACATTTTTATTTAACAAGTATGTGTTCTTTCGCAATGGGTCTTTAAAAGTGACGCGCCAACATAATGAAATCTGTCGTTTTATGCCAGTATTATTTGACCTGATCCTATGCCTTGACGGGCTTGTGTTCCTCAATGTATATTCAGTTATGTTTTGTCTTATGCGTTGATATTTTATGTAGCGGAGATGGTGATGCTTTCTGAAGACATGCGCAAGCGCATTGCGGCGCTGAATCGGCGTGATTTAAAACATGAAGACGATATTGAAGTGGGTGAGGTACCCGAAAGAACAGAGGTGCCAGCACAAGCAACCAAGCCCACATCACGACGAGTGTCAAAGCCTTCTGCTCCACAAGCCCCTTTGCCGTTGCCCAAAGATTTACGTGTAATGGCCACAGCGGCCGATGCACGTTTGAGACTGCGTTTGGATGAAGTGGCTCAAGGGGCCGAAATTCAAACGGAGGCCGGACAGTTTTTTATAATTGATCTGTCTATAGATGAGTTGTTGCCAGGTAGTGGCGACGGCTTTCGGGCGCATTATGTAAAGGTGATCAATGGTGTCAATTTGGCCAATGTGCCATCCGATCCACACAACACATTTGATGCGCTTATTGATGCCAAACCCGAAGATGTGATATATGTCGATATTGAGGCCACGGGACTAACGGCAGGCACCCCCCTGTTTTTGATCGGTGTGTTGGGCTATTGGAAGGGGGAGTTGCGTGTACAACAATTGTTGGCAAGAGACTATACAGAAGAAGCCGCTTTGTTGTCTTATTTTGCCAATATGCTCAGTGCATCCGATGTGGTGGTGAGTTTTAATGGCAAAACATATGACCTGCCTTATATTCGCGACAGGTCTTTGTTTATGGGCATTCCCTTTCAGCTCAAACAAGCGCATATAGACATGTTGCATGTTGGTCGGCGTCGGTGGCGCAAGCGGTTGCCCAATTGTAAGTTGCAAACATTGGAACAATACATTTGTAAACGGGTTCGACGTGGTGATATTCCAGGAGCAGATATTCCCGATGCCTATCACCGGTTTGTGCAGTCGGGCAATGCCGTACAAATGCGCGATATTTTGCATCACAATGCCTTGGATCTTTTGACCACTGCCGAAGTGTTGACTTTTATTTTAGACGGGCGCGATGTGGGGGCATAAAGTATTTAGCAAAGGTGAAAGGGTGTTATGAGGCACGATTTGAGGGGCAAACGGGTGTTGGTGATGGGGCTGGGTTTGTTTGGTGGTGGGGTGGGGGCCACACGTTTTTTGGTGCGTCAAGGAGCACGTGTAACGGTAACGGATTTGCGTTCTGAAGATGCATTGGCATCTTCATTACATGCTTTGAAAGGTTTGCCTGTTACATGGAAATTGGGTGGCCATGATGAAAGCGATTTTATCCAATCAGATTTGGTGGTGGCCAATCCAGCAGTGCCCCGGTCGTCGCCTTTTTTATTGGCGGCAGAAAAAGCAGGCGTTCCCATTACAACAGAGATTTGTTTGTTTGTCACATATTGCCCTGCCAAAATCATTGGCGTGACAGGCAGCAGTGGCAAAACCACAACGACCACCTTGATTGGTGAGATGCTCAAACGCGTTGATCCACGCACGTTGGTGGGCGGGAATATAGGTCGGTCGTTATTGGACGATGTGGAACATATTTCACCTGATACACCTGTGATATTGGAGTTGTCCAGTTTTCAGTTGGATCGTTTGGGCGATTTATCTTGGAGCCCACACATTGGTGTGGTGACCAACTTTGCACCCAATCACATTGATATTCATGGTTCATTAGACGCCTATCGGTGTGCCAAGCAAAACATACTTGCTCATCAAATGGCAAGCGACTGGGCCATTGTAAATGCGGATGATGGCGATGTAAGTCTATGGCAAGGTGATGGACTGCATCTTCCGTTTAGCGTATCTGGCGCGTGTAGTAAGGGTGTATTTGTTTGTGATGATAAGGTGATGTATAAAAAAGGGGATGCGGTTGGCACCATTTGTCATGTAGATGGGGTACAATTGCCAGGCCGTCACAATTTGGCCAACGCATTGGCTGCGGTTGGTGTGGCTCTTGTGTGTGGTGTGCCCAATGAGGATATTGTGTCGGTGCTTCGGTCATTCACGGGTGTTCCTCATCGTTTAGAACGCGTGGCCGTGATCAATGATGTTACTTACGTGAACGATTCCATTGCCACAAGCCCCGATCGCACCCTTGTTGCATTAAGCGCTATGGATCGTGCCTGTATATTGATTGCTGGCGGATACGACAAAAAAATTCCATATGATGGTTTGGCGCAGGCCATTGCAAATAAAGTGGCGCATCTGATTGTGATGGGGCAAACGGCCCAAGTCATTGCAAACGTGGTTCCCAAAACAGCAAACACACACATTCACTTTGTGAAAGATTTGCCTTCAGCTGTTTCTTTGGCCCACCGTTTGGCAACCCCCCACCAAACGGTATTGCTCTCACCTGCATCAGCAAGCTATGACCAGTTTTTAAACTTCGAAGCGCGCGGAAATACATTCAAAGACTTGGTTGATCAATTACCGCACTGAGCGATATGAAATTTGAACAAGAGGGCACCCAAAAACTTGAATGGGCCCCAAGGGGAGGGCTAAAGAAGGTGTCTTGCAGAAGACAAAAAAGGCGTGTGATTTGTGATCACACGCCTTTTTATTTTATAAACAAGAAACCTTAAGCACCTTCTTCCTCTGCATACGGCATCAATTTTCTTCCCCGTGTAGGATGCCGAAGTTTGCGCAGGGCTTTTTCTTTGATTTGGCGAACACGCTCTCGGGTGAGGCGAAACTGTGAGCCAATTTCTTCGAGTGTCAACTCTCGGTTGCCACCAATTCCAAAATACAGGCGAATGACTTGTTGTTCACGTTCGTCTAATGTTTCCAGTGCCGATTCAATTTCGTGCTCCAAGGAATTTCGCATCGCCATTGTATCTGGCGATTCTTGTGTGGCATCGGGCATAATTTCCAAAAGGCTGTTGTCTTCGCCTTCACCCAATGTGGCATCCAACGATAAAATGCGTTGCCCACTTGCAAGGGTGTCCATCACCTGTTCGACGGTAAGCCCCAATTCGTCGGCAATTTCTTCTTCTTGTGGGCGAATGGTGGTTTCTTGTTGGCGGGTGTTGGTGTAGCGAGAAATGCGCCGTAAAAGATCCACTCGATTAAGGGGAAGGCGCACAATGCGCGAATGTTCGGCCAGGGTTTGTAAAATAGATTGGCGAATCCACCACACGGCATAGGAGATAAACTTGAAGCCTTTGGTTTCGTCAAAGCGTTCGGCAGCGGTGATAAGCCCCAAGTTGCCAGAACTGATCAGATCTACCAATGGAACGCCTTGGTTTTGGTAATCGCGCGCAACGGTAATGACAAATCGCAGATTGGCCTCCACGAGTGTTGCACGTGCTTTGAGGTCTCCTTTTTTGATGCGCTGTGCAAGGGCCACTTCTTCTTTTGATGACAATGGCTGTGATGAAGCCACATCTTCAAGGTAGCGATGCAACGCATCTTTTGCGTCATTAGATGATGCCGTTAGTCTTGCCAATCCAATCACCTCGTTCTTCGGAGAGAACTAACACCACGTATTAGATTTTCTTAAAATCTGTATATAGTGTTTTTATCTGTGTTGTCAAGTTTAAATATTTGACGACACCCTAAAGAAAGCACATTGAAAATTATCGGCAGTTATACGCCTAAAGTCAACCCAGTTTCTGAAAATATTCTACAACAATCACATCATTTGAGAGAGATAACAAGGTGGATTGTACGCGGTTCCTGCTGATTGTGTGATAAGCCTTAAGAAATCGCCTCGTCATTGTGAAACCGAAACGTGTTGATCGTTTCATTGTCAGAATTAAATGTAAAGGTGGCTTCAATTCTTTCGCCATTGAGCACCCTGTGATACCAATAGGAAGCATCGGCCCACATGGCATTGTAGGGGAGTTCTTTTGGGTGAAACCATTGGGGTTTAATTTCAAGGCTTTCGGTGGGCGTTCCTTGCCAGTGTTTGGCCAAAAAAATATGAATGGTGAGGTCCCATTTGGGTTTTGAGGGAAAGTAGAAGGTGATATGTCCTGCTAATTGGAGGTGTTTTTCGGCAACAACAACACTGGTTTCCTCGCGCATTTCCCGAACCGTTGCCGATTCAATGGTTTCACCTGCTTCAACTTTTCCACCAATGCCCGTAAACTTTCCCTTACCAAACCCTACTTTTTTAAATCCCAATAACACTTTTGAAATGGGATCACCTTGAACCAGAAGCAGGAGGGTAGTGACTTTCATTTGCGATATCGCACAGGGTGTTGCAAGTGAAAAGTGGTGGCCACTTGGTATTGGTGTGCCACTGCAAGCAGTGTGGCTTCATCAAAGAGACGTCCAATAAAGCTGATGCTTAAGGGGTGCCCTGTTTCATCAAAGCCGTTGGGCAGTGTAACACACGGATGGCCAGTGAGGTTGGTTAATAACAAATTGTTTCCGCCAAAAGATGGCACAATATAAACGTCAATGTCTTGCATAATCTGTTGCATGTCTTGTATCAGTTGGTAGCGCAATCGGTTGGCTTGTATGTATTCGACGGCTGGAATAAACCGTGCTGCCCGAAAAACATTGGGCCACGCATTTTTAATTTGTCGGGTCAAAAGGTCATCGCGATTGGTTCGTGTTAGGTCATCAAATGCGGCGGCGGCTTCTGCTGATAAAATAAAAGAAAGTGCTTCTATTGGGGCATCTGGCAATGTTGTAGGAATGGGTTTGACACCCAAATTTTTTATGGCGTCTAATGTGGCAAGGTCTGTTTGGGTGGTTTTTTCTTTGTCTTCAAACAGTGATTGGACATAGCCGATACGCAGAGATTTGATATCGATTTGAGGGGTGTAATTAAAAGGTGCGTCTACAACGGTTTGATCTATGCCATCGCCACCACGAAGCGCATCAAAGACAATGGCGGCATCTTCTACCGTTCGGCAAATGGGGCCCAGTTTGTCCATGGACCAGCTCAATGTCATAGCACCCGTACGACTGACACGTCCAAATGTGGGGCGCAATCCCGTAACGCCACATCGGGTTGCTGGAGAGACAATTGAGCCCCAGGTTTCACTGCCAATGGCAAAGGCAACCAAGCCTGCTGATGTGGCAGATGCAGAACCTGCAGATGAACCGCTTGACCCTTGTTTGAGGTCGTGTGGGTTGCGCGTGGTGCCACCATACCAAACATCGCCCCAGGCCAAAGCCCCTAAGGTGAGTTTGGCAACCAAGATGGCCCCTGCTGTTTCTAATTTCTGAATCACGGTGGCATCTTGGTCAATGATTTGCTCTTTGTAGGGGGTTGCGCCCCAAGTGGTTTTATACCCTTTTGTGGCAAGGAGGTCTTTGGCGCCATATGGTATGCCGTGAAGAGGCCCACGGTATTTACCCGCAGCAATTTCTTCATCTGCGCGTTTGGCCTGTGCAAGGGCGAGTTCTTCGGTAAGGGTAATGACACATTCCAACTCGGGACCATATGTTTTAAGGCGCTTCAGGTAAAGCTGGGTCAGTTGTGTGGCGGTCATTTTTTTGGTGCGAATGAGTTCGCCTAAGTCGCGTACCGAATAAAATGCAAGTTCTGCTTCGTTTGCAGGCACATCTGTATGAGCTGGTGGGCCAAATGAAATGGGGTTTTGGTGGGGTGAAAATTGAAAACCCACGGGGATGGGATGAAAATGCAATGCCGGTGGTATGGCATTCGGTAAGGCTTGGGCTCTGAGTGTTTCGAAGCTTTTAAGGTGCTCTTTTGCTTCATCCAATAAAGAGTCACGTTCTGCGGGGGTAAAATTCAGGCCAATAAGGGCTTCTGCTTGCTGAATGGTTTGGGTGCGAATGGGGTGTTGTTTTTGTGACATAATGGGCGTCGATAGATAAAGGATACATAAAAACGCAAAAGTATATCTTTGTTGGATGGATGTAAACATGTCACCAAGAACCAAATAAGGGCGAATAAGATTGGATGTGGGTCAAAAAGTTTGTTGGGGAAGGGGCCTTGTGTGGGGGTTACGATATGTTTTGGCGAACGTCGTGAAACAAAGTTTCAATTTGGTCGAGGTTGACAGAGTAATAGGCAAAGCGTTGATCATTTTTCTCTGATTTTTCACAGGCAATAAATCCTGCATTTTTGAGTACTTTGAGGTGGTGGGAAACATTGGGTTGAGAAATTTGTAGTCGATTGGCTAAGTCTCGCACACAACAAGATTTTTCTTTTTTAGGGCCAGTGAGCTCTTTTAAGATGCGCAGACGAGCTGGATCTGCAAGCACCTTTAAACTGTCGGCAAGTGTTTGCACAGTTTGTTCCTCTAAAATTATAACTGAAATATCAAATGTGCCCGAATATAGCATATGAAAAAAAACAAGGCAAGTGATAAGACGTCCAGATAAGATATCAGCTGTTTTGAGTAGAAAGAGTTAAGATACAAACCGAAAACCCCCCTTCCCAATGATAGGGAAGAGGGGCTGACCAATCGGCACCACTGGGCGAGTGGTACAAGTGATGATGCGCCACTCCGATGTCACATCATCTGAAGCCACTTGGAATAGGTAGGCTTCAGAACCTATTTACTACTGCGCCAAAATGTTGAGTGCTGTCCCTGACGACGTTGCACCATTTTTTAAGCGCGCTGTTTCATTTTGTAGTTGACGAATGGCTTGATCGGTGCGTTGTGCTTCCTGATCCAGTTGTCGTCGACTGACTTGCAAATTGGAAATTTCAGATTGGTTTTCTCGAATGGTTTGGCGTTGTTCGCGTTTTGCGACAACATCTGCATTGCGTTGTGTTTCTGAAGCATTGCGTTGTTTTTCTATGGCGGCATCGTTTTGCAATCCCGTAGAAATGGCCTGCAAATTGGTGCGCAGTTCTGCCTTTTGTTCTTCTGCTTCCGGCGGTGCGGGCGGTACAAATGCGGAAGCCAATTCCACTTTTTTGTCACGCAGTTTTTCAATGCGTGCTTCCAGTCGCGCGGTGGGGTCAACGGCCACCTCATCGTCCCTGATTGAGGTTGGCGTTGATGGTGTCGGTTGTGCGACACTTTGGGTCAGCGCATCCAAAGATTCCGGCGTGGCATTTTGTGCGGCCGTGGTGTTCTCTTTGGCATTGGCCCTTACAGATTGCTGAGCACGTACATTGTTGAGCTGTTTAACCAATGTGTCCAGACGGTTGGTTAAAGCGCTTTGTAAGGCACTAAAATTTTCTTTTGTAATTGTGGTTTGTTGCGCGATGGATGCGCTCTGCGTGTTATTACTTGCAGAGACACCAATTGGAAGTTCTTGTGGAGAAGAACTGAGGTTGGAGCGTGCAACCACGGTTTCTTGTGAGGCTTTGCGCAGAGTAAGTTGTCGGGCAACTTGTGCGTCGGCCGCACTTTTATCTGCACGTGCATCAACAGTTTTTTCAGAAGATCGAAACAAGGCAGCAAATGCGTCTTGCTGATTGTTGGTGATTTCTAAACGATCTGTTGTTGCCTTTTGAGAAGTACGTGAGTTTGCACTGTCTGTTCGGCGGTTTTTGTCTTTAGATTCGGCATCTTTGCTTTCCTGGATGCGACTGGTTGCAATACTGCCCACCAGCGATCGCTCGGAAGAAAACCGCGAGGTAAAGATCGGCATGGTTCTATCCTAACCAAACGTGAACACTTTTATCGACGATACGAGCTGAGTCATACAATTTAGAAAACCCTCTGATCATAACCCGTCCGCGTAGGATTGTGGCAGATTCCGCGAGGTTTTCTTAGGCCGTGATATCGACGTTTCCGCCCAAACCACGGTTGACTTCTTGTTCCAACCTTACGGGTTGGTTACCAGCAGATGCGGCTTGCCCGTTTTGGCCAGCATTTGCATTGGTATTGTTTTCAGCACCCTGGCTACCGGCTGCTGGTTCTGGTGCCCGAACCACATCTTGACTGCCTGTGGCCAAAGTCGCTTGGGCATTTTCTGTGCTTGTTGCCGTTGGTGTTGACGGTTCACGCGGAGGCGTTGCTGGGCGTGGGGTCAATGCAGCTGGGTTAACGGCGGTTTGACTGATTCCTGTAGGCATAACGGCTATCCTTGTTTCCCGTTGGGAGTGTTTGGATTTGTTTCCAAATCCAACGTGTGATACGTGAGAGTCACTTGTGAGGCAATCTGGTGTGCTTGATAAGGAGACAGCACAATGTCTTCTTCGAGTAAATGAGAAAACAGTTTAGACAGATCCGACTGGAGTCTCGACATCGGTTGTCGGTGCATCGGAATGACCCATCGTAATTGGGTGGATATGTGCTTCTTCGCGTCGGCATCGCGCAAGGTATATAACCCCTGTATCTCTATAGATCGGCACATAGGGCAGGTATCTTTAGTATTTTTTTACTTTTTTTTAATATTTTTTTAAAATAAATGACATGTATTTATTATATAATGACTTAGGTTGAATGGTGTGTGGCGGAGAATGGGTGTTTTTTACCACTTAGCCATTTTAAAACCAAAAGAAGCCCGTTCCAATTGCTGCGGAACGGGCTTCTTTTGGTTTATGCCTTATGTATTTTTAATGCCTATGGCACGATAAGCACTTTGCCTGTTGTTTTGCGACCTTCTAAACGGCGATGGGCCTCTGCGGCATCGGCAAGGGGGTGTTCTTCGCCAATACGCACGTCGAGTTTGCCACTGCCAATCCAGCCCATAATGTCGTTGGTACGGCCTAAGTATTCTTCTGCTGTGAGGGTGTAACTGTTGAGGGTTGGGCGTGTCATAAAAATAGACCCTTTTTGTGAGAGCAATAAGGGATCTATGGGCGGAACGGGGCCACTTGCATTGCCAAAAAAGACCATGTATCCGCGTGGTTTGAGGCAGTTGATGCTTTTTTCCCAGGTGGCTTTGGCAACGGAGTCATAAACCACATTCAAACCATTGCCATCGGTGAGGCGTTTGACTTCGGCTTCAAAGTCTTTTTCGGTGTAAAGAATCACTTCATCTGCACCTGCTTTGCGGGCGAGCTCGGCTTTTTCGGGGGTCGATGTGGTGCCAAAAACACGGGCACCACGCATTTTGGCCATTTGAACAAGCAAGAGACCCACACCACCCGCTGCCGCGTGAATGAGGCAGGTGTCGTTTTGGCTCAACGGATAAGTGCTGTTTGACAAATAATGTGCTGTGAGTCCTTGAAGCATCACAGCGGCGGCGGTTTTGGTTTCGACATTGTCAGGAATTTTGACCACGTCGGATGGTTTGGCGACCACATATTCGGCATAGGAGCCAGGCACACTTTTCCACGCAACGCGATCTCCAACAGATAATTGGGAAACGTTGGTACCGATGGCGTCGATCACGCCAGCACCTTCTAATCCCAGTGTGAGCGGGAGGTTGAGTGGATAAAGGCCAGTGCGGTGATAGGTGTCAATAAAGTTGAGTCCTGCAGCTTCTACTTTGATGCGTATTTGTCCGTCACCCGGTGATGGTGTGTCTATGTCTTCAAGTGATAAAACTTCTGGGCCACCATATTGGCTGATGCGAATGGCTTTCATGGGGTCTGGCTCCTTTAAGCTGATTTGTTGAATGGTTCAGTGAGCAATGTCTGGATTGTGAAACTTTGGGAATCATCCCTTGACAGGCAAGGCAAGTGCCATACGTTATCCAATTATTATATAAGAGAAGATAAAAGACGCAAAGGCAAAAGATGGTCCAATCTTGGTCTTTGTGCGCAAATATTTGATTTATTGAGTATATTTTACGCAAAATGGAGGATAAGGCGTGTCATTGAAAGATTTGCAGGTTGAGGCAGGGGCGGTATTCAATGAAGAAAATGGATCTTTGCCCCCTATTCATTATGGCGATTCTGCTTTTGAATATCAAGCCGTGAAAACTGGGGTAGGATTGGTAGATCGCAGTGGCAGAGGTAAATTGCGCATAACGGGCAAAGATCGCACACGGTTTTTACACGGGATGGTGACCAATACTGTGCAGGGTTTATCAGAGTGGGCGGGCAATCACGCGGCACTCACAACGGTTCATGGGCAAACGCTTTTGGATTTGTGGGTGCATCATTTGGGCGAATATTTGTGGTTGGAAACAGAATTTGGGTATCAAGCCAGGTTGTATGACACATTGGATCGGTATTTAATTGCAGACGATGTTGTGATGACCGATGAGACACAAAATTGGGTTATTTTGGGTGTGGTAGGACCTCTGGCAGGGTCAAATATCAAAAAGGTGGTTGGGCTTGTTGGAGATGATTTGTCTGAACATCATACGGTAATGGGGCAGTGGAATGAGCTGCCGATATGGGTCACTCGGTGCTCGTTTTTGGGTGAAGATGGTTTTGATGTTCGTGTTTCTGTGGGTGTCGGGGCAGATTTATGGCGGGCGTTGGTGGGGGCTGGGGCGATACCCGTGGGCACATTGGCACAAGAAGTGTTGCGGATAGAAGCCGGCATTCCGCTTTGCGGTATTGAGATTGATGAAGCAGTCGCTCCTTTGGAAGTGGGTTTAGAAGATACCGTTGATTTTAATAAGGGGTGCTATATCGGGCAGGAGGTAATTGCCAAGATGCATTTTCGGGGCAAACCTCGGCGTTATTTGGTTGGTGTGCGTTTGGATAGGGAAAAATTGATTGCACCCAATACCGAAGTGGTTGTTGATGATAAGGTTGTTGGGCGTGTTACGAGTTGTGTCCATTCAATGGCTTTGAATGGCGTGATTGCCTTGGCTGTTATAAAGCGAGGTATGCATGATGTGGGGCAACGGGTGCTGGTTGGTGAGGCAGAAGGGGAAATTGTGTCACTGCCGTTTGTGGAAGTTAAAAAGTAAGTGCAGATGGATATTGGGGTGAGGTATTGCAAGTGCTATAAATAACTTGACTTAAGTGTGTGTTTTGTAAATATTAGGCGCTATGAAAAAAGACACGTTACGAATTCGAAATATGACCTTTTACGGTTATCACGGTTTATTAAATGAAGAGGCCACATTGGGGCAGCAGTTTGAGGTGGATGTGGATGTGGCTGGCGATTTCCGTGGGTGGTCCAAACTGGATACCCACCCCAAGGCCGTAGATTACCCGCGCGTATGTGAGTTGGTTGAGCAGGTGGTCACAAAGGAACGGTTTGGGTTGGTTGAGGCATTGGCCGATCGGATTGCTGAGGTGTTGTTATCTGCGTTGCAATTGCAAAATGTGGTGGTCAGAGTGCGCAAGCCCAACCCGCCAGTAGCCACACAATTTGATGGGGTTGAAGTTGAGGTGTGTCGCGGTGTCTGAGAAAACAACAGCTTTTTTGGGCATCGGTGCCAATTTAGGAGATCGAGCAGAGACTTTGCGTTTGGCTGTAGATCGGTTAGATACCCATAAACAAATAGATGTTGTGGCGGTTTCTTCGGTTTACGAAACGGGGCCTGTGGGTGTTTTGGATCAACCCGATTTTCTAAATGCCGTTGTACAAGTAGAAACATCTTTAACCGCACAAGCATTGTTGGGTGTGTTGCTTGAGACCGAGTTGTTTTTTGGTCGAAGACGTCTCAAAAAATGGGGACCACGCATTTTGGATTTGGATGTGTTGTTATTTGGTGAGGCTGTTATCGACGAGCCTGGCTTGACTGTGCCACATCCCTATTTGCATGTTCGCGGTTTTGTTTTGCATCCGCTTTGCGATCTTGTCGCTGAAGAAAAACACCCTGTTTTGGGGTGTTCATTTGCGTCGTTGTTAAATGATGTCGATGATGGTGCGGTACATCGTGTTGCGCATCTTTCATTGTGGGCATGAGGGAAAAACCCGTGGCTGTGCGTTATATTGCCATAGAAGGTGTTACGGGCGTTGGTAAAACCCGACTGGCTCGTTTATTGGCGGGGCGTCTCAAGGCGCGTTTGGCACTTGAAGACGTGGCCGAAAATCCGTTTTTGCCTCTTTTTTACGAAAATCCTCAGCATTATGGATTTCAGACGCAGGTGTTTTTTATGCTCAGTCGCTATCGCTTGCAACAAGAGTTGCACCAAATGGATTTGTTTGAAAAATTTGTGATCAGCAACTTTATTTTTGAGCGCGACCGCATTTACGCCAATGCAAGTTTAAATGATGCAGAGTTTGCTTTGTACGAACGTTTGGCCGATACGTTAAGTGAAAAAATTCCTCGGCCCGATTTGGTGGTTTATTTACAAGATTCTGTACCTCATTTGTTGCGCCGTATTCGGGCACGCGACCGAGGGTATGAACGTGTGATTTCTGAAGAATATTTGGCTCGATTAAGTGAAGGGTATAATCATTTCTTTTTTCATTACACCGATACGCCTTTGTTGGTTGTTAATGTGTCTGAAATTGATTTTGCCAATCAATTAGAAGACTTAGACGATTTGGTTGAACAGATATTGTCACCACCTGCCGGAACGCGGTATTATCGGCCAGTGCATGTCAATGTTTAATTGGGATTGGGAGTTTACTTTATGGGGTTGCGGATAAAAATAGAGTCATTGGCACAGATGAAGAAAGACAAAACACCCATTGTTGTCATGACGTGTTATGACTTTCCTACGGCTAAGTTACAAGATGCTACAGGTGTAGATGTGGTTTTTGTGGGGGATTCTGTTGGGCAAAATGTGTTGGGATATGATGGGCCACAGGATGTGACAATGGCCGATATGTTGCACCATACACGGGCGGTGCGGCGAGGCGTTAAGGACGCACTTTTGATGGTTGATTTGCCCTATGGCAGTTATCAAACGCCCCAAATGGCTGTTGAGAATGGGCAGTTGTTGGTTGATGCGGGGGCCGAGTTGGTAAAGTTGGAAGGTGGGCGAGAAGTCAGTGCCCAAGTGACGGCATTGGTGGAGGTGGGTATTTCTGTTGTGGGCCATGTGGGATATACTCCCCAAACGCGCATTGGAGAACGCCCACTTTATGGGGATCGGGCCGATGAAGCCGTTGTGGTTTTTGAAGATGCGTTGGCCTTAGAAGGGGCTGGGGCTGTAGGTGTTGTGCTCGAATGCATTCCCGAGCGGGTGGCAGAAGCTGTGACCGAACAGGTTGCCATACCCACCATTGGCATTGGGGCGGGGCGTGTGTGTGATGGGCAGGTGTTGGTTGTTCACGATTTGTTGGGTGTCAATGACAAGATGTTTCGGTTTGTCAAGCAATACGCCCAAGTAAAAGATGTGATGCAAAAAGCGTTTGAAGATTATTGTGCCGATGTCAGAACGAAACAATTTCCAGATGAGGAACATCGTTTTTTAATGAAAAACAAAGAATTGCGTGCATTTAAGGCTCAGTTAGAAAACATCCTGCAGGTCTCCCATGGTTGATGTGATCAAAACTGTTTCGCACATGCACACTGTGGCCGATCAATTGCGACAACGTGGCAACCGCATTGGGCTGGTGCCCACAATGGGATACTTACATGAAGGGCACCTGAGTTTGGTTACGCAGGCATTACAACATGCCGATCAAGTGGTGGTGAGCATTTTTGTAAATCCAATCCAATTTGGCCCCAAAGAAGATCTGGCCGCTTATCCACGCGATTTGGATCGCGATTTAAAGCAAATTTCCGAAGCGGGTGCGCATTTTGCCTATGTGCCAGATGTGAATGAGATGTATCCTGATGGTTTTGCAACCTATGTCAATGTGGAGGGCCTAACAGACAATTTGTGTGGGCGCTCGCGTCCTGGGCATTTCCGAGGGGTTGCGACTGTGGTGGCCAAGCTTTTTACTGCAACAAAGCCTCATGTGGCCGTGTTTGGTCAAAAAGATGCACAGCAGGTGTTGGTGATTCAGCGCATGGTTCGCGATTTAAACTTGGATGTGGACGTGGTTGTGGCACCCACAATACGCGAATCGGATGGGTTGGCAAAAAGTTCTCGCAATGTCTATTTGACCCCCGAAGCAAGGCAGGAAGCGCCCGTGCTTTATCGCGCGCTTCAATTGGGAAAGTCTCTGATTGAAGATGGCGTGCGAGATGCAGGCCAAGTATTGGGGGCCATGCGCAACCTTATTGCCGAGGCGCCCCATGCACAAATTGACTATGTTGAAGCCGTCGATATGGACCGTTTGGCACCACTGTCGGTTTTGTCTGGACGGGTTTTGCTTGCTGTGGCCGTGTATTTTGGAAAGGCCCGATTAATCGACAACATTTGGGTAGAAAAGTCTTAAAAATAAATTCCAGATTTGATAGATAAGTGCCTATTTTCTCATTGATTAGATTTTGGTTCGCAAGACTTGACGCCCCCGTAAGACTTCATTATATTTTCAACTCATCAAATTCATTTATTGTTTTTGCATAATACACACAGCAGTTCATCTTTTAACTCAAGGAGAAGTAAAATGGCTTATGAACTTCCTAAATTACCTTATGCATATGATGCCTTAGAACCGCATATTGATGCGCGCACAATGGAAATACACCACAGCAAACACCACAATGCTTATGTGACCAATGTGAATGCCGCATTGGCCGATCATCCCAACTTGGCCAGCAAATCCATTGAAGATTTGATCAGTGATTTAGACAGCGTACCCGAAGGTATTCGCACAGCTGTTCGCAACAATGGTGGCGGTCATGCCAATCACAGCTTGTTTTGGACCGTTATGAGCCCCAATGGTGGCGGAGAGCCAACGGGTGCAGTTGCCAAAGCTATTGTCAGTGATTTGGGTGGTTTTGAAGCCGCTTATGAAAAGTTTTCTGCTGCTGCAGCAACCCGTTTTGGTAGTGGTTGGGCTTGGTGCGTGGTGAAAGATGGCAAGCTCAAAATTATGAGCACTGCCAATCAAGACAACCCACTCATGACCGGTGAAGGTACACCTATTTTGGGGTTGGATGTTTGGGAACACGCTTATTACTTAAACTACCAAAACCTTCGTCCCGCTTATATTGCCGCTTGGGTCAATACCATTAATTGGGAAGAAGTCAATCGTCGGTATGAAGCCGCATTATAAATTAACTTGAGGAAAAAAATAATTATGGGTCTCAATGTTGGTGATCACGCGCCCGATTTTACACTTAAAAGCAAAAATGCCGACGGTTTGGCCGATATTGGTTTAAGTGATTTCAAAGGGCAAAAGAATGTCGTTATTTTATTTTTCCCCTTGGCATATACGTCTGTTTGCACCGACGAACTGTGTTCGGTGAGCCAAGGCCTTGATGCCTATGGCCAGTTGAATGCTCAAGTATTGGGTATTAGTGTAGACAGTCCTTTTGCACAAGAAGCATGGGCTAAAGCCAATAACATTACCATTCCGTTGTTGAGCGATTTTAACAAAGAAGTCAGTGCCGCCTATGGCTCCCAATTTGCAGACTTGTTGGGTTTTAAAGGTGTTGCCAAACGCTCAGCTTTTGTTGTTGATAAAAATGGTGTTGTACAATTTGCTTCGGTATCGGATGATCCCAAAGTGGTTCCCGATTTTGAAGCGATTAAAGCTTGTCTTAAAGGTCTCAGTTGATTCTGGAGGATGAAATGGTTACCGTCACAGAGATGGCTGCTCGTAAAATTAAAGACCTGATGGTGCGTGAAGGGCGTTCCGATGATCATGGTCTGCGTTTGAAGGTGATTGGTGGTGGCTGCTCTGGTTTACAGTATCAGCTTGACTTTGATGAAGCAGCAGGAGAAGACGATAGCACCATTGAAGCATTTGGCGTGCGTGTATTTGTGGATATGAAAAGTGCCTTGTACTTGACTGGAACAGAATTGGATTATGATGATGGTCTTATGGGTACAGGGTTTCGCTTCAACAATCCAAATGCTAAGAATCAATGTGGTTGCGGAGAATCTTTTAGTGTGTAGTTTCTAACACCAAATAGTTGTTAAAATAGTGTAGGAGGGGAGGGGTCTTTTTGGCTTCTCCCTTCCACATCATGTAGGCAAAATTGTTATTGAAGGTGTGTTTTGTGATGTCCATTTGGAATTTGACAGGGGTGTTTTTGGTATTGACTGGGCGCCGTTTGGCGTTTTTTCCTTTTGGCATCATGTCGTGTACGCATGAATGGGGCGTGATGGCGTGGCTTGGGCATAAATATGCGTGCGTCTTGGACCTAAATTTGGATTTCAATATTGAAGACAGGAGGCTCCAATGGATGCACTATTGCAAGGAGCTCAACAGATATTGGCAGAATACGGTATCTGGGTGGCTGTTGTCGGTGCGTTCCTTTGTCTTGCTTCGGGATGGCTCTTGTGTGCCTGGATTAATGGACAGAAGATTCGCGATGCAGAGCAACAAACGGAAAAACGTGTTGCAAAACTTGTGGAAAAAGCAGATAGAGATCGAAAAGCTTCTTTTTTAGAAGAAAAAAATAAATGGTATGAAAACAAAGCACGCTTTGAACGTGAATTGGATGAAAAACAGCGCGAGCTCGATCAAGTTGGGGACCAGCAACAAGAGCAGGAAGGAAAGTTGGCTGAGCGTTTGGAAGTGGCTCAACAACGCGACAGAGACTTGGGACGGCGCGAGCGTGAAGTTCGTCAACGGGGTGCGCGGTTAGAAAAACGAGAGGCCGAACTTGACGATATTTTGATTCAGCAACGCTCACAACTTGAGCGCATTTCAGGTATGAATGCCGATCATGCACGTGAAATGTTGTTGGAAACCATCAAGCATGATCTCAAACAAACAGCCACCAATATTGGTCGCGAAATTATTGATCAGGCCCGCGAACGTGCCGATCGTGAAGCCAAAAAGATATTGTCCTTGGCCATAGAACGTTGCTCTACCGACCAAACCGTTCAATCATCCATTTCTGTTGTTTCATTGCCCGATGATGATATCAAAGGCCGTATTGTGGGAAAAGAAGGCCGAAATATCATTTCTTTTGAGGCGGCTACTGGTGTAAAGGTGATTGTCAACGACACCCCCGAAGCTGTGGTTTTATCGAGTTTTGACCCGATCAAACGCGATGTTGCCCGATTGGCCATGGAACAGTTGGTGCGTGAAGGACGCATTAACCCGGGGCGGGTAGAAGAAGTGGTTGCCGATTGTGAACAAAAGATTGCAGGCTTAATTCTTGAAGAAGGCAAACAAGCCGTTCGAGATCTGAACATTGATGATTTACACCCCGAGTTGGTGAAGTTGGTGGGCAAGCTAAAATATCGAACAAGTTATGGGCAAAGTGTCTTAGGGCACTCCAAAGAAGTTGCTTTTTTAGCAGGAGCAATGGCTGCTGAAGTGGGCATAGATGAAAAACTTGCCCGCCGATGTGCACTTTTACACGATATTGGCAAAGCTGTCGATCAAGAACAAGAGGGCAAACATACCGATATTGGTGCGTTTTTGGTTGGCAAGTATGGCGAAGGGGATGAGGTGATTAATGGTATTTTTTATCACCATGGAGAAGCCGAAGCGTCCACACCCATCTCTTTTTTGGTGAAAGCTGCCGATGCGATATCATCCTCGCGTCCTGGCGCGCGACGCGACGATGCCGAAGGTTATATTAAACGTGTGAGAGATTTGGAAGAGGTTGCTCAGTCTTTTGAAGGCGTGCGAGATGCCTATGCCATTAATGCTGGGCGAGAAGTACGTGTGATGGTCAATGCGGGGCGTGTCAATGACGAGCAAGCAAAGACTTTGTCATATGAGATTGCGCAACGTATTCGCGATGAAATGACCTATCCGGGTGAAGTGCAAATTACTGTGATTCGCCAAACCATCGCCACCGACTGGGCTGGTAGGCCCAATACCAAACGCCGCCCCAAAAACAATCGCCCAAGGGGGCGTGGCGGGCGTCGTTTTGATCGTAGTCGTGGTCGTTCAGACCGCAAAAATGGCAATGGCAGAAGTGAGAGCGATATCAATGGTGTTGCTGATCATTCTGATGGCGAGCAAGTGCAACAGGCCAAGCAGAATGGCCCGCAAAGCGCAGCCGACAGCTTATAAATTATGGCCGAAGCCTATTCAGAATGTGTGCGCGATCATTTTGAGCATCCACGGCATGTGGGCACATTAGATCAACCAGATGCAATGGGGACTGCCGAAAACCCCGTATCGGGCGCATCGTTGGTCTTGTATTTGGCTGTTTGTGAAAATGTGATCAAACAGGCATTTTTTCAAGCCCAGGGCTGTGCGGCAACCATTGCTTGTGGATCGATGTTAACGGTGTTGCTGATTGGCAAATCGATAGACGATGCCAAGATGCTTACGCGTGATGATGTCGAAATTGCATTGGGGGGGTTGCCGCCTACCCGCAAGCATGCGGCTGATCTTGCCATTGATGTTGTGCGATCTGCGTTGGCTGAATATGCTCTTTCTATTTCAGCGTCATAGAATAATTGGGCAAAGGGCAGGGCATTGCGATGCTTCTGCCCTTTGCTTCTGTTGGGCACCATGAGTCTAACTGAAAAAATCAAAGAAATGGCCCATGCGTTGGGGTTTGAATGGGTGGGCATTGCACCGGCTCAAAAACCAGAACACTGGGCTTTTTATCAGCAGTGGTTGTCTTTGGGATATGCGGGGGAAATGGCGTATTTGGGGCGCAACTTAGCGCGTCGTGCCGATCCTTGTGAAGTGGTACCGGAAGCCAAATCCATTTTGTGTTTGGGCACAAATTATTTGCCGCATGAATCCAAGGTTGAAGATGATGAACCACGGGGTGTCATTTCAAAATATGCACGAGGTGATGACTATCACGAGGTCATTAAGGCACGTTTGTTTAATCTTTTGGCTCAGATCCAAGATGTGGAACCCTCTGCAGATGGACGGGTCTATGTCGATACAGGGCCTGTTTTAGAGCGCGACTTTGCCGCGCGTGCCGGATTGGGGTGGTTTGGTAAGCATACGGGGTTGATTGACAAGTGCAAAGGTTCTTGGTTTTTTTTGGCTGAGATTATATTGACGTTGGAATTAGAGCCCGATGTGCCCCAACTTGACCACTGCGGTACGTGCACGCGCTGTATTGAGGCTTGCCCTACAGATGCAATTGTTGCACCTTATGTGGTAGATTCTCGGCGGTGCATTTCGTATTTAACGATTGAGTTGCGTGGTTCGGTGCCACGCGATTTGCGTTCCCAAATGGGTGCTTGGGTTTATGGGTGTGACATTTGCCAAGATGTGTGCCCTTGGAATATCAAACACAGCCAGCCAACAGATGATCCTGTTTTTCAATCTCGGCAGGGTTTGGAACATCCCAAATTGGCCGATCTTTTGCAAATGGATCAAGCGGCATTTTCTGCGCAATTTAAAAACAGCCCCATTAAAAGAACCAAAAGGCGTGGGCTGTTGCGCAATGCGGCTGTTGCATTGGGCAATGTTGGGTCTGTAGTTGATGTGCCTGTGCTTGCTTTGGCACTTTGTGATGAGGAACCGCTTGTGCGTGGCCATGCCGCTTGGGCACTTGGGCAAATAGGTGGGGATGAGGCTGGTGACGTTTTAAAAGATCGGATGCAAAAAGAAACAGATGCCGAAGTATTGAAAGAGATTCTTTTGGCGTTAGAAGTTATTCAAAATTAACAAAGGTTGATTGCGCTGTGAGCGAATTATTAGGCATAGAATTAAATGGGAAGGCCGTTGAAAACGAGCCAGAATTACCGATTGTACCCGTCACTGGGAGACGCGTTTATATTGAGACGTATGGTTGTCAGATGAATGTGTCAGATACCGAGTTGATGATGGGTGTGTTGAAACGTGCAGGTTTTCACAATGCCTCTGCTCCAGAAGTGGCAGATGTGATTGTGCTCAATACTTGTGCAATTCGCGAACATGCCGAAGAGCGAGTGATTGGGCGATTGTCGCAGCTGAGCGAGATCAAACGTCAACGCCCCGATGTGGTTATGGGCGTATCGGGATGTATGGCCAAGCACCTTTCTGAGTCATTGATGGCAAAAGCCCCTTATGTGGATATGGTTGTTGGGCCAGACTCGTATCGGCGATTGCCAGAACTGATTGCCGAAGCCACGGGTGATTCGGCAATGGATGTGCGTTTAGACCGTGAAGAAGGTTATTTAGGGCTTGATCCATTGCGCCAAGAAGGTACCAATGCCTGGATTACGATTATGCGCGGTTGCGATAAGTTTTGCACATTTTGCATTGTCCCCTATGTCAGGGGGCGTGAACGCAGTGTGTCTGCTCCAGAAATTGTGCGCCAAGTGCAAGTTGCTGCTCAAGAGGGTTTTAAAGAAGTCACCCTATTGGGGCAAACCGTAAATTCCTATTCTGATGGCCAGTACGACTTTGCCGACTTATTGCAGATGGTTACAGCCGTAGAAGGTATCCAGCGGGTACGTTTTACATCGCCTCATCCGAGCGACTTTTCCGATAAAGTCATTGACATCATGGCAACCAATGACAAAATTTGTCGGTTTATTCATTTGCCATTACAGTCTGGGTCAGATCCTGTGCTTGAGGCCATGAAACGCAGCTATACTGTGGCTGCGTATATGAGACTGGTTGATAAATTGAGAACATCCATGCCGGGGTTGTGTTTAAGCACAGATGTCATCGCTGGTTTTCCTGGAGAAACGGAAGCTGATTTTGAGGCCACTGTGGCATTGATGCGCGAAGTGAGATTCGATTCGGCTTTTATGTTTAAATACTCCGAGCGCAAAGGAACGGCTGCTTTTAGAGAATTGCCCGATACGGTTACAGAAGATGAAAAGACCAGACGATTGGGTGAGATTATCTCGTTACAAAATGCGATTTCTGAAGAAATAAACCAGAGCTATATTGGAAAAGTAGAAACGATTCTTATTCACGGTGATGCGCGTAAAGGGCAAGGCATGGCTGTTGGTAAAACGGACGGTTTTAAGACCGTGGTTTTTCCGCGAGAGGGTGCTGAGGATAATTCTTTTGTAAATGTAGAAATTAAAGAAGCCACTTTGCGTACTTTGATGGGAAAAATTGTGAGGTGAGGTATGTTGCTGGATATTGAAAGTGCCCATGCAAAACCCAAACGTCGATTGCCAAGTTGGTTTCGGGTGCAAGCGCCAGGGAGCAGTCGCTATCGCGAACTTAAAGACTTGGTGCAAGGGATGAATTTGCACACGGTTTGTGAAAGTGCGCGCTGCCCCAACATTGGTGAATGTTGGAACAGTGGTACGGCCACCTTTATGATCTTAGGCGATGTTTGTACTCGCAGTTGTGGTTTTTGTGCCGTTAAAACAGGCCGCCCTGAGTGGTTAGATACCGAAGAGCCCAAACGAGTTGCTCAGGCAATTCAGCAGTTGAATTTGCGCCATGCGGTGATCACATCAGTGAACCGCGATGAGTTGCCCGATGGTGGGGCAGGTATTTTTGCTCAGACCATTTTGGAAGTGCATCGCTTGTGTCCTGATACCAGTGTTGAAGTCTTGATCCCCGATTTTCAGGGCAAGTGGGAGGCACTGCAGCAAGTGATGGATGCGGCCCCCGATATTTTAAATCACAATTTAGAAACCGTGCCACGGCTTTATAAAACCATGCGCCCACAAGCCAAATATGAGCGTTCATTGGCTCTGTTGGATCGTGCAAAAGATATGCGCCCCGATATTCCCACAAAATCGGGCATTATGGTTGGAGCGGGTGAATCTATAGACGAGGTTTATCAAGCCATTCAAGATTTGGCCGCCCAACGCACCGACATTTTAACGGTAGGGCAATACTTGCAGCCATCACCCAAGCATGTTGCTGTGGAAAAATTCTATCACCCCGATGAATTTTTGGCGCTAAAAACGTATGCCTTGTCTTTGGGTTTTCACCATGTAGAATCGGGTCCGTTGGTACGCAGTTCTTATCATGCAGCAGATCAAGTGACACATATATAAAATGTGCCAGTTTTGATTTGGTGAAATGGATGTGCCTGATATCTATTTTTTGCTGAAGCAACCCAAGTTTTTATTCTACCTACCTAAATTTCCCGTGCATTTTGGTCATTGATGTCTTTTCTTATAACGACCATTCGTATTGCCACATTTTTTATTTATTGAGCATGTTCTTGGAGGTTAAAAATGATGATTGGACGTGTGGTATTATGGCTTGGGGCTTTTTTGGTGTGTGGGTTTGCAGATGCACAAGAAAAACAGGTTTTGGTTTCTCGTGATTTGCCATTGCGTACAGAAGGTAATTTACAAGTGTTTGTTGAAACAGCCAGTTTTCGAGGTCCCAATGGCCTGTCTCGTTTTGAAGTCTATTCCTTATTGGATGCACGCCAACTGCAATTTGTACCAGAAGCTCAAAAGTATGTCTCGCAAATTGACTTTACTGCGGCATTGTACGATACAGCAGGGCAAGAGGTCAAACGACAATTTTGGACCCGCAATGTGTCTGTTGACGATATACAAAGCGTCAAAAAAACGGGGGCATTGGTACGCGATATGGTGGCTTTCGATTTGCCTCCTGGCCGATATAAGTTGCGGTTTGTGGTAGAAGATATTTATGGCGACTTAACGGGGCAATGTGAAGACGCATTTGATGTGCGTGCATTTGATACAGGGGCGTTGGTTGTGAGTGATTTGTTGTTTTCATCGACATTGGAAACGGCCACAGAAACAGGCCGTTTTGTGAAAAATGGCTGGGAAGTGATTCCCAATACCACACGCTTTTTTCGAGTAGGGCAAGCCATTAACCTTTATTACGAAGTTTACAATTTTAAGACTCAGCCAGATAATTCAAATGACTCCTTTGTGTTGGGTTATAGCTTGGTAGACACTGGGGGGGTGGTTGTCAAAAAATATCCTGCTAAACGCTTGCGAAAACCTGGTGAAAGTGTTGTAAAAACAGAATCGTTGGACACGGATGCACTTTTGGGTGGGGTCTATTTTTTACAGGTTGAACTTTTTGATCGGACAACGCGTGAACACGTGCGCCATCGCCGTCGTCTTTTCTTGATTTCGGAAGAAGGAGATGCACCACAACTGACGAAAGAAGAAGAAGAGAAGTTGCGGTATTTTAAAGATATTCGTTATGTGGCATCGGAAAAAGATTTGGATATGTTGGCCAAATTAGATGGTCAAGCTCAGATGGATTTTTTGAAAGCTTTTTGGAAAAAATTGGATCCAACACAAGAGACACCGCTAAATGAGCGTCTGCGAGATCATTTAATATGGTCTAAATATGCAGACGAAAATTTTACATCTACACCCGGTAAACTTGGATCAGACACAGATAAGGGGCGTGTCTATATCAAATACGGCCCCCCCAGTGATCGAGATTTTCAGACTTCGGCGGCGGCAGGCAAAGCCGTTGACACGTGGATCTACGAAAAGTCTGGACGATATGTGTTTGTTTTTGTCGATTTGCGTGGTACGGGTGTTTACGAATTGGTTCACTCGACGATGTCGGGAGAATTGTATAACCCGAATTGGCGCGATTCGATATTTTAATGCGTCACCGAATTTTATCTGCAAAGCAGGTTGCATCAGGCTTTGGGTTCGTGTTTGTCATTATTTCTTTAACGCCATAACTTTTCAAACTTATTTATGAACATTGATAGACGATTTATACAAGAAGATGGCATAGGTATTTTTACCGGCAATGAGTTAATTGTAAAAGGTGCGTTGGAAGGCCGTCTGGGGTTTATGACGGGTTATCCTGGGTCGCCTGTGGCAGAGGTTTTTGATGCCGCTGAACGCATACGTGAATTGTTGCGTGACAATGGTGTTATGGTGCAAATTGCCAACAATGAAGCATTGGGGGCAGCTCGGTTAAATGGTGCACAGATGGAAGCCATTCGGGCTATGGCGGTGATGAAGAGTGTTGGGGTTCATGTGGCATCTGATGCATTGGCATTGGGGAATATGGCTGGCACAGGAGATGGGGCGGCTGCAGTTGTTGTCATCGGAGATGACACCTGGTCTGAAGGCACGCAAGTTCCTGCCGATTCCCGATTTATTGCCAAGCATCTTTATATGCCCGTAATGGAACCCAGCACATTTCAAGAGATCAAAGATTGGGTGCGTATTGCATTTGAGTTATCAGAAAAAACGCGCCTGTATATGGCCTTTTTGGTAACCTCTAATCAGGCGGATGGTGGGGGCACGGTGTGGATGTCGCCTAATGAATATCCTGAACGCTCAACAAACAACAAAGTCACCCTAAATCCACGAGCAATCTCCCCTGATGAGCGGGTTATTATTCCACCTCACACGGTTGTTAAGGAGATGGAAGTTCTCGAAGAACGATTTCCAAAGTTGTTGTCTTTGGCGCGGTCCTACAAGCTCAATCGCATTTTATATCCACCAGATTCGGGTAAAAAACAGATTGGTTTCATCAGCAGCAGCTTGGCTTATTGTTATTTGGAACATGCGTTAAATATGGTGGGGTTAGAAGGTGCTTTTCCCATTTTGAAATATGGCATCACACATCCCATAGATTCTGAGATATTACGCGAATTTGTAGGCATGGTAGACGAAATTTATGTGGTTGAAGAAAAAAGAGGTTTTTTAGAAGAACAAGTGACAACTGCCTTGCAAAGAATGTGTCAGCAAGGTGATATTGACACATTCCGTATTTGGGGTAAAAAGTTTCTAAATGGAAATGGGTTTCCTGAAAGCAAAGGATTAAATCCTGGAATTGTTTTGCAAGTATTGGCACCTGTTTTAAAAGATCTCAATGATAGCACGGTGCATGTCGATAGACAAAAAATAGACGATACTGTTTCTCGAATGGTGGATACTCAATCCTACAAGTTACAAGCTTTGGCACGTACGCCATCTTTTTGTCCTGGGTGTCCACATCGAGATTCTGCCAGTGTGCTCAACAAAATCATTGATGATTTTAATGATGAAGCTTATATGCGTCGTTTGCACAATCACGATCCGGTCGAATTGATTTTTCATGGCGACATTGGGTGTTATTCTTTGCTAAAATATGAGCCCTTTGATCGTTTGATGCACAATTTGTCAGGAATGGGTTTGGGGGGAGGGACGGGGGCAGGAATTGACCCATTTATCAATAACAAACAGCTTGTGTTTATGGGAGATTCTACATTTTTCCACAGTGGCATGACTGCGATTTCTGATGCTATCAAACATGGGCAGGATATTACGTTTGTCATTTTAGACAATAAAACAACAGCCATGACAGGGCACCAACCGACCCCTGGTGTCGATATAGACATTATGGGGCGACCGACGTTTGCTCAAGATATTGAAGAGGTGGTTCGGGGGCTTGGGGGGGGCAGTGAAAACTCAGCGCCAGCAATGATTGTGCGTATGAATCCGGCAGATCGAGAGGCGTATCGCGATGTTTTAGAAGCGGCCTTGTTGATGGACGGTGTTAAGATTGTGATTGCTGATAAGGAGTGTGGCATTACATATCATCGTCGTCGAAGAGCAGAGGAAGGACGCCAGATAAAAGAGAAAGGCTTTTTGGCTCAAGAAAAACACATTAATATTACCTCCGAAGTATGTGAATATTGTTTGGAATGTACGCGTGCCACTGGGTGTAGTGGGCTTTCTACCGAAGAAACGTTACATGGCAAAAAAATAACAACAGATTTGTCATTGTGTGTTGCTGACGGTGCTTGTACTAAAGTGGAAGTTGCCAATGGGGATAAAACGTGCCCCTCATTTGAAGAAGTTACCATTACGCGTTCAAAGGCCCCACAAGTACAAACAGAATCCATCGACTTGGCCAATATACCCGAGCCACCCGTTCATGAATTTGATACGGCCTGGTATGCCTATATTGCTGGGGTTGGAGGTATGGGCATTAATACCATTGCGGCTATTCTTGCAGTTGCAGGTGCCCGTGAAGGTTATACGGTTCGATTTACGAACAAAAAAGGTTTGGCCATTCGCAATGGCAGCGTGTATTCCCATGTTTCTTTTACCAAAGATGATCGTGTGATTTCACAGCTGACGCCCTATGGGCATGCCGATTTGTTGATTGGTTTAGATATTTTGGAGGCTGTGCGCGCCATTGACCCCGCAGGAACGAGCAGAGTGGCCAGCCCAGAGTGCACGACAGCTGTGGTTGAAACAGGCAAGCGCGATACCATTTTGACGCTCACTGGAAAAGATGATTTTGATGTTCAGGAAATGGAAACCATATTGAAGCGTTATACAAATGCTGACACATACTTTGGCATGGATTTGGGCGAGATTTCTGAGCGATTTTTGGGTAATAAAATTTATGCCAATAGCATTCTGTTGGGTGCGGCCTTTCAACGTGGGGTATTGCCTCTTTCTTTAGAAAACATACGATGGGCCATGAAGCAGAATATCAAATCCAGCGATTTGGAAGCAAACCTCAAAGCGTTTGAAATGGGGCGTAAAGCGGCGATGGACCCCAATGTGTTGTCAAAAACAAAACCTCCAACGACTTTTGATGATTTGATATTGGATAAGACAACAATTTTAGAAAAAGACAAAGGAATGGCCGTTGCCCAAGCCTACCGAAAAATGGCATCTGAGGTGGTTGGTTGGGACATTGATGAAACAAGTAAAGTACAGTTTGCATTAGGTGTTTATGATTTGTTTCAGTGGGATGGGCAAGCGTATGCTTTGCAATATGTTTCTCGGGTTCAAACGGTGTATCGGCAAGACAATATCACCTATGATTATGCCGCCACGGATGCGGTTATTCGCTATTTAGCACGGGTGATGGCCTATAAAGATGAGATCTATGTGGCACACTTGCTAACCAGTGAAGAAAAACGACGACGAGATTATGAACGATATCATATCGACCCTTCACGTGGGGATCAAATTTCTTATGTACATTTAACACGGCCTCATTTCCAGGTTTTGGGAAAAGACATCAAATTTTCGTTTCATACCAAGGACTGGATGTTGAAAATGATGCGCGGTATGAAGTTTTTGCGAAAATTTCTTCCGGCTTGGCATCAAGAAGAGAAAGCATACCGCGATTGGTATATGAGCATGGTGGATGCATTTGTTTATGAAGATGAAGAGCGATATTGGACATATGTGAAAGTGTTGTGTTTGCCAAATGAGGTGCGAGGATATCGCGAAGTTATTTGGCCCAAGATGCAAGCCGCACGTCAAATTGCCGAATACTGGCTTCATGGTACTGGAAAACCACCCAAATTGGATTTGTCTGTTTTGGATATTGAACCTGTTGAAAAGCAAGTTTTATGAGTTTTTTCTCTATGAGATGATGAGAGATCGGCAAGGTTATTGGGCTATATTGGGTGGGGAAATATAAAACAAGATTTTACTCTCAAGATTGAGGCCTCAGAAACCGATACATACAATAGCGATTCGGCATCGCTACTATCCTTACCAGACGTCAGCTTCGACCCATCGGACTGACGTCTTTTTTATTGCTCCAAGGTCAGTATTCTTATAGTTTAAACCCGTCATTCCTGCCGGGGGTGATTACCATATAAGCTCTTTGAGGTTTTGATGAAGGTTTTGATTGTAGATGATATGCCAGAAGCTGCGGAGATTTTGGCTGAAGGTGCGCGTTTGTATGGATGTGAACAAGTAGATGTGGTGTCTTCGGGGCAAGATGCCATTGGAAAAGCCATTTTAATCGATTATGATTTGATTACATTAGACATTCGTATGCCAGGGATAAGTGGGGTGGAAGCTTTGGCGGTCATTCGTGGCATCAGACCACAAACGATTG
>JAYODI010000091.1:0-22687 GCA_038279365.1 Candidatus Latescibacterota bacterium | reverse complement strand
TGATGCGCCAGTTTCACACTTCCATTCCATATCCCATAAGATGGATTGGAAATCATAATTTGAAACCTCCCCGCATCCAGTTTCCGAAGCTGTTCTGCATCATCTTCCCAATGATCAATGTCCTCAATCAATCCCTGAGCCTCAAAATTCTGCCGCATCCCCGTCAACGCCTTCACCGAACGATCACACGCACCAATCTGAACATTATCAACCAAAAACGGTTCACGTTTCTTGGCTCGCAAACTGTCCAATAATCGCGCATCAAAATTTACCAACTTCTCAAACGCATAAAACGGTCGAAAAACCCCTGCTGGAATCCCCTTCTTAATAAGGCAAGCCTCTGTCGGCAATGTGCCCCCACCCGCCATAGGATCAAAAAGCGATCTCCCCGTTCCAAACGATGAAAGCCCGATCATCGCCGCCGCAATAGATGGACGCAAAGAGGAACGATGCCGATACACCCTCGGATGACGATCCCGCAAATGCTCACCCGATGTATTCACCGAAATCACCAAATGATCATCATACAACAGCGCATGAAATCGCACATCTGAGAGATCAAGATCTGCCCGCACCCGCACACCGCTTCGATCCATAAACTGATTCACAATCCGCTGACCAATTGCACCCGCAATTTGTGGCGACCGAAAAGTATGCTCACCAAACCGATCTGCCTCAACACGAAAACTTTGTTTCGAATCGAGCCACATCGCATAGTCCGCTTCAGCACCCGCCTGTCGAATATCATCAAGCGTATCAACAGACCCTTCCCACAAAACCACATACACACCCAATGCTTGCCTGAGCAAATAGTTCAAACGCACCACATCATCATCCGTTGCATTTTCCACACGCACACTTGCCGCATTCACAACCTCGCCGCTATAACCCAAATTTTTCAATTCAGTAAGTTGTAATATATGAAGCCCAGGTTCACAAATAATCAATAGCGTATGCAACGTCATCTCCCCAAACAGAAATCTTATGTCTCTCATCAGATATATCAATTAACGGTTCCAAAAGGTTCGATCTTTTTCAAACTCTTAATAACAAAAGATCACCCACAACAAAATGTGTGGATGATCTTTTATGAAAGGAAGCGCTATTTTCTAATTCACAGAACACTCAACATGGGCATCTAACAGCCAAATGATCAAGCATCCTGAGCATATTTCAAACCGATCTCCGCACGCCATTTTTCCAACACCTGCATATTGCCCAAACTGTCATCCCAAGAATTCACAGGTGCTTGGCGTTTGTCAATATATTGGGCAACCATATCCGCTTCATACGTAAACAAATCGCGATCCACATCTACCACAATCGTTTCCGTTTGCCCTTTGCGTTGCAAATGAATTTCACTCGGCGGAAATGCTGTATCCAATGGCAAAGCTTCTCTCGCCGTTCGACACGGTGTAGACGGCAACCAAGGTTGTGGCAAAGACAAAATCCCTTCCGAACCATAAACTGTAATCTCACCTGGTAAGTTACACGCCACACCCGTACTGATCTGCGCAATCATATCATGTTCAAATTGCAAAACCGCCGTTGTATAATAATCCACACCCGTCTCACCAATCACCCCTGTTGCTTTCACTTCTGTTGGGTCGAGAAACGCCTTGCCAACTGCGGCTCCCGCCACCAAACGCGACATCGACGCCGGGTAACAACCCACATCCATAATCCCTCCACCCGCCAAGTCACGATTATATGCACGCGACTCAGGGTTAAACCCTGCGTGATAACCAAATGCAGATCGAATCACCCGCACCTCACCAATGGCCTTGTCTTGAATCAATGACACCATCTTCTCAATTTGTGGGTGGCACCGATACATAAACGCTTCCATCAAAAACACATCGTGTTTTTTGGCCGCATCAAGCATGGCAGTCACCTCCGCCACATTCACACCCATAGGCTTCTCAACCAAAATGTGTTTGCCCGCTTCTGCCGCCTTAATCACCCACTCTTCATGGGCGGGATGTACCGTGGCCACATAAACCGCATCAATCGTTTCATCAGCCAACAGTGCGTCATATGAATCATGCACCTTCTCACAACCAAACATCGTTGCAAATTGTTTGGCACGATCTACATCTCGGCTCGCCACAGCAGCCAATTTACCCGTCTTAGAAAAACGCAACCCATTGCAAAAAACACGCGCAATACTGCCTGGCCCAATAATACCCCATTGTAACATAATGATTCCTTCCTATTGATCGTTTTGATTGTCTATGACCACATTATTTTCTATTGTTTCATCAACAACATCCGACACACAAATACCCCATTTACCATTGTTACGCGACAAATTATCCATCAGTGTAACCGCGTCACACCCATCCATCTGCTTATCAAAAACAATCCCGTGTGCATCATTCCCTTCCACAAGATTCTTCACAATATGAACACGTTCACTCTCTGTCACATGAACACCGTGCAACGCATTGCGAGCCACTTCACAATTTGACAGTTTCACATTTTGACAATGACTGATATCCACACCACTTCCCCACGGCGACGTATCAAAACGACTGTCACGAATCTCAACCGTATCGGATCGCGTTATCAGCAAATTGTGTTGCAAGCCAGGGCCAGGTACCACACTCGAACCACTGTCACTAAAATCACACGCAACAATCGTCACATTTTGCGCACCCCGAATAGCCACACCATCCAATGTACAATTTTGCACCGTCACATGTTCAAAATGAAGGTCATGCATTTGACGCGCATGTTGTGCGGCAAAAACAATCCCCGCACGACTCGGAGCACTGGCATAAGACCGCGTTCGACGCGCACTGTTTGGGTCGCGCGGCGACTCACTTTTGACAGCCCCTTCAATAACCAAATCACGCAAAGTGACATGATTTAAATCATCCTGTTCATTGGCAAGTGCAGATCCTGTTTTTTCGGAATTGAGATGCAGAACCGTTTCAAACCCTTGCCCCGACAAAGTAATCTTGTTTGGTATTTTAAGTGTTTCAGGCAATGTATAAAGCCCCTTGTCCAACACCACCCAAGCCCCTTTCGCACATCCATCCAACACAGCCTGTAAACTATCCTCTATCGTCACCCGAATAGCATCTTCAGGCGGTTGTGTCGTCGGTTCAGATTGCGCCCCAGCATGAGGTGCCTGCAAACTCGGTTTCGGAGCATCCAATGTTTGTGGTGCATTTTCTATCGCACCTCGATACATCGTCAATGCAAGCCAAGACTTTTCATCTTTTCGCGTTTGTTCAACAGCCCGCTGGCAATAGGGCATCTCCAACCCTTTGACATGATGATAGTGCTGAAAAACCGTCTCATAAATATCCCAAATACGCTCACGTCCCTGCTCTGAAATGGTGCCATACGTTTCAACATCTTCACCCAACATATATCGCGCCGCATGTTCAAAGCCCAATGCCAACCGATTGTCTGCCGTTTTGTAAAGATCAACACCCTGATGCCACGCCACTTGGCAAGCCAATGCAAATTCATTTAGCCCCAACTGTGTGTGACTCTGATCGCGTGTGCTTTCTTGGCATTGACCACTTGGATAAACATATTTCGTAATGCCCCCATTGCCGCGACCACGCAAATAATGATTTACCACACGATTAAACATAGCGTGATCATCACAAAAAATACCCACACAAAGTAATGTGTTAATAATGGCCCCATCCCAATTGCCATTGGCTTCAGGAAAGAAGTTTTCCAGCAATGGATAATACACCGTAAGCATCATGCGCTTAAATTGCTCAATGTCTTTTTCTGCCCACCCCGAATCCGTGTGCTTCAAAATCTCTGCCGCATTACAAAAATAATCACCCGTCCAAGCCGCCAACAATTTTGCATCATTCAATTGAAAATCCCAAATCACACCCGACCACGCATTCAAAATTTCAATCGCCTTATTTGCGTGTTTTTCATCGCCCGTAACAACCCATTGAAGTGCGTGGCTATACGCGGCATTGGCACTTCCCGACAATTCTTTGTCACCAATGCTTGGTTTACCATAAGGGCCACGAATGACATGCGTATGAGGCTCAGGCTTAAAATCGAGCGAAGAAAAAGGCTGGGCACACAAATTGGCATACGCCGTTTTCCAAGGTTCTTCATGAACGTGTTCTTTCATGAATGTAAGATCTTGCTTGGTATGTAACATCCCAGGATGCGTAAAAGGTTGGTTCATGGTGTCTCCGTAGACTTAATGAAAATTTGCTCGTGTGTAATCGGCCTGCCCCACGCACCGTGTGCTTCGGAAAAAGAAACATCATCGGGAATATTGCCCAAACGCGTGCTGGCACCCCACACCCGATACGAAGCACCCAAGGGAATGGCCGGAATGTTCTCTGTATAAATGTCACGTGCCCGAATCATATTTTTTCGTATCGCCACCGTATCCGTACTCGTCGCAGCCAGCTCAAGCAAACGCGTTGTCTCACGAAGCCATTCAGGTCCATCGGTCATCGCATCGCGATGCCAATAGGGCATATTATGTGCCGTAATGATCCATTCATCAAGTGCACTCAACGGATCATCGGCGCTGTCAAACCACCAATAATGCACATCAAATTCACCACTGTATCGACGTGGCACAATAATATCTCGCAACGCCGCAAACGTATTCACCTTAATGCCCACCGCTTCCCAATGCGCCGTCACCAATTCAGAAATATCGGCTGTTGCACCCGAACTCGTCGCAATATCCAACGTCAACTCAAACCGCGACCCATCACCCAACTCTCTAAACCCATCGCCATCTGTATCGCGATACCCCGCCTGATCCAACAATGCCCTTGCACGCGCGGGATCGTATTCACTAAACCGCTTAAATGTCTCTTCGCTATAATACGGGTTAGGTGGATAAAACGAAAACCCCGCTGGCACCAAAAATCCATGATACAGCAATTGACTGATCTCTTCTCGATCCAATGCCAATGACATCGCAATGCGCACATCGCGGTTGCGAAACGCTTTTCGCAATTCAAGCTTGGGTGTGTCCCAATTCAAATAAAAAACATGAGCAGGCACTGGCCCCGACAAATACACTTTAAAATTGCCACTGCTTCGTTCAGCCTGTTTAAGCGTTTCAAACATCGCAATTTGAGAATACCGCCCAAACAAATCCAGTTCCCCATTAATAAACTTCAGCAACACCACTTGTCGGTCTGGTATCACCTGTAAAATTAATTCATCCACATAAGGCAACTGATTACCTGCGGTATCGACTTTCCAATAATAGGGATTGCGCTTATACACCACGCGCTGGCCATGAATCCACATGGCAGGTGCCCATGCCGACAGCGTGGGCATATCAGGTGTATATAAAAACTGTGCCCGAGTCGCCCGTTTGCGAAACGCTTCATACGTGGCATCTTTGTTGTATTTGGGATGCCACTTTGCAAAAATGTGTTTCGGATACGCCGCTTCACCCACCCCCGCCAACTCTTTGAGCAATTGCCCCATCGATTGATCAGCAAAAAATCGAATCGTATAATCGTCTATTTTCTCAAGCCCAATGGGCCTACCATTTTCCATAAACGCAGGCGGCACACTCGTGCGATCCAGTGGGCGCGATTCGTCATCGAACAACACATCCTGATAAAAAAACAACACATCATCGGCTGTAAAAGGATGGCCATCGGACCACCGAACACCCTTGCGCAAAAACAAAATCAATTCTCGCCCACCATTGCCAAATTGCCACTGCGTTGCCAAGTTGGGTTCAATGCCATTGCCCATAGGCGGCGTAAAAATCATCAACCCTTCATTTTTGGCTTTCATCGTCGCCGGAATCTGAACAATATCACCCGTAATGGCACGGCGAATCGCCCCGCCATAGGTACCAATCTCTTTAAAAGGAATAATCACACGCGGGTGTTCGGGCAAACGATCAGAAACAGGAGGCAACGTACCTGCCTTCACCTCTGCCGTCCACATCGGCGACTCCCCAAAAGATCGTGTGCGTAAAATCTCAGCATCTATTTGCAATGGGGCATGTGTTTGCGTCTGAGCAGAAACCGACTCTGCTGAGGCTTTGTCAGTCTGTCGATTTTTGGGATCTGGTGAGAGACAACCCAATAAAAACACGAAGGTAAAAAGAAGAGATGAATAAAAAAGAAGGCGATAGGTGTGAGTGTTCATAGTATCTGTCTGAGTATGGTGGTTGTCATTCATAATCTTATTTTTTGAATCTCGCTTTCTCTATTCTTTTTCAAAACCATCAAGCAACGCACCAACAACATCCAACATGCCCCGCGTATTTTGATTCATATAATCCGTAAGCAATTTCGAAGCTTTGTCTTCCGATCCACCATCCATCAAGTGACGCCCTTCTTCCGCCATTGCATACGCCGTTTTAAACAGCTCACCCTGCATCTCGCACCACTTGTTGCGCACCAATGCAATCCGTTCCTCTGGTTTCTCGCGCACAACACGGCTCAGTTTATGAAACAACCACCACGGGCTCTTATCATCATGCGTCTCCGATCCCACGCCCAACACAGATGGCAATTGCCCCTCAATAAACGTGGGTAAAAACAAAGCCAAACACGGCGAATAAAAACCACACCAATACACCGGCAACCGAGATCCATCGGCACACAAATCGGCAACCAAACTGGCCGCCGTATTGCCACCCGTGCCATCTTCATTACAATGCACACAGATGCCACCTTGTTTGAGATCGGTTTGAAAAACATTCACATCCGCCTTGTCAGAACCATGGTCACTCAGCAAATGCATCATCGTCTGCACATCAATTTGCCCTGCCAAATGAGAAAGCACCGCACAAGACCGCGCACGACGAATGGCACCACTGCCTTCTGTGCGAGAATCTTTGGTAAAAGCATCTGCAAAATTCAGCCGACCATCACCAGATCCCTCAGATGAAGCCTTCACCCAATCGGTCTCCACAGAATACACATTGCTAATACCCAACGCACCCGCCACTTTTTTGACCACCCAATCATGCCCTGCCGTCTCAATCACATACGCCTCATATGGGTCGGCCACAATATAACTGTTGTCATACGTGCGCACCCCCGCATCATTCTCAAATTTACCTTGGCCATATTGAGACACCAAACTTGTCATCACATCCACAGCTTCAACAGCCGTTTTCCCTCGTTCAAGCCCCAAACGCAAAATCTCCATCCCAATCAACTTGGGTGTTGTAGAAACAGGCAAATGTGAATGCACCGCTTCATTGCCAATCACCACCTGATGTTCATTAAACCCATGCTCATACCCCCAACACCAAATAGGACGCGACCCCACGTGCCGATAGGTCACCTCAACTTCGGGCAACGTCACAAATTGGCATTGCGTTTGTGCACCCACGGCATGTGTCTCACGCCCATGCAATTCCAAAGGCTGACACTCTTTTCCTGGACGATCACTGTTTTTAGCAAAAATGGTTTGTCCATGCGCTGTCGCTTCACCAAGTGCAACCATTGTATCACAACTTTGAGGGAACATATCATTTCCTTATCAAAAAGAAGAAACTTATTCTTCAGAAAAAGTAACAATCACACGCTGATATCGCGTCAAAGCAGGCATCCCATTATCCGTCACCTCACAAATCACATGAACCGTCTGTCCCGCTTTTCCATCCATAGGCATGGTCAACACAGCCTGTGACGATTCAGCATGTTCAATCTCAACATCTCCCACATACGTTC
Source organism: Candidatus Latescibacterota bacterium (assembly GCA_038279365.1). GTDB lineage: Bacteria > Latescibacterota > UBA2968 > UBA2968 > UBA2968 > JABIFK01. The sequence continues at coordinate 15,017 of JAYODI010000091.1, read as the reverse complement.
CAGGCTCCTTGTATTGCCACCACTTAAATGAAAGTGCGTCCACATCTTCCGTTTTGGATGCATCAAGCCGAACCTGCTCACCCGCTTTGGCCACCAAATCCAACGCATGATCCATCACCACAACAGGCGCACGATTCACCTCATCTACCGACTTCACACACCAATCGGCTTTAACCGCCCAATCATTTTGAAACGCAATCGCCCAGCGCAAAATCGGCTTATAAATATCATCATCATCAGGTGCAGACCGCCACCGATCAGACCGCCGTTCAAACCGCCCACCCCATCCACCAAATGTAGGATGTTCCAAAGTGCGCAACCCCACATCAATCATATGCAAAAACGCAGGCGAATCACCTTCCGACCGAAACGTACCATCAGACCGAGGTTCATACATCGCGCACAATGGCCCGTGATTTTCCAAAATATTTTCTCTTAACCAAGTAGGGCTAAAATAAGCCTGTACTTCAGATGACATAATCTCGTTCCAACGATAGGCAATCGCAATAAACGTCTTACTGCTTTGCAATGTCTCAACATCGGGCCACTGTTTTGCAATATAGTTTTTAAATGTGTCATCTTGTTCCGAAATCAAAAAAATCTTGGCCTTTTGAGACACGTACGCCATTTGGTCAGGATGGTTTTCTTCTATCGTTTTTAAAGCCCGCGCAATCGTATTGGCCCCACCCCAAGCTTGCATCCAAACAGGTTCAGGGTCATCGTCCAACAGCACCCGAACAATATGATCCGAACCCGGGGTGGGTGCATCCATATCCCCTTCCAAATCAATATTGCCCACAAAAATCTGCTGCCTCAAATCATCAGGTTTAGGATAATCGGGCGCGTGTTGAATCAGATTGTCATACACTTTGGCATAAGCATTCACCTGATCTTCAATCCACGTTTCATTGTGCCACTTAAACCCCTCAATTTCTCCCCGCCCTTTCCAATGGTGCTTCGAACTGGAATAAATCAATCCTTCAATTTTCCATTGATAGGCATAAAGCAAAAAACGATTCATCGAACACCGATCATCACCTTCACCATCGGTTGTCACAATCACACGCGGTTTAGACATCACACGGCCTTCCGTCACTTGAATAAAAAGGAACAGACAAATAACAATTTTTAAGAACAAATTCATAAATCGAGGTACCAAAGTAACATGGCTTCATGTTGCACCTGAGGCGTTGCAGAATAGGCATATTGATGAACAGATCCCAAATGGCAACCCTGCTTGGCATAAAAATGACACGCGGGCACATTGATATTCTGTGTCTCAATCTTCAATTGTTTACATCCCTGCTCACGCGCCCACAACACACCATGTTGAAACACCTGTGTGCCCAAACCTCTTTTTTTATAATTGGGATGCACACGCATATCCCACAAAACCGCCAAATCCTCTCGCCCCTCACACAAATCACTACCCGACATCCGACAGGCAATTGCCATACCCGCCACGGGGCGATCATCCGCCACGCCTAAAAAAATACCCCAATTTTGCAAATCAAATTGCCCAGCCCACAAAGGTGGTGCATTGCCAACATCGGCATCATAATCCTTCACATACGGTTTGGCGAGCTTCTCTTCTTTCAAAGCCAACCCACCCAAACCGTCATCTATGGGCACAACCTGAAACACAGATTGCACATCCAACCGCATAGGAACAGTGGCATACCGTGTCAAATCTTGAGGGGGTATGTGCTCTATCTTAAACATCTTAATGCCTCAAACGCAGAATGTAAAATTTAAAGTGCCATGATATAACAAAAAGTTTGATATGTCAGTTTTTATTATATGATGAGGCCCTTGCGTTTCTCATTTCACATTTAACAGTCGGCCACTATATTGAACCGTTCACCACTTGGCCAACAGACCCAAAAGAGGGAGCGCAAAATGAAAATATTGCTTCATTACCCGTTTGATGAAAACCAAGTCCAAACCTTTCAAACCGTTGCAGCAAAATACAACAGCGAAATCCTTTTCACAACCGACGACGATGAAGCCGTTGCATTGGCCAGCGATGTTGAAGTCCTGATTGGCTTTTTCAAACCTCCCGTATGTGCAGCCGCCCCCAACCTCAAGTGGATTCAATCTTTCAGCGCAGGCATGGACCACTTCTTATTTCCCGAAATTATTGAACGCGATGTCAAAATTTCAAATGCCGCAGGTTTGCATGCCCCACAAGGTGGCGAACATGCCTGGGCCATGTTACTCGCCTTAGCAAGAGGTATTCGCCCAGGTTTGGAACGCATGAAAGAAAAACGTTGGGGAGGGGTCAATGTTGTAGAAGTTTCGGGAGGAACGTTGGGGCTTATTGGACTGGGTGGTTTTGGAATGGAAATGTTAAAACGGGCACAAGGTTACGACATGACCGTTTTGGCATTAGATACCGTACGCACAGAAAAACCTGAAGGCGTTGCAGAATTAAAACCGGCAAACAAAGAAAATTTAGACGACTTGCTCAAACGGTGTGATGCCATCATGACAGCGTGCCCATACACCAAAGAAACCCACCATCTCTTTGGTGCAGAAGAATTTAAAAAAATGAAATCTTCCGCATTTTTGATCAATGTCACACGTGGTGGTATTGTTGATGAAGATGCGTTGGTAGACGCGCTTAAAAGTGGTGAAATAGCAGGGGCTGCCTTAGACGTGTGCGAAACAGAACCCTTGCCAGAAAACAGTCCCCTCTGGGATGCGCCCAACCTTTTGCTCACACCGCATCGCGCAGGTGCCTCACAACACCGTGCACGTCGTTTATTTGAGTTTTTTGTTGCCAATTTAGAACGCTATTTAAAAGGTGAACCCGTTCGCAACGTGGTCGACAAAGTGAGAGGGTATTAAAACGTCTGACCAAAAGAGTTATGCTTGTATATTTGATGACAAGCAATACCACCAAACGGAGTGCCCCAACAAAATGAGATTTCTGACACGAATCTCAATAAATGATCTCTTAACCCTTCGTTTATTCGTTTATTCGCTTATTCGCACCTTCGCATGAAACAGATTTTTCATTATAGTTGGGGGGTCTTATTCAACCTCATAGATCGCAGAATTGTTCTCATGCTCCCAAATTTCAACGCGTTTAACCCAACATCGATTGTCACTTTGTGCGCGAATGAGTGGGTCAACATAGTCATACACAAACTTGCAGGACGCTTCAATACCTGGCCCCCAACCTTTTGTCACATCCATCACATGCAAATCAATGCCACCTTTGTTGTGAAGATCTTGAAATGTCTCCAACAAAGGATCATCAGAAGCAATCAGAAGGCGATGGTCCCATTGGTCCTCCAACCACTTTCGGATGTCTTTTAGACCGCCAAAATCGACCACCCACATTTTATCATCCAAAGCGGTACACGCAAATACCAATTGCACATACCGTCCATATCCATGAACAAATGAACAATGGCCCATATCTCGCCATTGGCGGTGCCCTGTGCTAATAGGCCCAATGCGCTTGGTCGAATAATAGACACCCATGTGTTTTTCTCCTATTTGGAAAAACGTTGCTCTACAAAATCATTGATGCGTCATAACCTCATTCAAGATACCTAAAATTTGCCAATTGACAAAAAAAGAGCCCATTTTAAAATGGTGCTCAAATGACAAGATACAACACAATGAAAAAGACACAAAAAGAAAGCGACCGCGTGTGCCTCGAAACGCACGCGGTCGCTATTTACATGCAGGTGGCATAAAAACCTCCAAGCGATCTATTTTCTATCTCTACCCCGGCTTCATCGTGTTCGTCTACGACATCGGTCACCTTCGCGTTTGGATAGGGGCTTTAGAGCCGTGTCAGTAACTGTGCTGACAATGTGTGCAAAAGATGCAACCGTTGGTCCGTTTTACGAACGATACACTGTCGCCTCCGAAAAAATCTCGGTCGGCTCATTCAGCAAGCGAATAACATGGTGCCCTCGCTTTATCTGAAAACAAATACGTAAGATTAAAAACCCTTGCGTCTGCTTCGTCATCCTGGCATTTTGGTTGGCATATTGTGTGCCGAGTCAGATATTGCGCTGACTGTGTGTAAGCCACCGATGCAACGTAAGCAGTTTGTTGTGTGACACCCTGATATATTGCAAGGGGTGTACCATGCCATCACATCTCAACAAAAAAGATTTAAAATTTTCACAATTCAATATAAAACAAACATTTATATATAAATATTATTTCGTTTTTTTTTATACTGTCATCCATTTCAACACACAGCGCGACGCATCTGTCTCAAAAATGAGGCATCATGCGCACAGGAGGATTCTGTTTTGATCGGCTTTCACACTTACCAAGAACAAACGGCCTTAGAAGCCCAATTAAAAAAATGGCCCACATCAGAACGTTTTCGTGAACATTTAACACACATCACCAAAGTACCACACCCCTTTGGATCAATCGCCAATCGACAAGTGGGTGACTATCTCGCCGAGGTCATGCACCAAGCGGGCTTGGCCGTAGACACCTATGATTACAATGTTTACAGCCCCAAAAATGACACCCCACCCTTTGTCGCGTTGGTCACGCCCACACGCATCCCCTTAAACAACCAAGAAAACATCCTCAAAGACGATCCCTACTCCGCCCACCCAGACCTCACACCGGGTTGGGTGGCATTTTCAGGCTCCGGAGATGTGACCGCAGAAGTTGTTTATGCCAATTATGGCCGAAAAGAAGATTTTGAAAAATTGCGCGATATGAACATTTCCATAAAAGGCAAAATTGTCTTAGCCCGTTATGGATTCAATTTTAGAGGTTTCAAAGTCAAATATGCCCAAGAAATGGGTGCCGCCGCCGTTCTCATGTACACCGACCCCGCCGACATGGGGTATGCAAAAGGTGCCACCTATCCCGAAGGGCGTTTTGCCAACGACAGTGCCATTCAACGCGGTTCCCTCCTCACATTGCCTTATCCGGGTGATCCACTCACCCCAAACCAGCCAGCATTGCCCGAAACACCGCGTTTAGACCCTTCCGATGTCGCATTGCCCAAAATTCCTGTGGCTCCCCTCCCCTATGGTTCTGCCATCGAAATTCTCAAACGTATGACGGGGCAAACTGTGCCTTATGCTTGGCAAGGCGGGTTGCCATTTACATACCGCATCACGGGCGGTTCACAACTCACGGTGCGGGTTTGTGTGCGTCAAACGTTTGAACAAACCCGTGCAACCAACGTCATTGGCACACTCTGGGGCAGTGAAAAACCCGACGAATGGATCATCTTAGGCTGTCACTACGATGCCTGGGCCTTTGGTACCGCCGATCCCAACAGTGGAACGGCCATGTTGTTGACCCTTTCTGAAGCGTTGGGTAAACTAAAAGAAGCAGGTCACCACCCCAAACGCAGCATTCGCATAGCACACTGGGACGCCGAAGAATTTGGCATTATGGGTTCCACAGAATGGGTGGAACACTTCAATGCCGAATTATCCACCAAAGCCGTGGCTTATATCAATGCCGATATGGCCGCAACAGGTTTGGCTTTTGGAGCCGCGGCATCGCCCTCACTCAAAGGCATCATTACAGAAGCAACACAATCTGTGGCAAACCCAACAACCGACCAAACCCTATACGATGTCTGGACAGAACGCATCACAAAAGCAGGTCAAGAACAATTTGGCAACTTAGGAGGTGGCTCCGACCACTTGCCATTTTATGTTCACGCAGGAATTCCCTCTGCCGCTTTGGCCATGTCCAGTGGTGTGCCCGTGTATCATTCGGTTTACGACTCCCTTTCGTGGTACGAAAAATTTGCCGATCCCCAATTCATATCAGGCCCCACAATGGCCACCATCAATGGCATCATTGCATTGCGCCTTGCTAATGCCGATGTTATTCCCTATGCCATCACCCCCTATGCCACAGACTTTGAAAAACATTTTAATGCCCTGTCGCAACGTGCACAAACAATAGGGTTCTCTTTTGATAAAACCATATTTGATACCCACATTCAAAAATTAGCCACCATCAGCAAACAATATGAAGCCCAACGCAACACACCCATTGACAACCCTCAAGTGTTACAACAAATCAACCAACAACTCATCGGTCTCGAACGTGCTTGGTTACATGCAAACGGTTTACAAGAACGTCCGTGGAGCCGTTCCTTATTTGGTGCCGAAGACCCATTTGAAGGCTATGCACCCTGGATGTTACCCGGTTTGCGGTGGGAAATAGAGCAACAAAATGAATCTGGTTTTCAACATTGGGCAGAAATTTACGTGCAGGCACTCATGCGCTTAGAAAAACAAGTACACGATTTGGTCTCTTTATATTGAGGACAACATGAAAGCCTTATGGGTTTTAGCAGGTGTTGTTTTATTAATCATCATCATCGGCATCATGTGGGCAAGAACGGCTTCGCGCCCCGAATTAGGCATCCATAATGACAAACTCTTGCCTTTGCCCAACTTGCCCAATTGTGTGGCCACACAAAGTGGAGACACCACACAACGCATGGAACCGATCCATTATGCCACAGATCGTGAAGAAGCACACACAAAACTCTTGCACATCTTAAACCAAATGCCACGCACAACCCTTATACAAAGTGAACCCGAATATATCCACATTGTTTTCCGTTCTGCGTTTTTTGGCTTTCCCGATGATGTCGAGTTCCAATTTACAGACAATAAAATTCACTTTCGAGCCGCTGCGCGATTGGGGCACTCAGACTTGGGTGTCAATCGCAAACGAATGGAAAACATCAAACAGCTTTTTAAAAAATGAAAGGTCGTAACCAACATGTCAGATGCAACCAGTGTTGAATGGGTATGTGAAACACATACAGAGCGTGTAGAGCGCATGTTCAATGCCTTAAACTTAGATCACAAAGGTTTAGAGCAGGTGAAAACCGCTTATGAAGCGGGTGACAAAATCAAAGCCTGTCATATTTTAATCGACTATTACAAAGAAAAAGCCAATACAAATGCACAGATGATAAAACCTGTTCAACCCAGCAATGAAACCGATCCCGTTGCAGAACAAATCTTACAAGACACCTTTACCTTTCAAGATGTGACAGGCACAGTGCCTCGACAAACCGATGGATCGTTAGACTGGACACACCGTGGCCCCAATGACGATCGTGAATGGGCTTACTTCTTAAACCGCCACGGCCATCTTCACACGCTGTTGAGCGCCTATCAAAAAACGGGTAATCCAGCGTACGTGGCACGCATCAATGACCACATTTATGAGTGGGTACAAGTCAACCCGTATCCTGGCGAAAAGACAGGAGACCCACGTTGGCGAGGTTTAGAAACCATGGGGCGCATAAACGTTTGGGCGCATCTGTTTTATGCTTTAGCAGAAAATGATGCCCTCACACCTGCCACGCGCATTCTTATTCTTTCAAGCATACCCGACCATGCACACTACACACAAAATTATCACAACGAAGGTGGCAACTGGTTGGCCATGCAAATGTGTGCCTTGGCCAATGGCGCACTGCAATGGCCCGAATACAAACATGCCAACGAATGGTTAGACTATGCAACCAATACCCTCATGCCCGAAATGGAAAAACAAATTTACCCCGATGGCCCACAAAAAGAATTGGCCAGCCATTATCACGGAGCCAGCTTGTTTTCCTTTCAGCGTTATGCCGATCTTTTTGAAAATGCTGGGCGCGATGTGCCTCCCATGTGGTATGAAGGGTTGGAAAACATGTGGAACTATTGGGCCTATTCCATGCGCCCCGATGGGCATGGTGTGTTAAACAACGACTCCAACTTAGACTTTAATCGCCCACGCCTGTTACATGCTGCACCGCGCTACAAAAGACCCGACTGGGCCTATATCGCATCCAATGGCCAAGAAGGCGAAAAACCAACGGGCTTGCCCTCCATCATGTTTCCGTGGGCAGGGCAACTCATCATGCGAAGTGGGTGGGATGCCCAAGCACATTGGGGCGTTTTTGATGTAGGCCCTTGGGGCATAGGACATCAACACAACGACAAGTTGCATCTCTCTGTTGCCGCATTTGGGCGAGACATTTTGGTTGATGCAGGGCGGTTGTATTACAAGGGAGACAAGTGGAGAGATTTTATTAAAAGCACCGCCGCACACAACACACTGATCATTGATGGGGCCAATCAAAACAATGACATCAAAGAAGTGACCGAACCGCTGGGTGACGACGTTTACGAAATCACAGACACCCTCGACTTTGCGCGCGGAGAGTTTACAGCAGGATATACCAACATCGAAGGCAGTGCCACACACACCCGTACAGTGGTGTATGTGCGCAATAAATTTTGGGTGGTGGTCGATCACATCACCACCGACCGACCCCGCGACATTCAGGGGTTATGGCATTTTCATCCTCATTGCACGGTCGATATCCAAGGTAACACGGTCACCTCAACGGATGCCGACAAAGGCAATGTACGCATCACACCCATTAGTCTTTCAAAGTGGCACATCGAAATCATCAAAGGCCAAGAAGAACCTTTTATTCAAGGCTGGTATAGCCGAGAATACAATCACAAACAAGCCGCTTCATGTGCCATATTTAAAACCCACATTGAAAAAAATGCCACCTTTGCTTGGGTCATCACACCAGGAAAGGGGATCATTCCCAATATCAAAACGGGCATCTTTACCATGAACGATGAAGGGGCAACCGTAAAAATAGATGACACCATTGTTCAAGTGCCTCTGCAAAGCGGAAAACCCTCCGTTGAATAACATCTAACCAGATCAAAAGAAACCCCTCTTCTGTTATAAAAAGAGGGGTTTCTTTTTGCTAACATAGCAGATATATTATATTGCCATATAATGAATAGATTTTCTGATCTCCTGAATTAAGTGGTACAACCGTGATTTGGCAATATACCCCCTATACAATCCCGCTTTTGTTATCAGCAGCATTGGCTACTGGGTTGTTTTTTTATGCCTATCGCCAACAAGAAACACCGGGTGCCAAAACATTTGCTGCACTCATGCACTGTTTTGTAGGCTGGCCGATAACCTATGCTTTATCCTTGTCTATGACAACCGAGTCTGCTCAAATTTTTTAGGCAAACATCTCACTCATTTTCGGTCATCACCGTTACATTGGGCCCTTATTTTTGGGTTCATGCTTTATATTCATATCTGTTGTTATTTTGTGGATCGGTTGTTTTGTGGCGCATGGTACTGCGCACACGACACGTTTACCGCAAACAAGGTGGCATATTGCTCTTTGGTGTCCTTGCCCCTTGGACAGCCAATGCCATTTACCTTTCAGGATTAAGCCCTTTCCCCTACTTAGACATCACACCCTTTGCATTTATTATCATGGGGGCAGCTGTGTATTGGGGACTGTTTCGTTTTCAGCTTTTAAACATTGTACCCATTGCGCGCGACACCGTCATTGAGGGCATGGAAAATGGCATTGTGGTTTTTGACATTGAAAACCGCGTTATAGACCACAACGCAGGTGCAAAACATCTTTTGAACAAACCCAATGAAAAATTGTTGGGGCAATATGCCTCCGATGTTTTTTCAAAATTTCCCGATATTGTCACAAAAATTACCGATCCTTTTTTAGAACAGGCACACGAAGAAATTGTCTTAGAAAACGGTGTCTTGCCCTTGGTCTATGAGGTGCGTATTTCATCTCTTTATGACCGATTGGGTCGGTTGCGTTGCCGTATATTGCTTATTCACGATATTACGTGGCTCAAAGAAGTTGAACGTGATCTGCGCGCATCAAAAGAAATGGCTGAAGCCGCCAACAAAGCCAAAAGTGAATTTTTGGCCAATATGAGCCACGAAATTCGCACCCCAATGAATGGCATTATGGGCATGACCGAATTGCTTTTAGACACTGCATTGGAAAACCAACAAAAAGATTATTTGAATACCGTACAAAAATCAGCTCACGTACTTCTCAATGTCATTAACGATGTTTTAGACTTCTCGCGTATTGAAGCAGGCAAATTAGAATTGTATCACCACACATTTGCCATACGAGAAACCTTAGACACCATCTTAAAGCCACTCGCACTTCAAGCACAGCAAGCAAACCTCCAATTTCAGTGGCACGTGGCACCCGATATTCCCAATCACATAAAAGGGGATTCGGATCGTTTTACACAAATTGTCACCAACTTGGTGGGCAATGCCATTAAGTTTACGCCATCGGGGCAGATAACCATCAACGTAAAAACACAGCACCAATCGTCCGATGAAATCACCTTGCAAATGGATGTCAGAGACACAGGCATCGGTATACCACAAGAAAAACAGATGGCCATTTTTGAAGCATTTTCTCAAGCCGATGCTTCTACCACAAGACAATATGGTGGCACAGGATTGGGATTGACCATTTCTGCCCGCTTGGTCGAATTGATGGGAGGCAAAATTTGGGTTACCAGTGATGTGGGTCACGGCAGTCAATTCTCTTTTACAGCAACATTCAAAAAGGCAAATGCCACATCCGACACAGATACTCAAAAACAGTTGACTTTGGCACACACCGATTTACATATTCTCACAGTTGAAGACAACCCCACAAACCAATTATTTACCCAACAAATCTTAGAAAAATTAGGGTGTCGGGTTATTGTTGCTAAAAATGGCCAAGAAGCTGTTTCCCATTGCAAAAAAAACACCTTTGACCTCATTTTAATGGACGGTCAAATGCCTGTTATGGACGGTTTTGAAGCCACCCAAATCATTCGTAAACACGAAGCCATACATAACAAACACACACCCATTATTGCCCTAACAGCACATGCTTTGTCAGATGACCGTAAGCGCTTTTTAGATGCTGGCATGGATGATTATTTAAGCAAACCCTTTACACCAGGGCAGTTGATAGATACCATTAATCGCATACTCAAAACCTGAAATAACAATCAAAAAACACATCCTTCTTTAGTTTATTTTAATTGAGCCGCTTATGACATTGCAATACACTCCTTATACACTGCCCCTCATTTGTGCTGCACTCCTTGCATTTGCCCTCAGCATATATGCTTGGCGACATCGAGACACAAACGGCGCAGGGCCATTTGCCGGACTCATGATGAGCATGGCCTTTTGGACTTTGTGTTACACCTTAGAATTATCTCTCATTGCATTGCCGCCCAAAGTTTTTTGGACCAATTTGATGTACATCGGCATCACAGGCGTACCTGCTTTTTGGCTCGTTTTTACCAAACAGTATTCGGGTGAACAAGGCTTTCCTTGGAAATGGTTATTGATTGAACCTCTGCTCACCATTTTTATGGCCTGGACAAACCCCTGGCATGGGTTGTTACACCATCGTCGCTACATTGAAACACTGGTCAATTTTGATATCCTTCTTGTTGAACACGGATCCTTTTTTTGGATTCACACAGCCTATTCTTATGTGTTGTTGGTTTGGGGGTCCGTCCTTTTGGTTCGCCGCCTTATTCGCGTGCCACAACTTTATCGCAGTCAAACCATTGCCATCTTATTGGGCTTGCTCTCTCCTTGGGGCGCCAACATCATGTATCTGTTTGGCTTCAACCCCTTTCCACATTTAGATCTGACACCTTTTGCATTTATTATTATGGGATTGGTTGTCTTTTGGGGTGCATTCCGCTTCCAATTGCTTACGGTGGTGCCCATCGCACGCGATACCGTCATTGATGGCATGGAAGATGGCATTATTGTTTTTGATTCCGAAAACCGCATCATCGATTACAACCCAGGCACCTTGCGTTTGATGAACAAACCCAATGCAAACCTTATTGGCCAATATGCCACCGATGTATTCTCCAACTTTCCAGAGTTGGTCGCGCGCTTTTCCAATGTTGAAAATGCCCATGAAGAAATTGTTATCGACAACGATCCCATACCATTGGTTTATGAATTGCGCATCTCTTCTCTCCACGACAAGTTGGGTCGGTTACGCTGTCGTGTATTGCTTATTCACGACATTACGTGGCTCAAAGAAGTTGAACGTGATCTGCGCGCATCAAAAGAAATGGCTGAAGCCGCCAACAAGGCCAAAAGTGAGTTTTTGGCCAATATGAGCCACGAAATTCGCACCCCAATGAACGGTATTTTGGGCATGTCAGAGTTGCTCTTAGATACAAAACTGGATGATGAACAAAAAGGGTATCTCAAAACTGTGCGCAAATCGGCAGATCTGTTGCTCACCATTATCAACGATGTCTTAGACTTTTCTCGCATTGAAGCGGGTAAATTGCAATTGGATCCAACGCCCTTTGCCTTAGAAGAAATGTTGGGTGTTGCACTCAACCCATTGGCGGCACTGGCCGACAAAAAATCATTGCGGTTCAAATGGGATATTACACCCGAAGTGCCACGCATTTTGTTAGGTGATCCTGATCGACTCAATCAAATCATCATCAACTTGGTGGGCAATGCCATCAAATTTACCGAATCGGGATACGTATCTGTTTTGATCGATTTGATCGATCAAACAGAAAAAACCGTGAATTTACACATTGCCGTAACCGACACAGGCATTGGCATATCCAAAGACAAACAAGGTGTTATTTTTGAAGCTTTTTCTCAAGCCGATTCATCTATGACACGCCAATATGGTGGCACAGGGTTGGGGTTGGCCATTGCGGTTCGTTTGGTCGAAATGATGGGTGGACGCATGTGGGTCGAAAGCGAACTCAATCAAGGCAGTTGTTTTCATTTTACGGTTGTTTTAGAAAAAAGAGGCAAACCATCTTCAGACATACAACAAACACAAAAACAGGGCCTCAACCTTATCAGACCTCAATTGCATATTTTACTTGTTGAGGACAATCCAATGAATCAAATTTTTGCACAAGGCATCTTAAAAAAGTTAGACTGTAAGGTCACCACAGTCGAAAACGGACAAGAAGCTGTAGAAGCATTTGAAAAACAAACCTTCGATTTGATACTCATGGATGGGCAAATGCCCAAAATGGATGGTTTTGAGGCCGCACAAATCATACGGTCAAAAGAACGGGCAACGGATCACCACATCCCCATCATCGCTTTAACAGCCCATGCCATGACGGGTGATCGCGAGCGTTTTTTAACGGCTGGAATGGATGATTATTTATCCAAACCCTATACACCAGGGCAACTGGTAGACATCATCAACAAAGCATTAGAAAATCAATGAGACAAAAAACGTGACTTGGCAATACACACCCTATACCATCCCGCTTGCATTATCGGCATTTGCCGCCTTAGGCACAGCTATCTACACGTGGTATCGCCGCCACAACACAGATATGCGGTGGTTTGTAGGCATTATGCTGTCAACAACCGTATGGGCATTGGCTTATGCTTTAGAAATGGCCAGCGTTGATATTTCGACCAAAATATTTTGGTCCAATGTGGCCTATATCGGCATTGTGGGCGTACCTGGTTTTTGGGTGGCATTCATGTTGCGTTTTCTTGGACGGCCTGCACCCTATTTGTCATACTTACTTATCGAGCCCATATTAACCCTTCTTGTTGTTTGGACAAACCCCCTTCATGGCCTGCTTTACAGCCACATAAGCATAGACACCTCAAGTGGGTTTGGCGTTTTAGACACCCAATTTGGTGCCTACTTTTGGGTTCATGCAACATACTCTTATGTCATCTTGGGGTGGGGCGGTCTGCTGTCTATCCGCCTGTTAACTCGCACAGATCGACTCTATCGGGGCCAAGCCCTAACGCTGCTTACGGGTGTTTTGGCACCTTGGATTGCCAACGCCATTTATTTATCTGGCCACAGTCCTTTTCCACATCTCGATTTAACACCTTTTGCATTTATCATTATGGGACTGTCGGCATTTTGGAGTTTTTTGCGCTTTCACTTTATGGACATTGTCCCCATCGCACGCGATAAGGTGGTCGAAAACATTGAAGATGGCGTTTTGGTATTTGACCAACAAGATAGAATAGCAGATATGAATCCTTCTGCACGACAAATTTTCAATTGTACAGAAAAACAAGTCGTGGGTTTGGCGCTGTCTGATATATTGACCCCCTATCCCGCGCTCGTTAAAAAAATCAAACAAAATAACGACTTTGAACAAGAATTTGATATCACCAATCCATTAGGCGTGCAAACATACGACATTCGAGTGACCGCTTTGCGCGACAGCAATCACAACATACTCAGCCGCTTAATGCTTTTACACAACATCACACACTTAAGCAAAGCACGAGAAGCAGCCGAAGCCGCCAACAAAACCAAAAGCGATTTTTTGGCCAATATGAGCCACGAAATTCGTACCCCACTCAATGCCATTATTGGTTTTTCCGAAGTTTTAGAAGACAGAACATTTGGTGACCTCAATGACAAACAATATCGCTATGTCAAAAACATCATCAACAGTGGATACCATCTCTTAGAACTGATCAACGACATTCTTGATTTTTCAAAAATTGAAGCTGGGCAAATGCGTCTTACACATACACTCTTTTTATTAGATGACGTACTCAAAGGCAGTATGACAGCCTTTGAACCTCAGGCAAAAGAAAAATCACTCCATTTCAATCTAAATGTTGCCAACAATGTGCCGTCCAAGCTCCTGGGAGACCCCAGTCGGTTATCACAGGTCTTGATCAATTTGTTAGGCAACGCCATCAAATTTACAGACATAGGCAGTGTGACTCTTAATGTCAATGCCATCACAAACAAACCCGACACTATCACCCTCCTATTTGAAGTCATTGATACAGGTATTGGTATTGCGCAAGACAAACAAAAAGTCATTTTTGATGCGTTTTCACAAGCCGATACTTCCACCACCCGCGAGTTTGGTGGCACAGGATTGGGTCTAACCATTTCGTCTCAGTTGGTAGATTTGATGGGGGGAGAAATTGGTGTGGAAAGCAATGAAGGGAAGGGCAGTCGTTTTTTTTTTTAGGCGGTATTTTAAAAAAAAAACCATTGAAGCAGAAGATATAGCAGGCACAGAAAAGGCATAAGCACATTAAAAATAAATATCACAACACACATCAGCCTCTCATCTCACGATGAAAGGTTTTTTTGTTGCTTTGGTTTGCACAACAATTAACTATATTGTTTTTATCCATTGAAT
>JAYODI010000178.1:0-3374 GCA_038279365.1 Candidatus Latescibacterota bacterium | reverse complement strand
CTGTAGAACCACCTTCTTAACCTGAAATCTCCAACCTCACCCATTCAAATACCCCTGCACCTTCTCCACCTCTTTTTTACTGCCAATAATCAGCGGTGTTCGTTCATGCAAGTCTTTGGGCATCTTGTCCAACACCCGCATCTTTCCATCGGTTGCCAAACCACCTGCCTGTTCAACCAAAAAAGCCATCGGATTGGCTTCGTATAACAAACGCAACTTCCCACTGGGATCTTTTTTTGTGTCTGGGTAAAGAAACACGCCACCACGCAATAAAATGCGATGTAAATCGGCCACCATCGAGCCAATATAACGCTGAGAATATCCTTCATCTTTCACTTGGTTCAAATATTTTTGATAACCAGTCGGAAACGTTTTTGAATAGGCTTCATTCACACTATATGTTTTACCCATATCAGGCATTTGTACATGCTCTTGGCTTAATACATAGGCCCCAATCTCTGGTACCAGCGTAAACATATGCACGCCATCGCCCGTTGAATAAACCATCACCGTTGAACTGCCATAAACCACATAACCCGCAGCCAATTGTTTATACCCAGGTTGTAAGGCATGGTGAGAGGGGTCTTGGTCATAGGCCAAATCATGGCGTCTTTGCAATATCGAAAAGATGGTTCCCACCGATACATTCACATCAATATTGCTCGACCCATCCAACGGATCAAACAACACCACATATTTCCAATCGCCTTTGGCTTCCTTCAACACTCGCGGGCCTTCTTCTTCTTCTGATACCAAAACCCCCACGTCGTCGCGATAACCCAAACAGCGCATCAAAGTTGTGTTGGCAATCATATCCAATTTTTTGACCCGCTCTCCCTGCACATTTTCATCACCCGTTTCACCCAACACATCCAACACCCCAGCGCGCCGCACCTGCGATTCAATCATCTTAGTCGCCAGTGTCAGTGCCGAAAGCAACCAGCTAAACGCACCCGTTGCTGTCGGATGCTGGCGCTGTTGTTCCAAAATGTGTTGTTGTACCGTCATAATTTGCGAAAAGGAATGTTCGGTCATTTGCCACCTCGTTGGTTGTCCAAAATTTCAATCACCTGAGCCAGCGTACGGCTCTTATCTCTCGTTTCAGGTGTTTCATCGGCCAATGGTGTATCACTCACCAATCGGTACATATCTGCCGCGCCCTCAAACATTTTAGACGTTAAGCCCACATCAGCAAATGTTTTGGCAATCTCTTCCATCTCGCCAACCCACCGTTTGGCCTTAACTGGCATCCCTGGAATACCGCGTTCCATTCCAGCCAAACGATCTCCCAAACCCAACTCATCAATCAATGCATCATACAAACCCAAGGCTTTTGCCGCAACCAACAACTCTGTTTGCAAAGCGGTCACCCCCTTTGTACCCGCCGCAAAACACATCTTAAATCCCGATGCCTGACCAATCTCTGCACCCACAGATCGCACATCCAAACCATAATCATTCAACTGCATAAACATCGACACATCTTCACCCGAGCAATAAAACCGCGTGGTCTTCGGCTCTTGTGGGGGCCCACCAATAATACCCGCATCAATCATTTTGCCACCCACCCCCGTTATCACATCACCAATACGCTTGGCAGTTGCTGGTGCAATGGCATTACAATCCACATAAACCAAATCAGCACCCTCTACGGCCTCAGCAACCCGATTGGCCGTTGCCTCAGCTTCTGACGGCACCAAAATAGAAATAATCATATCTGTTTGACGTACCAACTCTCCATAAGAAGCAACATCGACAATGCCTGCTTTTTGAGCCAAACCACGCGTGCGTTCACTGCGCCCAGCCAAACACGTCATCACCTTGGCACCATGCCGAATCAACATCTGCCCTACCGCATGCCCCATATCACCAGGGCTTAACAAACCAATCGTTACATTTGCCATTTACCATCTCCCATAATGAATGCGCATCATCCATTTGCCAAATTCAATGAACCATTGTGCTTCGGTTTTGTTGCCCACATTCCCACAAACGCCATCGTTGCCACAATGGCCATAAAAATCCACAAAATTTCCGAATAACTGCCAAATGTATCATAAGCAAATCCCATGGCAAAAGGGCCTAAGCTCGATGCCGCAACCGTAATGGTAGACAACGAACCGCGGATTTTCCCCAAATGTACACGCCCATAATACCGCACCCAAAGGGTTGTATGCACCGATTGCAAGACCCCTTGCCCCAATCCAATCGCGCCACCAAATATCCAAACCGATGTCATATCAGACATTTGTATGAGCAAAAAAACACCCCCCGCCAAAATAGCAGGTGCCACCGCCAACAAACCATTTAGTGGCAAACGATCTGCCAAAATCCCACCCACAAGCCGCCCACAAGCCCCCGCCCCAGCCAAAACCGAAAAAGCCACGGCCGCATCACCCGTTGTCATTCCTCGATCTAAAAATATTTGTACCAAATGAAACTGAATACCTGTTCCAATCATCGACCAATGAGCGATCGCCGCCGCACCAATCCAATAAGCCCGTGTTTTCATCGCCTCA
This sequence comes from Candidatus Latescibacterota bacterium, assembly GCA_038279365.1. GTDB lineage: Bacteria > Latescibacterota > UBA2968 > UBA2968 > UBA2968 > JABIFK01. The sequence continues at coordinate 855 of JAYODI010000178.1, read as the reverse complement.
GACAAAGAAAAAGAGCGCGCATCTTCGGCCTTTTGTGCAGCCTCCGTCAGCGTTGTTTTGCCATCGGGTATCTGCCCCACATCTTCTGGCTTATTCCGATAAAACACCGCCAACACCGGAAACATCACAATCCAAACCACCAAACCCAAAATTGCATAAGCCCACCGCCAACCAAACCCACCAATCAACCACAAACCAAATGCAGGCATCCCCCCCGAAGCCAAAGCCATCCCAATGCTCATGACTCCACTCGTAAACCCCAACCGACGGTTAAACCACATTGCCACCGTATTGGCACTGAGCAACCCCATTGCGCCTTGACCCAACATGCGCAAAAACAAAAACGCAACAAACAACGTCACCACCCCACTCACCTGCGACATCCAAAAACACGCCAACCCAAAAACAGTTACCACCACAATAAGCGTTCGGCGCAAACCAAATCGATCCATAAGGGCACCCACATACGTCTGAGGAAAAGACGCCAAAAACGTGCCCAACATATATGCACCACTAAACGCGCTTTGCGACAAAGACAGCGCATCACGCAAAAAGGGATTAAACACCGACACCCCAAATGTCTGCCCAGGAGATGTGGCCATTTGAATCAACATCGCAACAGGCAACATCACCCACCCATAAAAAAACGGCACCCGAGACACCACCCAATCAGAATGCCCCGCCTTTTTATTATCCTCACCCACCTCGCTCACACACACTTCCTTTTAAAAAATGAAAATAAACAGCCCCATTTGCCGTCTGCCGTCTGCCTTTTCCCGTCTGCCGTTTGACGTTTGCCTTTTGCCTTTTGCCTTCTCCCTTCTCCCTGTCTCTCAAAACCGATCCGACCACCAC
>JAYODI010000012.1:3858-88188 GCA_038279365.1 Candidatus Latescibacterota bacterium | reverse complement strand
CCTTGCATATCTGTTCCACCTTGGCCGTTTTGAACACGAATGGTGACGGTATGGGTGCTGATGTCTTGTGTTTTTGGTGTGGCTGTTAAGATGCCTGTTTTTTCATCCAATGCAATAAAGTCAGGGCCTTCGTCGAGAAGGTAGCGCAAGGTGTCGCCATCTCGAAATGCTGAGAAATATCGCCGAGGGCCTTTGCTTTCACAGCGTAAATCACCGATAGATGCAATGGCTTGGATTTGATAGGTATACGTTTGGCCAGCCATGGCTTGTTTGGGTGGGTGCGATATGATCATGGGGCGAGGGGCTTCGGACATGGCAGAGGGGCCACTGCGCACACCATGTTTGTCTACGGCAACAACGCGATAATAGGCGTGGTTGCCTTTTTTTATTGTTGAACCCGCAACTTGGATGGTTGTTTGATCTGTTGTGGCAATGAGGTTGGCAGGGAAGGTTTCTGCCTTTTTATTTCCTGTTACAACCACATAAGGTTCTCGGCTGATGGTGAAACCCCGTTCGTTGCTGCCATAGATTTCGTAATGGTCGGGTTTGTTGCCCCGTGGGTTGGGTTGCCAATGTAGGGTAAGGGTGCGGTCTTCCCAGTTGGGGTGGATTTCAACCTGGATCGGCACATGAGGGGCTTGAGGTGTGAAGGACCAAATGTTACTCCAGGCGCCCCAAAGGCCATTGGCAAGGCGTGGGCGCATGCGCCAGTAATAGGTTTGGTTGGAATTGAGCAATCCTTCATGTGGGATTTCCCACTGGGTTTTTTTTGCAGATGGTGTTTTGGAAACGAGTTTGTTAAACACTGGTGAGAGTGTGTATTGGAGATTGGATAAATCACTCAGTTGAAAGTGATAGTCCGTTGCGCCTTCAACTTTGGGCCAAGCGAATGTGAATTGGGTGCCTGAAACGGTTGCACCATTTTGTGGGTATGTGGGTTTAGTTGGTGAGACGGGTGGTGGATCGGATTCCTGTTCTTCAAATGCATGGGTGATTTCAACTTGTCCATCATTGTCGGCGGTGTAGTGAATGGTGTTGTTGCCAACTTCCAATGCAGGTAAGGATAAGGGGGCTATCTGTAAGTCGGACTCAAGAGTGATCTGTTTGATCATCGCTGGGTGATCGTTGGCTTTTAATGCGATGCGAACCCGATATGCGTAAGATGCAGGTGAGTTGGCAGGAAAGGCTGGGTTGAGGTCTATGGTTGTTTTGATGGTGGTATTTGTATCGGCATGCCAAAGGGTTTGGTAGGGATTGTCATTGCGAGAAATACCTACAGAAACCTGTGTGTTGGATGTGAGTGATAAGGTGAGTTTTCCGCCAACTATAACATAAGGACTTTGAATGGTGATATCCAAATACGCATCTTGATTGGCATGAATGGGGTGAAGGCCGTGTTTGTTATAATGCAAATTTTCGGCTTGTGTGGCCCATGTTTCAAAGTGCGAGAGTTGGGGGGTGTATTGCATGCGCCCATTTGCCAATCGTTTTGGGCGATCCCAATATCCGTGGTATTTGTTGCGATCTTCCCATTCCCAAAGGAGGGCTTCATTTGGGCGAAGGGTCATGTTCATGGTGTGAAATGTGAGCTGAGGGCGTGTACCGCTTCGTGGACCTGTGTGAAAAAATGCAGAGGCGGTGCTTTCAGATCGTTCTCTGTTTTCGTCTAAGGTGATGCCATAGGGGTGACCGCGTTTGACAAGGTCGTGGTCGTGGGAGAGGTCTTCTTCGGATGCAACGGTTTGGTTGTCACGCAAGAGATAGAGCAGGTGTTCGTCGCTGTCTAAGAGGTGGTAAGCTCCATCATAGTAAACTTCAGTGGTGCAGTGACCGTGTGGGTAGCCTCTGCGAATTTTAAGACCCGCCGCTTGCCAGAGATTTGAGACTGTGAATGCTTCATCCCAACAAAGGGTGTAGCCATAACAGTTGAGCATTTTGACGGTGTCTTTGACTTCGTCTGTGGCACAGGTGTAATGATAGCGATGGTTGCAGGCAAATTCCCAAATGGCTCGGGCTTTTTCTGCATCGGTCATGTCGTCGGTTATGATGCCTGCCAATATGTGGTCTATGGATCGCCAATCGCGTTTGTTGTTGACGATAATCCACGGGTTGACAATATCTGTGTCGCCTACGTTTTCGAGACGAACATATTTGTTGGGCTCATAAGACTGTTTGTAAGGCGAATACCCGACAGGGTCGCGGGTATTTACGCCGTCAAGCGTGCCTCCCATGTGAATGCAATACGTGTGGTCGGCGGTGGTGGGTGTTTCTATATGCGTTTTCATGTTTGGCTATCTTGTCTTTTTGAAGGCCAATTGTCGAGGACCTATGTGTTCGTCATTTTTTAGAGATCAATTGAGCGAACAAGCTTGAGAATAAGGGTTTGGTTGTTGAGGCGAAAGGTGCCAGTGCCATCGTCTCGCGAATCGTTGATGGCTACAAAAAGCCGACTGCCTCGGGTAAATTCCCAACCGAAGACACTGCTGACGAGAAAGGTTTTTTGCGTGCCCAATGGGGTATGGTCTGAACGACCTTGGGCAAATATACTGAGGAAGGTGTCGGGTGAGAACAGGTAAACGGTGCGGAGTGATCCCAACCAGATGCGGTCTTCGAGTGTGTTGCTTGGGTCAAATGTTCTTGAGTGACGCAGTCGGGTTTCAATACGCCAGCGGTCTTGGGGGCGCAATGTGGTGTCAAGGGTCAATGACCACTCTCTGCTGACATGGCGTCGAGAAAAGTTATAAAAATCGTTCATAAATGCAGAAGCTTGAAAGGCCACTTTGTATTGGCTGGGAGTACTGGCACTCACACGGAGACTGTCTGAGTCGTACCCGCCAGTGATATCATAACGGTGTTGCTTGGATGCAAAGAGTTCTACACTGGAGCCTGAGTCAAATCTTACCTCTAAGGATGTACCCCCTCCAAAACCGCGTTTTTCATCGAGAAAGTCGGGCGAAAATAGGGTACCGGGGTAGCTTGTGGTTTGGTCGGTCAGATAACGGTTGGTTAATATGGGTCTTTGGGCATCGACAAACCCTGTGAGATAGATTTGTTTGACATTTCCAATATCTGGACGAGGGCTATAAACCAAATCCAACCCCATGCGCTCACGCCCACGATGTGCTTCTTTGCGTAAAAAACCGGTTTGGTTGACATCAAAGTCTGGAGACAAACGTTCGTAGAAAAATTTGACAGATGATGCATCGGCAATGCGCGAGATGTCGGATGTGAATCCGATGTTGCCTTCTGTAAGGCCGGGTTGCCAAGAGCCAGCAATTTGGGCGTTGAAGAGAACGAGATCGCTGGGACGCAGGGAAAGGTCAACGCCCGCAACACGGCTGTATTTGTTTGCATACTCTTTGTCGGCAAAAACGAGACCGATAGTAGATTTGGAAAAAATATCGCGTTTGAGACGTACCACACCAAATGTGGCGTCTTCTTTGGTGGCATCATCATTTTGTATGCCAAAGTATGTCCAATCACCGGTTTGGGCTGTAATGAGGCCGAGGGTGTATGGCCCTACTTTACCTGAAATTTTTCCGCCCCCTAAGATGTCTGCACGACCACCAATGCGGCGGCTGTAGAAGAGTTCGATGGGGGTGAGGAATGCATTGTTGCCTTCCACAAAGAATGGGCGCTGTTCTGGAAAACGAGTGGGAAAACGCGAGAGATTGATTTCGTCAACATCGGCATCGACTTGGGCAAAGTCGGGATTGACCGTGGCATCGAGTGTGAGACTTGAAGTGATGGCATATTTGAGGTCGAGACCTGTTTCGGTAGTGAAATCGGTTTTTGTGGCATCTGACCGGGTTGTGCCAATAAGCCCGTAAGGAACAATTTCTATTCTTCGGCCTTGTTTGATGTCGCGAATGCCTGTTAAGTGACCGAGTTTAGACATGCGTGTGAATCGGCCATCATCTAAGCTAACTTGTTTCCAGTAACTTTGTTCGTTGAGGCGTGGCAACCTACGTTCAATGTTGAGGCCCCAAACTTGTTCACCTTGTGTCTCAAATCGAAAATTTTTAAAAGGGACTTTGAGTTCTGCAGTCCATCCCAAACTGTCTACATGTGATTCCACCCACCAGAATCCATCCCAACTGTTGTCTTTCAAATAATCGTTGTATCGGGCCTCATCACCGCGCATGCCACTTGGGTTGACACTGATTCTATAACCTGTTCGGTGGTCATGTCGAGAGTCGATAAACAGGTTTAATACATCACCCGCATTCATGTCGTTTTCACTACGGCTCATAGGTTTGAGAATGCTTTCTGGGTGGTCGTCGAAACATCGGATGCCTACATAAAGATTTTCCTCATCGTAACAAAATCGAACTTCGGTGTTCTGCTGTGCAGGTAATCCGTAATCAAGCTCTTTTTGTATAAAGTCTGTTGCTGGTATTGTGGTTTTCCAAATGGGTTCATCGAGATGTCCATCGAGGTTTATATGTTGTTCGGCTGTGAGGCGAATCGCTTTGACTGTTTTGTTATCGGGGGGAAATTCATCGTGTGCTTGGATGGATGGCGAAATGCAAAGTATCAGGCTTAAAAAAAACAGGAATGCTTTTATGTATATGAATGATGGGGGCTTGGTGTGTATAAAAGTTTCACTACAGCTCATGGTTTTGTCTCAATTCATTGTTATTGGGTGCGAATCGTACTGATAACTTTCCCTTTGGTGGAGAAAGACAATCCTTGGTTTTGTGTGGTAGACACCATAATGGCTTCGGTAATGGGCGATGTGACATGGACTTCGGAGACCCATTGTACAACAAAGTTTGCCCCCGTTCCACCTGTTGTGTCAACCGATGGAATGACAAATTGTTTGGTTTGGAAGGGATTGATGACGGTTGGTTCTTTGATGTATTTGCGAATGAGTTTGCCATCGGTATTGTAATAGTTCACACGAATGAGTTGGATCGGATTGTTGAGGTCTACATTGTGAACGCTGAGTGTAGATGTGAGGTCGAATTTTTTTCCACCCTGATGGTAAACACTGGAATAAATGGGTATATAAATGATTTCACCGTAGACGTTGAGGTTGTTGTATCCATCCCAATTGATTTGGTCATGCAAAATCTGGAGTTGTTCGGTTTTATCTGATTTTGAAGATTGATTTTGGCAACCGATGCATAGCAGTAGGGCAATGAGTGTGCCGATGTACGCTTTTGTATGACCCTTTGGCATGTGATCTCCTGTGCTGGCTATATGTGTTTGAGGTGTCAAATCTCCCCTGCTTGTCTGGCAACATGAAAAGATGGCACTTTTTATGCATATAACCAAATAATTTGCTATTTCTTTGCCCTTATTCGAGGTCAGGCACTTGCCAGTTGGCATACCATACAGAGTCTTTAGGCAGTGTTGTATCGTCATTCCAACTGTTTTGCATGGTGCGAAAGTTTTTGAGCTCAGGGCGAATAATGGTTTCCCAAAGCTGTTCAACTTGCCCAAAGGTGCGCAATTTTTGAGTGGGTTTTTCAGCTTGGTATGCATTGAGAAGTTCTCGGGCTTTATTGCCAAGCCAAGCCACTTCGTCGTTGACCATGCGTTCACCAATTTTGCGATTGGATTCACGTACGTTTTGTCCCATCGCAAAGTGAGGGCCGGGTTCGTCTTTTGGGGGAACGCGAGAGATATCCACACAGTCGGGTTCGACGGCCCAAAGGAGCGAGGTTTCAACACGGCCTGCATGGTCGCCACCACTTTTGTTGTCGTTGTTAAAGCCCGGTTGATTGGCCTCAAAATCGGGTAGGCTATAAAGGCGCGTGCCAACGTGCGGTTGGATGAGATCACAAAGGGTTTTCAGATCTTGCCAGTTGGGGCCATAGTGACCTGTGAGTAAAATGGCGGCTTGAAAACCGAGCGTGTCTGCTTGGCGAATGTGGTAACAGATATTTTTGAAGTGTTGCCACGGGGGCATACAGGTGAGCCAAGATCGTTCGGGTTGGCCCACAGCACGTTCTGACCATAGGGCATACCCGCCTATTTCGTGAATATGCCAATAGTCGGGTGGTGCCACGATGCCGCCGTGTTGGTGTGCGGTTCGGCAAGCTATGGCATGGGCTTTTAAGGCATCTAATCCAACGGTATTTTGGGGGCCATGCGGTTCACAAAGACCGTATGGGAAATAGACAACCGGACAGGCTTTGAAGGCGGTTTCGAGTTCATCGGGAAACAGGCGTTCCCAGCGGACTTCTCTCATAATCAAATACTCCTATTTGGATCAGCCTTCTAATTCGTGATGGTTTTTTAGGTTTGCAATAAATTTTTTGGTGAGGGTTTTGCCTGTATTTTTGAGGTGATTTAAAATGTCATTGCCAAGAGCGGTGTTGAGGTGATAGTGTTTTACGGATTTGTTGATTTCGATGAAACCCATTTGGTTGATTTTGTCGGGCTCCGATTTGCCATTGATGATGGGGGCATGGATGGTACAATTTGTAAAACGAGTACCCAGTGTGCTTTGCACGATGTTGATGTTTTCGGGTGCGGTTTCTATGTTGGGTCTGAAATGACAATCATTAAAGTTTAATGCGCCTTGCAGGTTGGGTGCTTGCACGGTGTTGATGGTACATCTTTCAAAAGATGTGCTGGCAACGCAATGCCCCAAATAAACAGTGACATTGTCGCATTCGGTAAAGCGAATTTTGGGATAGAGGGCCAATGCATCGGCATAGTCGTGTGCTTGATCATCGCCAATGATGAGATGCATGGGGTCATCTTCTTCATCTGTGAGATTGGCTGGGGGAAGTTTTTCAAGGTGTACATTGTCAAAAATCATGGTGCAATTGGCATAGAGTTGGTCGCCGTCGTAACCGCCATTGTTGCGTAGGTCGTAGTGATGTGGGCTGGGCAAGCGCAAAAGTCTTACGCCAAGTTCTCTGCCTTGGACCAAGATGTTGCGAAATTCGATTCGGTTAGGAAAGAAGAGCCGCGCGTTGGTATCTGTTTTTGAAAAAGAGACATTGTTTATGATCCAACAAGAGGCATCGGATGTGGGGGCTGCGCTGTAATCAATCATCAAGTCTTCAATTTTGATGGTTTGACCATAACCGATGGGATATTGATAATCGAAGTTTGCAGGGCGATAGGAGAGCACGGAGACACGTCCATTGCCACTGGGTTTGAGCGTGCAGTTGCGAATGTGGATGTTGCCATCCCATTTGGAACCATAGTCGCTGCGGAAATTGACAAAGTTGTTGCCGTGTCGGGTGGTGTTTTCGATGAGTAAGTTGCCACCACCTGTGAGTGCGATGCCTTTAAAACCAATGGTAGAATTGCTGATGTGTAAATTCCAGCAATGGAAGTGAACATCAATGCGATTGAGACGGCAGTTGTCAACGCGGAAGTTTTTGTTCAAGTTGGTGCCAAAGACACCCCACGCGACCCAACCGCCTTCTGCGGTGAGGTTGCGAAAGGTGCAATTGAGCATGCGTGCCCCACCAATACCATAAGTGCCTGCTGAAAGCACTTTTTCTTTTTCTTCGCGGTTTTTTTCCCAGGGCATTGCCCGAATATTTTCCAATGTGGTGTCATAGACGCCACTAAATGCATAAAACCCACGCCGGGGTTGCATCGAAATATCGCGTTTGCCTTTTTCCAGCCCCATCCATTGTTCGCGAATGATGGTGCGGCTTCGTTGTACTGAAAAACCGTGATGGTGATACCCTCTGGAATCTTCGCTGCCACTGTCGCCCGAAAAGTAAAAACCACCGCCTTCAACAATGAGGTAATTGTCATTACACGGTGTGGCTGAAATTTCGGTGAGATTTTTAAAATCCCAGGCAATATCGCCAATGATACGCCCTTCTTCTTCGACGTAAAAAATCTCTTCGCGTGCCCATCCACTCTTGGAATAATTTCCTGCTCGAATGCCAATGCGATCTGCTTCGTCTTCGACAATGAAGAGATGACCTGCATAATCGGCCAATTCGGGAATGAGTTGTACGCCAGGTTTTAACTTTTCTAATAGCGCAGATTTAATGGCTGTGTTTTGTGTGAGGTCTTTTTTGGGGTGATCATTTTCTATAACAAAGCGCGGTTCTCTTTTGCTGTTGTATTTTTCGTTGATATGAACAATGGTTTGTCCCCAAGACACATTCGTGCGAATGGGGATGTCGTTGGTTTGATGAATCCAATATTCACCACTTAGGTTCACCACTGGTATGTGATGCTGATTGGCAAATTCGTGGGCCCATTTGATCTGGACACCATCGTCATTTTTGCCATCGCCAATGGCACCAAACATTTTGTAGTTGACGGATGTAGCTTTTTGTAAAACGGCAACTAAGTTTTTACCAACGTCTATGATGTTGGCACCGTTGGGCTGTGATGCATTGTCGGGCTTTTGGATGTGGTATAGCGCATCACCACCATCTCCGGGTGTGTAGAAACCCATTGTTTTAACCCATTGTCCTGTTTTGAGTGTGGCTTGTGCTTTGAGTGCCTGAACGGTAGCGTAGTGTGTAACGTTTTCTGCATTCATAGGAATCTCCTGAGCCATTGCTGTGGTGGCATATTGGGCAAGAACGGCACCGCCCAAACCGATTCCGGTAATGGCTTCGCGTCTGGAAATGATCGGTTTTTGAGGTTGTTCGGACATGGTGATCTTTCGTTAAAGAGCGTTTGTGGTGATTGTCGTGTATGAAAGATAAGATTAGCGCACTTTGCCGCGCCCTGCCACTTTCCAAAGATGTTCGACATTGCCATTGCGTACGGCATAGACCTCGTCGTGGAGATTGGTTGTCATGCCTTGGTGAAGCGGAATGATTGAAAGACGATCACCTACGGTAAATTTGTGATTGCATTGTGATACATCCACATGACCATGTTCGACCGACATGGCATAGATTTTGGCTTTGGGATGTTCAACAACATAGCCATAGGGAGTGGGTGGGTGACTGGCGAAAGTTTTTTGCCCCCCGTCAATAATGATGCGATCAGGTGTGGGTGTGCTGACCACGGTGACAATCATGCGTTCGGCACATGTGATGGGGTTGGGAGGGTTGTTTTGGTGGCTGATGCGGGTTAAGCCTTCAAAAGCATGTGAGCCACTGCGCGTTTCTGTACAGCCTATGGCTTTAGACACTTGGGCTGCGCCTGTGCCACCACCACTTATGATACGAAGTGGGAGATTGGCATTGGCAAATAGGGTGCGCGTTTGATCGAGAAAGTGTTTGGCTTTTTCGTTGCTGGGAAAGGTCATGATACCTTGTAGGTTGAGCCCTGGCAGTTCGTTGATAATTTTTGCCAAAGCCAAGGCTGCTTCGGGTGATTGTACACCACATCGCCCACCTCCAGTGTCACATTCGATGAGGATATGGATGGTGACATTGTTTTGTGTGGCACCATCGGATAAGCCACGTGCCGTGATTTCTGAATCGACGGCAACCGTCATGGTCGCACGTTTGCACAGTTCGGTTAGGCGCTTAACTTTGAGAGGTCCCACAATGTTGTAGGGGATGAGTATGTCGGATATACCTGCTTCGACCATCACCTCGGCTTCACCCACTTTTTGGCAGACAATGCCAATGGCACCCGCTTCGAGTTGCATTTTGGCAATTTCGGGAATTTTGTGCGTTTTGGTGTGTACGCGCAGATGAATATTGTGTTTGTTGCAATCTTCTTGGGTTTCACGAATGTTTTTTTCGAGAATGTCTAAATTGATGGTGAGGGCAGGGGTGTCGAGGTCATGAATGGTCATGGTGAAGGTCCCGTTAGAAGGTCACTGGTTGCTGGTCTGTAAAGTTGGGTGATCAACTGTTTGAGGTTTTGAATGCAACTTAATAGGCATGCGACTTGTGACTAAGCGTTTAATGCTTTGGCTTGTTCCGATTCGGGCATGAGTTGCATGAGTTCGATGCGTAGCCCGTCGGGGTCGGTGATAAAATATTGGCGGCATTTGCTTCTGCCTGTGCGAATGTTGTTGGGGTCGACATCGAGTCCTTTGTCTTTGAGATCGTGTAGGGTTGCTTCGATGTCATCTACCCATAAACACAGATGTTTGAAGCCTGACGCATTTTGGGGTAAGTTGGGTTTGTCACCCCCGTTGGTAAAAATTTCTATGAAACCGCCATTGCCTGTTAGCACATAGACCATCCACAAACTTCCATCATCGTTGTGCATTCGAAAAGCTTCTGGTAAACCCAAGATGCGTGTGTAAAAGTCGAGTGATTTATCAATGTTTTGCGCGGTGACAGCAATATGACCTATGCCTGTAATCATGAAAACCTCCAGTAGGGTGAACGGCGGTTGATCTACTAGTTTTTGCTGGACAAATGATGCTTATGCAGTCTGTTTTATTATGAGTGGGCAATGTACTTCAGGGGCTCTGGCACGTCAAGCGGTAGTGGGGGCGTGTCATTTGTGCTTGTGTTTACACAAAAAACGGGTTTTCATGGAGGTCTAAAATAAGCTCTGGTGTGGATGTGAATTTTTATCATTGGGTACACGGGTTTCGAGCGCGTTGTAATTACACGTTTCAGGAGGTTGGTGATGGACCGCAATGAGATGACGCTTGAGGAAAACTACGCATTTGATATATCTGGGTACTTACATGTGCCTGGGGTATTGGGTAAGGCAGAGATTGCGCGATTGAATTCTGCGATAGATCAAGCCGGCCAGTTGGTTGGTATGTTGGGATGGGCGAATGAACAAAGAGAGCCCTTTCGCGATTTGTTGATACAACCTCAGTTGGTGTGGTATTTGAACCAAATTGTAGGACCTGGTTTTAGACTGGATCGCGAACCTGAGATTTTGTGTGATGAGACGTGTGATACGGCTGCGCCTTTGGTGGGGGGGAACGAACCTCGTGAACCAGGCGTGGCTTATTATTTCCAAAATGGTCGGCGATATTGTGAAGGTGTTCGGGTTATATGGGCATTGGAAGATGTGAAGGCGGGCGAGGGTGGGTTTGTGATGGTGCCTCGGAGCCATAAGGCAAATTTAGAAACACCTGAAGATGTTTTGACAGGTAACGACGACAAAGATTTTGTGTGGCAACCCGAATTAAAGGCAGGTGATTTGCTGATTGTGGGGTTGAGCGTGTTACAAGGCATGCGCCCCTGGCAAGGTGAAAGGCGACAGCGTTTGCTGTCATATGAATATGTGGGGCGTGGTGTGATGCGTTCGGCAGGTGTGGGAGCTGTTTCTGAAAAGCAACCCAAACCTGATTGGATATCTGAGATGACATCAGAACAACAAGCTTCGTTGTATAAACCGGGGTATCGCGATACCACGCCACCGCCGACCATTTTAACGGATGGCAAGACGGTAAAAATAGATGAATCCCGCAAGGTGTTTCATCCGTCGATTTTGGTCAAAAATCCAAATTCGACCATTCATGAGAGAGATTTTTATTTTTGGGATTTGAATGGATATTTGTTGTTGCGGGGTGTAATGGATAAAGATTGGTTGGCCGAAGCCAATGCGGCGGTTGATCACTTTGAAGATCAGATTGTGGTGGGAGAAGTCACTTCGGGCAAGTCTAAGAGTTTGGTGGGGACTGGGCGACCAGAGTTGAAGGCGGTTTTACAATTGCCTGCGCCTTATTGTGATCCGTTTCGAAGAATGGTCGCACACCCAGTGATCGAACATTGTTTGAATTGGATGGGGGCAAGTGGTGGGCGTATGGGTAATCCATCTGTATTTGCATCAGTAAAAGGAACTTCTGGGCATGCGCAACATGGCAATGGTGAGCCATTAAATCCTGGGCGTCAATATGTGTATCAAAATGGGCGCAGTTATTGTGAAGCCATTACGGTGACTTGGCAATTGCGCGATGTGACAGAGGCCGATGGTGGGTTTGCATGTGTGCCTGGCTCACATAAGGCCAATTATAACACACCTATGGGTGTGCAAACCTGCGATGATCATATGGGCTTGGTGAAACACATTGGCATGAAAGCTGGGGATGTGCTCTTTTTCATGGATGGGGCCACATCGCATGGTACATTTGCTTGGAAAGGTGATCTTTCAAGGCGTGGCGTTTTGGTGAAATACTCGTCTCGAAACTTTAACCGAAGTGGTGGGGAATTGGCACATCCAGAAAACCGATGGGGCAACTTGGTTGATGGCATGAATGATGCACAACTGGCTGTGATGCGCGGGCCAGATCGAGATGTGTTTGGCAGCAATGTGCCTCGTTTAATTGTTCAAAATGGTGCAATAGATGTGTCTTATGAGCGCGGGAGAGGTTTATATAGCAAAGATGCACCGACAGGGCCAGTAGCAAATTCTTAAACTTTGGAGGCGCAGATGGATCGAGAAACGATGACCAATGAAGAGAATTACGCATTTGATATTGCTGGTTATTTACATATACAAGGGGTATTAACACGGCCTGAAGTCGAGCGGTTGAATCGGGTGATTGATGGTGTTGGGGCATTAGAAGGGATGTTGCGGTGGGAAGGGGATGGGAAGGAGCCCTTTCGCGATTTGTTGATACAACCTCAGTTGGTGTGGTATTTGAACCAAATTGTAGGACCTGGTTTTAGACTGGATCGCGAACCTGAGATTTTGTGTGATGAGACGTGTGATACGGCTGCGCCTTTGGTGGGGGGGAACGAACCTCGTGAACCAGGCGTGGCTTATTATTTCCAAAATGGTCGGCGATATTGTGAAGGTGTTCGGGTTATATGGGCATTGGAAGATGTGAAGGCGGGCGAGGGTGGGTTTGTGATGGTGCCTCGGAGCCATAAGGCAAATTTAGAAACACCTGAAGATGTTTTGACAGGTAACGACGACAAAGATTTTGTGTGGCAACCCGAATTAAAGGCAGGTGATTTGCTGATTGTGGGGTTGAGCGTGTTACAAGGCATGCGCCCCTGGCAAGGTGAAAGGCGACAGCGTTTGCTGTCATATGAATATGTGGGGCGTGGTGTGATGCGTTCGGCAGGTGTGGGAGCTGTTTCTGAAAAGCAACCCAAACCTGATTGGATATCTGAGATGACATCAGAACAACAAGCTTCGTTGTATAAACCGGGGTATCGCGATACCACGCCACCGCCGACCATTTTAACGGATGGCAAGACGGTAAAAATAGATGAATCCTGCAAGGTGTTTCACCCGTCTATACTGATGAAAGACCCCAACTCTGTGATTGATGAAAAAGAATTTTATTTTTGGGATTTGAATGGATATTTGGTGTTACGGGGTGTAATGGATAAAGATTGGTTGGCTGAGGCAAATGCCGCCATTGATCGTTTTGAAGATAAAATTGAGGTGGGTGAAGAGTTATCTGGTGGGTCTAAGAGTTTGGCTGGTACTGGGCGTCCCTTGCTTAATGGGTTGATTCAACTGCCAGCGCCTTATTGTGATCCGTTTCGGCGCATGTTGGCACATCCTGTTGTTGAACATCGGCTCAATTGGATGGGGGCAAGTGGCGGACGTACGGGTGGGGGCACTGCGTTTTGTTCGGTCAAAGGAGGTTCTGGGCATGCGCTTCACGATTCGAATGAACCATTGAACCCCACGCGGGGTTATGTGTATCAAAATGGGCGCAGTTATTGTGAAGCCATTACGGTAACGTGGCAGTTGCGCGATGTGAATGCTGGAGATGGCGGATTTGCATGTGTACCTGGTTCTCACAAAGCTTATTATCGTCAACCCCCTGGCGTGCGTTCTTGTGATGATCATATGGGCTTGGTAAAACATGTTGAGATGAAAGCTGGAGATGTGGTCTTTTTTATGGATGGTGGCACCACACATGGGGCATTGGCATGGAAAAGTGATATTCCCCGACGCGGTATTTTGCACAAATATTCTTCGCGCAATTTCAATCGCAGTGGTGGGGAGTTAACACACCCAGAAAACCGATGGGGCAACTTGGTTGATGGCATGAATGATGCTCAAATGGCCGTGATGCGTGGGCCAGATCGAGATGCGTTTGGTCAAAATGTACCTCGACTGGACGTGGTTGATGGTAAGATCCAGGTTTCTTATGAACGTGGGCGTGCGCTTTATAGCAAAGATGCACCAACTGGGCCAGTGGTCAAAAAATAGGTGGTGCATTGATACATACACTGTATTCTAACCCTTGACTGTTTTGCACGTGGGGTCTATCTTTTTAGCGTGATACTTGAGGTGTATCTTTTTTATGTCTAATAAGGAGATTCAAAATGGCCATTAAGGTGGGGTTTGTGGGTGCTGGTGGACGTGCGCGAAATCATATGCGCACGCTTCACAGTATTAAGGATGTAGAAATTGTTGCCATTTGTGATGTGAATGAAAATACGGCCAAAGAAGCCACAGATGAATATGGTGGCCGGGTTTATACCGACTACCACGCCATGTTAGAAAAAGAAGACTTGACAGCCCTGTATGTGGTTGTGCCAACATTTGCACATTATGACGCTGAAATTTTGGCTGCTCAAAAAGGCATTCATTTGATGTTGGAAAAACCCGTTGCGCCAACAATGGAAAAAGCGATAGAAATTTTGGATGCGGTGAACCAAGCGGGGGTATTGACCTCGGTTGGGTATCAACTACGCTATTCGGGCTGGGCACAGCAAGGCCATCATTTTTTGAAAGACAAAACTCTTGCTATGGTGATGACCCATCGTTGGGGTGGCTTGCCAGGTACGCCTTGGTGGCGTGTGATGGCACAATCGGGTGGGCAACTTGTGGAGCAAACAACACACCAAATAGATTTGTTGCGTTATTTTGCGGGTGATGTTGAAGAAGTTCACGCTTATTATGCCACGCAAGTGTTGGGCGATGTTGAAAATTTGGATATTCCAGATGTGTATGCTGTTACCATGAAATTTGAAAGTGGTGCCGTGGGCACATTGAGTTCTACGTGTGCCTTGCGCGAAGGAGGGGGCGCCAGTGGCATTGATATTATTATGCGCGACATGCGTGCCTCTGTTTGGACAGATGGCGTGACTGTTCTTCCAAATGGTGCCGATGATCCAGGCCCTATTCCAGAGAACGAAGATATTGATGAAGTGTTTATGGATGCCATTCGCACTGGTGATGGCTCTGGTATTTTATCAGACTTAGAAGATGGCATTCGGTCTTTGGATGTAAGCTTGGCAGCCAATAAATCGGCTGAAACGGGGCAACCGCAGCGAACCTATTTTTCACAGAAGCGTTAAAAGGAACAGTGCACCCATAGGTTTGTATGGGCCATCATATAGCCATTTGTAGTTCTGGTTTGTTGGTGTGGCAGCTTTGATCACATATTTTGGAGGTTTCCCAATTGGCAACAGAAGAAAAAACAAAACCGAAACGCAGTGCATTTCGCGAGTTGGCAATTGCGGTATTTTTGGCCATTCTTATTCGGGCAACGTTTGTGCAGGCTTATCACATTCCATCGGGCTCGATGGAAGATACGCTTTTAGAAGGTGATTATGTGTTGGGTGACAAGTTGACTTTTGGCACGCAAATTCCAGATCGGTTGCCTTTTTTTAATACCAAATTGCCTTCTTTTCGCTTGCCTGGCTTTACAGACCCTGCTCCGGGCGATTTGGTAATTTTTGAATTTCCTGAAGATGCCTCACGCGATTTTATTAAAAGATGTGTGGCTGTTGCAGGGCAAACGGTAGAAGTAAAAGACAAAGTTTTGTTTGTAGATGGCAAACCGTTTGAAAACCCAGAAGGTGTCAAACACGAAGACCCGCGCATTTGGGGGGGGCAATATCAACCACGTGACAACTTTGGCCCTTATCGAGTGCCTCCTGGGAATATTTTTGTGATGGGAGACAATCGTGACAGCAGTTATGACAGTCGCTTTTGGGGGCCAGTACCTTTGGAAAAGGTAAAAGCACACCCTCTGTTTATTTATTATTCGTGGGACAGTGCCAAGCCGCTTTGGAATATTTTTGCCAAGATTCGATGGGGGCGGTTGGGTTTGCTTAATTAATGTGTGGCGGTTGATGATGAAGGCCCGATGTGTTGTAGATATCGGGCCTTTTTTGTTGTTGGAAGGATATTGAAATGCGTGAGACAATTATGGATTGGAAGAAGTGGGCCAGGGTGTGTTATCTAACGGTGTGGCGACAGGTTTTTGGTTTTTTAATTTTTGGCCTTTTGATGGCAGGGCAAGGGCAGGCCACGGAAGTGGTGTTGCTTTATACGGGCAATACACAAGGTTTTTTGGAGGTTTGTGGGTGTTCTGAAAACCAGTTGGGAGGTGTTGCTCGGCGTGCGGCCATGGTGCGGGATTTGCGATATAAGCACCCTCAGGCGATTTTGTTGGATGCGGGTGGTTTGTTTGCGGGAGATTCGATATTGGATCAGTTGCGCTGTGCCATACATTTAGATGCCATGCGGGCGATGCAATATGATGTGGCCCATGTTGATGTGGGCGCATTTCAATTTGGCACGGATTTTTTAAAGACCATGCGCGATACTTCTCAGGTGCCTTTTGTTAATGCCAATGTACGTGTAGATGGCAATACATGGGTGCCCGCATTTCGAGTTGTTGTGCGAGAAGGGATTCGCATTGGTGTTATAGGCGTTGGTGCGGCATTGCCTGCGGCTGATGTTGTTGCAATGGGTATGCAGAATAGGGCAAATGATGCGAAGAATGTAGAGATTGTAGATGCTGTTTTGGCTGTGCAGACATCCATTCAAAAAATGGGTGGTGTGGATATGGTGGTTGTGTTGAGCGATTTGGATCGCGAGACCGAACACGCCTTGGTGCGCGCCGTGGCACAAGTGGATGTGGTTATTTCGACTCGGTCAAACGAAATGGAGATAGAAACGGAACAGGCATTGATTTTGGGCACGCAACCCCAAGGAAAAGCCGTTGGGTATGCTGTGCTGGATGTGGTAAATGGACATATTGTCAAGCGTCGGGTTGTGTCTTCTTTTGTAACTGAAAATATTGGTGAAGATGTGGCCGTAAAAAAAATGGTGGATGGGTTTTATGCAAAGGTGGCCGAAAGCGCAACATTGCAAATGACAAATACGCCTCGGTTTGTGGGGGCCGATTTGGAAAAACAAGTTGTGAGTGGGCACAATGGCTATATGGGGGCAGAAGCATGTGCGGGCTGTCATGAAAAGGAATATGCCGATTGGCAAAGTACTCCCCATGCGCATGCATTTCAAAGGTTGTTGCAACAACAAAAACATGTTCAGCCAGATTGTGTGCCTTGCCATACGACGGGGTTTGGTTTTGAAACGGGGTTTCGTATTGGGCGCGATCATGAATCGCTTACGAACGTACAATGTGAAGTGTGTCATGGGCCAGGTGGGCAGCATGTGAAACGCCCAGAAAAGCGGAACATTCGGCACAGCCCCACGCCAGATTTGTGTCAACAATGTCACGATGCCGATCAGACGCCCGATTTTATGACACGTTTTCCCGATATGTTGGCAGAAATTACACATCACGGGCAAGGGCAAAAGAAACCATCGTTGCAAACCGCATTGGATCTGGCTCAAGAAGGCAAGCCTTTGGTAGAGTTGTTTGTGATGGCCGATTGTCCTTATGGCATACGTGCAGAAAATGCGTTGATTCCGTTGCTTCGCCAAATGGGTGATCAGGTGGATTTAAAATTATATTTTATTGCCGATGAAGTGGGTGTAGACGATGTGGATGTGTCAGTGACAGATACACGGCGTACACCTGGGTGTTCGGGAACAGCAACGGGCACGGGGCGTTTTCGCAGTTTACATGGTGATGCAGAAGTGACCGAGGGGATCCGGCAATTGGTGATTGGGCAACTTTATCCTGAACGGTTGTGGGATTACATTTTGTGTCGGAATACCACCGCAGACGATTGGCGTAAGTGTGCGATGGAATTTGGATTGGATGTGGCAAAGATAGAAGAGATGGTTGCTGGCGATATGGGAGCCACGCTTTTTTCTAACAACATTCGTCGGGCAAATTTGTTGGGCATTCAAGCATCGCCTACTGTGCGTGTAAATGGAAAAGAGGTTGAGGCCTTTTTAGATCCAACGGCTTTGGCACAAGCCATTTGTGCATCAGATTCGAATGTGGACGTGTGTGCTCAGTTGCCATTGTGTCGCACGGATGAAGATTGTGAAAGTTTAGGAAAAATAGGGATTTGTGTACACGCAAATACGCCGCAGGCCAAGTGTGAGGTACGCGAACCGGTTGCTTTTCGGGTGCAAGTGCTCAATGATTCTACCTGTGTGGTATGTGAAACGTATCCATTTGTGCGTTCGACATTGGCGTTGTTTCCACTGGCAAAGTTTGAAACGGTAGATGTTGCTTCTTTAGAAGGGCAGGCTTTGCAAAAGCGGTATGGTTTGGATCGTGTGCCTTCTTTTGTGTTGGATGCCGCATTTGCAAAAACGGCTCGTTTTGAGCGTTTTCAACGCACGGTTATGGCTGTGGGAGACGGGTTTGTACCGGATATGCGTATGATATCCGTTGCAAAGACTTTAAGCCCTGTTGACGTCCTGGGCATAGATGTGTTTCTCGATTTGGCACATCCGGCCTCTGGGGCTTTGGCTGAGCGTTTGTTGCGATGGGTGAGAGATGTAAATGATATGAATCGGTTGCGTGTGCATTTGGTGGGGCAAGGTCCTGTGGACCAATTGTTTCGCAATGCATTTGCACAAGATGTCCCTCGTGCTTGGGATGCATTATTGGCCTATTTGTGGGGGCAACAACAGCGCCGCTCCGATTTGTCTGCTGAGACCTGCTTGCAACAAGCGGGTTTTGGCGTGGTGGCGCTTCATCTGCCAAATGATGCACTTACCCACGAATTGGAACAGATGCGTTTGTTGGGTGGGCGTATAGATATGGTGCCTTTTGTGGTTTTGGATGGGCAAGTGGTGGTCATGGGTGCTGGCTTGGGACGTATAGAGACTGTTTTTTATCAAATGCACCCAGAATTGGCTCAGAAAGATAGGAACTCTAATAGGCCGTAATGGTTTAATTGATGGGGTTTGGCAATGGTTTGCCACAGAGTAAGTTGGACGTAAATGGCCATTGACATTGCCTATTGATTTGTTTATTTTGGCGTACGATAGCGTTGGCGGTAATTGCATCTCTATTTGGAGGATGATTATGAGGCACCGTCTTATTGTTTTGGGTTTGTTGTGGGTGTGTGGGTGCGGTACTATTCCGACAGCACCCGATTTGGGTGTTGCCGATGGTGAGTTGGTTTATGTGAACGATACTTGGGGGTTTCAAGTTTCACGCCCAACTACGGACTGGGGCATTAGTGCGCAAACCTTTTTGACACAACGCTATCCCAATGGTTTACCCGCGGTTGAGATTCATATTGCCAGCCCAATTACGGAATCTTTGGGGGCTGCGTTTCGTCCTGAACTTTTTTTGATGGCGAAGGCTGTTTCGGATGGCATTGATATTGTAGAATTGGCGAATGCTTTTGAAGAAAATGAATTGAAGGTCTATTTTGGTGGGTATGGTGTAATAGAAGAAAAACAAAAAGTGACGATTGCAGGCGGTGAATTGATTGTGTGGCAATTTAGAAATGCTCCTTCTGCTTTGCCCAGCCAATGGGTTCCTGGCACGAGCTTTTTGGCTGCTATTGCGGTGCATAAAGATCAAGGGTATTTTATGATTGGCAATGGAAGCAATGACGTGGGATACCCCGTTGCTGAATATCGCAAGATCGTTGAGAGCATAAGATTTAATTCTGGTAAATAGTTGTTATTACTGTTCTTGCGTGGTGTTTTGTGGTGCGTTTGTTTGTTGCAAGGTTATTTTTAATTCAAGTTTGGGTACCTTGTTGCCGATTATTGACAATGACCAAGCGGTATCACTAGCTTCGACAGGGTTCTTTCGGGTTCCGCGACCCGAAAGGACCTCTTTTTTTATAAAAAAAACCGCAAAGCATGAAGATGCTTTGCGGTTTTTTCGTTTTTAAATAGAAAGTCATTCGTGTTTACAAGGTTTGCGTGCAATAATGACATTGAGCGTATGGTCTTGGAGGGCTTCGCGGAAGATGGCACGCATGTGTTCGTCGCTGTCGTCTTCTTTGATTTCACGCACAATAGAGGCACCGCAGGCAAGAGCAAGGTCGTGAATGGTGACTGTGGGACCCACTTTGTCACCCAAAGCCACGCCACGATCGGGTGTGTTTTGACCACCTGTGGTGAGGGCGCCTCCATTGTCGAGTACCAGAAGGATGGGGTTGGAGTTGGTGGCTTTGGCATGTATGAGGGCGTTGACACCCCCGTGATAAAAGGCTGAGTCACCGCATACGGCAATGGTTCGTTCGGGAATGTTGGCGCGTTGTAGCCCACAAGCCACACCTACGGCTGAGCCCATAGAGAGTTTGGTGTCGAGCATTTGGGAGGCCATAACGATACAGCCAGGATCTGCAGAGATGAAAGGATTTTGCCCCAAACCTTTGGCTTCGTCGCGCAGTGCTTTGAGCACTTCAGGGAAAGGACAACCCGCGCAATGGTTTTTGCGAAAGGGTTTTTCACTTTCCCAATTTTCTTGTGTGTAACGTGTTTCAGGTGAAAAGCCGGGTAAAAAGGTATCGAGCGCTTTTTGGATTTGCCAGCGGAACAATTCCCCCACACTGGCAACATGCCCTGTGCGTTTGCCGATGATGGTGGGGGTGTTGCCTGTATCATAACCAATGGCTTTGATGTTGTCTTCAACATAGGGGTCTACTTCTTCTAAGACGAGAATTTCATCACATTGGGCCATAAAGGTGGCAATGAGGTCTTGGGGGAGGGGATATATGGCACTGAGTTTGAGAATAGCGAGGCTTGAAATGTCGGCCCCTTTGAGCGCATCCATCAGTTTTGTGTGTACCATACCCGCTGCAATGATGCCTTTTTTTCCAGAACCATTGACCCGATTGAATGTGGACTCGCTAAAGTCTTGTGTGGCTTTGGCGAGTTTTTTGTGAAGTTGGGTGTGGTTGGCTTCTGTTGTGCGCAGGGCCGAAATCCAACTTAATGGCTCTCGGTCGGCGGGTTTGGTGGGTTTTGAAGCGGGTGCATTAAGAGGTGGGAGCTCTTCGGTGCTTGTGCTGTAGCTGCGTGTAATGCGCAAGATGACAACCGATTGGAGGGATTCGGAGTAGTCAAAGGCCCAGCGCATCATGGCACGGCCTTCTGACGGGGTGGCAGGTTCGAGCATGGGCACTTCGGCCAATGGGCCAAGTGGGCGTGTGTCTTGCTCATTTTGAGAACCCCAAGCACCTGGGTCATCACCCATAACGATGACGAGGCCCGCATTGACGCCCGTCATGTTTAAGACCATGAGCGTATCAAGCGCAACGTTCATGCCCACACTTTTGAGGCATACAAGGGCGCGTTTGCCAGCTTGCGAAGACCCTGCGGCCATATCGAGAGCGATGCGTTCGTTGAGGCACCATTCGGCGTGGTGGCCGTGGTCTTTGGCTGCTTCGGCCAAGTTGATAAAAGTGTTGGTTCCGGGAGAGCCGGGATACCCCGTTACCAAATGAACACCCGCTTCTATGGCCCCCCAGGCCAATGCTTTTTCACCTGCAATAGATTGAGACATGCGTTTGCTCCTACAAGATATACGTTGAATGAGAACCGTGTGAATAGTAAAGTGTATCGGGGGGGGATTGTCAAGGGGGAAAGAGAGGGCAAATGGCAAATGGCAAATGGCAAATGGCAGACGGCAAACGGCAAATGGCAAACGGCAGACGAATCAACAATGTTATTTAATTGCGCGATATATTGGGGTTTTGTTTTACAGATTTTAAGATTTTACTTTTGCCGTTTCACATTTGCCGTTTCACATTTTGGCCGTTTCACTGCTTTTAGACAAACCCTATCAGGTGCCAATAGAGAAGGTTGAGGGGAACCAGCACGGTGAGTGAGATCAGTGTGATGAGCATCATAATAAGGATGAATTGGCTCATGGTGACTTGGCGAAAGCTGTAGGCAACGACAAAGGGTGCGCCTTGGTATGGGATTGAGACAATGCCCGTGCCAATGCCGAGGCTGAGGGCTAAGGGGAGTGGGGGCAAGTTGAGAGCGGTGGCAAGGTCGAGTATGAGTGGGGTCAGCACGCCAGCAACAACGGCCGTATCCATGAGAAAGTTGAAAGGAATCGCGAGATAGGTGACACACCCTAAGAGGGTAATGGGCGATGTGATTTGCTGAAGGAATGGCGTAAAGATGGCTGTGAGATGATTGTTGAGGCCCGTGTGTTCGAGGGCATACCCCATGGTGAATGTGGCGGCAATATAGATGAGGAGTGGAAAATTGACTTTTTTGATGGTTTCAAATTGAAGGGGACCCCAAACGGGTAAGTAAATAAATAAAACGATGCCGAGGCCTATGAAGACAGGATGTATCCCGTGGATGGCATCTGTGGCCCATAAAAGGATGCCTGTGAGTAAGACACCGAGCACTTTTTTTTCGGCTGTGGTGAGATTGGGAGGCACATCACCAATAGTGGGTGGTTTGGAGAGGTCGGGTTCTTGTGTGGTATGAAAAATAAAGCGAATGAGCAAATAAACGACACCTACGCGAAGCAGGCCAATGACGGGAAACAGATAGTAGGCCCATTGACTCCAATAAAGAGTGATGTTGTGGGCTTCGAGCACACCCAACAAAACGAGGTTGGGCACTGATGCGGTGAGAATGCCTACGCCACCATAATAGGTGGAACAGACCACTGCAAGCACAAAGGCGGCACTGATTTTAGACCCAGGCTTTTCCCCTAGTGATTTGAGCAGGCTTAAGACCATGGGCATAAGAATGAGCACGCGCACAACACCTGAAGGGATGAGCAAGGCCATGATGAGGCCAAGTAAGTGCAAGCCAAAGAGGAGTTGTTGATATGATCGCACCCGATCTAAGATCAGGTGGGAGATACGCAAACCAAGCGGTGTTTCGGTGATGCCCAAACTGAGTGCCATGCCCGAAAAAACAAGCCAAATGGCTTTGCCCGAAAATGCGTTGAATGTGGTTTCGAAGGGCAATACATTAAGTAAGGGGTACAGCGTGAGCATGAGAATTGCGGTGTAGGGAATGGGAACGGGTTCGAAGGTCCAATAGACAATGGCAAAGACGGCTATGGCAAGTGCCACCTGTGACGGGCCGTTCAGCCCTGGTATGAGGAATATGGTAAAGGGCAGGAGTAGACCCAAGTAAAGGCCGAGTTTTTGAGATGCGTGCATCATGAGGTCACTGTCGTTTTGGATATGAAAATTGAAGCAAAAAGGAATGCTAAGATACACTGTGGGGTGGGGTGGGACAATGGCAAAATAAGACTTTACTTGAGCTGCTAGAGGAACGATGGCGGTTGTTGGGCATTATAGATTTTTGGCGTGGCCCAAAATTTTTTGACACCACCCTCATAAGAGCATTGACAACGCGTGGTGATGTCGATACCTTTGCGGCTGTTCTGAGCAATCTGTGGGGTGTTTGGCCCGACGGGGGGGGCAGATGATTGGATGAATTGTGGAAGGGGGCCATTCTTGAATGGCTGGCTCTGATATTTTAGCGAAAAACTATTGACCGGGAGGATTTGGATGTTGCTTGACGGATTTAATGGGATGTATCCTGCGTTGGTGAGCCCACGCGATGATAAGGGTGAATTTAGCCCCAGTGCATTTGAGAAGTTGATTGGGCATATCTATGAACAGGGATCACACGGTGTCTATGTGGCGGGCAATACGGGTGAAGGGTATTTGATGACGTTGGCTGAGCGCAAATTGGCCACTGAAATTGCGGTCAAAACATCGCGTGGCAATGGGCGCGTGGTGGTGCATGTGGGCGCGCCTTCTGAGCGCGACGCTGTGGAACTGGCCAAACACGCCGCCGATGCGGGTGCCGATGCCATTTCGAGTTTGCCACCTTATGTGCAAGGGTATAAGTTTGCCGATATATTGTCTTATTATCGCGTTTTAGCTGAGCATTTGTCTTTGTTTGTTTATTATATTCCAGTGGTTACCCATCAAGAGTTTACCTTGGATCAGGTGGAGGCAATGTTGGATATTGATGGGGTGGTTGGGTTGAAATTTACCAATCACAACCTCTATTTGATGGAAGGCATTCTAAATGGGCGTCACAAACCCCATGTGTTTAATGGACACGATGAAGTGGCATTGGCTGGAATTACAATGGGCGCACAGGCCGGTATTGGTACATTTTACAATTTGATGCCAGCCCATTTTGTGGGCATTTATGAGGCGGTTCATAACCGCGATTTAGAAACAGGGCGTAAACTTCAAGGTGAAGTGAACCAATTGATTCGCATTTGTCAAAACTATGGTGGGCATGCCAGTGTGCGTGCCATTTTGCGTTGGCAAGGCATTGACTGTGGTGACCCTGTTAAACCAACACGGCCATTGGATGAGGCGGGTTTGGCTTCGTTGCGCAGCGAGTTGGATGCGTCGGGGTTGGATCTTTATTAAAGGCGCGAATCAGCGAATCAGCGAATCAGCGAATGAACGAATGAATGAATGAACGAATCTACGAATCTACGAATCAAAACCTATTCGTCTATTACTCGCTACGCTCGTTGTAGCCTACGGCTGTGCGTCTATGCGCCTAATTTCATACACGGTACCGTCTTCGTTTTCTAACAGCGGGGTGAATGTCCAGTGGTTTTCTTCGAGTTTGTCGAAGAAGGGTTTGCCAAGCATTCTGTTGGGTTCACCAAACAGGATTCGGCCATTGGGCGCGAGCAGGGTGTTAAAGGTGTTGATGAGTGGGGCAAAAAAACGCGATTCGTAAACCAAGTCGGCACCTAAGAGAAGGGGATATTGTTTCTCTGTGGGAGGCTCTCGCCAGTCGAGCAACAATGTTTCGGGATCTTGCCCAGATATTTGTAGGCAATTGAGGCGTGCAAATTTAAGGGCATCGGCTTGGTAATCAGAAACCGTAACTTTGGCGCGTTTGAGTGCGGCAATGGCTGATGCAAGACCGAGGCCACAGCCCAACTCGAGGGCTTGTTCGCCTGGGGTGATTAGGTCGTTTGTTAAAATGGCATCGGCCAAAACAAGCGCAGACCCCCAAAGTGTAGCCCAGTAAGGCAGGCGCTCGTCTTTTACTTCGAGGCTGTTGGGGTCGGCCACGATCATTTTGCTAAAGAGTGCTTCGGCATCTTCGACACAGGTAATGGCGAGGTTGCGCCCACAAATGTTGTGGCGTTCTTCGGATAGGTGATAGCGACCAGAGAGCTCGCGTTTGAGGTCATGAATTTTTCGGTTGTTGTTCATAGATAAAAGGCAAACGGCAAATGTGAAACGGCAAACGTATGGATCCACGGAGATGGGTGGTCATATGTTTGCCGTTTGTTTTGGTGTGTTATGAGTGTCCAATAAAAAAATTAAAAAAAGAACCATCCACCCAATGTTAAATTTTGCATTATCATGCTGTATAGGCATCCCAGAGGGCTTTGTAATATCTTAAGATGCGGTCGGCATCTTCGTTGCCAGGGATTTCGGCCAATGTATAACCCGCGTAATTTTGGGCTTTGAGCAATGAGAAGAGCTCGCGCCAAGGGTATTCTGTTTTCCAAAGCTCGGTGATGTGAACCAAACCAATTTTGTGTTTGAGCAGATCAAAGTTTTTTTGGATGGAGCCATTTTCAACTTCGCCAAAGTCTGAGTTCCAACAGACATAAGCGTTGCTGTGGTTGGCATGATCCATGATGGTGCGCATATAGTCGGGGCGTTTGGTTTCTCTGCCGTGTACTTCGACACGAATTTGCACACCCAAGTCGGCGGCGGCAGCGGCACATTCACCAACGGCTTTGCCAATTTGTTCGAGCGTTTTTTCTACTGGAATGCCTTTGTCTACCTGCAAACCATTTGGGCGCACCTTTACGCCTGGGCAACCGATGTCTGCAGCGAGTTTGGCCGATTCGATGGTCGCATGGATGTTTTCGCGTACAATGGCAGGGTCGTCGGAATGGTATTCGTGAATGGAACCAATGCCGGCAATTTCAACGCCACCATCTTCAAATTGTTTGCGTACATCTCTTCTTTGTTGGGCTGAAAGAGAGGGTTCGATGCCGTGTGCATGTGTGGTGCGCACTTCAACGCCTTGGTAACCCAATGCGTTACATTTTTCGATGATGGTGGCCGCATCCCAATCTTTGGCAATGTTGTAGGTAACAAACCCTAATTTCATAACAGGCTCCTTCATGTGTGAGAGATAGATAATATGTTTTGCGGCACCAAAGATAGGGATTCAAACGGGTTTGTCAAATGAAAGGTGTGATATGGAAAAACATGTTTTAACTTCGGGATATGTGATACGTCAGGCACAAAAAGAAGATGTGGATGATGCGTGTGAAATTGCAAAAGGTGCATGGGCACGTATCCATGACAGTTTCCGAACGATTATGGGGGCAGAGATGCACGAGGTGGTATGTGCCAACTGGGAAGACAGCAAGGCCACACAAGTACGCGGGCACTTTGAACATCACCCCAATTGGTTTTATGTGGTGGTTCAAGAGGCAGATGAGAAAGTGGTGGGCTTTGTGACCGTGCGTATCAACAAGGAAAAATCATTGGGGACGATTGGGAACAACGCAATAGCACCCAATCTACAAGGGCGTGGATTGGGGGCTGCAATGCATCGTTATGTATTGGATTCTTTTAAAGCGATGGGGTTGCGGTTTGCTTCGGTTACCACGGGGTTGGATGAAGGTCATGCACCAGCCCGACGTGCTTATGAAAAGGCTGGATTTGACATTCGACAAGAGAACGTGACGTATTATAAAACGTTGTAGACGGCAAACGGCAGATGAAAGAAAGCTTTTGTTTTTTCTTTTGCATTTGCCGTTTCACTGCTTTTACACGGCTTCTGCATAAGAAATAAGTTTGCGTCCACGAATAGGATGACGGAGTTTGCGAAGCGCCACTTCTTTGATTTGGCGCACACGTTCTCGGGTAAGGTTGTATTTTTGCGCAATGGATTCGAGTGTCCACTCTTGTCCTTCAAGGCCAAAGTAGAGGCGAATGACATCACTTTCTCGATCGGTGAGGGTGTCGAGTAAGTCGTGGATGTCGTTTTTGAGCGCGTTTTGGAGCATGGCTGTTTCGGGTGAATCTTGGGTGTCGTCGGGCATAATTTCGAGCAGGGATGTTTTGTCGTTGCGCACGGGGGTGTCGAGAGACATGATTACGGGGCTGTGCGCTAAGGTATCGACAATTTGGTCTTCGGAGAGGTCAAACTCTTTGGCCATCTCTTCTTCTGTTGGGGGACGACTGTGCTGACGTTGAAAGTCGGTGGTAAAGTTGTTGATGCGCCGCAACAGATCGGAGCGATTGATGGGGAGGCGAACCAAGCGCCCATGCTCTGCCAAAGTTTGTAAAATGGATTGGCGAATCCACCAAACTGCATACGAGATAAATTTGTAGCCTCGTGTTTCGTCAAATCGCTCGGTGGCGGTGATGAGACCCACATTGCCTGCGCTGATTAAATCTGATAGGGGAACGCCTCTGTTTTTGTATTTGAGCGCGATAGAGACCACAAACCGCAAATTGGCTTCGATGAGTTCGTTGCGTGCCGATTGGTCACCATTTTTCATGCGTACTGCCAAATTGCATTCTTGTTCTCCAGATAATGGGTGAGATGTGGCGAGTTCTTTGAGGTAATAATCCAGAACCATATCTTTGTCTTCGTGTGCCATATCCCTTCCTTTCGTAAGGTGTGTCGTTTTGGACGCACAAAAGTAAACAAAATTTGTTTCGCTTACATTAAGGGCAAGTGAAGATTGTGTTACAATTTGGTCTATTTGGGCATTTAAAGGTTTACAACGGATGACAAGATGGAAATGATTGGGTTTGGTGAGGGATTTGGTAAGGTTGGGTATGTTGGTATGACCAGTTGTAGGCGCAATATTTTTAATTGATTGGCTTATGGTCTGCGGCGAGCGCGAGTGCCTTTTGGCATTCGGTTTGGTATTGTGTTTGGGTGAGGGTGTGGTGGTTGTAAAGGTCTGACAAGAGGCGATCGCGCAATTGGAGGGCCGTGGTGGGTGTGGTAATGGGTAAGTGTGGATTTTGTGCGAGCTCAAGCAGGAGGAGTGTTTCGCCTATGGAAAGGTGTTGGACAGAAACGCCAAAATAACTGTGTGCGGCTTTGGCAAGACCTTGGACTTGGCCAAATTGGGCATAATAGGCATAAGCTGTGAGGATTTTGTGTTGTGGTTTGCTTGCAAGTAAAAGGGTATAGGCTATTTTTTTGATCGGGTTTTGTGTGAGCGTGTTGGTAAGCAGATAATTGATGTGTGGGATGTTTGGCCGATTGTGGTAAGCGATGATGACTTTGCTTTGTTCGGTGGGGTATGTGGGGGAGATGGGGCGTTGAAGGTCACGTTCCAGATCGTGGTTATAAGCCCACAATACAAGACTGGCAAAGAGCATAAAAACAGTGGCAGAGATGAGGCTGAAGGTGTGGCGTGCAAAAAATGACACAACGACTCCGAGTCTTTGAGCGGTGGTATTGGGGTAAGTTTGATGAGATGGATGTCATTTGTAAATAAGGTGGTAAAAAATACCCGACGTGTGTGGTTGTGTCAATAGCTTGGTATGAGTTGTAAACACATCCGATGATCCTGTTGTAATTATGCTGGCATTGTTGGCTTTCTGAGCCTATATTATGCCCGTTCGTTTGGTTGATGAAACATCCCATAGAGGAGGCACTTATGCCTATGTTGAAGGTTGGTGATATTGCCCCTGGTTTTTCCGTTTTGGATCACACGGGAAAAGAAGTTGCGCTTAGCGATTATCAGGGCAAAACAGTGGTGATGTGGTTTTATCCACGCGCCAGTACCGGTGGTTGAACGGCTGAAGGTTTAGGATTCCAGGCGCGAATCCAAGAATACAATGCTAAAAATGTACAAATTTTGGGTGTGAGCACAGATGGTGTGGATGCCAATGCCAAGTTTGCAACAGAGCAGGGTTTTACGTATCCACTTTTGTGCGATACCAAACGTGAAATTTGTTTGGCCTATGGTGCTTGTGCAACGGCCGAAGATGGTGCTGCCAAACGGATTTCTTATGTTATTGGACCCGATGGCAAGGTGTTACAAGTGCATGCCGAAGTGGTTGCTCGGGAGCACCCTGAAACGTTGTTGCCTACCATATAGACTTATAATTTTATGATGGTTGTCTGGCAGGCGGGCTCTTCTCCCGCCTGCCCTTTATTTTTTATGAGGTGTTTTTTGGATCGATTACCCCGCGAAAATGAGATTGTTTTGTTTCGCTATCGCAATCGGTTAATGACTGGGGTTTGCCTGCAGGCGGCGCGTGCAAAGGTGCGTATTGCCGTGTCGCCTAAGGAGTCGGTCAATGTTCCGTTGGAGAATGTGTTGTTGCTTACTGGGCAAATGGCAGAGAATAAAAATGATGCGATGAAATGGCAAGAAGATCTAGAACAATTAAGCCAAAACGTACACCTTCAGGAGTTGTGGACGCTGGTGAATGAAGAAGACGGTGTTTGGGCTTTTGAAGAATTGGCCGAATTGTATTTTGGCAATGATGTGGATACAAATCAATTGGCATCCTTTGTGATGGCATTGGAGCGCGGTGATTATTTTGAAGCCGATGGGGTTCATTTTCGTGCTTTGGATACCGAAACGATTTTGTTGCGTGAGGCCCATGCGGTTAAGGAGGAGGCGCGTGAAGAGGAACGGCTTAAGTTTGTTGATTGGTTTGTTAATGGGGTAGGAGATCCAGAGGAAGATTGGCTACGTCGTGTTCAAGATGTGGTTGTTAATGGTGAACACAGCAGTGAGATGCGTTGGTTAGAACGGATGGTTGGGGAGGTTGTTCCACCAAAGCGGGCATTTGAGCGATTGGTTGCCCAAGGTGTGTGGCACAAACATGTGTTTCTCGACTTGATTCGCGAGGCCATTGAAGTACCATGTTCGCAAGCGGCACTTGATGCGGTTGACACAATTGACTTTGCCGCGTTGTTATCCGATTCTTCACGAGAAGATTTGCGCCACGTGGATGCGGTAACCATTGATGATGCATCTACCAAAGATATGGATGATGCCGTATCGGTACAATTTTTTGAGGATGGCACATATCAAATTGGGGTACATATCACCGATGTGTCTGCTTTGATCCCGATGGATTCGGCTATGGATGTGGATGCAGCTCAACGGGCTGCAAGTTTGTATTTTCCCGATCAAAAAATAGCGATGTTGCCTGCGCAATTATCAGAAGGCATGGGCAGTTTGCAACCCGGGAAAGATCGGTTGGTGATTAGTATGCTTTGCAATGTAGGACGCGATGGATTGTTGGGAGATACAAAGTTTTTGCGTGCTGTGATTCGATGTCGTGAAAAGTTGAGTTATGATGCAGTAGATGCAATTTTAGATGAGTCAACACATCCTCGATACCCAATGCTCAATGCGTTGTTTCAAGTGGGTGAGCAATTGTTAATGAATCGCATTGATGCGGGGGCTTTGTCGGTGGCCAATCTCAATCGTCGGGTTGAAATATTGGACGGTGGTGACATTTCGGTGTCGGTGCAAACTCGTCATTCGCGAGCCGATTTGTTGGTGAGCGAGTTGATGGTGTTTACCAATACCGAGGTGGGGCGCTTGTGTGCAGAAAAGGAGATCCCCGTTTTTTATCGGGTGCAACAAGCACCTGACATTTCTGAGATGGAACCCACGGAAAATGAACGTTTGCATCGGTATCGTGTGTTGAAACAAATGCGCCCTGCAACGACTTCTTTGACGCCTGGCACCCACGGAGGATTGGGTGTGACGCCCTATTGTCAGGTCACCTCTCCTTTGCGCCGATATTTAGACTTGGTTACCCAACGTCAGTTGTCTGGGTTTTTGTCTGGTCAGGGTGCGCCGTATAACGAAGAAATGCTTAATACTTTGAGTGAAGGCAATGCCGATCGGGTGCGTACAATTGGGCGTTTGGAGCGTTTGCGGGAGCGTTATTGGCTGTGTCAATATTTGATGGCTCTACGCGGCCAAACATTTGATGCTTTGGTTTTGGATGTGTGGTCACACAATTGTAAAGTGGAAGTGGTGGATTTTGCTTGGCAAACCGACGTGCGAGTGAACAAGGATGTGACACCTGGTGAGATGATTTCTGTGCGGTTAAATCGTGTGGATGTATGGGATTTGGAGATTTCTTTTGGGATGGTGTGAGAGGATGCGAGTGAACAAAGTTTAAAAAAGGCGTGCTTTTTAGCACGCCTTTTTTATTGGGTTATAGATCCAGTGCCACGGTCACTGAGCGACCCGAAGCTTCGGTGACAGAGAGGCGAGTGGCACCAAGGGTTTCGTCGTAAAACCATTCTTCTGTATTGAGGGGGTGATCATCAATGGTGAGTGATTGTGGTATTTGTGGTGTGTAGATATAAAGATTGTAACTCCGGTTTATGGGCATGTCCTGATACGTCCCCATACGTGATCCAACAACGAGGGTGATGTTGTTTTGCGATGCACTGCATCCAATGTCTGTGGTGGCCATTGCCCCTTCTTGATATTCATAAGACAGACCATCATCTTCAAAAAGCGTGAATGAACTGTCTTGATGTGGATAAACATGCAAATCCAGAATGTCGGTGGGTTTTTGCCCAACGTATTGCATGTCTGGCCAATGGGGAATAATGGCTCCTGCGCGAATGAAAAGTGGACCGCCTCGATTTTCGGGTGTGTCACACGGGAGGTCTTTGGGGCCAGTGTGTACTTCACCTGTCCAATAGTTAATCCAACGGCCTTCGGGCAGGTGAATCTGATCTATAAATGCACCGGTAAGAAATGCATCGCCAAACATGTATTGGTTGATGAGTTCGTCTGACTTTGGGTCGTCGGGAAAGGATAGGGACATGGCACGCATAATGGGTAGGCCAGTGCGGGTGGCTTGGTGTGCCATGGCGTAAATGTAAGGCAAGAGGCGATAACGAAGCCGTGCATAGAATTTGAAAATGTTGCTTAGGTGATCGCCTAAGAGCCAGGGGTGCCGCCAATAGGCCCAGCTACAAACTTGACTCCAGGGCATGAAGAAACCGAAGTGAATGCCTTCGGGGGTGAAAACATCCATATCACAACTGGCATTGGTGTGACCAGATAGGCCGTGGTTGAGAATGGAGACCAGTGGTTTTGGGCCACCGCCCGTGTCGCCTGCCCAGGTGGCTGCAAATTGTTGGATGCCCAAATATCCACCAGAGCTGTAGATCATGGCGCGTTGTTGGGTATGTTCTTTAAACCCTAAGCTCATTTGTTTGTTGAGCAATGTGGGATAGAGGTTGTGCATTTCGGCATCGGTCATGCCGTTGCCATATAATCGGTCTGGGTGCTCGTTGACTTGCAGGGCTCCGTCCATTTTAAACGCAGATGCACCTTGGTCGACAAATTTTTTAAGGTGTTCAAACCAGGCTTCATCGGGTTTGGTTTGTTTGTCTTGGTAAATGGGCCCATGTCCAAAATTTTGGTCTTGTTCAAAATCGTCGGGGTGAACATCATCGGGGCCTGAGCGCGTGTCTATCTGCTGTCCTGCGCGCCGTTCTTCTTCATAACTTAAGTCGTAATCACAGCACAGCCATAGGCTCATTTTGAAGCCCATTCGGTCGAGAGCATTAAAGAAATTTCCAGGACCTTGGGGGGACCAAGGTGGGATGAAGAACCTTTCTGGATGCCATTTTTTTTCGGTGGTGTAGTCATAGCGTGTGGCCATCCAGCCGGGTTCGAGACCGATGAGATCGCAAGGGATGTTTTCTCTACGCAGATTCAGACCGTCGTCGATCATTTCTCGGGCATTGGCTTGTTGGTTGCAAACAAAGGTGAGACCATAACCATATAGAGGGAGCAGGTGGGGTTTTCCTGCAATGGCGGTGTAGCGGTCTATTTGGGTGGGAAGGTCTTCACCTGCAATGAGGTAATAGTCGAGTTCTCCAGTGCGTCCACCAAAAGCAAGACGGTCGGTTTTTTTGTGGCCTAAATCGAAGTAATGTTTGTGGGTGGTATTGGCAAGAATGGCCCAACCGCTTGTGCTTAGTAAGATAGGAATGGGTACATAACACGATACATTTTTAACCCACATGGTGGTGATGCGTCCGCGTTTCTGAATGGTTTCACGGGTTTCATCGCCCAAACCATAAAGCTTGGTTTCGGGGGCCAGTGCAAACTCGGCGCGAAAACCGCGTTGTGGGTCAGAGACGGGGGGGGCTGTTTGGGTGAGTAAGGTTTCGCCAGATGCTTTTTGGAAGGTGATTTGCCCATTGTTTTTATTGACGAGTAAGCGCGTCTGTGTTGTGACAAGGGTGGTGTTTTGATCGTTTTCTTCTTGTTGGATGTTTGTCTCTGGCCAATCATTTTTGAGAATGTTGTAACGAATGAGGGCTGGTTCTTCAAAAAGATGGTCGGGGCGCAGACGAATGCGAAAGGTGTGTTCTGAAATGGGTTGCACCCTTACTGTTGCACCTGTTTTGAGTGCAATATCAAAAGTTTGCGACATAAAAAACTCCAATATTGTTTTTAAGAAATGAGTTGGCCACCTGTTACTTGAGGCGCGTTTTTTAGATTGAGTGCATCAATGGTTACTTTGCCATTTTGCCAAATGATGGTGCCACATGTGAGGGATTCGATTGCGACTTGGCCATTGGGTAGGGTAAGTGTCATAGGCCCTGGGTTGGGGCCGTGATACCCTGCAATGCATAGGTCTTGATTTGGGCTTTTGTAAAGCCACCCTGCGCCATTGCCAAATGTAAGTGATGCATGGTCAATTTCTATTTTTCCACTGCGTGATTGATGAACAATGGGTGCTGTGAGCATGGGAAAGTCGAGATCGCCCTCATGCGTCCAACGGCGTTTCAGATCCCATTGCATCAGGTCTATTTCGATGCCAATTTTTTGGTTGTCACGTTCGTATTCTACGCGCCAGTTGCGTGGGGTTTTGCCATCGTAAACCGTGGGTGCATCGGTTTCTTCACTTAGGGAACCAGAGGAAACTGTTTGCCCAAAGGTTTGCGCGTTTGGATAAGCAGAGCGTTCGGCCATTTCGATGTAGATGCCGTTTTTGGGGTGGCCTTGAAAGAATGGGCCATCTGGGCGCATTTCCCAAAAGGATTTTTCTGAACCGAGGTAGTTATAGGTTTCAAGCACGAGGTCGCCTTGTTTGTCTACAAGACGAATGGGGGCATTGCGCCCAATATCTGTGCGTGAAAGAGGGCAAATGGCAAAGAGCGTGGTGCCTGAAGCGATGGTGATGGTTTGGTTTTCGGGCACGTCGGCGGGTAGGGCTGTGATTTGTTGATTGCCGACCCAAATTTCGTCAATGTGTTCGCGTTGGGTGAAGATGAAGCACGCTTTGGCACTGGTGATGTTGCCCACACTTTGGGGGGTGTAAAGGCCAATGGCACGAGAGCCGTGTTGTACGCCTCTAAATTGACCTTCGTCTACGAGGTTGCGCGACTTGGTGCGGTCGGTGGCATGGTAGAAATCGCCCAACCATTTGTCGTTGAGGAGGTAGCGGGTGTAGAGCACGCCGGGGCGGTCTGTGCCTTCGCGGGTGTAATGGGCCATAAGAACATCGGATTGACCGCCATATTGGCGTGTGGCTGTGCCCAAACAAAATGAATTGCTTTGGTGGGTGGTGAGACAGCTTTTGAGTTCGAGGTCGGCGGTTTCGATAACGTCGATGGGGGTGGGGTAGTTGAGGACGTCATTGGCCCATTTGGGAAGGGCACCCGATTCGAACCATTGGTTGACACGGTTGATTTCGGCAGGGGCTTCACAAACGACAGATGGGTGATAGGCACGGCTGTGCGGGCCAGACCAGCGACCGGTTGATTTGTGAATGTGGAGGCCCACGCTAAAGGCGAGGCGTGCCGCCATGGTTCGGGCACGCACTTGGGTGGGTTTGTGTTGTACATGATCGGAGAGACGTTTAAAAGCGTTGATAAAGACGCCGATGTAGGTGGGACTGTTGAATTCCCGGGGGGTGCCATTAAGGTCGGTGTAGGCCATCCATTCTTCGAGTTTGTCATAACCTCTTTGAGAGATGGCTGCGTCGTTGAGAAGTTCGCCACCCAAGCAAGAGTTGAGAATGTCGAGGGCGGTGATATTGGAGTAGGTGACGCGTACATTGATGCGTCGTATTTCGTCGAGACCTAAACGGATGGCGTTGAGAACGCGTTTTTGCATGTCTTGAGGTAAAAGATTGCCCTGACCAATCATCATGGGGATGAGGCTTTCGAGGCAAAATTCGACGGCGTTGAGGTCGCCGACCACATCGTCTTCGGCCATCCAAAAGAAGTTGCCATAATGGGGGTCATTGGGGTGGGTTTCTTGGCAGGCCAACGTGGCTTCAAGGGTTTTGATGGCTTGGGTGATGTCGTTGGGGTGGCCGTTTTTGAGGAGACGTTCGGCCAGGCTTGCGCCTGCGCGAGATTCGTGAAAGGTACCGTTTTCGGTGGTTTTGGAGAGCAGGTTGGTTTTGGGATTGAAATTGTCGGGGAGGTTGAGAGGTTCGGTTGCCATTTTTTTCCTTTGGTTTGATTGAATCATTCTATTCTACCCGTGGGTAAAATAGAATTTTGATGTGTTTACTTATATGAGGCGTGATTCAATGAAGGGCCACATGAGGTCGCTGTAAAATCGGTGACCGGCTGAACCGTAGTGGTGTTCGATGTTGTTGGGCACGTTGGCGATTTGGTAGAGGGCTTTGGCACGAGAGACGGCACGGTCAACTTCTTCGAGGGGAAAGAGGGTATCTTCTTTGCCATTGACGATGCAAAGGTGGCGTGGGGCGATAAGAGCGGCCACGTCCCATATTTCGCCAAAACGCAAGGCACCAGGTACCGCATTGCAGTCGCAGTGGTGTAAAAGGCCACTTTTGCCAATGAAGGTGCAATAAGAGCAACTGGGTACAGCAATGGTGACGCGGGTGTCTGCAGCTGCTGTAAAAAGAGTGATGACGCCACCGCCAGAGTTGCCCATGAGGAGGATGTTGGTGGTGTCTATTTCGGGCATGTCTTGTGCCCAATCGATCAGGCGCATCATGTCCCACACGCGTTCACCGGTGGCGGTGCGACCAGCTAAAATGGCGTGCATAAATTGGCTGCGACAATCGCGGGCGCTGTGGCGTTTGTTGATGTCGGGAATGCCCACATCTCCTTGGCCACGCACGCCGGGTGATATGGCGGCAAAGCCACGCTTGACGGCTTGAATGGCCACATCGCGGTCTTCGGTTTCGATTTTTTGTTTGTGTGTGTCATCGTGTGCGATGCCCACATAGGTGTCTTTGCCATGGTTGTCGTGTCCGTGTGGCAAGAGGGCCAGAGGGAAGGGGCCTTCGCCTTTGGGGAGGAGATACCAAAATGGGAGACGAAAATGGGGCTCGGTGCTGATATAGGCGTGTCTGCGGGTGTAATCGCCAAGGTCTTCCAAGGGGCCAAGTTCCACGCGAATGACGTGGTCACCCATGGTGGCACCGATGCTTTCAAGGCCGAGCATGTGTTGAAGTACTGGGCGGGCGTCATCTTGCCATTTGAGAAAGTCTTGAGAATTTTCAGCACGGCAGGCAACATAACGATGCGTGTCATTGTAAAGGTGTGACAAATATTCGCGAATGGGCTCTGAGTGATTGGGGTGTTCCATAAGGACTCCTTTTTTAAAGTGGCGATAGAATATGTTGGAGACTGGAATAAAATGCAAGTGAAACCCAAACTTAGAAAATGAAGATGGATTATAATAAATAATTGTTTATGTCAACGTACTTTGAGTGGCTTGACTTAAAAGGGTGGGGCACGTAGATTGAGTGCGTTTATTCAAGCGTTGATCTTTAGCAACTTGGGGAGGTAATATCATGGCAAATGAGTCTGTGCGTGAGGTGTTGGATTTTGCAATGGAAGCGGCTTGGCAGGCCGGGCGGTTAACGTTGCGGCATTTTCAAACGGGTGTGGTGGTTGAAGAAAAGGCAGATGAATCACCGGTGACAATTGCTGATAAAGGTGCGGAGACGTTGTTGCGCGACATGATAGAAACGCGTTTTCCCAATGACGGCATTGTGGGTGAAGAGCACGGCGATAAAGAGGGTACTACGGGGCGGCGGTGGATTGTGGACCCGATAGATGGCACAAAGTCGTTTGTTCACGGGGTGCCGCTTTATGGGGTGATGGTGGGGGTGGAATTTGAAGGTGTGCCAACGGTGGGAGTGGTAAACTTTCCTGCGTTGAATGAAATGCTTAGTGGCGCCAAAGGGTTGGGTGCGTGGTGGAATGGGCGACGGGCACGGGTGTCGGGCGTGTCGGATATGAAGGATGCAACAGTGATTATGACCAGTTATATGAATAAATATGGCAAAGATGCCGCCATTGAGCGGCTGTGTGGCGCAGCCAAGTTGGTGCGTGGGTGGGGCGATTGTTATGGATATGCACTGGTCGCCACAGGCCGTGCCGAAGTACAGCTTGACCCGAAGATGAATGTGTGGGATTGTGCGGCATTGGCACCGATTATGGAAGAAGCTGGTGGCACGTTTACCGATTGGAATGGGAAAGCGACCATTTGGGGAGATGAAGCTGTTGCCACCAATGGCGCGTTGTTTGATGATGTGATGGCGATGATTAAGGGATAGCACGCATCGTTTATTCCTTTTGAGAGCACCTCTTGATCGCAATGCCAAGAGGTGCTTTTTTTTAATCGGCACGAAAGTCGTCGGTCATGGGGCGTTTGAAACACCAAATGGCCCAGAAGGTTCCGGGGATAAGGGTAAGAACACCCATGCCCAAAATAACGTGTGGCAACTGAGGGAAAGCGTCGAGGAGAAGGCCACTTGTGGCGGCGGCAATAGAACTGGTGAGGGCGAAGCAGGCTTGTTCAAAAGAGAAGACGCGCCCTCGAATGTGGGTGGGCACCAGTTGGAGTAGGAGTTGTGTGGAAAAGACCCAAGCAATACCACCGCCAATGCTGCGTAACAGGCCGCCGAAGATGACGATGGGAAAACTGTGTAAGGTGGCAATGATGGCCAAACCTATGGCAGCAATGAAATAACCCGAGGTGATGGTGAGGCGCAGCCGCGATATGCGATCTCCCGTGAACGTGCGTGCCAAAATAGGGCCTACGCCACTGCCTACCCCTGAAGTGGCGTAGAGCAACCCCAAGCTGATGCCACCGGCCACACCCATTGGAAAGATGTCTTTGGCAATTTGCACTTGAGCAATTTCATACCCCGAACTTAAGGTGAGTTGTAGGGCGGCTTTGTTGAGTGTGATGGCGAGAATTTCTGGGTATTTTTTGAGGTAGCGCAAACCCTCTAAATATTGTTTGTGAAAATGCCAAATGGACACACTACGCGATTGGGTGACTTCGTCGGGCACATGATACTGCACGCGGGTGATGATGAGTGCCGAAATGATAAATGTGACACTGTCGATGGCAAAGGCTGTGTAAACGCCAAATGCACCAGATACCAGACCGCCAATGGCGGCACCAATGGCGAGCATTACCGACCAGGTGGCTGAACCGATGGCATTTGCGGGGCCAATTTCGTTGGGGGCCACAATGTCGGGCGTGATGGCACGGCGGGCGGTAAAGAAGATGCCGCCAATGGCCAACTGAAATGCTGTCAAAGCATAGATCACCCACGTAAATTGTGGGTCTTTAATAAAGAGGAAACCCAGTACAATAAAAATGCGGGCAAGATCGCAGGTAATGAGGATGTACTTGCGGTTATAGCGATCGGTGAATACGCCCGCAAACGGACTGATGAGAAACGGAGCCAATGCACGTACGACAAAGAGCCCACCAATGGCAAAACCGGAATCGGTTAGGGTGGCAATAAGAGAGGCTGAGGCAATGAGGTTGAACCAGTCGCCTAAGAGGCTGACGATTTGCCCCAACCAAAGATAACGCCAGTTTTTGTTGTTACGAATGAGTTGAAGATAACCCACTTTGGGGAGGTTTGACATTGGGGTGTTTTTCTTTGGTTGATGTGATCTTCATTGGGATTAATGGTGGGACATTTTGAGATATTGAATGGCATATCGTTGGCCAAATTCACGCAAAGAGGGGCCATCAAAGTGCACGTTGTCACCAATGTCTGTGAGGCCATGGGCACTGACACACGTGTAATGTGGCAGTTTGAGGGTACGCAAAGTGTAATTGATTTGGGTAAAGTAGGTGCATTGTTCATGATTTTGAAGAAAATGACCCAATTCACCCGAAATAAAAGGCACATGATCGGCCTGGAGTGCTATGCGCAAGGTTGAGATCATGGTGGTGAGGCGTGTGCCGTAGGTGTTGGCTGTGGGAATGTCTTTGGAATCGGCTTCACCTTGGTGCCACAGAATTCCTTTGAGGATGTTGCCATTGGATAAGGCTGTTTTGGCAATGGACACAGCATTTTCGTAGAGATCGTTTTGAGGCATCCAACGGCTTAATGGCGTGCCACCTACCGCGCAAGGCAGGAGGCCAATTTGTTTGTTGGGCGCTTGGGTGAATAGGTGATACGCAAAGCTGATGCCCAAGCTGATGCCAGCTGTGGTTTTGTCGGTATGAAGCGGTTCTTTTGCCATTTGCCATTGCCCGTCGCGAAACATGGAAATGTTGGGGTGGGTTAAAGGTGTGGTGGTGTCTAAGAGACCGCGGCCTGCCATATTGGACTGACCGATGAGCAGAAAGATTTCGCGTTGTGTGTTCATTGGGATTTTTGCTTTCTTCTTTGGATGTAATCGGGGTATAATTCTTCTACACAGGTGGGGCAAATGCTGTGTGTAAAATGGGCACTGGAACGGCTTTGAATGTAGGTTTCTACTTGTTGCCAGGCCCCATCTGGGTCGCGTATTTGTTTGCAGTTGGCACAAATGGGCAAGAGACCCGTTAGCGTTTTGACTTGATCGAGTGCGTCTCTTAATTCCTTGATGAGCAGGCTTTGTTGTTGTTCTAAAAATGTTCGAGCGGTAACATCATAGAGCATGAGGATTTGGCCGGCGGATTTATTTTTATGATAGGATAACGGCGTAGATTGTATTTCGTAAGTATGTTCGTCTTTTTCAATTTCAATGTTGTTTTGTTTGTTTTCAGGATGAATATGATCTTTTATTTCTGGAAAAAAATCGGCCAATGGTTTACCTAAAATATCCAATTGTGTGCTTTTTATGATGTTTGTTGCAATGGGATTAATGTCTATGATGCGGTGGTGTTCATCGAGAATGATGATGCCACTGTGGACATTTTTGAAGATGAGATTATAGGCAACAGGTACAATATTCAAAAACCCATAGTGGCGAATCATGAGTAGAAATAAGATACTTGATATAACAAACGGTAAG
Organism: Candidatus Latescibacterota bacterium; assembly: GCA_038279365.1. Lineage (GTDB taxonomy): Bacteria > Latescibacterota > UBA2968 > UBA2968 > UBA2968 > JABIFK01. Next base: position 48,045 of record JAYODI010000012.1, on the reverse strand, counting down.
GGTGTGGGATCGTAAGGGGCAATGGGGTTGCTGTTTGTGATGTAGAGAAAGTTGGGTACCATGGCCATTGCGACAATGAACACGATGGGAATGGCTTGTTTGCGAAATTGGTCGGGCATGCGAAAAATGCTCCAAATAAGAAGCATTTCGCCTATAAAAAAAGTGGTATAGGCATAAATTGACCACAAGATAAATCCTGTGCCATATACTTTGCGGGTCACAACGAGGTTGTCAACGGTTGTGAGTTCATAGACGCGATAAAAGAAATTGTGTTGCTCTACAGTGAGAATTTGAATGTAGGTGATTATCGGAATAATGCTTAAGAGTGTGAGCGTGGTTTTTGTGAGCCAATGGTTATGGTAGATATACGTGATAATAAACAGAAGCCAGAAGATATTGGTAGCAATGATGCCCAAATATTCCAAACGCAAAAAAAGAAGTTTGCCACTTAAACTGGGGTTGAGCAACCCTAAGATATAACCCAATGTCCAAATACTTACAGAGACACTTAATAAGCAAAAGTAGGTTGTTCCACGCACTGGGCGCAGTCGATAGGCATAAACGCCCAAATAGAGCGCACTTGCAGCGGCTATAAAATAAAGGTAAGCGATGGGTGTGAATTGCCAAGCGGTCATCGGTTCGTATCCGTGTTTATGCGATGGACGATTTGCTTGCGTTTAATGTGGAATATGTGGGCAGATGTCAAGTGATAAAATATCTATTTGATCATAGAAACACAAATGGCGCGAGTTATAAACTCGCGCCATTTATTTTATCTGCATTTTTGACTAACCCGCATAAATGGCGCGGTTGGATATGCCACAGATGTAACGTTCTTGCATAAAGCCTGGTAAATATTGTGCTGTGCGCCCAGAAGGTGCGACACCTGTATAATAACCCGAAAATTGTTCATTGAATTTAACGAGTCGTGCACGGCTTTCTTCCGTGTTGGCACCGGCAACGATGTAGGCATTGTTAAAAACGCCATTTTCTTTTAAACCTTGTCCACCGGCTGCTTTGATGTGTTTGTCAATGGTGTTGAGAATGGTGTTGGCATTGTCACCCCCCACACCACTTACGAGTACTTCTGAAACACCTTTGCGCCGAATGGCTGTCCAGGTGCTAAACCCATCGATAATTTCTCCCGAACGATCAATTTTGACATCGCCCGTGACGCAGCGCGGTTGGGGCTCAACAATGCCATCGAGGTTGGGGATGCGTGAGACGGGGTAAATTTTGCCAGCAGGGCGGTTGTCGCCAAAGTATTCGGCAATGACTTCACGCACAGCCTCAATGCGTTGCCAGGTGGTCGATGGATCGTCATCAATGGCAACGAGTACTTCTAACCAAGCCGTTTGGGTTTTGAAGTCAACACCCTCTTTGGCGAGTTTTTTTTCATATTGTTCAACCAGTACAAATTCCATTTCTTTTTTGACATCGTCACCTAAGGTGGTGACCAAGTTGCCTTTGTCGTCGGTGTGTTGTACGGAAGCGCCACTGGGTTGGAAATCTGTCCAAGCACCCAATTCAATTTTGCCATTTCCAAAGGAGATGCCTTCGCCTTTGATGGCTTTGATTTGAACTTCAAAACGCGCTTTCGGATCGGGAAAGCCTTCTGAATGTGTGAAGCGCGCCATGCGATTGGATTTGAGCGTACAACCCGTGACCGCTTGGATCATGGGGCCATAAACGGCATTGTAGTCGTTGCGATAGGCTTCACAAACATCGCGGTCGGGTGATGGGGTTGTCCAGAGCACATCGGTTTTATAAACATCGCCCCAATTTGCACCACCTCGTTCAAGGCCAGGATTGAGGTTTTGAATGGTACCAAACCACTGCGAACCCAGTTCTTGTGAATATTGTGTGCCCACATTGCCGCTGGGTTCTATGAGTCGAACAATCTGATTGTCATCGTATGTGATGACGACTTCGGCGGTGCTGCAAAAGATGGGAATGGGTTTGTGACGAATGATGTTAACACTTGCCATGGATGTTGCCTCTCTAACTTTAAGATTGTGAAATATAACGATAAGCGTTTCAGGTTTTTTCACCAAAGATACGTCGTGCTTCAGCAAGAGATTCGTGATTGCCAATATCTATAATTTCGCCTTCAATTTCGTAAGCATAGACCGCTTCTTCTTTATGGAGCCATTCAATCAGATGCCCCGGTGCATCGGGGTTGCCCCCATTGTCGAGGTATTCGGTGATGCGTGGTAATACGGCTGTGGGATAAATATAGAAGGGAGGAACAGACCATTCTGAAATGGGTGTTTTGGGTTTTTCGATAAACTCAATGACTTTGTTGGTGGTGTCAAGGCGTGCGTTGCCCCTGCGTTTGCGATCTTCCACATCGGGATTGGATCTTACGGTAATGTGTGGTGCTGGGTTGTTTTTAAAGGTGTTGATAAGTTTTTGCAGTGAAAATTGGAGAATGTTGTCGGCTGCCAAAACGAGCACATCATCGTGAATGTCGCGTGCATTTATGACAAATTGAAGATCGCCCACGGCACCGAGTCGATCCTCATTAGAAGATGTGCCATCGTCAAGAATGTCTGTGCGCAGCCCCACATGTGCTTGTTCCGATTCTTGGGCTTTGGCGGCACGGTTTTGCGCCCAATTTGTAAAATGATTATGAAACCGTGCATTGGTGACCAAGTAGGCATGGTCGAGTTCTGGAATGGTTTTAAGTTGGTCAATCAGGTGATCTAAAATGGTTTGCCCACCCACTTCAAGTAGGGGTTTGGGAAAGTCTTTGGTGAGGGGGTAAAGGCGTGTGGCATAACCGGCTGCAAGTATAATGGCTTTCACAGGATGTGTGCTCCATCGGCGGGGTGACAGGTGAAGGAAGAGGCATTTTTGGCAAGGCGAGGCTGTTTTTCGTGGTATTGTCTGTGAACCTGTTCGCGTGCTGCGGTTGATTTTGATGGGTCTACAAGCGCCACACAACACCCTCGAAACCCTGCACCGCTAAATCGTGCACCATAAACGCCCTCGGTTTCCATGAGGATGTGGTAGAGATCTATGAGTGCTGTGCTGCCACATTCGTAGTTGTGAATAGAGCTGTAACCCGATTCGGCAACCAGTTTGCCAAATGTGTTGAGGTCTCCTGTGCGCCATGCTTCTATGCCTTGCTTGACACGTGTTGATTCACCAAAGAAATGGCGCGCACGTTTGGCAATATCGCCTGAGAGAACATGTTGATGGGTGTGGTATTCTGCTGCTGTAATATTGCCCAACAATGGTGCTTGGTGAGAACGCCCAACCGCGTTTAATAACAAATGAGCGGCCTGTGCACATTCATCTACGCGGGTGTTATATCCGGTGCTGACGAGTGCTTCTTTGAGCCCCGATTGTGCAATTAAGATATCAAAGGGGGGCATCTCTTGAGATTTGGGTATGCATTCGTAATCGACAGATGCACAATCAATCAGCGTGAGATGGTCTTTGCGTGAAAGCAAAATGGCCGATTGATCGAGAATCCCATTTTTAAGGCCGAGATACCCATTTTCGATGGCTTGGTCGAGGCGAATGTTTTCTTCTGCCGTGATCTCAATTTGGTTGACGTATTCAAGCGCAAGCAAATAGGCCACACCAATGGCCGCTGATGAACTGAGACCACCTTCGTCCATTCTGCCACTCGTGAGCCCCACCAAGCCTTTGGTGAGTGTGTGTCCTTGGTTTTGGAGTGCATAAACGGCCCCACGTGCATAATTACCCCAGTCATTGCTTTGCTTTTGGGGCACATCAAGAATGTCAAAGCGAACTTGGCCATCAAATGTGAGGCTTTGCAGTTGTATTTTGGTGTTGTTTGTGGGGGCGAATGCCAAATAAACGGCCTGATCAATTGCCATGGCTGTCACGGCACCCAACTGGTGATCTATGTGTGCACCCAATGGGCAGATGCGATAGGGTGAACGCACAATTTTGACATGGGCAGGTGCAATGCCAAATCGTTTGTGCATTTCAGATATGAGTTGATCGACAAGTGTTGGCATAAGTCATTGTGTTGCGATTGGCGTTGGAAATGTAAAAATCGGTTTCACAGTATAAGAGAGAGATGGGGTTAGATCAAGCAAAAATAAGAAACGCCTCTGCGACGTGTTGGGGCGTTTGTTTTAGGGCTTGCTTTTCGGTGGGCTTATTCAAAGATTTCATTTGATACACTTATGATGTGTACTCTGTTTTTAACTCCATACAAGGTTGGGTATATGGGACTTACTGAGTTGCGTGCACAACTAAAAACGCCGTTTCCGGCATTCGACGTGCATGTGCACCCGTTAGATAATTTTGGTATGTATGCTGTGACTTCGGCCGAAGAAGATGCCCAAAGGCTTATCGCATCTGCCAGGCGATCGGGTGTGGAAAAGATGGTGCTGTTTTCGCTTCATACAACTGTGCCACGTGAACCCACGATGGACCAATGTCGTGAGGCAAATGATTATGCATTACAAATGCAAAAAATTGCGCCCGATGTTTTTTATCCATTTTGTTATGTCAATCCGATGTATCCAGCAGAGTCTGTGATCGAAATGAATCGGACGGTGGGTGTGGGACGAATGTGTGGCATCAAACTTTGGGTGGCACGGCGTGCAACCGATTTGGGATTAGACCCAATAATGGAACGCGCTGTGGCATTGGATGTGCCCGTGTTACAACATGCGTGGGAAAAAACAACGGGTAATTTGGAGGGCGAGTCTTTTCCTTGGGATGTTGCTGACTTGGCAAAACGCCATCCCAAGGCCCGCATTATTATGGCACATCTCAATGGGTGTGGGTTGCGTGGCTTGGCGGCGGTTGCCGATTGCGAGAACTTGGTGGTTGATACATCGGGTGGCGACCCAGAAAGTGGCATGGTTGAAGCGGCTGTAAATATGTTGGGTGAAGATCGGGTGGTGTTTGGCTCAGATGCACCTATCCGTCATTTTGCTGTGCAGTTGGGCAAAACATTGGGAACAAATTTATCAGATGTGGTGAAGCGAAAAATTCTTTGGAACAATACGGCCAAGTTGTTGCCCGCTTGGACAGGTATCACACAAATTTAATTTGGAATTTGAATATGATTATTGACTTGAACAATTTTATTGGCACGTGGCCCTCTCATCCTGTGATGGGCGATCCTGAAGATGTGTGGCCTTCGTTGCGGGAAGTTGGTGTAACGCGTATTTTTGCGTCACATTTGGGTTCTGTGTGGTGTCGTAACCCTCATGTATATAATCGTGTTTTGTTTGAGGCAAGTGATGCATTTGACGATGTATCCCCAGTGCCAGTATTAGATCCGACGGTGGCAAATTGGCAGCAGGAATTAAAATGTGCGTGTGAACATGATGGTGTACAAATGGTTCGGTTGTTGCCTAATTACGGCGGGTATGATTTGGCCAGCGAGAAGGACTTTTTGCAGGCGATACACGATGCGCATTTATCTGTGATGGTGCAGATTTGTTTGGAAGATCCGCGTCGTCATCATCCTTTGGCAGTTGTGCCAAGTTTGGCCGCTTCTGTGGTGGTGGATATGGCCGAACAATTGCCTGAGTTGTGTGTGGTGATTGGTGGGGCAAAGGCGGCCGAGTTGCGCACTTTGGCAGAGCGTATAGTGGCATTGCCCAATGTGTATGCCGATACTTCACAGGTAGACGGTTTGGATGCGGTTAAGGTTTTGGTCGATAAGGGGTTGGGGGCACGGTTGGCGTTTGGTTCTCACGCCCCATTGTTTATTCCTCATGCCGCTTTGGGCCGTGTGGTGACAGACGTTGCTGACGATGTGGCTGAGGCGATTTTAGGTGGCAATGCCTTGCGTTTATTAAAAGCCAAATCACGATTTTAAACGGAGAGGATCGTTTATGGTAAAGGTTGCACTCATCGGCGCAGGTAATCACTGTCGCATCAATCATGCACCCGCATTGGCGCAATATGCAAAAGATCACGCAGATCGGGTTTCGTTGGTGGCTGTTTGCGATTTGGTGCAAGATAAGGCCGATCAATTTGCGAAAGAATATGGTTTTCTGTCGGCTTATACAGATCATCGTGAGATGATTGAAAAGGAAAAGCCCGATGGGTGTGTGTGCGTGATGCCCATTCCATTGATTGTGCCGTTGGCCAAAGAATTGATGGAAATGGGTATGCCTGTGACCATCGAAAAACCGCCGGGCGCATCTGTTGAAGAAGGACGCGAGTTGCTTGCAATTGCCAAGGCAACAGGAACACCTCATATGATTTCGGTGAATCGACGGTTTCAACCGCTTATTTGTGAAGGGCGTGCGTGGGCATTGGCTCAAGGGCCCATTCGGTTTGTGCGGGCATCCATGTTGCGTCACAATCGCCGCGAAGATTTTTTTGTGTCTGGCACGGGCATTCACAGCATTGATGCGTTGCGATTTATTGCAGGTGATGTGGTTCGCACAGAATCTTTTTCACAAAATGATGGTACGCCGTGGCATCATTTTGTATTGCATTTTGAGTCGGGCGCGTTGGGTAGTTTTGATGTGCTCACGACAGATGGATGCGCCGAAGAAAGGTATGAAATTTATGGCGAAGGATATCGGGTCAATATGGCTGTAGAAAATTCTCGCGAACCCCGTTTGCAATGTTGGAAAAACAATGAGTTGGTGATTGACAAACAACCCGATGCCGATGAGCCTCATTTTATTCGCATTGGTCCTTATGCCGAAACCCATGAGTTTGTGACGGCACTCATTGAAAAACGTGCGATGTGGCCCACCATTGCCGATGTGTTTCCGTCTATGGAATTGGCCTGTGAACTGAATCCTTAAAAAGGTGGACACATCTTTCCGGATTGGGTGCCGAGAACGGATTGCTGAACGCTGAATGCTGAACGCTGAATACAGGACAGTGAAAGCTGAAACTAAATCTCCAAGCTTGTCGTATCATTCGTAAAAAAATGGATAGGTGTATGCCCAAAACGATGTTTAAAGAAATCCTGCCCAGTGTTTACCATGTTCAAGATGCGTGCAATGTTTATCTTCTCAAATGTGGAGAGGATGCCATTGCCATTGATTTTGGTTCGGGAAAGTGGTTGGCCCACCTTGCTGAAATTGGTGTAAAAAACCTTCGGCATGTGTTGTTGACGCATGCACATCGCGATCAATGTTATGGTTTGTCCACACAATCGGAATGGCCATTTGAGGTGCATTGTTCGGGCGAAGATGGGCGTTTTTTTCAGGCCGATCGTTTACTGGCTTTTTGGCGAACCTATCAAGCAGGTGGTTGTCCACCCAATTATTCGGCTCCAAGCGTGCCATTGCCTTTTGTGAAAGGGGATGTGGGTGATGCCTCCGAATTGGTTTGGGAAGGGGTGACGGTGGGTGTTGTTCCCACACCGGGGCATACGCGTGGGGCTGTGAGTTATGTGGTGAATTGGCAAGGGAAATCCATTGTCTTTTGTGGTGATGCTGTTTTGGAAAATGGCAAGTTACATCAGCCTTATCATTTGGAATGGGATCATTGGACGGGTGAAGGTGCACTGTCTGCTTGGTATGGTTTGGAGCGTTTGGGTGGGTGTCGAATCGATCTGTTGTGTCCGTCGCATGGTGCGGTTGTTGCAAAAGGTGCCCGTGCGTGTGTTCGGCAAACCCAAAAACGCATTTTGGCTTTTGTGAAAGCCAAGGGTTCTGTCTGTGCGGGTGCGATAGATCATTGGTTTGGTGTCGAGGTTTTGGGCAATGGCATTTCTCGCGTGTTGCCCAATTTGTTTATATGGGGAAGCAATACATATTTGCTGGCAGGACAAAATGGTGAGGGTTTGATCATTGACCCCACATTGCCAAGTATTGAACGCATTGGCGAGGTGATGGCGATTGCGGGTGTGGATCGGGTAACGGTGGCCACGGCCACACATTATCACCGGGATCACAGCGATGGGCTGAATTGGGTGCGTAAACAATATGGTGCCAAGGTGTGGTTGCACCCGTGGGTGGCCAAACCGATGGTGGATCGCAATGTGATGGATGTGCCGTGGTTGCCGGCTGATTCTATTGTCCCTGATCGTTTGTTGCCCGAAGAAGGGGCATTTAAGTGGGGAGAATATGATTTTCAAATTCGCCCTTTTCCGGGGCAAACGTTGTGGCATTGTGCATTTGATACCGACATATTTGGCCAGCATGTTTTGTTTTCGGGTGATAATTTTCAGCCGCCTACACGTTGGAATGGTACGGGTGGATTTTGTGCGTTTAATGGCAGTCGGTTCATAGATGGGTTTGGCAGGTCGGCACAGGTGGTATTGGACTTAAAACCCGATTTGATATGTAATGGTCATGGTTGTGTGTATCGCTATGATGCTGATCTATATCGGCGCATTTTGAAATGGGCCACACAAGCCGAAAAAGCAGTACGTGATTTGTGTCCATCTGGAGATTGGGTGCAAGATTATGATCCGCGAATGATGGGGTGGGAACCATTTCGAACCGAAGCACGTGCTGGACAAACCATTACTTTGCGTTTTTATGTGGAGAATGCACGTGATCAAAAGATGTCTGTGACCGTTTCGCCAACATTGCCTGAGGGGTGGACCTCAAAACAGAGACAACGGTCGCTCACTGTTTTGGGGCATAAAAAACGTCGAATAAGTTTTGATGTGGTGATTCCCAAAAAGATAAAAGGGGGCCGTTTTCTCATTGGGGGAGAAGTTGGGGGAAATGGTCAGTTGATGGGGGAGGTGGCTGTGGCGATTGTGGATATTGTGGAACGGTAAAGTCTTGGCTTGGGTGTGACGCATTTATTGCGTGATGTTTTTGTGATTCGTGATGCGACTCTGTGTGTTGATGTGTGAAAGGGATACGTGATGGAAATTGTGGCAAGTGTGCCATTGGAAAAGGCACCGGCTTGGGCGGTGTTGGAACGCCAATTGATTGCTGTTATGGAGGAGGCTGTTTATCCTTTCTTGGAAAAATATACCCATCCCGATGGTCGTTTGATTTGGAAAGAAGGCATTCATCAAAGCCGTGATGGTGCCGACGATTTTTATGAGAGTTTTTACAATTGGCCGTTGCTTTATTTGTTGGGTGGTGGCGATCATTTGTTGGATTTGGGGCACCGCCAGTGGGATGCCACGACGAAGTTGATGGAAGAAATTGGGCATGTTTACAAAGAATATGAGATTGGTTATGATCAATTTCATCAAAGTGAAAGTTACATTTATTTTTACTTGCTGTGTTTGGCCGATCCCAAACATGAGAAGAACATTGATCGGGCCCGCCGTTTTGCTGGCTTTTTCTTAAATGAAGATCCCGAAGCACAAAATTATGACCCACAGACAAAGACGTTGCGTTGTGCGCATAATGGGTCTAAAGGCCCGCGCTGGCTTTATGAAGAGAATGAAACGCCTTCTTATGGTTATTCACCGGGTATGGCCGTGTATGGCATTCCATTTGAAGATGTAGAGGGTGTTTCGTGCATTGAAGATTTGAAAGACCCTGAGCTGGCTCGGCGGATGGGGCAGGTGATGAAAGACCGCATGGCCCAGGGGGACGTGGCCACAAACCTGCATGTTTGCTCGCTCATTACAAATGCGTTTTTGCTGACGGGCGACGAGAAATACAAAAACTGGTTGTTGGAATATGTGGATGCGTGGATTGCACGTGCCAATGCCCATGATGGTTTTTTGCCTGACAATGTAGGTCCATCGGGTGTGGTGGGTGAGCATATGAATGGCAAGTGGTATGGCAGTATGTATGGTTGGACATGGCCACATGGATTATACAACATTGCGATGGCTGCTATTTTGGCGGGGGTAGGGTGTTTTTTGCTAACGCGTGATCAAAAGTATTTGGAGTTGCCACGCAATCAATTGCGCAAGGTGATGGCCGAAGGGAAAATGGCGAATGTAGACGATTTACAGATGAGCTTGCGGCACCATTGGATTGCGCAGATGAAAGCGTTGGGCGATCACAAAGAGACGTGGGTGGTGCCCTATCGGTATGCCGATTCGGGGTGGTTTGATTGGCAACCCTTGGCTCCTATTTATCCACTGACGTTGTGGAATGTAAGTGGTGATGATGTGGATTTGGAGATGGTTGAAACGATCCGCAAAAAAGAGACATATGATTGGTCTCAGGTGTTTTCGTTTCATTCCAAAGAAGATGCGGGGCATGAGCAACCGTGGTTTGCGTATATCAATGGGGACAACCCCAACTATCCTGAGCAAATATTACAGGCGAGCTTGGCACAGGTTTACAAGCGTATGGCGCAGGTGCGAGAAGATGAGACAGACCCACGCAACAATCATATTCATTGGTGGCAGCAGTTGAATCCGGTGACAACTGAGGCATTGATTCAGCTGACGTTGGGCGCCCCACAACTTTTGTATAATGGTGGGCTGTTGCTTGCGCCATTGCGCTATTTTGATGCCGATAAAAAACGCCCCGGTTTGCCACCTGATGTGGGGGCGTTGGTTGAGACTGTTTCCCGTGATCAGATTGTGCTCCATTTGGTGAATTTAAGTGCGCGACATGCGCGTAGGGTTTTGATACAGGCCGGTACATTGGGTGAACATCAATTTACACAGGTTGCATTTAATCAAATTGTGAGTGTGTATCCGGGCAAGGTGGGTGACTATGCGGCACCTGAGGTTGAATCGGTCTTGGAGACCGTTACCGTTGATGATGCCCATTTGCAGGTGACGTTGCCGTTGGGCACGGAGATTCGGTTGGTGCTTGGATTAGAACGGCATGTGCATGAGCCGTCTTATCGTTTGCCATGGGCATAAGGGGTGTTGGAAATGAGCTATTTATTGTCATATGATATCTTTGATGGGAGCATTTTATGATTAAGATTGGAAAAGGATTAGGCGATGTGGCTGAAACAACATTGCGCTTTTTTAAGCAGTTGGGTGTGGAAGAGGTCAGCATGCCCACACGGTGGAATGAAGAACCCGGCACTGGGGGCACCACGCGTCCTTTTGTTCCGCCAACACAAACTGGCCCAGTGGGTGGGCAAGGTCATATGTGGGATGAAGAATTGTTGTTGCGTATTCGGGCGCGTATCGAATCGTTTGGTTTAAAACCCACGGTGGCTGCGTTGGGGGTGTCGGGCAATATTTTGATGGGGCAAGATGGGCGCGATGACGATTTGGAAACGGTTAAGGCCAATATCGAAATAGCGGGGCGTGTTGGGTTGGGTGTGTTGACATACAATTTTACGGCGTTGCGTGCTTCTGAAGGGTATGGCCCACGAATGGGTGGTGGGCGTGGTGGAGCCGATTTGCGCGATTTTGACTATGATCGCATCAAAGATTTGCCACCCTTAGAGTCGGTGGGGTGTCATTCACATGAAGAGATGTGGGATCGGGTGGCTTATTTTTTAGAAGCCGTCATTCCGACCGCTGAAAAAGCAGGTGTCAAGTTGGCTGTTCATCCCAATGATCCACCGGTGCCGGTTTATCGCGGTGTGGCACAGGCCATGGGCGATGTGGCCGGTATGAAGCGATTGATTGAGGTGGTAGATAGTCCGTCAAACTGCGTGTTTTTTGATACAGGCGTGATGACCGAAAAGGGTGCCGATGCGGTGGAGATGATTCGGTATTTTGGCTCGCGGAAGCGAATAGGTACGGTGCATTTTCGAAATGTGCGTGTGGAAACACCTCGTTTTAAGTATGTAGAAGTGTTTCACGATGAAGGTGACTGTGATATGTTTGCGTGTATGCAGGCTTTTCATGAGGTGGGGTACGATGGCTTAATTGATCCCGACCATACCCCTATTGTTGATGGCGATACGGTTGATACACGTATGGGGTGGGCTTTTGCCATTGGCCAAATGCTTGCTATGCGCAATGCGGTAGAACGCGCCATAAAGTGATGACGGTTGTGATCTAAATATCAAACAAAAGCCCTCAGATTGTTAAAAATCTAAGGGCTTTTGTTTACATTTGGGAGTCTGGTGTGGCGGTGTGTGCGTTAATTATGGAAACATCATGCCGATACCAATTGTGAGAATCACAAGACCTCCGAGAATTTTGAGGGCAATTTCAAACATGTGGCCCACCCGGTCTGCGTCCCTTTGTTGTGCTTTGAGCGTGATCATGAAACGTCTCCTTCTGTAAAGACTCCCAACATGATAAATCTACCTCACTTTGGTATCGGTAGACAAATAAGCTCTGGTCGCAACGCCAAGATTTGGGTATTTTAGCTTGACAGACCTACAAAATCGAGCGTATCATTGCTTAGGGTATATAAACGAATATTGATGTATTATCATTTCGCGCCGAGGTTTGCTAAATTTTAGATGGCAAACCAATACGATCAGGAGGTGCAAGAGTGAAACAAGAACCGAATCATTCAGAAAACACGTCGGGTATGTCTCGACGCACATTTCTGCAAGGTTTGGGTGCTGGTGCTGCGGCAACGGGTTTGTTAACGGTTGTTGTGCCCCCCCAAACAGTTGAAGCAAAAAAAGCCTTGGGTAAGACCATTGGCCCCCAAGCCTCACAAGTCACCTTAAAGATCAATGGCACAGAACACAAAACGGCCATTGAACCGCGTCATACCCTTTTAGATGTGATGCGGCAAAAGTTAGACATTACGGGCCCAAAGCCCATTTGTGAGCGGGGTTCGTGTGGTGGATGTACGGTGATGGTTGATAAACAGCCTGTTTATTCATGTATGATGCTGGCCATTGATGCTGTGGGAAAAGAAATTACCACGGTGGAAGGGTTGTCAAAAGACGGTGAGTTGGATCCTGTACAAGAGGCATTTTTACAACACGATGCACAAATGTGTGGGTTTTGCACGCCAGGGTTTGTGGTTTCTGTACGTGCATTATTGGATCGCAACCCCAATCCCACTCTGGATGATGTTAAAAAGGCCGTATCTGGCAATACTTGTCGGTGTGGCACCTATCCACGTGTTTTTGATGCGGCTTTGACGGCTGCCAAATTGCAACGGGGAGGGGCATAATATGGCAGACATGAAACCATGGGGTGAACGGTATTTGACGGGCACCAACATAATACGGCTCGATGGCGAAGATAAGGTCACTGGGCGAGCAAAATATACATACGACCTCAATTTGCCCAATATGTTGTATGGCAAAATTTTGCGATCTCCACATCCACATGCCAAAGTGATAAAAGTGGATTTGACGCGCGCGTCGGCACATCCTGGTGTAAAAGCCGTTTATGATTTTGAAAAACAGACGGTGCGTTATGCAGGCGAAGAAGTGGCCGCTGTGGCGGCAATCTCTCCTGAGGTGGCTGAAGAAGCATTAAGGTTGATTGATGTGACATATGAAACATTGCCTTTTAGTGTGCGTGAAGAGACCTCTATGGCCGATGGTGCCGCGCAAATTCATCCACGGGGTAATGTGGAAATGCCAGGGCGTGGTCAACGCGAAAAAGGCGATGTGGCTACTGGTTTTGCCGAAGCAGATGCCATTATTGAAAAGACATATCGGGTGCCTGTGCAAGTGCACAACTCTTTGGAAACGCATGGCGCGGTGGCCCAATGGGAGGGTGACAAACTCACGGTTTGGTGTTCCACGCAAGGGGTGGTGAGTGTGCGCGATGAATTGGCCGAGCACTATAAGTTGCCAAAAGAAAGTGTTCAGGTGATTTGTCAATATATGGGGGGTGGGTTTGGGAGTAAATTTGGTGCGGGCGCCGAAGGCTTGGCGGTGAGCGCTTTGGCGCGTATGGCACAAGTGCCCGTAAAACTGATGCTCAACCGCAAAGAAGAACAACTGGCAGTTGGCAATCGCCCTTCAGCGGTGATGACGATTAAGATGGGGGCCAAAAAAGACGGGAAAATTACGGCCTTCCAGTCACAAACCTATGGCACGGGTGGCGTGGGGGGCATCGGAAACATTCCACTGCCCTATGTGTTCGACATTGCCAACTACAAGTCTGAGCTTAAAGATGTACATATTAACGCAGGCGGTGCTCGGGCAATGCGTGCACCAGGGCATCCTCAGGCAGAAATTGCGATGGATTGTGCTTTGGATGCTTTGGCCGAATCGGTTGGGATGGATCCTTTGGATTTTCGCAAGGCCAATGGTTCCAGTGCCAATGACATTCGCCTCAAACAATATGAAATCGGTGCCAAAGCCATTGGGTGGGAACGGCGCAACAAAGTAGCAGGTTCGGCCAAGGGGCCCGTGAAGCGTGGCTTGGGTATGGGGTGTGGTATGTGGGGAGGCGGTGGCAATAGAAACAGTTATGTCGAAGTGCAAATTCACTCTGACGGTACTGTAGATGCCAAGTGTGCCATACAAGATATTGGTACAGGTTCTCGAACGATTTTGGCCATGACGGTTGCCGAAGAATTGGGCCTCACAATGGATCAGGTGACCCCACACATTGGCGATACCCATTTTCCACCAGGAACGGGCAGTGGGGGCAGCAGTACGACCCCATCTATGGTTCCTGCCGCCAAAACAGCGGCACGCAAAGCCAAGGGTGAATTGTTGGCATTTGTTGCGCCATTGTTGGGTGTTGATGCTTCCACGCTTGAAACGCGCCAAGGCAAAATTCAGGTGATTGGCAATGGCAAAAGTATCAGTTGGTCTGAGGCTACTGCCCAATTGGCCAGTGATATTGTGGTCACAGCCAATCGCGATGATGGGTATCACAGCTCGGGAGCAGCGGGGGTGCATTTTGCTGAGGTCGAAGTAGATGTTGAAACAGGTCGGATTCAGCCCATTAAAATTGTGGCTGTCAATGATTGTGGCCTTGTGGTGAACAAGCTTTTGGCCGAAAGTCAGGTCAATGGCGGAGTGATCGGTGGTTTGAGTTATGCCTTGTTAGAAGATCGGCTTTTAGATCGGCAAACGGGCGTGATGGTGAACCCCAACATGGAAGCCTATAAAGTAGCAGGTGCTTTGGAGATGCCCGAGATTGTACCCATTTTGATGGATATGCCCGAACGGGGTGTGATTGGTTTGGGTGAACCGGCAACCATTCCCACGGCAGGTGCTTTGGCAAATGCCGTTTATAATGCAATTGGTGTGTGGGTGACCGATTTTCCTATGACGCCCGACAAGGTATTAAATGCGTTGGCTCAAGGTAACAAGGAGGCAGCATCGTGAATGCTTTTGAATATGTCAATCCGTCGAACCTGAAGGATGTGCCTCAGTTGTTGAGCCAAAAACGCGACCGCAAATCGGTGGTGATGGCCGGTGGCATTGATCTGTTGGGGGAGTTAAAAGACAATTTAATTGCACCAAATCGCCTGGTTAATATCAAGGCTTTAGATTTGCGCTATATTCGGCATGGCAAAGACGGTGTGCGCATTGGTGCAACCACAACACTGAGCGATGTGGCATCTGATGCCGATGTCGTTAAAATGTATACGGCTTTGTCTGAGGCTGCTGCCTCGGTTGCGTCTTTGCAAATTCGCAATGTGGGTACGATCGGTGGCAATTTGTGCCAACGCCCGCGCTGTTGGTATTATCGGGGCGAAGAGTTCCACTGTTTGAAAAAGGGTGGTCATAAGTGTTTTGCTGTAGATGGTGAAAACAAATACCATGCCATTATGGGAGGGGGGCCTTGTCATATTGTCCATCCTTCAGATACGGCACCGGCGTTGATTGCCCTTCAGGCGACCATTAAAATTCAAGGGCCAACAGGTGAGCGCACTGTGCCTGCATCTGAGTTTTTTGTTTTGCCCATGGAAAATTTATACCAAGAAACAGTCTTGTTGCCCAATGAAGTGGTTACCGAAGTGTTTGTGCCCAAACCCAAGTCTGGGAGCAAGAGCACCTATTTGAAATTTAAGGAAAAAGGGTCTATGGATTTTGCCTTGTCGGCAGCGGCTGTGGCCTTGCGTGTTGAGGGTGGGGTTTGCCGTGAAGCACAAGTGGTTTTGGGAGGTGTGGCACCCAAGCCTTGGCAAGTTGATGCGTCTTCTTTGGTGGGGCAGGCGCTTACCGAAGAGCGTGTTGTGGCATTTGCCAATAGGGCATTAAAGGATGCCGAACCGCTACGTGATAATGCTTTTAAAGTGACATTGAGCAAAACAATGGTCAAACGCGGTGTGATGGCTTTGGTATAAACGTGATAAGAACCACCGTAGCTTGTACATTACCTGAGGATTTTTAATATGGCAGATACCATCAACGTAACACCGATTAAATTGGATTTTTGTACGCAATTACGTAGCAAAAGGTCTTACATTTCTGATGATCCTCCTGCAACCTACCTAACCGAAGACGTCTCGGAAACTGGGTATTGGTGCGTGCGTACGATGGGCGTGATTGGCCCAGATGATGATTATGTGTGCCCCAGTAATTGTGGCTCACATCGCAGTTGTTACAAGTCGAGTTTGATACGATCTGTTTGATTTTATTTGGGTTTATAATGGCGGAAGGGTGGTCTCCCAGAAACGGAAGACTTGCCCCTCCGCTTTTTTTTGTCCATATTAGTGAACGATTTGTCATGATTATAGGTGTTTGGTGGTTGATTTTGAGAGGATGAGTAGGTGGGGCCTATGGCGAAAGGTCAACAAAAACAGATTCGATTTGTCGTTGACGAAGAGTGGGATGTCGATTTAGAGGTTGCTCGTCAGCGATCTCGCGATATTCGCGAGATTTTGTCTGAAATTGAAATCTTCTCAGATTTACATTCTGACGAATTGCGCAAAGTGGGTTGGATGCTTCATACGCGCGCGTATTCACCCAATGAAATGATTGTTCATCAAGGTGCACCTGGTGTGGGGATGTATATTATACAATCGGGTAGTGCCAATGTGGAACTTGAAACGCCCGATGGGTCACATATTCATTTGGCTCGGTTGGGTGAACAACAATTTTTTGGCGAAATGTCTTTGCTTGATGGTGCACCTCGAGCAGCATCTGTTATTGCTGCAGAGCGTACCCATGTGTTGGGGTTTTTTCGAGCCGATTTGATGGGGCTTATTGAACATGCACCTCGATTGGGTTTTAAGATTATATGGCGTTTAAATAACATTATGACACGGCGGTTGAATGAAACACTTGGTGAATATCGCGAAATCAAACGGATGTTGCGCAAATTTGAAAATCAGGAAGGGAGAGTTTCTGCGTGAATAAACAGCAAGGTGTGGATGGTGGGGCGCAGAATATGATGTACGGTGTGGTTGGGGTTGTGTTGGTCGGGTGTGTGGTTTGGCTATGGCATTGGACAACTTTTGCACAACCTTTTTGGGGCATTGCACCAGAAATGGTGTGTGCTGTCGGATTGGGATTTGTGCCTATTGATCCCCAACCTATTTATCTGTGGTTGGGAAAATTGATGGGCATTTTCTTTGCCCCAGATTTGGGGTTGCGGTTACTGGCTTTGTTGGGTGGCATTGTTGGGGTTGGGGCTATGATGTTTGTGGTGGATCGCTTAACCAAAGATCGCTTACAAACGCTTTTGGGTGGTTTGTTGTTGGTTTTGTTTCCGTTGTTAATGCGACTCAGTGTCGTGCAAGAACCTGGTGCTGTATTGTTTGGGGCCTTGGGGCTTAGTTTGGCAGTATTGTTGTCTCATCATACACAGCGATATCTTATTTCTGGGATTTTGTTTGGTGTGGCAGTTGGTGTGCATCCTGTAGCGTTGCTTACTTTGGCTGGTTTTGGCTTTTTGTTGCGTCAAGAAGGTGGTCAAGAGATTAAAAAGTGGGCCCTGGGGGCTGGCATAGTTGTTGGGCTTGGTTGGTTGTGGTTGTTTTTCTTATTTCGATCTTCGGGTGCCGAAGGGTCTTGGTTGACTTATATGTTGGGAGGTGTCGCAGACGGTTATGGCGAATTGGGTCCCAGCGCGCTTTTATCGGGTTTGGTTCGACAAATTTCAATGCATGCCCAACTGTTTGGTTGGGGTGGGTTTGTCTTTGGTATTTTAGGTATGTGTTTGATGGCATTTTTGCATCGTGAGCGGTTTATTTGGTTGTGTGCTTATTGTGTGCCTTTTTTTGTGTATCAGTTGCCCCGTGTGACAGGTGGCGATGAGGGTGTGTTTTTGGCTGTTTGGGCTCCCATTTATGTATTGGGTTTGGGGACTGTCTGGCGTGAGGGAAGCCACTATTTGGCAGAAGGATTACAGGAAACTGTTCAAACCATGGTATGGGTTTTGGCCGTGGCATTGGTGGTAATCCAGGTGGTGTGTGTGAGATACACAGAAAATACGTGGGGATTTTCTATAGAAAGACGTGTTGCTTATGCTTCGAAATTGCAAAACATGGTTGATTTTGGTGCAAAAATTCAAGCCAAAACCCAACCTGGAGATATGATTGTGGTGATACCAGAAGATGCACGACCTGGTGCTTTTGGCGTTGTGGCATCTCCTTGGGCGGTGGTTTGGCAAAGTAAACGTCAGCTTATTTGGGCTGAAAAAACAAAAGCGGGTTGGGTATTTTATACCAACCCCAAAAACACGGGGCGCACTTGGCAATGGATGCATCAACGCACGGTAGTGGATGATGCTTTTATTGGACACAGTTTGCGCGCAGGACAAAGATTTTTGTCGCCTGAACCGTTTCCTTTTTTGCATGCTAGCCAAGTCAAAACTTGGATGTCTGCACTGCCTGTTGATGGTTTTGAGGCTGGGAAGTTGTTTCGTCTGTTGCCAGGGTGGCCTCAAACGGAAAACCCCGACTTTGCCGTGGCTGCCTATCAGGTTTCGTTTGATGCCTATGTGGCCCGAGGGTATTCAGCCGATGCGGCTGCCTGTTTGGAAGGCATTATTGTACTTCATCCCAACAATTTAGAAACATATCGCAAATTGGGTGATTTATATATGAAGCTGGGCACATTTAAACGCGCTGCTGAGATTTACACCCAACTGCTAGCCCTGTCACCTCAAGACCCAGAAGTTGTTGTGAACTTGAGCGGAGCCTATTATTCACAGGGTAATGTTGATCAAGCGATTGTGGCATGCGAAGACTTTTTGACAAACAATCCGATTTCGCCTGATGTGTTGTTTAACTTGGGCGGTTATTATCAACAAGCCGGGCGGATAGATGATGCAGTGAGCATTTACCAAGGTTATCTTGCTTTGGGTGATTTGGGTGACAAGCACGATAAAGTGAAAGAAATTTTAGAATCATTGAAACCGGAGTAGATGATGCATTGGCGATTATTGGGTTTGTGTTTTTTATTTGCATTGCGTTTGGATGCAGCGCCTGTTTTAAATGCTGATTTTGAGCAAATTGGGCAATCTGATCATCTCATAGGTTGGGAACCTCATCATGCGTTGGAGGGGGTTGCTGATCGGTCTGTGAAACATCAGGGAAAAGCTTCTGGGCGTGTGTCTGTGGTGAAACCCCGTTTGGGAACAGGCATGGTTTCTCAGGCTGTTTCTGTTATTGGCGGAGCCACCTACAACCTGCGAGCCCATATTAAATTTGATGCAGCATTTACACGGCGTGCTTTTTTGAATGTACAATGGTTTGATGCCAATATGAAACAAATGGTTTGGCCTTGGGGAACCTCGTCAAAGGCCCTTGGAGGAGATGAGTGGGAGCAAGTTGCAGGTACTGTTGTTGCTCCTAAAATGGCTCAGTTTGCTCGCATCTTGTGTTTGGCAGAAGACTGGGACAAAAATTTTGAGCCATTTGACGTGTGGTTCGATTCGGTTTCTTTTTCGCATTTTTCAGATGTAGCCCCCCAAAAAATAGATGTTTCTACCCGTTTGGTTTCGAATAAACGCCAAACACGGGTGCAGGTTGTGGTTCAAGACAGCACAGGGATGCCCATCAAAGATGGCACGGTGGTCGTTTTGGATTCTGATGTCGGGAAAGCACCTCGTTGGCTTACCACACAAAATGGCAGCGTTGCGTTTGTATTGGAAGTTGGTGATCCCTTTGTTGGGGGGGGCAAGGTGTGGGCGCGGTCGGGTGATGTATCGGCACAATATGTTTTGGGCGATGCCTGGGCTGGGCGTGTTGTTGGGCGTCTTTTTGATGCCGAAACCCAATTGGATCAATCGGGGTTTGTGGTGGTGCAAGATTCACTCAAACAGGTTGTCTGGCGCCAAGCCTGTCTGGGTGTATATGAGATATTTGTGCCCTCTGGCACCTGGTGGATAACTGCACAAGTTGGACCAACACAAATCGTTCCTCCAGTGCAAGAAATAGCGGTGGTTGCAGGTGATTCTGTTGTTGTCGATTTACCCATTCGGTCTTGGATAGATTTGAAAGCGCGGGGTTGGTTGGCCGGAGATGTAAATGTAAAGGGTGTCAGTGGCGAAATGAAACGTTTGATTGCCATGGGTGATGTGGTAAGAGCAACGCGCGCTGTGGGTTTGGATTGGGCAGTTTTTACCAACTATTTGGATGCGACGCTTTTGCCATATCAGGTGGAAGATGAGTTGCAGATGCATACTGGGTTTTACGCGTTTTTGGGGCGTTTTTTTGAAACGCCATTGAGAGATGTGTGGATGATGGGGGCCTCTTCGCAAGAGGCTGAAGATGTTTTGGGGGCACAAGAGTTGGCGCACAATGATCGTGGGCTTGTGGGACATACGAATTTGTTTACTCGCAAGCGCCATGCCAGCGGGGTGGTTTTTGATGTGCTGTCTGGTCCAACGTTTGACTGCTTGGATGTGATGTCAGAAAAAGCCGATGATATTCAAGCACAAAAAATGTGGTTTGATTTGCTTAACCGTGGGTATCGCATTGCTGCTACGGCATCATCCGGGGCGGTATTAGATGGTGATAACCCGGTTTTGCCAGGCACATTTCGCACCTATGTGCGTTTAGATGGCGATGTGACCTTGGGGCGTTTGTCACAAGCATTATCACAAGGTCACAGTTTTGTAAGCAGTGGCCCTGTGTTGTTGTTTTCAGTGTTTGCAGCTGGGCCGGGTAGTGATTTACCTGTGGGGCGTAAACGGCGCGCAACGCTACAAGCTTGGGCAGGCGGCGGAGACGATTATTTAACACGTATCGAATTGATTCGCAATGGTGAGGTGGCAGACACTTGGCTTTTGGATGATCACCCGCGTAGCCATAAGTTGGCTGTGACATTGCAAGATACGGTGGGCTGTTGGTATATTGCCAAATGTTACGGTGCGGATGAAACACAGGTTGCGTTAACCAATCCTATTTATTTTCGGGCACCAGACTATCAACCTCCAGAGCCCGTGCAAGCTGTGGTGCGCGGCGATATTCAAATGGCAGATGGGAAACCGATATTGGAAGCGCAGGTGTTTGTCAAAAACCCATTGGGACAAGTGATTTTGCAAACGACCGCTCGGAATGGTCAATTTCGGTTATGGGTGCCACCAACCAGTCTTATTGAGGTGCAAGCAAAAGGGTATGATGTAAAGCGACAACGCATAGTAGATAACCTCCAACTTGTTGGTTTGTTGGAGGAATTAAAGCAGGTAGAATCTCCTCCTGACACCTTGGTTTCGACAACACCTTTTGAGCGTATTACGACGTCTTTAAAAAACATTGAGATGCGCTTTGTATTAAATAGCAAATGATTGCTGCCCAAGCCAATAGGCTTGGGCATTTTGCTTTGACACTGGCGCATAGAAGAATTACATTGATTTGTCGCGGTTATGGTAATTGGATGTATTGCCATGTAAAACCATTTTAAGTGTGGGAGGGCAGATGCGTTCGGAGGGTTTGAAGACGTTGTTGCGTGTTGTTGTGTTGTTGGGCATTTTGTATGCCTTTTTGGTCAGTATCGGTTTGATGGGGGAAGCGTTTAAAATATTTGGCAAAGGTGTTGCCAATCAGCTCATGACCATGACGGCCAATCCGTTGGTTGGGTTATTTACGGGCATATTGGCCACGACGCTGGTTCAAAGTTCGTCAACAACAACATCTATTACGGTAGGGCTTTTGGCTGCTGGGTCATTGACTGTTGAAGGAGCCATACCCATTATTATGGGAGCCAATATAGGCACCAGCGTGACCAACACCTTGGTTTCTATGGGGCACATTACCCGACGTGAAGAATTTAAACGCGCATTGGCAGGAGCAACGGTACACGATTTTTTTAATTTGATCACGGTAGTGATCTTGTTTCCGCTTGAAATGGCCTTTGGTTATTTAAGGCATTTGTCAACTTTTGTAGAGCATGTATTTGAAGGCATGGGGGGGCTACATTTTGCAAGCCCCCTTAAGCTGGCCACCAAACCTGCCATTGGATTTTTGGTAGACTTGTTGGGGCAACAACCTTGGTTGGTTTTGATTGTTTCTTTGGTGATGATGTTTTTGGCTTTGCGCTATTTGGTGGTTTTGGCCAAGAGTTTGGTCATTTCTCGAGCAGAACGTGTTTTAAATCAGTATATGTTTGGTGGTGTTTTTCAGGCAATGGTTTTTGGTGTGGTTCTTACCGTTTTGGTGCAAAGCAGTTCCATTTCGACATCGCTGATCATTCCCTTGGTGGGGGCGGGCATTGTGACGCTTGAGCAGGTGTTCCCTTATACTTTAGGTGCCAATGTGGGGACCACGGTTACGGCTCTCTTGGCGGCATTTTCAACTGGCAATCCTGCGGCCTGTATTGTTGCGTTTGCTCATTTGTTTTTTAATGTGAGCGGCATTGTTTTGGTCTATCCCATTCGTCAAATACGGGCCATACCATTGCGTCTTGCGCGTGGTTTGGCCGAATTGACGAGCAAGGCTCGGGGGCTGGCCATTGTGTATCTTGTTTTGGTATTTTATATTATACCTGGCGTGATTGTATTTGTTTGGAGGTAGGTATGTTTGAAAAATTGTTTGGAGATAAAGATGCAGGATTATTGGGAGATGCGATAGAAGAAACCTGTCGGATGATTGTAGAAAGTGAGCACATGTTTGTTGCATCTATGGCGGCATTGTTAGAAGGGAAAGAGCCTGCGATTGATGTGGTAGAAAAAGATGAAAACATAGATATGGGCGAACGCATGGTGCGTCGATTGGTGTTTCAACATATCATGGTGAATCCCGACCAAGATTTGCCGTCGGCATTGGCTTTGGTGAGTGTGGTTCACGATGCCGAACGTATTGGAGATTATAATAAGAGTTTGCTTTATTTGGCTCAATGGCGCACCGATTCTTTTTTGCAACATGCCCAGGTGCAAGTTTGCACAGAAATACGCAATATCATTGAACCGATGTTTGGTCAGGCTCTAAAGGCCATTCAGGAAGGCGATGCCGAAGAAGCACGTAAGGTGATGAATCAAAATCGCGTGATTAAAGCAAAAACACATAAAATACAGGAAGCGCTCATGCAAAATATGGGCGGTGGGCGTGAAGATGTGGTTTGTAGCAGTTGTGCACAATATTTGCGACGCATCAGTGCCCATTTGTCGAATATTGCTTCCAGTATTGCCAACCCGTTCGATTTGTTAGGTCAAAATACACATTGATATTATGATGCCATGAAACTAGATACCAAACCAAAAATTTTGGTGGTTGAAGATCAAGCCGACTACCAAGCCATTATTTCACATAGTCTTCAAAAAGAAGGTTTTGATGTGGTATGTGTGGCACAGGGCGAAGAAGTTCTGTGGCGTGTAAGAGAAGATCGCCCAGATTTGATCTTGCTCGACCTCGGGTTGCCTGGTATTGATGGTTTGGAAGTTTGTCGCCGATTAAAAGACGATGAAGAATTTGCCACCATTCCAGTTTTAATGCTTTCGGCGCGCACTGAAGAAATAGATCGTATTTTGGGTTTGGAAGTGGGGGCAGATGATTATGTAATAAAGCCATTTTCTCCACGAGAATTGGCTTTGCGTATTCGGGCGATTTTAAAGCGCAGTGCACCAACCCCAAAACCGACTGCGATGTCGCGAGAAATTCAGTTGGGTGACTTGATGATTGATCCTGAGGGTTATCGCGCGTT
This sequence comes from Candidatus Latescibacterota bacterium, assembly GCA_038279365.1. Lineage (GTDB taxonomy): Bacteria > Latescibacterota > UBA2968 > UBA2968 > UBA2968 > JABIFK01. The sequence continues at coordinate 24,309 of JAYODI010000012.1, read as the reverse complement.
TTTAGATGAAAAGGATTTGGATTTGACGGCAACAGAGTTTAAGCTTTTATTGGCGTTGGCCAAACGACAAGGGCGGGTTGCCACACGTGATGTCTTGTTAGAGGAAGTTTGGGGATACGAATTTAGAGGGTATGAGCGCACTGTAGACACACATGTGGGGCGATTGCGCCGAAAATTGGGTCGTGCAAGTCATTGCATAGAAACCATTCGCGGATTGGGTTATCGCATTCGCTTAGATGGGTAATAAGGTGTTGCAGCAATTAAATTTTAAATTTGACCGGATTTGTCATATTCTTGTCATATTGATGTCAATGGTGTGTGATGAAGTTGTTTTATATTCTTTGCCACCTGTCTAAATGATTCTTCAATGATATTGCCTGGGGGGGCATTTAAGTGAAGCGAATTCTTGTTGTTGATGATAAAGAAGAAGTGAGAATGGTTTATACGTTGTTGTTTTCTGATGGTGAGATAGATGTTGTTGAGGCCGAAGATGGTTTGGTTGCATTGGATATTGTTAAAACAGAACCCCTTGATTTGGTTTTAAGCGATTGCAAAATGCCTCGCATGAGCGGTATTGAACTGATGTCTGAGGCACAAAAAATAAAACCCGAATTGCCTTTTATTTTTGTATCTGCCAATGTAAGTGAAGAAAATTTGGGCAATTTGGAACCGTTTTCCATTATTCCTAAACCTTTTAATTTAGGTGATTTGAAGATTGCTGTTCATCGGGCGTTAAATGAAACGTAATATCTGATCTTCCTGAATATATAAAGCTTGAATTAGCCCATTTCCTTGTTTGATAGACAGGGAAGTGGGTTTTTTTTTATAGAAAATGGTCTTTTATTTTTGGTATTCTATTTATATTTGTAGATATCACTGGAGTGCTTAAGACACGCTTTCAGCATTTTCTCGAAAGGTGGGTTATGAACAAAGTTTTAATTGTAGAAGATGAGCCCGATATTTTAGAAATGGTACGCTATAATTTGGCACAAGCAGGTTTTGAGGTGGCCGTTCTTGAAGCGGGTGATTTGGTGCAACAGCACGTCAATGAAGATCGCCCAGATTTGGTCATTTTGGATTTAATGTTGCCAGGTATTGATGGGTTAGAAGTGTGTAAGCGGTTAAAGCAAGATGCCAATACACGCGAAATTCCTATTTTGATGCTTACTGCACGCAAAGAGGAAATTGATCGAATTGTGGGGTTGGAGTTGGGGGCCGATGATTATGTGGTCAAACCGTTTTCTCCGCGTGAGTTGGTGTTGCGCATTCGGGCCATTTTAAAACGCAATCAGAGTGTTGGCACACAAGTCGTTGATGGTGATGCGGTTGTTAAAGCAGGTGTTTTAACCATTGATAAAGCGGCACATCAGGCTCTGTTGCGCGATGTGCCCTTGGATTTGACCAGCACGGAGTTTAAGTTGTTGATTACACTGATAGAACGGCGTGGGCGTGTGCAGACACGCGACGATTTGTTGGATACGGTATGGGGATATGAATACAGTGGTTATGGGCGCACTGTTGATACACATGTGCGCCGGTTGAGAGAAAAACTGGGTGAAGCCAGTGATCTGGTAGAAACGGTGCGTGGTGTGGGGTATCGCTTTCGTTCGGGGAATATGTAAGCTATGCGTTTGCACTGGAAACTGATGCTCACATATGTATCGGTGGTTGTGATGGTAATGGCGTCGGTGCATGTGTATTTGGACCGGGCCATGCATACCTTTTTGGTTGATCACTTAACTGAAACGCTGATGCGTGAAACCCGGTTGGCACGTGCGGTGATCACTGAAAAGGCCACACAGGTAAATGTGTCGTTTGACCAATTGGCCGATGAATTGGGTCAACTTTTGGCTGTGCGTGTGACATTGATTGACCCAAAAGGCAATGTGTTGGGTGATTCGGCTGTACCTATAAAGGGCATTCAGGCGCTGCAAAATCATTCGGATCGCCCCGAAATACAAGAGGCTTGGGAAAAAGGGCAAGGTTGGCGGTTGCGATATAGCCAAACTTTGGATACGGATATGCTTTATGTGGCGGCCACTTTGCCTGGGTTGGGAGATGGCCGTACTGTGTTGCGGCTTGCGATGCCATTGCGCGATGTTGGGCTTATGAAAAAACCTGTTTCTCGTGCCATTTGGATGGCTTCGGTATTGGGGCTTGTGTTGGCATTGCTGTTGTCTTATGGCAGTTCGAGATATGTGTCTCGACCGATTGTTGAAATGACACGTATTGCACGTGATGTGGCTTCGGGTGTTTATACACAACGACATCCGGCAGGGGCGACCAGTCAAGAGTTACAGGATTTGTCGGCTGCGCTTGATGAAATGCGCCGGCAAATACAGGCGCGAATTGGTCAAATTACACTTGAAAAATCTCGCTTAGAAGCCGTATTGATTAGCATTACGGAAGGGATTTTGGTGACCGAACAAAGCGGGCGTGTGTCTATGGCAAACCGCGCGTTTGAAAAATTGTTTGGTTTAACACAAGATCCTATAGGGCGTATGCCTATTGAATTGGTGCGTCAAAGAGATGTACAAGATGCCATTGAAATGACGATGAAGTCTGGGCAAGTGGTTTATCTCAATTTGATGTTGTCAGATGGCTTAGAGCGTTATTTGGATGTCCATGTGGCCCCCATTTTACAAGATGGTGCGTGTGTGGGGAGTGTGACGGTTTTTTATGACATTACAGAATTGCGTAGATTGGAGCGCATACGCAAGGATTTTGTTGCCAATGTTTCCCATGAGTTGCGTACCCCTTTGACAGCAATCAAAGGATGTGCTGCAACATTGGCAGATGGTGCTTTAGATGATCCTGATGCTGCCAAGCGCTTTGTAGACATGATCAACAATCACGCAGACCGATTGCATCATTTGGTTGAAGATATTTTAGATTTGTCTCGCATGGAGTCGGGGACGATGGTTGTTGAACCCGAAGTGTGTTCGGTTCAAGAAATGGTTGGAGTAGCCATTGAGCAGGTTAAGGCAAGATCTGTTGAAAAGAACATTGATTTACAAATTTTTTTAGATGAAGAGATTTGGGTGCGGTGTGATCACAAATTGATTGAGCAGGCGTTGGTCAATTTATTAGACAATGCGGTGAAGTATACACCCACAGGGGGGGCGGTGCGTGTTCGGGCCAATTATTTTTCGAAAGAAGATACGAGGCCTGTTGCACATATGGTGGTACCCGTGCAACAAAAACAGGCAAATGAACATAAAATGGTGAGTGGAAAACGCATTGCCATAGAAGTACAAGATACGGGCATTGGCATTCCTTTGGCGTCTATGTCGCGCATTTTTGAACGTTTTTACCGCGTGGACCAAGCTCGGTCACGTGCTGTTGGTGGTACGGGCTTGGGGCTTTCAATTGTGCGGCATATTATGGAAGCACATGGCGAACGGGTATATGTAGAAAGCCAACAAGGTAAAGGATCGACATTTGGTTTGACATTGCCATTGGCTTAAAACACGGTCCAGAAAACGTGTTTGGTATCGAAATCTACTTGTAACATAAATTGTTAAGATTTTTTCATTGGTATTCATTTTTTTATGAAATGTTCACAAAAACTTAAAAATTTGCTTGTATATTTTGAGGTGTTCAATGGTGGAAGATGTTTTGCTTTGGACGTGTGTTTTGTTTTTTAAGTATTGAATTGCGTCAATACAATGCGTCGAAGCAAACGCTCATTTACAAAATCAGGTTTTTTATCAGGGAGTGTGAATATGCCTCGAAAAAACGGTCGGAAAGCGCCCTCTCGGCGGAGAGTTTCGTTTAAGTTTTGTGCACCTGGCGCCAAAAAAGTAAACTTAGTGGGTTCTTTTAATAACTGGGATACATCGGCACGGGTGTTACGACGTGATGCCAAAGATATTTGGAAGACCAGTATGTTGCTCACTCCGGGCACGTATGAATATCGTTATGTTGTGGATGGGGAATGGCAAAATGATGCAGAAGCAGAAAAAGTTTCCAATGAATTTGGGGAAAAGAACTGTTTGTTAACGGTTCTATAAATCACGAAAGATTAAAAATGAAGCCGCAACAAATTGTTGCGGCTTTTTTTTGTCACATAGCTTTGATCTAACTGTGACACAATTGTAACGCCTCATATTTATGTTTAAGACGTTCAATGTTCTCCCCCAATGTTCTTGGAGAGATTCTATTGCGGGTCTCGTTTTTTACACTTCGCTGGTTAAGGAGACTGTGGTATGAGCAGATTGCGATGTGAAAAGGGCTTGTTGGGTGATATTCGGGTGTCTTTGGAAACGGGTAATAAGCATATTTCTTTGGGCAGTGTTCAAAGTTGGGAAGACCAAGAAGAAGTGGTTCGTTTTGTCAATCAGGTCAATCAACAATTGTATCAGGTAGCTTCTGCCTATGTATCTCAGGAGGGGAAGGCTGCGATATTGGGGGTTAGAGGTTAATATTGGAAGTTGTAAGCAGGGTTACGAAGTGAAATGCGTACTAAGTGGTGTTTTTGGAAGGCAACACGTCGGGCAGTGATTGTACAAATGTTTTAATTTCATCTCTGACCCGTCGATAGTGGTTGAGGGCTTCGGTTTCTGTTTTTGCATTTTGTGCTAAGTGTGGCGGGTCGTCAAAGCCTCTGTGTATGATATGGGCCGACCCCGTAAATATGGGGCAACTTTCGTGGGCATGGGCACAAACTGTAATCACATAGTCAAATTGGATATCTTTGAAGTCATCGACATGTTGAGATTTTTGATGCGAAATGTCAATGCCGGCTTCGGCCATGACTTTGACCGCATTAGGGTTTAAGCCGTGCGTTTTTATACCAGCCGAATAGGCTTCTATATATTCGCTTTTTAGGTGATGCACCCATCCTTCGGCCATTTGACTGCGACAAGAATTGCCCGTACAAAGAAATAAGATGCGGAGCTTGGGGGTCATAAGCATGCACTTTCAGGTTAGACAGATTGCAAAGAAGGTTTTGGCACACAAATTTTGTCTTGATCGGCCAAGGTATTCAAGCGCGCGATGTCTTGATTAGCAACTTGCAGGTGTGTGCGTTCTTGGCGCAAATAAGTATGGAGTTTGCGTTTTAAACCCGTATTGGCTTTGAATAGTGAATAATATATCCATGTGCCATCGCGGCGGTCAGAAACCAAAGTTGCATTTTTGAGAATGGCCAAGTGGCGTGATATTTTGCTTTGGGGCAGATTGAGTAAGACCACCAATTCACACACGCATAATTCGCGTTCTGAAAGTAAAAAGAGGATACGCAAACGGGTTTCATCTGCACAGGCTTTGAAAATGGCAAGATCTTCTTTCAAAAAACACTCCTTATTGATAGGCCTCATGCTTTTTATGGGGCCTCAATTTTTATGGGGCGGTTGGCATCGTAGGTAAAATACTTTTTTTGAAAGAAGAAAGCAACGTTGACCAAACTGATCAGCACGGGCACTTCGACCAATGGGCCGATCACCGCCGCAAACGCGGCCCCAGAGTGAATGCCAAATACGGCAATGGCGACAGCAATGGCCAACTCAAAATTGTTGCTTGCGGCTGTAAATGCAATGGTGGTGGTTTTGCTGTAGTCGGCACCCACTTTTTTACCCATCAAAAAAGAGATCAAAAACATGATCACAAAATAAATAATGAGCGGTATGGCAATGCGAAACACATCGAGTGGGATTTTGACAATGAATTCCCCTTTGAGTGAAAACATAACCACAATGGTAAAGAGCAAGGCAATGAGCGTGATGGGACTGATTTTGGGAATGAAGACTTGTTCATACCACGTGCGGCTTTTTAATTTGAGCAATATGACACGTGTGAGCAGACCCGCAATAAATGGGATGCCCAAATAAATAAATACACTTTTGGCGATTTGCCCAATGGTGATATGCACTTCAACGCCTTCTAAGCCAAACCAAGTGGGTAATATGGTGATAAAAACATAGGCATAAATCGAAAAAAATAAGATTTGGAAAACGGAATTAAATGCAACCAACCCGGCTGCATATTCAGAATCGCCATCGGCAAGTTCGTTCCAGACGATGACCATGGCAATACATCTTGCTAAGCCAATCATAATGAGACCAATCATGTATTCGGGATAATCGTGCAGAAAGACAATGGCCAATACAAACATCAAAATTGGGCCAATGACCCAATTTTGAATGAGAGAAATGACCAATATTTTTGTATTGCGAAAGACTTCTCCCAGTTCTTCATATTTGACTTTGGCAAGGGGGGGATACATCATTAAAATTAAGCCAATGGCTATGGGAATAGATGTGCTGCCTGTTTGGAATTGAGTGATTTGATTGACGGTGCTGGGCGCAAAATATCCTATACCGACACCAATGGCCATGGCAAGAAATATCCAAAGTGTGAGGTAGCGATCTAAAAAAGAAAGTTGTTTGGGTTTGTTTGGCATTTTAGGAGTCCTTTGGCAGTATTTGATGTCTATATATTTGAATATCCGAATATACAGATATGTAGAGTTTTATCAAGTTTAAATTATGTTTATTTATCCATAGCGATGTCTGAGATATTTGATCGATTGGTTGATAAATGAAAAAGCCCCAGAGAATCTGATTCTCTGGGGCTTTGATATTTTTCTGCTTTCGCTTTAGTCGGCTGCATTTGCAGACGCTGGCGTCGTTTCGGCGGGTGTTGGTTTGTGTATGGCAGGGGGGATGGCAAAGAAGTCGGGAATTTCGATTTGTTCACCATTGGCCAATTTCATCAATATGTCTTGAGAAGATATTTTTGGGATGCCCGCAGGGATGGTGATGCGTTGGTGACTGCCATCGGGTAAGAGTTCACGGGCTTTGACATTGTCTGCAATGCAGATGCTGAGAATTTCACTGCGAATGCGTTGGATGAGTTTGGGGTCTTCTACTGGGCATAAAATCTCAACCCGCCGTCGTAAATTGCGTGGCATCCAATCGGCACTGCCAATGAGCACTTCGGGGGTGCCGCCATTTTCAAAAGAGAAGATACGACTGTGCTCCAAGTACCGCCCAATGATGCTGATCACGCGAATGTTGTCACTGACACCTTCAATGCCTGGGCGTAAGCAACAGATGCCACGAACAATCAGAATAATTTCTACACCTTGCTGTGAGGCCCGGTAAAGGGCGCGAATGACTTCGGCGTCCTGTAAGGAATTCATTTTGGCCACAATGCGGGCAGGGCGACCCGCTTGTGCATGCTCCATTTCGCGTTCAATTTTGCCAACGACGGTATCGAGCATGGTGTGAGGTGCTACGAGAATTTTTCGCACTTGGGGATGATCGGATTGTGTGGTGAGTAAGTTAAATACTTCGGCCACATCGGTGGTGATGTCTTCTCTGGCCGTCATGAGGCTTAGGTCTGTGTAAAAACGTGCGGTAGAAGAATTGTAATTGCCGGTACCGATATGGGCATATCGTCTTAGGCCATCGTTTTCACGGCGGATAATCATGGACAATTTGCAATGGGTTTTAAGGCCCACCACACCGTAAACAACATACACACCCGCATCTTGTAGTCGACGTGCCCAGCGAATGTTGGTTTCTTCGTCAAATCGTGCCTTGAGTTCGACCACTACGGTAACTTCTTTGCCTGCGCCTGCTGCTCGAATAAGGGCATCTATGATGGGTGAGTCTTCACTGGTGCGGTAAAGGGTTTGTTTGATTGCTAAGACCGTGGGATCTTTGGCCGCGGCTTGCACAAATTGGACAATGGGATTAAATGAATCGTAGGGGTGATGCAGAAGCAGGTCGCGTTGGCGCATTTCGGCAAATAGGGTATCGAGTTCTTCAAAGGAATGGTCGATGGGTTGATAGGGTGCAAATTTGAGATCTGGGCGCGGAATGGCACTGTAAAGCCCCAACAGGCGGTTGAGGTTGACTGGGCCATTGACTTGATAGACCTGTACTTCTGTGAGGTTGTAGATGGATTGCAAGCGTTTGACGAGTTGCGGTGTTGCATCATGCTCAATTTCTAACCGAACTGTATCTCCTTTGCGCCGATTTTGCAATTCGTCTTGGATGGCAATGAGGAGATCATCGGCCTCTTCTTCGTCTAAATAAAGATCGCTGTTGCGCGTGATGCGAAAAGCGGCACTGTCGATGATGCGGTATCCGCGAAAAAGTTCGGGAATATGTGCTTGCACAAGATCAGCCAAAAAAACAAAGTCGATGCGTTTGCCTTCTTCTTCTCGAGGCAAACGGATGAGGCGTGGCAACAGGCGTGGCACCTGAACAATGCCCAATTGTACGTCGCCACTTTGATTTTTGAGCAAAACGGCAATGCAAAGCGCTTTGTTGATAACGCGCGGAAAGGGGTGTGCAGGATTCACCGTGAGTGGCGTGAGCACAGGGTGGAGTTCGCGGCGACAGTAATCTTCTATAAAGGTTTTTTCCTGGCGATTGAGTCGGTCAAGAGTGCGAATGTAGACATCTGCGCGGCGAAGGGCTGGGCGCAATTCTTCATTCCAACAGGCATATTGTTCTTTGACCATTTGATGGGCAATGTTGGAAATGTTTTGAAGTTGTTCTTCTGGGAGCAAACCATCGGGGCCATATTCTGACAGACCGGCCTCAACTTGTTGCAACAAACCAGACACGCGAATTTCAAAAAATTCATCGAGGTTGTTGGCGACAATGCCTAAAAATTTGACACGCTCAAGCAGTGGGTTTTTGGGGTCACGGGCTTCTTGAAGTACGCGCTGATTGAAATGTAGCCACGACAATTCGCGGTTGGTGTAAAGTTTGGGGTCTTTCAGGTTCATCGCCTGCTCCGAGGGAAAGTGTCGGGGGACACGGTATGGGGCGATTCAGCGGGTAAACCGCTAAAAAATATATAATAATATTTAAAAGGCACTGCGTCAAGACTGGAGTATTATGACAGAAAAAATAATTGATGAACAGTAGGATCTGTTTGTGAGGTTGTTGGGTAGGCATAAATTTTGTGGCCGAAAGCCAAAAGTCTACCTCATCTACTCTTTGAGGGTCTCCAAGTATGCCAAAATGGCTTTTCGGGCATCTTGTTGGTTTTCTCTGTGTAGGGTTGTTGCATATGCAAGGCCAAAGTCGTGGAGAAGGCGTTGGTAGCGGTGGTCTTCTGGGTGGATAAGGTAGGCGGCTAAGGCATGTTGGAAAGCTTCTGCGGGGTTATAATGTTCAAATGCGGACAATGCGCGATTATAAAAAAAAACGGACAGTACTTGCACGGGCGTGAGTGCGCGTTGTCGTTCTCGATATGCCTCAAACAATGCTTTGGGTGTGTGTTGTCAGGTCTTTGGGTGTGATTAGCCCCACGAGGAGTAGATTTTGGATGACTTGTTCTTGGGTTTGGGAAAAGTTAAATCCGCCGTTTGGAACCGTGAGCTCAATGGGCAAGGGGGGAGATATTTGGAGTTGGATGTAGGCATGCATGGGGGTTTCGATAATGATCACTGGTAGATCATAGGTGCGTGCGATAATCAGATAAAGATAGGATGCGGTTACGCAATTATAACGACCCTTAGACCAAAGGTCGAGTAGGGTAACGGGGCGGGTTTCAAAGCGACGCAAGACGCGCCGGTGAAGATAGTTGAAGATTTCGACAGCCATGCGTTCGGTTTGCATGAGATAGGGAATAGAAAGCAGGGCATGTTGTTGTAAGGTTTTAAACTGTCGTTTGTGTTTGGAGAGTGTATAGTTGGTGGTTGCACCTGAAGCAATGAGACCCGCATCTATGAGCGAAAAACTGTTGAGGATGCCATCGGAGGCATCTATGAGCAATGCTTGTTCGAGGGGCTTAAAATAAACAGGTAGTGTGTTGAGCACTTTGGGAATGTGCTCTGGAATGTGAATGGACTGTGCAAAGCAGTGGCCCTTCAGAAAAAAAAGCAAGCCTGTGGCAATGAGCCCAAAGCATACTTTGCCTATGAGGCGATCAGTCGTCATAACTGAGAAGGCGATAATAATTGTCTTTTTCTACCACCGAACCAAGAATTTTTAAGTCTTGTTCTTTGCCTTCTGCATTTCGAATGGTGAGCAGGGTACCGCGGCGCAACTTGAATGTTTTGTAAGGTTGTGTGGGGCTTGTGAACTGTATGCGCACAAATTCATAGTTTTTTCCACCGTGTATACGCACCCATTTGGAGACGCCTTGGAGGCACTTTTTATTCATATTTCCCCAGGCAAATTCGGGCGTGAAATTGAGTTCTGGGCGGCTGGAAGGAAATTCGGGCCACAGCTCTTTTTCATATTGTTCTTTGTCGACACGCAAGCTGTGAAGACTTTCTTCTGATCTGGCATTGAGTGCCTCCACAATGGCTTGGCCAAGTTCTTCAGGGGTTTGGCCATAACCGCGTTTAATGGTGGGGGTGGTGCAGGACAAAATTACCAAGCAGATACATAGGGTTAAGGCTTGAATATATTTCATGGGCTATTCCTGATTGTGTAAGTTTGTTGAGGTGTTCAATGTAATCATGGATTAAGATAGTCAATTTGGGTCATAAAGAAAAGATCGGACAAGCAACTGCCTGTCCGATCTTTTGTCTTTGCCTATGGGCTTGGGACTACTGGCCTTTTGGCATTTCTGTGGTAATCCAACCGGCTAACCAGTTGTTGTTGGGCCCCATTGCACCAATGAAAGAGACTGGAATAAAGAAACCATCATTGGGGGGTGTGGCCACTGCTACGGTGCCGTTGGCCGCTGGAGAGTTGGAAGCTGGGGTATAATCTGGCAAGGTATGGCTATAAGGAGCCATGAGAGCGGGATCACTTTCTGAATTGTTGAAGCTTGCAGTTTTTGCCCAAGCGGCTTCGTCAAATCCATCGTCATCGAGATTAAAGTTCCCTGCTACTTTGGTGTCGCCTTGGCTGGTGCGGTTGTTGAAGAAGATGGTGTTTTGCACACTGAGTGCACCGCTGTTGGCTTGGTTAAATGTGGAAGACTGATCAACATCTAATCCTGATAGGTTGAATCCTATGACAATGGCATTGCGAATGGTTGCTGCCGTACCTTCACGCAACAACATACCTGTGTCGGACTCTGGTCCGTTGGGATCGCCCACCAAAGTGAGATTGTAGAGTGTGGGATTGGATCGTGGTGTGGCTTCGTTGTTGTCGCCATCATTGTCTGCTTCGATGCCATTGTCTGCATCATCACCGCGTTGTTGGGCCACCCAGAATTGTCCTTTGCCAGTCCAACCATCTGTCCAGTCGAAGGAGTCATCACGAATGCCTGTGCAGTAAAGGTGTTTGGCATTGACGGTGCCACCGAAGAACTCGATGCCGTCGTCTTGATTAAAGTGAACTTGTACATAATCTACTGTGGTGCCAGAGCCGACGCCTTGGAAGGCGATGCCGTTGAGTTCGTTGTCTGGAGAAAATTCGATACCTGCAAACTCAACGCGCACATAACGCAAGATGCCCGAGTTATCGGCAGCGTCTGTGCCACCGTATTGGCCTGTGTCACCTTCACCAAAAGCGACAGCACCTGTGTTGATGGGTGCGCGTCCGTTGATGATGAGACCACCCCATTGGCCGCGATCACGTTGACCTTCGAGTTGGTCGGAGGTGAAGACAATGGGTTTGTCTTTGGTGCCATCGGCAATGATTTTGCCACCTTGTGCAATAATGAGCGTGCCATTTGTTGCGCCTTCTCCAAAAATGGTCACACCTGGCATAATGATAAGTGTGGCACCATCTTGGACAAATACGGCCCCTGACAACAGGTGATCTGCGGCATTGGTCAGTACGGTGGTGTTGGATATATTGCCCGACAACACATTGGGGGTTGCACTTTTGGTGTAAGATTGCCCAAATGCGTTTGCAAAATCGAGAAAATCAGGAAAATCGACACTGCCACTGTTGTCAAAGTCGAAAAGCGGATTGTTGGTTCCATATGCCTGTGCAAAGGCTAAGAAGTCTGGAAAATCTATGGTGCCACTGGCGTTAAAGTCGGAACGCGCAACCTGTGCGCTTGCGATGCCAGTGAGTCCTATGGAGAGGCTCAAAAAAAGCAAAACGCGGTAAAGACGTCTCACGGGATATCCTTTCTGTGGGTTTTAGCGGTCGTAGCTCATGCCAAGAGAGAACGAGCGCCCGGCGTGGTGTTCACGATAGACACCTTCTGCCTGCTTGTACAACACTTTGCTGTCGAGCAGGTTTTTGGCCGAGAGTTTGTATGTGAACTTGCCGTGTTTCTTTTTGAGATTCAAATCGACTTGGTGGCGAGGTTGTTCGTAAACATCGGGCAACCCTTGGGCACCTACTTCGCTGATGCGGCGGCCAAAGACATTGTAGAGCAAGTTGCCTTGTAAGCCTTTGTCTTCATTGTCGTATCCAAGGGTTACGTTAACCACATAGGGAGATTGGCCTTGTAGGGCACGTGAATCGGATGTTTGTACGCCTAAGCCGGGTTCAATGTCGATTTCGGATTTGACCAATGTCACGTTGACATTGACGGATAAGGGTTCAAATGATGGCGCAATGGCATCGAGACGGCGGCGAAATTCGAGCTCAAGCCCATAGTTTGTAGCTGCTTTGGCGTTTTGGTAGGTCACACTTAGTTGAGCTGTGGGGCGAATAATTTGTTCGATGGGATCGTGGAATTTTTTGTAAAACGCACTCACGGCCATCAATTCGCCCAAGCGTGGAAAGGTTTCGTAACGCAAATCGAAGTTGTCGATGTTGGAACGTTTGAGGTTGGGGTTGCCTGATACGGCACGTCCACCAATAAAGTCGGTGAATTCAAAGGGGGCCAATTCGCGAAAATCGGGTCGGGCAACGGTGCGTGAATAAGCGGTACGCAAGTTGGTGCGGTCTGTGAGTTTGTAGACCAGATTTAAACCTGGTAAAACGTCTGTGTCATCTAAAGCCACTTCGATAGGAAGGGTTGTGGTAGAGAATGGATCAAAAGAGATGAGTGATTGTTTGGAATTTTCGATGCGAAAGCCACCGACAAACCGCCATTTGGTCGACAGTTGAAAGTCGGTGAGCAAGTAGGTGGCCCAAAGATCTTGAGAAGCGCTGTAGTTGTCTGTGGCGCGTGTGGTTTCACGCAATTGGAACAGGCCTGGGGCAATGTTTTCGGGAACGAAAATTTCTTCAGGATCGAGGCTGAGATCAACACTTCTTTGAATGCCGCTGGATTGCTCAAAGCGGAAACGGCGGGCATCGAAAGAACGGTCTTTGGTTGACCATTTGGCTCCAAACTTGAGCTTAGATGCCAAGGAGCCAAAGCCTGAAAAGGGAACTGTCCAATCAATCTTGGCACTTTGGGCATCGTCAACAAGGTCGAAGAAAAAGCGGCTGCCGCTTTGGGTGATGTCGAAAAATGTCCATTCTCCATTGCGTTGTTCGTAGAGCACTTCGCGGTTGTCGGGTTCATCACGTGTGGCTTTGGATGTGCTGACCATCCATTCGACATTGGAATTGAGCAGGGGGCCAAAATGATGGTCACCGGACAATTGGCTGGTAAAAATGCCGCGTTCTACAAATTGAAGTCGATAGTCGAGGAGATCTGTGCCTCGGTCGGAATTAAACCCTGTGTAGGTGCGGGCTTCGTCGTCTGTGTTGCGATTATAGAGGGTTTTGACACTGATTTTATGAAGTGGAGACAAGCGTAGGCTCACATTAAAGAGTGATCCCCACAAAATGGAGTTGGTTGTGGATTTGACGCTGTAGGTTGTAAATGGGTTTAAGATTTGGTTGCCTGACGGATCCGCTGTAATGCGATATGTGTTCCAATTTTCATCGGCATTTTTAAGGCTGTTGTCATAGGTAAAGGATGCCACATAACCCAACTCACGGTTGCCATCACCAATGGCATTGCCCATGCTTACGCTATAAGATTGGTTGACGGGGGCACTTGTGGTGCGGGGTTGCCAAATGTTAGAGAAGGATTGGCCAAAAGCTTGCACTTCTTCTGCGGTAAAACCTGTTGTCGAAAAACGACCGCGTTGCCGAATGGGTTGGTCGGTTGCTTGGGTTTTGACCAGGTCTGGCAAACTGCGTGCGCCATCATCTATGCCCATAAAATCCCACGAACCACCGGCATAGGTTTGGGCGTCTTTGAATGTGGTTTGTGAGTGGTAACCGCCAGACGCAGAGAAGGACAATGTGAACTTGTCTGGAAAGTCACGTGTTTTGACTTGTACGGAACCGCCGGAAAAATCACCAGGTTGATCGGGTGAAAATGTTTTGGAGACCTGAATGTTTTCGAGCAAACCCGCAGGGAAAATGTCCATGGGAACCACACGTCGGTTGGGTTCGGGGCTTGGCATATCGGCTCCGTTGACTTGGGTGTTGCTGTAGCGCTCGCCCAAACCGCGCACATAGACATATTTGCCACCGACCACAGTAATACCGGTAACACGTTTGAGTGCATCACCGGCATCGGAAGAAGAAGATCGGCTCATAAGCTCGGCACTGATGCCATCGGTCACAATGGCCGACTTTTGTTGCATGGCCAACATAGAGACTTCGCTGTTTTGTTCGGCCTTGGCTGTGACAATGATTTCGTCGGCTTGTAAACCTTCGGGAGGGAGAGAGATGTTGATTGTGGTGGGTTGTTTTGCCCCGATGATGACATCTGTAATGATTTTTGTGGCGTAGGTGATGTAACTCACCTCAATGTTGTGTGTGCCTATTGGGGCTGCGAGTGTAAATTGCCCATCGAGGTTGGTTGCTGTGCCATAAATGGGTACACCGGCTTCGTCTTTGATAACGACGTTGGCGCCGATGAGTGGTTCCCCCGTTTCGGCATCGACGATGACGCCTTGGATTTTGCCCATGTCTTGTGCTGGTACTGATGCACAAAACAAAAAGACCGCGAACAGACTTAAAACATATTTCATTGCGACGTATCCCCTTTCTTACTGCATTAAAAATTTGGGTATCCGCGACATCGTTTACCCATTGTTATCACGTATAGAGCGAATTTACCCCGCTCATGTTGAGGCGCAGTTACGGGTGAGTTACGATTTGGTGACAAGATGGATACAGATGTGCGACACGTGTGTTTTGGAAGAGGGGGTGTTATTCGGAGGGGTTTTCGGGGGTAAAGCAATACCCAACACCACGCACGGTGCGGATCATCGATTGTGCTTTGCCAAGTTTGGCTCGCATGCGTCTGATGTGTGCATCGACCATACGGCCATTGCCGGTGTGTTCATACCCCCACACGGCATTGAGCAGATCTTCGCGGGTTTGAACCCGCCCGATGCGTTCCACGAGTGTGGTGAGCAATTGGAATTCTATGACGGTGAGGGATAGCGGTTGGTTGTTTAAAAATACTTCGTGGGCTGATTTGTCTATACTAAAAGCGCCGTAGGTCAGACGATTTTGGGGTTGGGTATGTTGTTTCTGCTTGCGTTTTAGAATGATGCGGATGCGCAGCAGGAGTTCTCGGAGAGAAAAGGGTTTGGTGAGGTAGTCATCGACACCCAATTCAAAGGCCAGCACCCGATTGATTTCGTCATCTTGCGCAGACAGGACACAAATGGGTACATCTTGGGTTCTATTTTCTTGTCTGAGATGTTTGCAAAATGTAAAACCATCCATACCGGGTAGAATGGGATCCAGCAATATGAGATCTGGCAGGTTTCGTTGAATGATGTTCAACGCCGTTTCTGCATTTGGCGTTGTCATCACATTGTAACCTGTTAGTTCTAAATTGTTGCGAACCGTTTCGACTGTGTTGGGTTCTTTGTCTATGATGAGAATTCGCTCAGCCAAATGCCAGCCCCTTTGTAACAAAATCTGTTGATCATTGATAGTAGGCTTAGCAAGTCACGGTTTTATGGCAGTTTTGTGGCGGTTTTGTGACAAATGAAACGCAAAAGGATGGGAATTCTTCTTATGGCAAAATCAAGACTGATCGGTTTTGAAATTGTAACACAACTGTAACAAAGCCGTCACTGTTTTGTCACGATTTTGTGGTTTTTTTGTAACGCGTAAATAACGAGCAGTATCGCAAAAAATGGGTTTTTGATACTTATAGGAAGAATGTGCTATGTTGCGGAAGATTATGGGTTTTTTGCTGGTATTGGGTGTGGTGAGTTTGGGGGGGCAGGCAAGGGCCGCCGAAAATACGCTCAAAGGGGTGGCATTTGCAGATTATTATTATTATGCCACTGGCACCAAAAAGAAGCAAAATGGGTTTGAATTTCGGCGTATTTACTTGACGTATGATTTGAAATGGGATGATGAATTTTCGGGACGTGTGCGTTTGGAGATGAATGATGGTGGTTTTGGAAGTGGCAATAAGATGGAGCCTTTTGTAAAGCATGCGTATGTGCGTTATCGCAAAAATGGCAAGGCGCTTTATATGGGTTTGTCTGGCACACCTACTTGGAGTGTGAGTGAAGAAATTTGGGGTTATCGGTCGGTTCAGAAGACCATTATGGATTTGAATAAAATTGCTTCCTCGGCAGACATTGGTTTGGCATTTCATGGGCAATTGGATGGTGAGGGCAAAGTCAATACACAAATTATGTTGGCCAATGGCAGTGGACAGGCTTCGGAAGCGGATAACAACAAAAAGATTTATGCGCTGTTACATTTTAAACCAAGTGCTTTAAATGCAACAGCATATGTCGATTGGGAAAAAAGAGCAGGTAGTCAAGATCGCATGACTGTTGGCGGATTTTTGGGGCTTAAGAAGGATGGTTTTCAAGGGGGCATTGAAGGTTTTTTGCAAAAGCGCAATAACCCTGCAGGGGATGTGCAGGTGCGTGGGGTGTCGGTGTTTGGCTCTGGTTCTGTGAGCGAAAAAACAAAAGCTTTTGGTCGGGTTGACTTTTTTGACCCCAGCAATAAAGCTGGCAATGACCGCACCTTGTACTTTATTGGTGGGCTGGACTTTGAGCCAACCAAAGATGTGCATGTGATGCCCAATGTTTTGGTCACCTCTTTTCAGGCCACAGGTGTGGATGCCGAGGTTGTACCCCGTATGACCTTGTATGTGAAGTTTTAGGGTGTAAAATTAGTCGCAGGTCGCAGGTCGCAGGTTACAGGTCGAATGTCTGTCCGATGTTTTGACCTGTGACTTGAGACCTTGAGACAGGGTCGTCATCTTATGTTTATCACGCAATTGTCAATGATTTGTCACACGACCGTAACAGGGCGTTGGTAGCTTACACGTTGTCGCTGAGAGTTCACTAAAAAACGTCGTGTAACAGAAGGGAGATCGCCATGTTGAAATTGATTCGTGCAAGTATTTGTGCTTTTGCCATTTTGGCTTCGGGAGCCGTATTTGCACAACAGATTGAAGTGGATGCACGTATACCTGTTTATAAAAAGGTGAGTGGCATTTCGGGTAACGCCAGCAGTATTGGCTCTGATACGATGAACAATTTGATGGCACTTTGGTTGGAAAGCTTTCGAAAGTATTATCCCAATGTGAAGATTCAAATTGAAGGCAAAGGTTCAAGCACCGCACCACCAGCATTGATTGAAGGCACGGCTCAGTTTGGCCCGATGTCGCGTCCGATGAAGGCAACAGAGGTAGATAAGTTTGAAAAGCAATTTGGATATCCGCCAACGATGTTGCGTACTTCTTTGGATGCTTTGGCAGTGTTTGTCAACAAAGATAACACAGTTAAAGGATTAACTCTGGCGCAAGTAGATGCCATTTTTTCAAAGACGCGTCGTGGTGAATACAAAGAAAACATTTCCAAATGGGGCCAAGTCGGTTTGAAGGGAGATTGGCAAAATGCAGGCCTTAGCTTGTATGGCCGAAACTCAGCTTCGGGCACCTATGGCTTTTTTAAAGAACATGCTTTGTTTAAAGGTGACTACAAAGATGAAGTAAAAGAACAACCCGGTTCTGCTTCGGTGGTGCAAGGGGTAGCAGAAGATCGATATGCTGTGGGATATAGTGGCATTGGTTACAAAACTTCGGGTGTGCGTGTGGTGCCCTTGGCCTTGGAAGACGGAGAACCGTTTCGCGATGGTAGCCTTGAAAATGTGTTAGATGGGTCTTATCCTTTGGGTCGTTTTTTGAGCTTGTATATCAACAAGGCACCAGGGAAACCGCTTGATCCTTTGGTGCGTGAATTTGCAAAGTTTATTTTTTCGAAGGAAGGGCAAGAAATTGTGATTAAAGATGGGTATATGCCTGTTCCTTACGAAGTGGTTAAAGAGGAGCTTGAAAAGCTTCAATAAGTATTGTTTAACAAAGGGCGCGTTTGATAGCGTGCCCTTTGTTTTTATGGTTGGGATTTTTTATGGCCTTATCTGCCAAATCGTCTTCTCGTCGTTTACCTGGTATTACGCCTGCGGCACGCTTGATGGATCGCCTGGGAAGGTGGGTGATTACTGCTGGTGGATTGAGCGTGATTGTTGCTGTGTTGGGCATTTTCTTTTTTGTATTGATAGAATCTTATCCTTTGTTTGCACCACCTCGTGTTTCTTTGTCGCAAGAGATCAATTTGAAACACCGAGAGAGTGTGTTGGCAACGGGGCTTGATCAATATCAAAAAGTTTTGTTTGCCGTACACGCAACGGGAATCGATTTTTATGACATTGCTTCGGGCGATTTGATTCAACCGGTTCCAATAGAAGCGTTAGAAGGGCGGCGGATTGTTTCGGCATATCGCGCATTGAATAATGTGAATTTGGGGTTGGGGTTAGATGATGGTGCGGTGTTGATGGCCCATTTGGACTTTCAGGTTGTTTTTGAGACAGATGGTACCCAAACGGTTACGCCTTCATTGCTTATTGATGGTTCGATGAAGCTGTTTGATTCACCTGTGTCTAAAATGGTTTATCGCAACGATGGAGATGGGCGAGGAACTGTTTTGGCCATTGGGGAACAGGGACAACTGATGTTGGGTGTTTCGGCACAAAGGCGGGGTTTGTTGGGGCGTGGCAAGTTGGAAACGTTTACCCACGATTTGACATCGCAAGTAACAGGGCAGGCTCTGAGTATGGCTGTGGCACGTTCTGGGCGATATGTGTTGGTGGGGACCAATCGGGGTGAGGTTATTCGCTGGGAAGTGGGGCGCCCGCAGTCTTCACCCGATTTGTTGCAACGCATTCAAGCATCGGAACAGGCCATTACGGCATTGGAATTTGTGTTGGGTGATGTGTCTGTGCTTGTGGGAGATGCGGGTGGGCAGGTGAACACTTGGATGCCGGTGCGGATGGGAGAAGGGGGCAACGAACAAAGTCTTGAGCGGGTCCATGCATTGCGTGGACATGATGGTGCTGTAACTGTTTTGGCTGCTTCGTCACGAGACAAACAATTTTTGTCGGGTGACATAAATGGTCATGTTGCAGTGCATCATATGACTTCTGAACAAACATTTTTTTCTTTAAACGAAAGTGCGTTTGGAATTTCTGCGTTGGCATTTTCTCCTAAGATCAATGGGTTTATTACAGCGTCTCAAGATGGGCACATCCGGTTATATGATTTTCATAACCCACACCCAGAAACAACACTCAAGACACTTTTTGGCAAGGTGTGGTACGAAGGATATGGCCAGCCAGAATATGTGTGGCAATCGACGGGCGGAACGGACGAGTTTGAACCCAAGATGAGCATTATGCCGTTGTTGTTTGGTACTTTAAAAGGCACATTTTATGCAATGCTTTTTGCATTGCCTTTGGCTGTTTTGGCTGCTATTTATACTTCTGAATTTGCGTCACCTCAAGTTCGAAATTGGGTGAAACCTGTGGTTGAACTGATGGCCTCATTGCCCAGTGTTATTTTAGGTTTTTTGGCAGGTCTTTGGTTGGCCCCTATGCTTGAGAAAGAAGTGGTTGGGGCTTTGTTGCTGTTGCCCTTCGTGCCGGTGGTGGTGATTTTGGGTGCTTGGGGGTGGTCACTCTTGCCCGAAAGCTTTACGCGGCAGGTACCCAATCATGTGATGTTGGCTTTGTTGGGTGGTGTGACACTTGTGGCTTTGTGGTTGTCGTTTGTGATGGGGCCTGTTGTGGAAGCTGTTGTTTTTGGTGGTCATTTTCAAAAATGGTTGTTTGCCACGTCAGACACGCGTTATGATCAACGCAATTGTTTGGTGGTCGGTTTTGCGATGGGATTTGCTGTGGTGCCGATTATTTATACAATT
This sequence comes from Candidatus Latescibacterota bacterium, assembly GCA_038279365.1. Classification (GTDB taxonomy): domain Bacteria; phylum Latescibacterota; class UBA2968; order UBA2968; family UBA2968; genus JABIFK01. The sequence continues at coordinate 4,283 of JAYODI010000012.1, read as the reverse complement.
TGTGAAGATGCGCTGTCGAGTGTGCCCTCGCATTTGCGGGCAGGGTCTTTGGCTTTGGGGGCAACTCCTTGGCAAACGGCTATGCGCGTGGTTTTACCTACGGCCAGCCCAGGTATTTTTTCGGCCACGATGATTGGGTTTGGGCGGGCCGTTGGTGAAACAATGATTGTGTTGATGGCCACGGGAAATACACCCATTATGGACAGTTCTATTTTTAATGGCATGCGCACCATGTCTGCAAATATTGCCGTTGAAATTCCCGAAGCGCCTCAAGAGGGCACTTTGTATCGGGTGTTGTTCCTTACGGGGTTGTTGTTGGCTGCATTGACATTTGTGGTGAATACCGTTGCCGAAGTGGTTCGACAACGGTTGCGTGAACGGTATAGTCGGATTTGATGGGGCAGGCAAATGGCAAATGGCAAATG